>NZ_CP168126.1:0-10960 GCF_042019215.1 Lysinibacillus sp. RS11 | reverse complement strand
CGGTTGGTATGACAACAATGTTACAATGAAAAAAGAAAGACGCAGACAGGGAGGAAGCCGAATGGGAGCATGGGGAATCAAAGCATTGGAAAGCGATGAAGGGTTGGATCTACTGACAGCGATCGAGGACTTGCTTCCTCGTGACACGTTGGATTTGGGCGAATTGATGGCGAAGTTTCGAGAAGACGATTTCCTTTATGACGAAACAGTACTTGCCCTCGCAGAGCTGTATATCGAGTTCCAGGAGAATGGCAGCCTGGACTACGATCATGAGGAGGAGGAGCGCTCCTTGACACAAGTACGGGCGTTCACAGCCGATCGAGCCGCGCTTGGGTCTTTGCTGAAGCATTTGAATGTGATTTGGGCTGATATTGAGGGAGACTGCGAGGGGGATCTGGCGGAGCTGTGGCAAGAATCGTCGAGCTGGGACGAATGGCGGGCACATGTGCAGCAGCTAATTGCCAAGTTGGAGGCACGGCTTGCATAGGGAATTAGAAGTGGAATTCGAAAGAATCGAATTAGAAAGACAAAAAATAAAAATAGAAGATATAAATAGCAAAGTCTGAGGGAGATAATTAAACGAAAAGGCAGTAATGACAAAGATTTATCCTTTGTTATTACTGCCTTTCGTCTAAAATGATGTGAACAGTGACTGGTTCAATAAAACCATCGCCAAGGAGAGAGTATGCAAGATTTTATACATGCTGCTGCTGGATCCCCAGCTAAAAAACGCTGTCAAACCAACGATGTATAAAACCCTGTATATACAATAACGGGCTTCTAAAGTGAAAAGGCAGTAACGACAAGGGTTTGTCCTTTGTTGTTACTGCCTAATTCAGTTGTTATGTAAACTCGGATTGCATGGAGTTGTATAAGTGGGTAAACAAAAATCCGGTTGACGGTCAATTTAGAGACCCTTTAGGGTTTCCTGATATAAGGTATCTATTTACTTATGTCATAATTACAAATCTCAATACCATAAGTTTGTTCTAAAGCTTTTTTAATTTCCTTAAGCTCTTTAGAGTATTCTACACAAATATTTTGGTAAAGGTCTTTTTGTGTTTCATCACAAAAATCAAGATGTTTTGACATTTTTAATAGATCGATTTTAATTTGATTATACTTGGCCAGTTTATCTTCTAATACCATTTGAATCACCTCATATGGAAGATATAAGGTGACACTCGGAATTGAACCGAGGATAAAGGTTTTGCAGACCTTTGCCTTAACCTCTTGGCTATGTCACCGTTATATTTATATAAGTGTTTTAGAAGAAAAAAAGTAAATCAGATTCTAACACATTTTTTCTAAAACGCTCCAAAAACTAGGTGCTTCTTCTCGAAAATCTATATTTCTTGTTTTTTCGAATATTTTTATATGCAATTCTTGCTCTAAATCTTCCCTTTCACTCAATGGTGTTTGATATAGTGCTTTTCTTATAGAGCCCTCGAACTTTTTTAAATAATCCTCAAAACAGTCATAACAATCGCGGTTATCCTTTTCCATTTTCTTCGCCTTCTTTCAGTAAAATTTATCTACAATTTTAATTTTCTCAGAGCCTTTTTGTGAATATTCGAGATGTTTTGTGGTGTGGAATTAACTAGAACAGCAATTTCTTTTTTAGTTAGACCCTTTACATAGATTAAATCCAGGATTTTGTATTGGTAATCAGTTAAAGAGTTTAAAGCTCTAATAATTTTTTCATCAGTTATTTCATCTCTTAATGTTTTGCATTCAGTTGTAAATTGCATTGAATTTTCGATGGAATCCATTAAATTTACTTTTTCATCATTAATGGTAGGCTTATCCAAAATCAAAAGATATCTATTATTCAATTTTTTTATTTTTTTATCAAAGTCAATTGCATAATATTTAATTAAGCTAAAAATATATGCATCCATTCTTACTTTTTCGTAATATAATTTAAACATTTCTTCGACTTTATTTTTATTTTCTATTGTGGGATTCAAAATGGTCTTCTCATAAAGTTCAGAATGATGATTATCTTTTAGAAATCCGGCTATTAATGGTTCTTTTTTTAAGTCACTTTCATCAATTGTACATAGGATGTTAGATTTACTAAGGTTAATTTCTTTTCCCATAGTTCCCCCCCCTTAAATTCTCTCTATTTACATAAGTGGAATATATTACTCAATTATAAACCTCTAACAAGAACATTTGTTCTGTTTTTAATATTTTTTTATTCGATTTATTTTTTTGAAGTTTTCCCACTTATTATTTTGAAAACAAAAAGGAGTGTGGAAAATTTGAACAACAAACGAGTAACAGTATACTTTAGCGATTATTGTGGTCATTGTGCTAACTTAAAAAAATGGTTGAATGAGCGAGAGATTCCGTTTATTCCTATGAATACAGAAGATCCTGACGTTTCTAATTATCTACAGGAACATGGAATTAACGCTGTACCTTTTACAATCATTGAAGATAAAGAAACTAATGAAAAGGAGGAAATCTTAGGATTTAATTTAGACAAATTTCAAAATATTTTCTCTGAATAAAAGCCGAACTTTTCGGCTTTTTTTGTTTCAAAATATCTCTTATTTATCACTTAATTTACAAAGGAGATGATTAAATGATAAACAATAAGATTATTGTAAAACCAGGGAAAATAGTTAAGATGTTCAAAGCCTTAAGTACTGCTCCTGACAATCTAGATAAAATAAAAGCTAGAGAAATATGGGATGAGACAGATCAGGGCTCAGGTATTATAGTTGCTGTTTTAGATAGTGGAATTCAAACCAATCATCCAAGCTTAAAGAGTAATATAATTGGAGGTTTTAATTTCACAGAAGATGACGAAGGAAAAACTGATATTTATAATGATTATTTAGGTCACGGTACTCATGTTTCAGGTATAATCGCAGCCTTAGATAATAATAAAGGTGTAGTTGGTGTTGCACCTAAGAGTAATTTACTTGTATTAAAAGTAATCGATAAACATGGTAAAGGAAGCTATAGTAGTTTAATTAATGCAATTAAATATGCTATGGAATGGGTTGGCCCTAATGGCGAAAAAGTAAGTGTAATAAATATGTCATTAGGAGGTACCGAAGCTAATGAAGAATTGCATAAAGTTATTAAAATGGCACATTCCAAAGGAATAGTGTTAATAGCAGCAGCAGGAAATGAGGGGGACGGAGATAAAGAAACAATTGAGATATCCTATCCGGGTTTCTATAAGGAAGTCATTCAAGTTGGCTCTATTTCTGAAGCACAGACGCCTTCAAAATTTTCAAATTCAAATGATAATCTTGATTTTGTGGGACCTGGAGAAAATATCCTCTCAACACATTTAAATAACGATTTCGTAGAATTAACTGGAACATCTATGGCAGCGCCATTTGTCGCTGGTTCTGCAACGTTAATTTTAAAACTTATTAACTCCACTGAATCCTACTTAAATCCAGTTTATGTATATAACTATTTATTAACGCACGCACTACCTCTGGAAAATTTATCAATAAACCAAGTTGGAAACGGATTTATTCAACTAAAGTAGAGATTGTAAATAAGAGATTAATATAGTTTCGCATTATGGTTGCTTCCCTTGAATGGTATAAAAAATATAGAAGTTGTATGTTTTGAATCAATTAAATCGTTCATCGTTCATAACCTTTTCTCAAGTTAATAATGAAAGGAGAAACGTCTAATGATAACAACAGAAGATATTCCAATGTGGATTACCTTAACCGGGAATTTTGGTTTCCCAATTGCTATTACAGTTTACCTATTTGTAAGATTTGAGAAGAAGCTAGATAAATTAGAATTAGTAATCTTGCAATTATCTGAAGTGATTAAAACTGTGAATAATAGAAGGAACTGAAAGCATATTAGAACTTAAAATGAAAATAAACCTTAAAAGAACCACAGTTTTAAAAATAACTGTGGTTCTTTTAAGGTTTATTAAATCCATAAAAAGCCATTAGATATATCCCGATAAACACTACTAATATAAACGAATTTAGGACAACTAAAATCATACGAGTGGGTCCTTTTATCCCTAAAATAGCAAATATTAATCCTAAAATCCCTGAAATAAATGGAATTGTTAAGCTAATTTCCAGGATAGATTGTGGAGCTAATCCATAAATAAGAAATGTTAAAAACAAGAAAATTATTGATAAATACGTAAAAATTTTTCTTCGCAAATGGCACCGCCCTCTTCTTTACCCATATGTTTAATTAAAGTATATAAAAGTTGAATACTAATTTACATAAATTTAGCTTATACAAAAAATCAAACCTTAACATGATTAATGTTAAGGTTTGATTCTATAAAAAATCATACCACGTATGTTATTTATTTGCAGTGTTCATCACATCGAATAAACCATTCATTACCTTTATTTCCATCGTAGCCAAATTCGGCAGGACATCCCTTAAAGTAGCAACAATTTGGATGTTTTGAACAAAATGTAACATAAGTAGGTTTAATATCATTTCCCATGAATGAATCCCCCTTTTTACTGGATTTATAATTTTTTTAGCAATAGGCTGCCAACTTAGCTTGGAATGCAATTCTGACTTGATTTGCACCAGGGTTTGTTTGCCCTTTAATACAATTAATTAAGTTTTTATCACAAGAACAACGGTCAGGATAAGATGTAAAACTAGTATAACAATTATCATGAGTTCGGCAGCAAGTATCTGTAGAATTTACTGGAGTTCCACTACCACAGTTGGCACCACACCAATTATACATAACAGGAATCATTGGACCTCCTACCCATGCAGGCTCATTAAATACACAACATCCATCTTGTATACATGGTACTCCCTGGGGAGAAATATCATTTGTATTAGGAACGGTAGTATTTAATGCTTTCATAAGATCTGCTACTTCTACAGTTTTTGAAGTTGTTTTATCTGTTTGGTCAATAATAATCACATTATCTTCGATTGTAACGAGATGCTGAATATAAGAACCATCTTCGTTTGATTCTCCTTCAATATGAGTAATTCTCGCAAAGAATGGCAGACCTTTACCGGTTTGGATCTCAATTTTAGTTTTCTCATCTAGCTGTGCTTCTTGCATAATAGCTTTAACTTCTTTTGAATCAAATCCAATTGTTAATTCTACAGCGTTTTGCTCGATAATTTTTTTATCTAAATTTATTTCTAAATTCAGATGATTTAACAGATGTTTAATCTGTTTTAACTGTTCTTTAGAAAGCCAGTTAAAATCACTTACAGATGATTTCTTAACATCCATTTTTTGGAATTTCCAAGTATTTTCTTTCATTCCAACACTCCCTTTATATTGTTATTAAGAAGAGTTAACTCTTTCAATAAATAAAGTGTTTTAAAAACACAAAAAATAAACCTATGAATATATAAATTCGCTAAATTTCCATAATCCAGGTTCACTGAACCCAGTTAATTTCGGGTTTTCGATTAATTTCCGATATCGCCTGCTCAAATTCGCTCTCAGGTGCTTTTTGTTTCACCTTGTCTAAAAAAACATCGAAACCTATATAAATAGACATAAGTTAGCCTAAAACAATCATAAAATAAAGTTAAATTTAGCTTTATTTATAGTTAAATTTAGGCTATCGGAGGTGGGGAAATGTTAATGCCAATTGGAAGAATAACAAAAGAATTAGCAATTGAAGCACATCAGCTACGTGAGTGGGAAAAACGGGATTGGCTCGGGGATGTATTGAAAGATCCAGATAACAATAATCAACGGGTTTATAACGATTATCAAATTAAACGAATTCATTTAATCCATGAAACTATTCAAAAACAACGAGAAAAAGGGGTTAAACGGACAGATTTTGCAGAGGTCGAGGAAAAATTATTTGAGAAATTCGGTGGAGAGGTCATAAAAAGAGAATCTGAGATGATGGTCCATCCTAATTCGATGGAGAAAATAATTGAAATGATCGGATTACAACAAAAAATGATGATGGAGATGCAGCTGCAAATCGAAAGTCTTCAAAATAAAGAGTTACCAGCACCCATCGATCATTCTCAACACTTTGAAGAAATGAAAAATCAACTTAAATTTAGCCAAGAACGTGAAGAGAAACTGATTGGATTGATTGAAAAATTACAAGATGATATTGAAGAACTGAAAAAGATGCCCCAAAAATCTCGTTGGAAGTTTTGGGGGCGCTAAAACACTATGACATTACTTATTTACAAGTTGCTAACTTTAGCGTATGGTAAGAATAACTAAATCGAACGTAAAAAAGCCATTCCACAGTGACTAATAGAGTGCTACCAACACTTTATTAATCGCTTTATCGTATCTAGTACATACGATGCAGCTTGTCGTGAAATGACTAATTTTTTTAATTGTTAGAACGATACATAGTATCTATATATGACATTCTAGTATGAATTAGAAGACATTTCAACAGTTAATTAAAAGGTCATTCAAGATTATTCCTTAATCTAAAGCGTTTTGCATCGTTAAGAAACACGATGTGAAACGCTTTTTTGCTTCAAAAAAGGAGCAACTACCATGAAAAACAAACTAAAAACTACACCAAACCAAGCAGTCCAAACATTTATTACATACGGCAATCAAAAAGGAGATCGGCAACTCAAAGAAGAGCGCCTGCAGCAACTAGAAGAAGTACTGGCGACACAAGGAATTTATCCTGGTGGGAAAGTACATAGAGTGCTAGAAAAATTGATTTATGATCTTACATACAACGGCATTATCAAAGTAAGCCGAGAGCATTTGAGTAACAAATTAGAGGTTGGATTGAATACGATCTCAACAGCTTTTAAGTATTTAGAGCAGTCAAAGCTATTTATTCTTTCTAGAAACAAATCAGGGAAAACGAATAGTGGTTGTCGTGTCATTATTGATGTGCAGCACGTTAATTTTGAAAGTATTTTAAGTGGCATTTACCGTCTAACTGCTTATGAAATTGCAATCGTAAAAGAGGACTATAAATATCTAAGTAAACATCAAAATAAACATCAGGATTTGGCTCAAAGCGCTGTCATATCAACGTCAAATGAATCAAATTCGACTCTTAACTATAATAACCAAAATAAAATATTAAAAGATATAAAGACGTCTACTAAGCAGTCGTCTGATAAGAAAAATAATCTTTATACTCGTTTAAAAAATCTCTATCAAGCTCGTACAGGCTCTCTAGAAGGCTTAAAACCATTTATAGGGGTTATCTATGGTTCATTAAAGAAAATCAAAGCAAAGGACAAGCTAACGCTGTCTCACGTGCAATTAGAAACGATTATGTATCAATCATTAGATGCAGCCATTTCAGCGAGCGATCAATACGTTAAAACAAACCGATTAGCATTACTAAGTGCCATTATTCGTAACAAAATCAAAGATGTAACGGTATCAAATTCATCTGCAGCACCAGAAAAAAATGTAGCTAGGAAAACAGAGCAAGTGCCAGCATGGTTTGCGACTCGTCATGAGTCTGAAGAAGAATTAACAGAAGAAAAGAAAGCTCATTTTGCACAAGAACGTGAGCGAATATTGGCCATGTTAGGCAATATTTAATCAAAAGAGGAATGGTGAAAACCGAACCTCTAGTTTGCTATATTCATTTTTAAATAGCGTAGAAAAAACGGTCCTCTGAAAATTAAAAAATAGGAGATGATAATGATGCAAAACAATAATACACTTTCAGGATTTCACATCAGAAGTAAAAAAGGCGAGGTATTGAAACTACAGTGGAAACAAAAATATACTTGGCATATTCCTAAACATTTACGTGATGTAGATATTCAACCAGGTGATATTGTGGCTGTTGGAAAAATATTTGCACCCGTTTTGGTAACAGCAATTTTTCGAGAAGAGTTAGAAGAGACCGGGAAACCATATAAAAGAATTAATAAACTTTTAGAAAGAGCACCAGATCCTAACAAAGAGTCAGAAAGAGCATAAGGGAAAACTGTCCCCACTTTCAGTGTAGAACTAAGCAAAGCCTAGTGTTTTTATGGGTACAAAAAATTTCGCAAAGGACAAACAATTTGCCCCAAAAATATGGTCTTTTGGCAAACAGTTTGTCCTAGGAAAGATGGAGGGCAAGCAACGGGTTTGCCCGGGCAAACCCCAAAAACTACGTTTTTGACTTGGTAGGAGATTCCTACGACCTTTACAAATATTCAGCTGTTATTTTCCAAAATAAGCAGCTATATTTGTTGTCGCTTCGCTCGAAGGTATGAACTGCGTCACTTTTAAAGTATTTAATTGCGCTTTAGGTCAAATAATTTATTTCATATTTTTCAGTTCAGCTAATTCTTTTCTGATCGCATTTTCTACGATTTCATAAACGTTTTTGTCATGAATAACTGCTTGTATTTTTAAGTTCTTCATGAGTTCTATATCTATGTCAAAAGAAGAACGTTTCCTAATAACGTTAGTTCTTTCCTTAGTTGATTCCTTTAAAACAATCTTTGAACCAACGTTGGTTTGTTTCTTCGTTGGAATGTTCGTAGGTTTTTTTACGCTTTTACTTGGTGTTATAAAATCCGTATAATCTTTGTTTAACGGTTCTTGATCTGTTCGAGTGAAAGTCCATCCCGTTCTTCGATTGAACACATAGCCAGCATCTTTAAGTATCTTACTTAACTTTTCTTTACCTACAGTTAGTTCCTTCCCTATGTCAGCCAACGATTTACCTTGCTTTAGTGCCTTTAAAATTTCTCCTATAGTCAATCCAATCCCTCTCCTTAATTTCATCTTTATTCTTCTATATGCAAAGGAATAAAGAAGATATTCTCTTTTAATTTTTCTGCCAATCTAGTAAACTAATACTATAACTATTTATTATTTTATGTGTCGCTTACCTGGGTAGGCCGACGGTTGATTGAACAATGACGAGCCTTTGAGGCTTACTGGATACAGCAATCTTTGAATTGCTGCAAGACTATGGGTAGGGCGAAGTATGCCCTGTATTGGATAATAAAAAAAGGTTGAGGATTATTTTGTATTTGGGAGAGTACACCCCAGTAGCAATTGGCTGATACAAAAAACTAAATATTTTTGAGGGATAAGTAGGTCGTTAACCACATGGAGGGTTAAGCAGGCGTGCTTTTTTTTATATAAAAAATCAAGGAGGAGTCAAAATGGAAATCGAAAAAATTGAGAAATATGAGGTTCAAAAAGTGAAAACAATCGGTGTGGATGTAACGCATAGTGTTTTTGGAAATCGTATCACTGCAATGCTTTATTGTACAAAAGAGTGGATACAAATAGATGATTGTTATGTATTTTCGCTACCGTACGAACATTTTGCTGTTGAGGTGTCAGAACACGACAAACAAAATCTTAGGGGTTTAATACCGTTGTTGATGGAACGTATTGAGCGATTAAGTGAACTGGAAGCAGAAAAACTGGTGCAAGTAATGCAGCAAATGGTTTTTCTCGTTGATGAAATTGACTAAAAAAATATAGTCCACTGTGGACTAAGAGGTAAAAGAGCGAATCGGCGTTAATATGATTGGCTCTTTTTATTTTTTTGCAATCGAAAGATTGCTTGCAGCGTGTAGCTGCATATTCGGATTTGCTGGCAAATCCATTTGCGCTCCCAGCGCAAAAACGGGCGGAGATTACATGGCGCACTCCGATAACAAAGCGCGGAAAGTTGAAGTATGCACATTGATAATCGAATACATATCGGAGCACAAATGCATCCGACACCTTAGGAGGTCTGTTGGCGCAGCCGGCGGATCTCCTAAGGTGGAGAGCCCGAGAAAAGCGAGGGCCAAATGACGCTGCAATTGGAAAAGGGGGAATTAGAATGGCGAGACGAGGGCGCACATCGATCGTGCGTGAGGTGAAAGAATCGCTTACAGCGATAGATAAAATTGGTCAATCTAAACGTGATGCCAGGAAGACGGGAACAAGTGGTATTCACTCCAAGAAGCAAATGGCTAATACCATGTCAGATGCTCAAAACTTTGTGAAATGGTGCCGTAGTGAACATGGGGTGAAGTCAATCAGTGAGCTGAATGATGGACATTATGTGTCCTATCTCGCTTATTTGAGCGAGAAGGGGGTTTCTCAAGGGCATCGAGTGAACGTTGAAACGTCTCTACGTTTACTCGAAAAGGGATTTAAAGAGCGTTCTAAGCGCTTTGAAAATAATACAGTTGCTTTAGTAAGGTTTTGTCCGAAAGGGCGCTTAGAAACGTCTCTAGGGGGATCTGACGCGAAAAATCGATCTTATACGGAAGAAGAAGTGCAATTGATTCGTGCGAATTGTTCCGATGAGGTAACAAAAGCAGTTGATTTGATGCGAGAAATGGGATTGCGGATCAAAGAGGCTGTGAACGTGCGAGTAGAACATTTTGTTCCTAATGACAGGGGTATGGGTTGGTGTTTAACCATCGAAAAAGGTACAGGGATTACAAAAGGCGGTCGTTTTAGACAGGTGGATGTACCACAACGCTTGGAGCAACGACTGGAAAGCTGGATGGCAAACAAATCTCCTGGAGAGCGAATAGTGAATGTGTCTTATTCAACGGTACGGGATGGTGTAAATGTAGCGTGCAAACGAGCTGGAGTGGCGCAAGCTGGCCGAGGGTGTCATGGTTTTAGGCATGCATATGCCCGTGAGCGTATGGATCAGTTAATGACGAGTGAGCAGAAACAGATCATGAATCGTGTGTTGGAAAATAGAAAAATGGGACGTGCGGCAGACTACGGTATTCTGCGCAAACAGGATAAGCAACTATATGCAGCTGCAAAAGAAGCGATGGATCAAATTCATTCAGAATTAGGGCATGGAAAAAATCGTTGGGCGTTGGCTATGCGGTACATGGGTGATTGAAGTATATGAGGCTAAGTCCATATACCATAGCGGTACCGGAAGAAGAACCGTCGCAAGAACCAGGAAGGAGGTGCTAACCTCCTTTTAAAAGCAAGATTTGACAGCCTTTTTTAGAGAGCGAAATAAGGTTTGATTTTATACAGAACTTTATGCATTCAATTTAACTGAAA
>NZ_CP168127.1:0-19868 GCF_042019215.1 Lysinibacillus sp. RS11 | reverse complement strand
GGAAGATATCCAAACATTACTATTACACCTGAAATTGAAGTAGATATTGTAGGACATGGAATTATCAATTAAAATGATTATCCTACTAATGTAAATATTCAACCAGGTGATATTGTGGCAAATATTCAACCAGGTGATATTGTGGCTGTTGGAAAAATGTTTGCACCTGTTTTGGTAACAGCAGTTTTTCGAGAAGAGTTAGAAGAGACAGGTAAACGATATAAAAGAATTAATAAACTTTTAGAAAGAGCACCACATCCTAAAAAAGAGTTAGAAAGAGCATAAGGGAAAACTGTCCCCACTTTCAGTGTGGAACTAGGCAAAGCCTAGTGTTTTCGTGGGTACAAGAAATTTTACAAAGGACAAATGATTTGCCCCAAAAATATGGTCTTTTGGCAAACTGTTTGCCCTAGGAAGGGATGGAGGGGCAAGCAATGGGTATGGCATGCCACACCCCCAAAACGTTGTTTTTGCTTGGTAGGAGATTCCTACGACCTTTACAAATATTTAGCTGTTATTTTTCCAAAATAAGCAGCTATATTTGTTGTCGCTGTGCTCCATGGACACCATTTGAAAACTCGTTGAGAACCTCAATTTTTAACGTTTTATCGTAATCATATTTCATCGTTCTATCCTTTACTAGATACTTGGAAACTTCGAAAATACATTCTAAAAGCTACCCTTTTCTATTTCTGAAAAGTTTTTTCCACCATGATGTTTTTTCTTCACTCTGTGTGGCCGCAATCAATTTCTGACTTTCCTCAAATGTATTTCGTAATT
This sequence comes from Lysinibacillus sp. RS11, assembly GCF_042019215.1. Classification (NCBI taxonomy): domain Bacteria; kingdom Bacillati; phylum Bacillota; class Bacilli; order Caryophanales; family Bacillaceae; genus Lysinibacillus; species Lysinibacillus sp. RS11. The sequence continues at coordinate 19,088 of NZ_CP168127.1, read as the reverse complement.
GCTTGGTTAGTATTCGATCTCTTTTCTCTACAACATCATCCATCTTTGCTTCAAATGCTTTTAACATCATTTCGCGTTCTTCCTCAATTGCTTCTTTGACTATCTCCTGTAGTTCACGCTTAGATATACGCACATAATCATTAGTAACGGGTATCGTGATCGTGCTGTTTCCATCTTGTGGAAACATTGCTACAACGGCATTCACAGCGTCATTTTTGCTCATGCTATTTCCTAGAAATTCTTTTAGCTTTTTTAACGGCATAATATCTTTTTCTAAATAAGCACGCCTATTATGTTCATCTCGGTAAAAGCGATAACCTACATTTTCTAAATCAATTGACCATCTTCTTAGGTTAGAAGTTGAAATATCAAGTAATTCAGCAATATCTTTTGCCCAATAAGACTTCTGTGTTTCCTCATGATTATCGTTTTCCATAGCGCTAATCACCTCATTTACTATATCATTCGATAAATGGTCAATTAAAACCTTTGTGATTGTTCACTATGGGAAATTTAAAATTGATTTAAAAGCCACATTTTTAACGTTAAAATCATTGAATATATTCAATTCCCAAAGAAAAAAGCACCCTCAGACAAATCGAAACAAAGAAGTACCCATGCACTCAATTTTCACTTTGTCTGAGGGTGTTTTAATGATGATTATATTCTATTTGTCTTCAAGCCAATTATAAAATGGCATTCGAGTTTTACTATCTACTTCTAGCATGTGTTCTAACTCTTTCAAACACCAATTCGCATCTAAAATTAACATTTCAGCACGTTCTTTTGTGATACAAATAGGCTCTAATGTATTAAGGCTCATTTCTTCTGATTTTTTAACTAATTCAATTGCCTTTTCCCTATTTTCATCATTTTTTAAATTAATATATTTGAACATGTCCTCACGAATGGCGTCTGTAATTGCCTTTAATTCTTTAATTTGTTTTTTAGTAGCACCAGCTATTTTTTCACCTGCAGACCAATGGAAGTCAAAACCGACGATTGCGCGCCCTTCTTTTTCTTCTACATACCAAACTTCTAATTCCGTATACTTGTTAATCTCTTCTATTGCAACATCAATAACTTTCTTTTTTAGCAAAGATGTGTTCGTTTGATAGCTTTTAACACTCTCTACATTAAACAATTTCATCAAAGCTTCTTTTGATAAAGGTTTGTGCCAGTAGCCATAGTGAGCCTTTATGTAGTCGTACAACGTCCATGAAAAACTACTCTTGAATTTTGCTTTTGCATCTAAATCCGTTAAATTATATTTCTCCTTTAAATCTAAAATGTGAGGCACTATATCTTCTGACCATTTAAAAGTAAATAAACCTTTTTCGTATTTAATTCGCTGGAATACATTCAAATAATCAACTACATCATTTTCTAAATCAATAAGACTAAATTGTAATCGACTAAGCTTAGGAACATCTTCTTTGGCATGATTCGTCTGAAATTTTTCTATTTCAAACTTTTTTTCAAAGTCGGCCTTATGAAACTCTGTTTTCCCTTCCTGTTGCGTTGAATAAATCGCATAAGCTAATAACTGCATTTGATTAAGTGACAAACCATGATTTAATTTAGCCATAGATAACTCGTTGCTTTTTTTAATGCTGTTTTCATAGTTGATTATTTGTTTTTTATCATTTTTTCTAGCCAACACATTTCTCCCCTTTTTTATTGAAACAAATATATCTCTTTTATGAAACCTTAAAGAAAACCAAGTTTCTTTTATTGATCTTTATTATAACCCAACGAAGTTGAAGTTTCGATAAAAAGGATAAAAAAGATTCAATAAAGGGATAAAAAAGTTTCAATAAAGGGATAAAAAAGTTTCAATAATCTTCTGAATCCCTTGTAACTCTAAGGCTAAAACTCGTCCTAAATATAATTAAATCAATTAATCTTTTAAAAAATAAATATATATATATAAATAGCAGATTCAAAATTTACTAGAAAAAAGAAATGCTCCCTAGAGAGTTTGGCTATTTAAAACAATCTATCTAATAACGCCATAGAACCCGTTTAAAGAGTCTTTTAGTAGTTTGTTAGAGTTAAACCATAAGAAGCCATTTAAAACCCTCAAATTACCCTTTAAACGCCTTTGAATAACTTTATTAGTTTTAAAAAGGAGATTAAGGATGATGGGAGGAAATTGTATTACAACATATACAGGTATTAACTTTAATCCACTAGATCCAAAGGTAAATAGCAAATTTGGCATATGGCTTACTGAAGATTTACTATTATTTCTTGCAATGTACCTTTCCTAAATGGCTATATCATCTTGGTGTTATTACATAAGCCTTTAAGGTGAATAATACAAAAACCCAGTAATATCAACGGTTCAGCGTAGCTTTTTTTGGGTCATGACCCATGACCCACCATAGGGGGGGATGTCGTAGTATCCCCCCGCCCCCGAATGAAAAATCAAAAAATCAAAAACCCAAAAATCAAAACCCTTTTCTATCTCTCCATACCTTTATCACGCTCACGAGCCTTTTCCCGCTTATCTAAGCGTTCAAATTCGCCACCAGGTGCTTTTTGTTTCACCTTGTCTATCAAACTCTTAAAAGCGTCTTTAAAGGCCATAGCGTTGCTTGTACGCTCTTTTATAAATTCTTTGGTAATTTTATATAGGTTTCTAATTTCAGCTCTTAAATCGCTTATGTGAGCGTTTAAACTGGTAATCTCACTTTTAAGCTCTTTATTTTCATGTTGGAGTTGCGCTCTTTGATTATGAGCTGTATTTCGTTGGTTGAACAAAAGCAATTCACTTTCACGTAACTTGTTATTTTCTCGCACAAGGTCAGTCGATAATAAACGCTCATAATCAGCTTTGATTTGCAGTGCAGCTGTCGCAACTTGCTTCATTTTTTTGTAATCTTCCCGACTGATCACTACGTTCCCAGTCTCAACTTTTTTCTCCTCTTTGCTAAAAAGCCCCGTTTTCACAACTTCGATTTTCATTTCTTTTTTCGCCTTCACTTGCAACTCATCATTTGGAATCACTTCACTCAACGCTTGCTTGTTCTTAACCCTTTTTTCTAGAAAATCAAGTTGCTGTTCTTGCTCACTGATACGTTTTTTAATTTCTTTGAACTCATGGATATTTTCGATGTTATTCTCTTTTGTTTTACCGCTGGCACGTACAACATCAAAGCCACGCTCTTGTAAAAATTTCGGTAAGGCGTCATGGATATAATTAATTTTTGCTTTGTTCATTGCTACTCGTGCCTGCAATTTACCGTTCTCTATATTGACTGGCACAAAGTGCAAATGCATGTGAGGTGTCGTTTCGTCCTTATGTATTTTTCCACTCACCACATTTTCTTTTCCAAACTCCTTACAGAAAAATTCATAACAAGCCTTAAAATAATCATCTGTTTTTTGCTCGCCCCATTTTTCGGCTTGCTCTTGAGGAACCGTCAAAATATTGGAGTACATCACAACTGAATTTTTTTGCACTCTCGAACCATTTTCTTTTAATTCATCCACTCGCTGCTTTACCCGCTGATACAAATTTTTCTCTGACTCTACTAAGTCATAATTATTTTTTGTACGCTCCAGATCAATGTCGTCATTCTTAATTTCGCCTTTTCGCTCTTGCTCATTTTCCTTGCCTTTAACATCTGTGATTTGATTTTTTTGTGCGTTCCAAGCTAACTCCATGTGACCGATGCACCCCCATACTCTAGCAAATTTATTTGCCAAGAGTATAGAAGTTTATACTCTTGTGACCCAGAGAACGTGCTCTCCGAGGGTTGTTGGCTACCGCCAAAGCATGCTGCAGCATGCAACAGACCTTGAGGGTTTCGCCCCTCAAACTTGCGACCAAGGGAGCCCCTTGGATGGCATAAGCCTCCGGCGGTTTGAAACCCAGGTTTCAAAACTTCCGGCCCCCTCGCCGGTAGGCAGGAACAAACAGTGGTTTGTTCAATGCCAAGAGGGTTCGGGTGCTGTGAGGTCATCAATCCAAATTTGCTCCTTATCCTCCCTTCGGTCCGGTACCACAAATTTAGATTGACAACCGCCACGTATCGCCTATTCCCTCGAGAGATCGATGAAAAAGCAATCATTGATTCAGGTGGTTTTGGTTCTGATGGTATACAATTCTTATCAATCGCTAGTATAGGTCGCGTAAAACAGTTGTTTTTCATATGTTCACAATTGTCATGACATTCGCCATCATTAAAAGTTCCTGAATACACAATCTTCACCTCCTTTTTGTTTCTTTATCCTATTCAAAACATCAAAAGAGTAAGGGGCATGTGTATTCGCCACATTTGCCATATGCTTGTCCAATTAGCTTCTGATATGAAAAATTAGAAATGCAAAAACTAGGCTACTTTGTAGCCTAGTAAAATAAAAAAAGCAAAATTTTTGTAAATTTGGCTAAGCTTAATGATATATCTGTTAAAGGGGTTATAGTTGGATTATATTCTGGATCGACTTAATGATGCATCTGTTAAAAAATCACCTATTCATCCAAATGCTGCTTTGCTCCAACGTTATCACTCTGTTTATGCCGTCTTGATTTAATATAAAGACCGATTACATACGCTGAATTGTCACATAGCAACTCGAACCAATCAGCCCTATTTTCCATTGCGTATGCCATCAAATCCGAAAATTCAATGATTCCATGTTCGTCTACGAACTTGCACATCTCACGAATCCCATCATATCGTTCATTTTTCTGCTCGCTTGCAGATGTCAGATGTTGCTTAATATCAGCACCGCCATAGACTCTTATATCTTCTTTGCGATATTGATATTTTTCAGGGTTGTCCAAGTGAACAAAGTATCTCACCATGCCCTTTGTATTTCTGCAAGGTTGAGGGATCGGAGCATTTAATTCATCAGTCAATCGCTTAATTTGGTTAAACGATTTTTTGCTGTTGTACATCATCAATACATGCCAATGCGGTTTTTTAACCTCACCATCTGCATTCACGTCTTTATCATGCAACGGACTTTCAACCCAAGGAGTATGTTCCTCCCCTATAATTTCTCGCCAATTTTCGGGAGCTGATTCAGGATAAATTACAAATGTCCATGTTTTAGTGCGTTCATCTTTCTTTTGTGCGGTCATAAAAAAACACCTCTCGTTATTTTTCTAGGCATCAAGACAAATCGGGCTTTTTCCGTGTGTAACCGTAAATCGCCCAAGTTGACTAAATCTCTTGAAAATAACGAGAAGTGAAGCTATACTTAAGTTCGATTACGGGACTAGTAGAGTTAGTTTCCGTCGAGCCAAGTGGAGTGCAATCCAGCTTGGCTTTTTTTGTGCTTAAAACCTTATTTTCAAGTCTAGCATTCTACTAAATTTTAACAATTTTTTTCTGACCCAAGCAAATTTGGGTCAAAACTCTTTTTCCTTACTCATTGTTTTAGCTGAGCATTACATTACTGAATTGTTTGAGGTTTCGTTAGTTACTTTCTGGATGTATAAGAATATTTATATTGGGAATTCTTTTATATATACAATTTTAGAAGGTGTTCTAGCAATGAATGATCAAAATCAAAATACCCAAAAGATACAAAATGAAAAAAAAGGAATAGAAGATCAAAGAGTCATTTATACTATCATTCAGAAAGAAAAGTATATCCAAGATGGATTAAATCACACTGATGATTTATTTATAAGAGAGTTAAAAAAGAATGGAAAATTAATCAAAATCTTTTTTTTAGATTCTCTTACAGATAAAACGAGCTTGGAAACCAATATCATAAAACCATTAATTGATTCAACTCTAAATGACGTAAAACATGTGATCACAAGTGCAAAGTTGATAACGACTACAAATCTTGACATTGCTATTGAAATGATCCCTGAAGGCTATTGTGTCATTATGGAAGAATTATCAGAAAAACTATTGCTTGCTCCTTTTCCTAATGAGCATTCCAGTAGAACAGAACCAGAAAATGAGAGAATTATTAGAGGTTCACACCAAGGGTTTGGAGAAAATATTTCAGAAAACGTTCAATTTATTCGAGAACGTATCTCTAGTTCAAAGCTAACGATTACACTCTCCAAAATTGGCGAAACATCAAAATCAAAATATGCATTAATCTACTTATCTGATATAACGGATCCTGAAATTTTAAAAAAAATCGAAAATCGAATTAGTTATATTCAGACTGATTCCATTCAAGCACCAGGTGCATTTGAAGAATTGATTGAAGACCATACTTATTCTCCTTTTCCACAATTTCTTAATACCGAGCGAGTTGACCGTGTCGTTTCTAATCTGATGGAGGGAAGGGTTGCACTTGTTATGGATGGTAGTCCAACGGCATTGATTTTTCCAGTCACATTTTTTAGTTTTTTTCAAACAGCCGAAGACTATAATTCGCGAACCACTATCAGCTCTTTTTTTAGGATAATTAGAATATTCTGTTTCATCATCACGGTATGTCTACCTGCTTTTTACATTGCTTTAATTTCTTTCAACTACGAAATTATTCCAGTAGAGATTGTGTTTTCAATTAAAAGTTCTTTGGAATTCGTCCCTTTCCCTCCCTTAATAGAGGCAGCGATTATGCAATTAACGCTTGAGCTACTTAGGGAAGCAGCCATTAGACTTCCTAACCCCATTTCACAAACTATAGGGATTGTAGGAGGTTTAGTGATGGGAACTGCTGTTGTAGAAGCTAATTTTGTATCAAACACAATGGTCATTGTGGTGGCCATCACGGCAATTTCTTCCTTTGTGATTCCTTCAAATGAATTAAGTACCTCCTGTAGGATATTGGGATTCCCCCTCATGATAGGAGCTGCACTGTTTGGGGTGTTTGGTATTGTGATTGGCTTGACAATCATATTGATTCATATGTGTAAATTAAAATCATTAAGTCTTCCTTATCTATACCCTTTGGCACCTTTCGATTTTTCTGCACTTAAAGATACTTTGATTAGGGCTCCAGTATGGTTGATGAAGGTAAGACCGAAAGATTTGAATACCCAATACCGTTGGAAGACATCTAACGCAAGAGGATGGAGAAAAGATGAAAAATCGGATTAATTTGACTACCATTCAGTTAACATTTTTCATTATTCAAACACAAATAGGAGTAGGGATACTAGGTTTACCTTCTAACGTTTTTTCTACATCAAAGCAAGACAGTTGGATGTCCATCTTGTTTTCCGGAATAGTAATACAAGTCATTATTCTCATGATGTGGGGGATCGGTAGGAGATTCCCTTCAATGTCATTGTTCCACTATTCTACCCAATTAATCGGAAAGGTAGCAGGAACAAGCATAAACATTATTTATATTATTTACGGAGTAATGGTTGCTAGTCTAGTATTGATGTATTCATCTGCCATCATTAAAATGTGGGTTTTACCTCTTACCCCTAAATGGATTGTAATAGCACTTTTGACCCTAACCGCAGTTTATATAGGGAAAGAAACTGTTTTAGAAATCAGCAGTTTTTTTGTTGTAGTTTCTGGCCTTATCGTCTTATTGATTATTATTTCCTTTATCGTTATGTTTACTTATCCAGTAGATTGGAGGTTTTTATTTCCTATTGGACATTCTGGAATAGGAAATATTCTTAGAGGGGCAAAGGAAGCTTACTTTTCAATGCTTGGATTTGAGTTAATCCTCATCCTGTACCCTTACTTTCAACATATTGGAGAAAAAAAAGTCTTATTTTCTGTATCTATAGCTAATCTATTTGTAACATTGTTATACACCTTCCTCATGGTAGTCACAATGGTGACCTTTAGTCCAGATGAGTTGTTAACCATTCCTCAACCCGTTTTATATTTTGTAAAATCATTATATCTTCAAATTGTTGAGAGGATCGATCTTTTTTTCATTTCTCTTTGGATTATCAATGTCATTACTACATTAACAAGTTACCTTTTTTTAGCTACAGAAGGGTGTTTAATCACCTTTTCAAAATATAAAAATAAAGGACGCACAATATATATACTTTTACTAAGCGCCATAGCGAGTGGAGTTGCCCTGATTCCTAATAAAGAGTCGGAAATTGATTTGATGAATAAGGCTGTCAGTCAAATGTCCAATGTCACGTTACTCATTATTCCCTTATTTTTATTTGGAATCTCTATTTTATTTAGAGAGAGTGGAAGGATGTAGAAAAATGGTAAGGAAATGTACGGTTTGGGTAATCGTTGTAGTAATAGTGTTTTTCTTAGCAGGTTGTTGGGATCAAAGACTCCTTAAAGAAGGAAGGTTGGTTTACGCCTCCGCCTTTGATTTACAACAAGATGAAAAGATCAAAACGACTGCCATAGTCCAAGATATGAAGAACGGTATTCCGACAAATGTCTTAATTCAAGGGGAAGGGAATACTATTCGCGAAACAAGGATGGATATGGATAATAAACTATCAGGTGATTTTGATCCATCTAAAAATCGAATTTTTTTATTGGGAGAGGAATTAGCTCAAAAAGACATCTATCAATTTTTAGACATCTTCTATCGTGATCCTAGTAGCTCTATATCAGCCAATATCGTTGTTACGGAGGGAAATGGAGAAGATATATTGGAAAAAATGACACAAAAAAATACACTCATTGCAGAATTTCTAATTGAACTGTTATCAAGTGCAGAGAACTCAACGCTAGTTCCAAAGCAAGACGTTCAGTCCATTTGGACGAATATGCTTGATCCAGGGAAGGACTTTGCATTACCCTTAATTTCATTAAAAGATGACGAGGTGGTCTTAGCCGGCACAGGATTATTTCATAAACACGCATTAGTAGGGTCTCTCACTTTGGAAGAGTCTACCTTATTTCTTATCATGTCTAACCAGAAAAAAAAGGTTGCTCGATTCGTTTCAAAAATAAGCGAAGAAAAGGAAATGAGAATTCAGAACTACATTTCGTATAACTTTAGCAAAGTGAATTCCAAACTAAAAGTCCTATCAGCTTCCCCAGAAAATATTGAAGTAGAAATTAAAGCGAAAGTAGACATAACCATTTTAGAGTTCCCGGAAGATAAGTTATCCAATGAAGAGAAGATACAGAAACTCAATAGCTTAATATCAAAGGACTTGACTGCTAAAGCAGAAAAATTAGTAAAAAAACTTCAAGCTTCAAATTCTGATTTATTCGGAATAGGGAGAGAATTGATTGCGTATCACCCTAAAACATGGGAACAAATAGAGTGGGAGGAAGAGTATCCAAACATTACTATTACACCTGAAATTGAAGTAGATATTGTAGGACATGGAATTATCAATTAAAATGATTATCCTACTAATGTAAATATTCAACCAGGTGATATTGTGGCAAATATTCAACCAGGTGATATTGTGGCTGTTGGAAAAATGTTTGCACCTGTTTTGGTAACAGCAGTTTTTCGAGAAGAGTTAGAAGAGACAGGTAAACGATATAAAAGAATTAATAAACTTTTAGAAAGAGCACCACATCCTAAAAAAGAGTTAGAAAGAGCATAAGGGAAAACTGTCCCCACTTTCAGTGTGGAACTAGGCAAAGCCTAGTGTTTTCGTGGGTACAAGAAATTTTACAAAGGACAAATGATTTGCCCCAAAAATATGGTCTTTTGGCAAACTGTTTGCCCTAGGAAGGGATGGAGGGGCAAGCAATGGGTATGGCATGCCACACCCCCAAAACGTTGTTTTTGCTTGGTAGGAGATTCCTACGACCTTTACAAATATTTAGCTGTTATTTTTCCAAAATAAGCAGCTATATTTGTTGTCGCTGTGCTCCATGGACACCATTTGAAAACTCGTTGAGAACCTCAATTTTTAACGTTTTATCGTAATCATATTTCATCGTTCTATCCTTTACTAGATACTTGGAAACTTCGAAAATACATTCTAAAAGCTACCCTTTTCTATTTCTGAAAAGTTTTTTCCACCATGATGTTTTTTCTTCACTCTGTGTGGCCGCAATCAATTTCTGACTTTCCTCAAATGTATTTCGTAATTGCTTGGTTAGTATTCGATCTCTTTTCTCTACAACATCATCCATCTTTGCTTCAAATGCTTTTAACATCATTTCGCGTTCTTCCTCAATTGCTTCTTTGACTATCTCCTGTAGTTCACGCTTAGATATACGCACATAATCATTAGTAACGGGTATCGTGATCGTGCTGTTTCCATCTTGTGGAAACATTGCTACAACGGCATTCACAGCGTCATTTTTGCTCATGCTATTTCCTAGAAATTCTTTTAGCTTTTTTAACGGCATAATATCTTTTTCTAAATAAGCACGCCTATTATGTTCATCTCGGTAAAAGCGATAACCTACATTTTCTAAATCAATTGACCATCTTCTTAGGTTAGAAGTTGAAATATCAAGTAATTCAGCAATATCTTTTGCCCAATAAGACTTCTGTGTTTCCTCATGATTATCGTTTTCCATAGCGCTAATCACCTCATTTACTATATCATTCGATAAATGGTCAATTAAAACCTTTGTGATTGTTCACTATGGGAAATTTAAAATTGATTTAAAAGCCACATTTTTAACGTTAAAATCATTGAATATATTCAATTCCCAAAGAAAAAAGCACCCTCAGACAAATCGAAACAAAGAAGTACCCATGCACTCAATTTTCACTTTGTCTGAGGGTGTTTTAATGATGATTATATTCTATTTGTCTTCAAGCCAATTATAAAATGGCATTCGAGTTTTACTATCTACTTCTAGCATGTGTTCTAACTCTTTCAAACACCAATTCGCATCTAAAATTAACATTTCAGCACGTTCTTTTGTGATACAAATAGGCTCTAATGTATTAAGGCTCATTTCTTCTGATTTTTTAACTAATTCAATTGCCTTTTCCCTATTTTCATCATTTTTTAAATTAATATATTTGAACATGTCCTCACGAATGGCGTCTGTAATTGCCTTTAATTCTTTAATTTGTTTTTTAGTAGCACCAGCTATTTTTTCACCTGCAGACCAATGGAAGTCAAAACCGACGATTGCGCGCCCTTCTTTTTCTTCTACATACCAAACTTCTAATTCCGTATACTTGTTAATCTCTTCTATTGCAACATCAATAACTTTCTTTTTTAGCAAAGATGTGTTCGTTTGATAGCTTTTAACACTCTCTACATTAAACAATTTCATCAAAGCTTCTTTTGATAAAGGTTTGTGCCAGTAGCCATAGTGAGCCTTTATGTAGTCGTACAACGTCCATGAAAAACTACTCTTGAATTTTGCTTTTGCATCTAAATCCGTTAAATTATATTTCTCCTTTAAATCTAAAATGTGAGGCACTATATCTTCTGACCATTTAAAAGTAAATAAACCTTTTTCGTATTTAATTCGCTGGAATACATTCAAATAATCAACTACATCATTTTCTAAATCAATAAGACTAAATTGTAATCGACTAAGCTTAGGAACATCTTCTTTGGCATGATTCGTCTGAAATTTTTCTATTTCAAACTTTTTTTCAAAGTCGGCCTTATGAAACTCTGTTTTCCCTTCCTGTTGCGTTGAATAAATCGCATAAGCTAATAACTGCATTTGATTAAGTGACAAACCATGATTTAATTTAGCCATAGATAACTCGTTGCTTTTTTTAATGCTGTTTTCATAGTTGATTATTTGTTTTTTATCATTTTTTCTAGCCAACACATTTCTCCCCTTTTTTTATTGAAACAAATATATCTCTTTTATGAAACCTTAAAGAAAACCAAGTTTCTTTTATTGATCTTTATTATAACCCAACGAAGTTGAAGTTTCGATAAAAAGGATAAAAAAGATTCAATAAAGGGATAAAAAAGTTTCAATAAAGGGATAAAAAAGTTTCAATAATCTTCTGAATCCCTTGTAACTCTAAGGCTAAAACTCGTCCTAAATATAATTAAATCAATTAATCTTTTAAAAAATAAATATATATATATAAATAGCAGATTCAAAATTTACTAGAAAAAAGAAATGCTCCCTAGAGAGTTTGGCTATTTAAAACAATCTATCTAATAACGCCATAGAACCCGTTTAAAGAGTCTTTTAGTAGTTTGTTAGAGTTAAACCATAAGAAGCCATTTAAAACCCTCAAATTACCCTTTAAACGCCTTTGAATAACTTTATTAGTTTTAAAAAGGAGATTAAGGATGATGGGAGGAAATTGTATTACAACATATACAGGTATTAACTTTAATCCACTAGATCCAAAGGTAAATAGCAAATTTGGCATATGGCTTACTGAAGATTTACTATTATTTCTTGCAATGTACCTTTCCTAAATGGCTATATCATCTTGGTGTTATTACATAAGCCTTTAAGGTGAATAATACAAAAACCCAGTAATATCAACGGTTCAGCGTAGCTTTTTTTGGGTCATGACCCATGACCCACCATAGGGGGGGGATGTCGTAGTATCCCCCCGCCCCCGAATGAAAAATCAAAAAATCAAAAACCCAAAAATCAAAACCCTTTTCTATCTCTCCATACCTTTATCACGCTCACGAGCCTTTTCCCGCTTATCTAAGCGTTCAAATTCGCCACCAGGTGCTTTTTGTTTCACCTTGTCTATCAAACTCTTAAAAGCGTCTTTAAAGGCCATAGCGTTGCTTGTACGCTCTTTTATAAATTCTTTGGTAATTTTATATAGGTTTCTAATTTCAGCTCTTAAATCGCTTATGTGAGCGTTTAAACTGGTAATCTCACTTTTAAGCTCTTTATTTTCATGTTGGAGTTGCGCTCTTTGATTATGAGCTGTATTTCGTTGGTTGAACAAAAGCAATTCACTTTCACGTAACTTGTTATTTTCTCGCACAAGGTCAGTCGATAATAAACGCTCATAATCAGCTTTGATTTGCAGTGCAGCTGTCGCAACTTGCTTCATTTTTTTGTAATCTTCCCGACTGATCACTACGTTCCCAGTCTCAACTTTTTTCTCCTCTTTGCTAAAAAGCCCCGTTTTCACAACTTCGATTTTCATTTCTTTTTTCGCCTTCACTTGCAACTCATCATTTGGAATCACTTCACTCAACGCTTGCTTGTTCTTAACCCTTTTTTCTAGAAAATCAAGTTGCTGTTCTTGCTCACTGATACGTTTTTTAATTTCTTTGAACTCATGGATATTTTCGATGTTATTCTCTTTTGTTTTACCGCTGGCACGTACAACATCAAAGCCACGCTCTTGTAAAAATTTCGGTAAGGCGTCATGGATATAATTAATTTTTGCTTTGTTCATTGCTACTCGTGCCTGCAATTTACCGTTCTCTATATTGACTGGCACAAAGTGCAAATGCATGTGAGGTGTCGTTTCGTCCTTATGTATTTTTCCACTCACCACATTTTCTTTTCCAAACTCCTTACAGAAAAATTCATAACAAGCCTTAAAATAATCATCTGTTTTTTGCTCGCCCCATTTTTCGGCTTGCTCTTGAGGAACCGTCAAAATATTGGAGTACATCACAACTGAATTTTTTTGCACTCTCGAACCATTTTCTTTTAATTCATCCACTCGCTGCTTTACCCGCTGATACAAATTTTTCTCTGACTCTACTAAGTCATAATTATTTTTTGTACGCTCCAGATCAATGTCGTCATTCTTAATTTCGCCTTTTCGCTCTTGCTCATTTTCCTTGCCTTTAACATCTGTGATTTGATTTTTTTGTGCGTTCCAAGCTAACTCCATGTGACCGATGCACCCCCATACTCTAGCAAATTTATTTGCCAAGAGTATAGAAGTTTATACTCTTGTGACCCAGAGAACGTGCTCTCCGAGGGTTGTTGGCTACCGCCAAAGCATGCTGCAGCATGCAACAGACCTTGAGGGTTTCGCCCCTCAAACTTGCGACCAAGGGAGCCCCTTGGATGGCATAAGCCTCCGGCGGTTTGAAACCCAGGTTTCAAAACTTCCGGCCCCCTCGCCGGTAGGCAGGAACAAACAGTGGTTTGTTCAATGCCAAGAGGGTTCGGGTGCTGTGAGGTCATCAATCCAAATTTGCTCCTTATCCTCCCTTCGGTCCGGTACCACAAATTTAGATTGACAACCGCCACGTATCGCCTATTCCCTCGAGAGATCGATGAAAAAGCAATCATTGATTCAGGTGGTTTTGGTTCTGATGGTATACAATTCTTATCAATCGCTAGTATAGGTCGCGTAAAACAGTTGTTTTTCATATGTTCACAATTGTCATGACATTCGCCATCATTAAAAGTTCCTGAATACACAATCTTCACCTCCTTTTTGTTTCTTTATCCTATTCAAAACATCAAAAGAGTAAGGGGCATGTGTATTCGCCACATTTGCCATATGCTTGTCCAATTAGCTTCTGATATGAAAAATTAGAAATGCAAAAACTAGGCTACTTTGTAGCCTAGTAAAATAAAAAAAGCAAAATTTTTGTAAATTTGGCTAAGCTTAATGATATATCTGTTAAAGGGGTTATAGTTGGATTATATTCTGGATCGACTTAATGATGCATCTGTTAAAAAATCACCTATTCATCCAAATGCTGCTTTGCTCCAACGTTATCACTCTGTTTATGCCGTCTTGATTTAATATAAAGACCGATTACATACGCTGAATTGTCACATAGCAACTCGAACCAATCAGCCCTATTTTCCATTGCGTATGCCATCAAATCCGAAAATTCAATGATTCCATGTTCGTCTACGAACTTGCACATCTCACGAATCCCATCATATCGTTCATTTTTCTGCTCGCTTGCAGATGTCAGATGTTGCTTAATATCAGCACCGCCATAGACTCTTATATCTTCTTTGCGATATTGATATTTTTCAGGGTTGTCCAAGTGAACAAAGTATCTCACCATGCCCTTTGTATTTCTGCAAGGTTGAGGGATCGGAGCATTTAATTCATCAGTCAATCGCTTAATTTGGTTAAACGATTTTTTGCTGTTGTACATCATCAATACATGCCAATGCGGTTTTTTAACCTCACCATCTGCATTCACGTCTTTATCATGCAACGGACTTTCAACCCAAGGAGTATGTTCCTCCCCTATAATTTCTCGCCAATTTTCGGGAGCTGATTCAGGATAAATTACAAATGTCCATGTTTTAGTGCGTTCATCTTTCTTTTGTGCGGTCATAAAAAAACACCTCTCGTTATTTTTCTAGGCATCAAGACAAATCGGGCTTTTTCCGTGTGTAACCGTAAATCGCCCAAGTTGACTAAATCTCTTGAAAATAACGAGAAGTGAAGCTATACTTAAGTTCGATTACGGGACTAGTAGAGTTAGTTTCCGTCGAGCCAAGTGGAGTGCAATCCAGCTTGGCTTTTTTTGTGCTTAAAACCTTATTTTCAAGTCTAGCATTCTACTAAATTTTAACAATTTTTTTCTGACCCAAGCAAATTTGGGTCAAAACTCTTTTTCCTTACTCATTGTTTTAGCTGAGCATTACATTACTGAATTGTTTGAGGTTTCGTTAGTTACTTTCTGGATGTATAAGAATATTTATATTGGGAATTCTTTTATATATACAATTTTAGAAGGTGTTCTAGCAATGAATGATCAAAATCAAAATACCCAAAAGATACAAAATGAAAAAAAAGGAATAGAAGATCAAAGAGTCATTTATACTATCATTCAGAAAGAAAAGTATATCCAAGATGGATTAAATCACACTGATGATTTATTTATAAGAGAGTTAAAAAAGAATGGAAAATTAATCAAAATCTTTTTTTTAGATTCTCTTACAGATAAAACGAGCTTGGAAACCAATATCATAAAACCATTAATTGATTCAACTCTAAATGACGTAAAACATGTGATCACAAGTGCAAAGTTGATAACGACTACAAATCTTGACATTGCTATTGAAATGATCCCTGAAGGCTATTGTGTCATTATGGAAGAATTATCAGAAAAACTATTGCTTGCTCCTTTTCCTAATGAGCATTCCAGTAGAACAGAACCAGAAAATGAGAGAATTATTAGAGGTTCACACCAAGGGTTTGGAGAAAATATTTCAGAAAACGTTCAATTTATTCGAGAACGTATCTCTAGTTCAAAGCTAACGATTACACTCTCCAAAATTGGCGAAACATCAAAATCAAAATATGCATTAATCTACTTATCTGATATAACGGATCCTGAAATTTTAAAAAAAATCGAAAATCGAATTAGTTATATTCAGACTGATTCCATTCAAGCACCAGGTGCATTTGAAGAATTGATTGAAGACCATACTTATTCTCCTTTTCCACAATTTCTTAATACCGAGCGAGTTGACCGTGTCGTTTCTAATCTGATGGAGGGAAGGGTTGCACTTGTTATGGATGGTAGTCCAACGGCATTGATTTTTCCAGTCACATTTTTTAGTTTTTTTCAAACAGCCGAAGACTATAATTCGCGAACCACTATCAGCTCTTTTTTTAGGATAATTAGAATATTCTGTTTCATCATCACGGTATGTCTACCTGCTTTTTACATTGCTTTAATTTCTTTCAACTACGAAATTATTCCAGTAGAGATTGTGTTTTCAATTAAAAGTTCTTTGGAATTCGTCCCTTTCCCTCCCTTAATAGAGGCAGCGATTATGCAATTAACGCTTGAGCTACTTAGGGAAGCAGCCATTAGACTTCCTAACCCCATTTCACAAACTATAGGGATTGTAGGAGGTTTAGTGATGGGAACTGCTGTTGTAGAAGCTAATTTTGTATCAAACACAATGGTCATTGTGGTGGCCATCACGGCAATTTCTTCCTTTGTGATTCCTTCAAATGAATTAAGTACCTCCTGTAGGATATTGGGATTCCCCCTCATGATAGGAGCTGCACTGTTTGGGGTGTTTGGTATTGTGATTGGCTTGACAATCATATTGATTCATATGTGTAAATTAAAATCATTAAGTCTTCCTTATCTATACCCTTTGGCACCTTTCGATTTTTCTGCACTTAAAGATACTTTGATTAGGGCTCCAGTATGGTTGATGAAGGTAAGACCGAAAGATTTGAATACCCAATACCGTTGGAAGACATCTAACGCAAGAGGATGGAGAAAAGATGAAAAATCGGATTAATTTGACTACCATTCAGTTAACATTTTTCATTATTCAAACACAAATAGGAGTAGGGATACTAGGTTTACCTTCTAACGTTTTTTCTACATCAAAGCAAGACAGTTGGATGTCCATCTTGTTTTCCGGAATAGTAATACAAGTCATTATTCTCATGATGTGGGGGATCGGTAGGAGATTCCCTTCAATGTCATTGTTCCACTATTCTACCCAATTAATCGGAAAGGTAGCAGGAACAAGCATAAACATTATTTATATTATTTACGGAGTAATGGTTGCTAGTCTAGTATTGATGTATTCATCTGCCATCATTAAAATGTGGGTTTTACCTCTTACCCCTAAATGGATTGTAATAGCACTTTTGACCCTAACCGCAGTTTATATAGGGAAAGAAACTGTTTTAGAAATCAGCAGTTTTTTTGTTGTAGTTTCTGGCCTTATCGTCTTATTGATTATTATTTCCTTTATCGTTATGTTTACTTATCCAGTAGATTGGAGGTTTTTATTTCCTATTGGACATTCTGGAATAGGAAATATTCTTAGAGGGGCAAAGGAAGCTTACTTTTCAATGCTTGGATTTGAGTTAATCCTCATCCTGTACCCTTACTTTCAACATATTGGAGAAAAAAAAGTCTTATTTTCTGTATCTATAGCTAATCTATTTGTAACATTGTTATACACCTTCCTCATGGTAGTCACAATGGTGACCTTTAGTCCAGATGAGTTGTTAACCATTCCTCAACCCGTTTTATATTTTGTAAAATCATTATATCTTCAAATTGTTGAGAGGATCGATCTTTTTTTCATTTCTCTTTGGATTATCAATGTCATTACTACATTAACAAGTTACCTTTTTTTAGCTACAGAAGGGTGTTTAATCACCTTTTCAAAATATAAAAATAAAGGACGCACAATATATATACTTTTACTAAGCGCCATAGCGAGTGGAGTTGCCCTGATTCCTAATAAAGAGTCGGAAATTGATTTGATGAATAAGGCTGTCAGTCAAATGTCCAATGTCACGTTACTCATTATTCCCTTATTTTTATTTGGAATCTCTATTTTATTTAGAGAGAGTGGAAGGATGTAGAAAAATGGTAAGGAAATGTACGGTTTGGGTAATCGTTGTAGTAATAGTGTTTTTCTTAGCAGGTTGTTGGGATCAAAGACTCCTTAAAGAAGGAAGGTTGGTTTACGCCTCCGCCTTTGATTTACAACAAGATGAAAAGATCAAAACGACTGCCATAGTCCAAGATATGAAGAACGGTATTCCGACAAATGTCTTAATTCAAGGGGAAGGGAATACTATTCGCGAAACAAGGATGGATATGGATAATAAACTATCAGGTGATTTTGATCCATCTAAAAATCGAATTTTTTTATTGGGAGAGGAATTAGCTCAAAAAGACATCTATCAATTTTTAGACATCTTCTATCGTGATCCTAGTAGCTCTATATCAGCCAATATCGTTGTTACGGAGGGAAATGGAGAAGATATATTGGAAAAAATGACACAAAAAAATACACTCATTGCAGAATTTCTAATTGAACTGTTATCAAGTGCAGAGAACTCAACGCTAGTTCCAAAGCAAGACGTTCAGTCCATTTGGACGAATATGCTTGATCCAGGGAAGGACTTTGCATTACCCTTAATTTCATTAAAAGATGACGAGGTGGTCTTAGCCGGCACAGGATTATTTCATAAACACGCATTAGTAGGGTCTCTCACTTTGGAAGAGTCTACCTTATTTCTTATCATGTCTAACCAGAAAAAAAAGGTTGCTCGATTCGTTTCAAAAATAAGCGAAGAAAAGGAAATGAGAATTCAGAACTACATTTCGTATAACTTTAGCAAAGTGAATTCAAACTAAAAGTCCTATCAGCTTCCCCAGAAAATATTGAAGTAGAAATTAAAGCGAAAGTAGACATAACCATTTTAGAGTTCCCGGAAGATAAGTTATCCAATGAAGAGAAGATACAGAAACTCAATAGCTTAATATCAAAGGACTTGACTGCTAAAGCAGAAAAATTAGTAAAAAAACTTCAAGCTTCAAATTCTGATTTATTCGGAATAGGGAGAGAATTGATTGCGTATCACCCTAAAACATGGGAACAAATAGAGTGGGA
>NZ_CP168125.1:0-5871 GCF_042019215.1 Lysinibacillus sp. RS11 | reverse complement strand
ACAAGAAAGTTTTTTAAAAAAAGCTTGCAATTATAACAAAATGTGTTATAATAAATCTTGTCTTTAAAATAGTCTAGTGATGATGGCAAAGAGGTCACACCCGTTCCCATACCGAACACGGAAGTTAAGCTCTTTAGCGCCGATGGTAGTTGGGGGCTTCCCCCTGTGAGAGTAGGACGTCGCTAGGCATTATACCCAGGAGGATTAGCTCAGCTGGGAGGAGCACCTGCCTTACAAGCAGGGGGTCGGCGGTTCGAGCCCGTCATCCTCCACCATTTGCCGGTGTCGCTTTCAGTTGGTAGAGCAACTGACTTGTAATCAGTAGGTCGTGGGTTCGACTCCTATCGCCGGCACCATAGTTTTGAGCCATTAGCTCAGTTGGTAGAGCATCTGACTTTTAATCAGAGGGTCGAAGGTTCGAGTCCTTCATGGCTCACCATTTAATTGCCAACAAAATATGCGGGTGTGGCGGAATTGGCAGACGCACTAGACTTAGGATCTAGCGCCGCAAGGCGTGGGGGTTCGACTCCCTTCACCCGCACCATTTTTAGAATTTCATAATTGCCAGGATAAATAAATCTTATGCACATGCGGAAGTAGTTCAGTGGTAGAACACCACCTTGCCAAGGTGGGGGTCGCGAGTTCGAACCTCGTCTTCCGCTCCAAATGTGCCGGGGTGGCGGAACTGGCAGACGCACAGGACTTAAAATCCTGCGGTAGGTGACTACCGTGCCGGTTCGATTCCGGCCCTCGGCACCATTTTATTTTTATAATTAGCGCCCGTAGCTCAATTGGATAGAGCGTCTGACTACGGATCAGAAGGTTGTGGGTTCGACTCCTGCCGGGCGCGCCAATAAAACAAACGGAATGTAGCTCAGCTTGGTAGAGCACTTGGTTTGGGACCAAGGGGTCGTAGGTTCGAATCCTGTCATTCCGACCATTTTTTCTTAAATTTTGGGGCCTTAGCTCAGCTGGGAGAGCGCCTGCCTTGCACGCAGGAGGTCAGCGGTTCGATCCCGCTAGGCTCCACCAATTAAAATAAATGAACCTTGAAAACTGAACAAGCAAAACGTAATCAATAAAGTTTTTAGTAGCTAACCTTGAGTTAGTGAACGAAACAAAATTTTGGACATCAAACATGATGCCAGCAAAACAATTTGAGCTAATCAAATTTCTTTTTAACTGAAGAGTTTGATCATGGCTCAGATTGAACGCTGGCGGCAGGCTTAACACATGCAAGTCGAGCGGAGTGATGGTGCTTGCACTATCACTTAGCGGCGGACGGGTGAGTAATGCTTAGGAATCTGCCTATTAGTGGGGGACAACATTTCGAAAGGAATGCTAATACCGCATACGTCCTACGGGAGAAAGCAGGGGATCTTCGGACCTTGCGCTAATAGATGAGCCTAAGTCGGATTAGCTAGTTGGTGGGGTAAAGGCCTACCAAGGCGACGATCTGTAGCGGGTCTGAGAGGATGATCCGCCACACTGGGACTGAGACACGGCCCAGACTCCTACGGGAGGCAGCAGTGGGGAATATTGGACAATCGGCGCAAGCCTGATCCAGCCATGCCGCGTGTGTGAAGAAGGCCTTATGGTTGTAAAGCACTTTAAGCGAGGAGGAGGCTACTGAAGTTAATACCTTCAGATAGTGGACGTTACTCGCAGAATAAGCACCGGCTAACTCTGTGCCAGCAGCCGCGGTAATACAGAGGGTGCAAGCGTTAATCGGATTTACTGGGCGTAAAGCGCGCGTAGGCGGCTAATTAAGTCAAATGTGAAATCCCCGAGCTTAACTTGGGAATTGCATTCGATACTGGTTAGCTAGAGTGTGGGAGAGGATGGTAGAATTCCAGGTGTAGCGGTGAAATGCGTAGAGATCTGGAGGAATACCGATGGCGAAGGCAGCCATCTGGCCTAACACTGACGCTGAGGTGCGAAAGCATGGGGAGCAAACAGGATTTAGATACCCTGGTAGTCCATGCCGTAAACGATGTCTACTAGCCGTTGGGGCCTTTGAGGCTTTAGTGGCGCAGCTAACGCGATAAGTAGACGCCTGGGGAGTACGGTCGCAAGACTAAAACTCAAATGAATTGACGGGGGCCCGCACAAGCGGTGGAGCATGTGGTTTAATTCGATGCAACGCGAAGAACCTTACCTGGCCTTGACATAGTAAGAACTTTCCAGAGATGGATTTTGGTGCCTTCGGGAACTTACATACAGGTGCTGCATGGCTGTCGTCAGCTCGTGTCGTGAGATGTTGGGTTAAGTCCCGCAACGAGCGCAACCCTTTTCCTTATTTGCCAGCGAGTAATGTCGGGAACTTTAAGGATACTGCCAGTGACAAACTGGAGGAAGGCGGGGACGACGTCAAGTCATCATGGCCCTTACGGCCAGGGCTACACACGTGCTACAATGGTCGGTACAAAGGGTTGCTACCTAGCGATAGGATGCTAATCTCAAAAAGCCGATCGTAGTCCGGATTGGAGTCTGCAACTCGACTCCATGAAGTCGGAATCGCTAGTAATCGCGGATCAGAATGCCGCGGTGAATACGTTCCCGGGCCTTGTACACACCGCCCGTCACACCATGGGAGTTTGTTGCACCAGAAGTAGGTAGTCTAACCGCAAGGAGGACGCTTACCACGGTGTGGCCGATGACTGGGGTGAAGTCGTAACAAGGTAGCCGTAGGGGAACCTGCGGCTGGATCACCTCCTTTCTAAGGATATTTTCGGAATACAAACCTAGGGTTTGTAAGATTACGTTTTGCGTTCAGTTTTGAAGGTTCATTCTTCTGAATGAAATACTTCAAAACTTGTTCTTTGAAAACTGGATAAAACGACATTGAAATTGTAACAAACACATTTATTTTTTTAAGTTTTTTTATAGGCTTAATAACTTGGTTAAGTTATTAAGGGCGCACGGCGAATGCCTTGGCACTAGGAGCCGAAGAAGGACGGCACTAACACCGATATGCTTCGGGGAGCTGTAAGTGAGCTTTGATCCGGAGATTTCCGAATGGGGGAACCCACTACGTTTAATCGCGTAGTATCTTGACGTGAATACATAGCGTCTTGAAGGCAGACCCAGGGAACTGAAACATCTAAGTACCTGGAGGAAGAGAAAGAAAAATCGATTCCCTGAGTAGCGGCGAGCGAAACGGGAAGAGCCCAAACCAAGAGGCTTGCCTCTTGGGGTTGTAGGACACTCAATACGGAGTTACAAAAGAGCGAGTTAGATGAAGCGACTTGGAAAGGTCCGCCAGAGCAGGTAAAAGCCCTGTAGTCGAAAGTTCGTTCTCTCCTGAGTGGATCCTGAGTACGGCGGAACACGTGAAATTCCGTCGGAATCCGGGAGGACCATCTCCCAAGGCTAAATACTACCTAGTGACCGATAGTGAACCAGTACCGTGAGGGAAAGGTGAAAAGCACCCCGGAAGGGGAGTGAAAGAGATCCTGAAACCGTGTGCCTACAAGTAGTTAGAGCCCGTTAATGGGTGATAGCGTGCCTTTTGTAGAATGAACCGGCGAGTTACGATTACGTGCGAGGTTAAGCTTTAGAAGGCGGAGCCGCAGCGAAAGCGAGTCTGAATAGGGCGAATTAGTACGTGGTCGTAGACCCGAAACCAGGTGATCTACCCATGTCCAGGGTGAAGGTGAGGTAACACTTACTGGAGGCCCGAACCCACGCACGTTGAAAAGTGCGGGGATGAGGTGTGGGTAGCGGAGAAATTCCAATCGAACTTGGAGATAGCTGGTTCTCTCCGAAATAGCTTTAGGGCTAGCCTCGTGATGAGAATACTGGAGGTAGAGCACTGTTTGGACTAGGGGGCCATCCCGGTTTACCGAATTCAGACAAACTCCGAATGCCAGATATTTATACACGGGAGTCAGACTGCGAGTGATAAGATCCGTAGTCAAAAGGGAAACAGCCCAGACCACCAGCTAAGGTCCCAAAGTAATCGTTAAGTGGAAAAGGATGTGGCGTTGCACAGACAACCAGGATGTTGGCTTAGAAGCAGCCATCATTTAAAGAGTGCGTAATAGCTCACTGGTCGAGTGACGCTGCGCCGAAAATGTATCGGGGCTAAACGATTCACCGAAGCTGTGGATTGACATCTACGATGTCAGTGGTAGGAGAGCGTTCTAAGTGCGTTGAAGTCAGATCGGAAGGACTGGTGGAGCGCTTAGAAGTGAGAATGCCGGTATGAGTAGCGAAAGACGGGTGAGAATCCCGTCCACCGTATGACTAAGGTTTCCTGAGGAAGGCTCGTCCGCTCAGGGTTAGTCGGGACCTAAGCCGAGGCCGATAGGCGTAGGCGATGGACAACAGGTTGATATTCCTGTACCACCTCCTCACCGTTTGAGAAATGGGGGGACGCAGTAGGATAGGGTAAGCGCGCCGTTGGTTGTGCGCGTCCAAGCAGTAAGGCGTGTGTGTAGGCAAATCCGCACACTGTAACGTTGAGCTGTGATGGCGAGTCCGTATGGACGAAGTTCCTGATTTCACACTGCCAAGAAAAGCCTCTATCGAGGTGAGAGGTGCCCGTACCGCAAACCGACACAGGTAGTCGAGGAGAGAATCCTAAGGTGTGCGAGAGAACTCTCGTTAAGGAACTCGGCAAAATGACCCCGTAACTTCGGGAGAAGGGGTGCTCTTGAGCGTGCAAGCGCATGAGAGCCGCAGTGAATAGGCCCAGGCGACTGTTTAGCAAAAACACAGGTCTCTGCAAAACCGTAAGGTGACGTATAGGGGCTGACGCCTGCCCGGTGCTGGAAGGTTAAGAGGAGTGGTTAGCGCAAGCGAAGCTGCGAATTGAAGCCCCAGTAAACGGCGGCCGTAACTATAACGGTCCTAAGGTAGCGAAATTCCTTGTCGGGTAAGTTCCGACCCGCACGAAAGGCGTAACGATCTGGGCACTGTCTCAACGAGAGACTCGGTGAAATTATAGTACCTGTGAAGATGCAGGTTACCCGCGACAGGACGGAAAGACCCCGTGGAGCTTTACTGTAGCCTGATATTGAATTTTGGTACAACTTGTACAGGATAGGTAGGAGCCAGAGATCTCGGAGCGCCAGCTTCGAAGGAGGCGTCGGTGGGATACTACCCTGGTTGTATTGAAATTCTAACCCATGCCCCTTAGCGGGGCAGGAGACAGTGTCAGGCGGACAGTTTGACTGGGGCGGTCGCCTCCTAAAAGGTAACGGAGGCGCCCAAAGGTTCCCTCAGAATGGTTGGAAATCATTCGTAGAGTGTAAAGGCACAAGGGAGCTTGACTGCGAGACCTACAAGTCGAGCAGGGTCGAAAGACGGGCTTAGTGATCCGGTGGTTCCGCATGGAAGGGCCATCGCTCAACGGATAAAAGCTACCCCGGGGATAACAGGCTTATCTCCCCCAAGAGTCCACATCGACGGGGAGGTTTGGCACCTCGATGTCGGCTCATCGCATCCTGGGGCTGTAGTCGGTCCCAAGGGTTGGGCTGTTCGCCCATTAAAGCGGTACGCGAGCTGGGTTCAGAACGTCGTGAGACAGTTCGGTCCCTATCCGTCGTGGGCGTAGGAAATTTGAGAGGAGCTGTCCTTAGTACGAGAGGACCGGGATGGACACACCGCTGGTGTACCAGTTGTCTTGCCAAAGGCATCGCTGGGTAGCTATGTGTGGACGGGATAAGTGCTGAAAGCATCTAAGCATGAAGCCCCCCTCAAGATGAGATTTCCCATTACGCAAGTAAGTAAGATCCCTCAAAGACGATGAGGTAGATAGGTTCGAGGTGGAAGTGTGGTGACACATGGAGCTGACGAATACTAATCGATCGAGGACTTAACCAAAATGTTTGAAACATTCAATGCACGTTTATCCAGTTTTGAAAG
>NZ_CP168123.1:0-14417 GCF_042019215.1 Lysinibacillus sp. RS11 | reverse complement strand
AAATGTTATTAATACAAGAAAAAACACTAAAATTGCAATATTTTTCCTTGTATTTAATTTTAAAAATTCAAATACCAATAAATTTTTATTCATAATTCCCACCCAATAAATCATAGTAATAATCCTCTGATAACTTCTTTTTAGCTTTTTCAATTGCTAGAACTTGTATATCATTTTCTAATAATAGACTCATAATTTCATTGAATTGATTAGTTTCAATTTTAATTGTGATCCTATTTTCGCTAATTTTCTCAATCTTAATACTGTTATTTTCAAAAATATCAATAACTTTACTAATATTGTCTATTTCGAGAGTATAAATATCTCCGTTATCTTTATGAATACTATTATCAATTATCGATATTATTTCGCCTTCTTTTACAAAAATAATCTTATCAGCAATTTTATCCACCTCAGACAAAACATGGGACGAGAAAAGAATTGCAGTATCTTCATTTTTTAAATTAAGTAAAATATTTCTTAGAAGTAAGCTACTTTCAGGATCCAAACCATTTAATGGTTCATCCAATATAAGAATTTTAGGCTGACTAATTAAAGACATCCCCAAAATTAGATGTTGTTTCATGCCTAAAGAATATTTTTTTGTTTTTTTATTAATATAATTAGACATATTTAAGGTTTTTATTATTTCTCTTACATTATTGATATCTTTATTGTGGATTTTAGCTATAAATTTCAAGTGCTGATACCCTGTTAAATTACCATAAAGAATTGATGAATCCTGCATAAAAGATATGTAATTGTAAAAACTATTATTATTTGAAATATTACTTTTATTTAGTAATATTTCACCTTCATCAGGTTGAATTAAATTACTTATTAAATTTAAAAGAGTCGTTTTACCTGCTCCATTGGGACCCACTAAAGCTATTATTTCATTTTTTCGTAATGAAAAGGAAACATTTTTTATTATTTCTTTTTTATTTAGTCTTTTTGAGATATTTAAAATTTCAAGCATAGGGCACCTTCTTAATTTATTTCAAAATAAAAGAGAACATTATGTTCTCTTTTTATTCGGTAATTTAATAGGTCGTATATGTAAAACTATGTTTTAAAGTACTTCTACCTAATAGTTGACCTGCCAAAGATTCAAGTTGTGTAATTTTTTCAGAAGTTGTATAACCGTTAACATACGTTAGAGTTATATATTCGTAATCACCTACATAATAACGTGGCGATACGTATTCAATATAAGATTTTGTAAGAGTATCAATATAAGTAGCTTTAGATTCTTGTGCAAAAAAAGCTAATGAACTCATACTAATTGATAAAATAAATACTAATTTAATTAAATTTTTCTTCAACATTATCACCTCCTTCTCTCGTATAATACATTTTTTGACTATTTTATTCAATTTTTTTCAAAAATAGTGATATATTCGTGTAAATACTTTTATATTATAATTTTGTATTTTATTGAGAATAGTCATTTTCAATGCTATTATTACTAGTTTTAAAGTCTTGTGCAATATGGAGATAACAACAAAATTTAATAAAAATAAATTATTTATATATTCAGTATTCTTAATTATTAAATATGTAACTTTCAGTTAATACGTTGTATAAGTAAAAGTGTGTCGGTTTATGTCCAAACCCTGCTTGAAAAAAATTGTGATATCAGTTATTTTATACACCTATAATTCAAATAACGTTCCAAATGAAAGTTTGGCAACATACCAAAAAGCGACAAATGCTGTTATATCAGTGTTTTGTGGCTTTTCTTATGAACATTATTTATACAGCTTTTTATGCACTTTTGTTAAAAGTCAGTCATAGCAGTGGTTTGCGGGCATTTAGCATCAGGTTACATTATCGGCTTTCATGAATAAAATTGTGCATATTCTTCACGTTGTAAATCCGCATTTTTCTGACGAGGCCCCTAAAAACAAAAAAGGCTAGCTTAAGCTAGCCAATAAACCGTCTTCTAAATTTGCACGACCTGTTTTTCAGGTTTTTTAAAAAAATTCTATTTTGCGTAGACAAATGTAGTTTGAAATAAAGAACGTCAGGATTTTATACACGCTGCAGCCAGTGATCCAGCTGACAAACACTGTTGTGACAGCGTTGTATAAAAAAATGCATATGCAAGCACAGGTCTCTCAACGAAAAAGGCAGTTCAGTTGTTATGTCAACCTAGAATGTATGGAATTGTATAGAATAAATTTTTAGCTTTGATAATGAAAATAAAGAGCTGCAGACAGTCATTTGTCAGTGTATAAAATTTAAACCTTAGGGTATAATATAGCAAGGGAACCAAGAAACCAAGAAATTTTGTTTCTTTACGTTTTTGAAAGTACAGGGCAAGTACTTGTAATGAGATAGGCTTATTGGTGGTTTTCTCGCATAAGGAGGTAACTATTTATGGGGGTAGGGCAAACACTAACTAAAATTTCTGGAATGGAGGAACGTATCATGCATCAAGAACAACATCCATTAAAACGTGTCCGTATATCCAGTAAAAGGCAAATAAGCATTCCTAAAGAATTCTTTGATGCAATGCACTTTAGTGATGAGGCTTTGATTGAATTTACAGGGACATCATTAATTATTAAACAAGTCTCTGAAGAGGCAGTCGATTTTTCAAGTGAAATTCTTAAGGATCTAGTAGAAGGAAGGGGGTTATCAGGCAAAGAGTTGATTGACGAGTTTACTCGCATCAAACAAGGATTACCATCTGCAATAAACAAAATGACAGCTGCAGCGATAAAAGAATCAAAAGTACACACAAATACTGCTGATTATATGGCATCCTTGTTAGCTGATGAAGGGTAGTAATAGTTTATGGTTGATTTTAAGAGCTCGAAACAGTTTGATAAAGCTTTAAAAAAGCTTAGTAAATCAGACGCATCATTAGTACCTAAATTAATAACGGCAATTGATACCATTCGTAGTAATCCCCTTGTAGGAAGCCTGAAAAAAGGCGACCTACAAGGGGTTAGGTGCTACGATATCTATAATAAAGGGACTAATTATGAATTAGCCTACAGATTAGTAGAAAATGATGATGGTGAATTTGAATTAGTTATTTTACTATTAGTAGGTTCCCGTGAAAACTTCTATAACGAACTTAAGAGATTAATATAGTAATCTTAAAACAAAATAAAAGCTGAAAGAGTACCTATCCTTTACTGGTAGGTACTCTTTTAGTTTTAATAAATTTTAGTATACAAGTTATTTTACATACTTATGCAAATAATTCGACTACTTTAGTATAACGGTGAAGAGAAAGGTAGTAATGACAAGGGTTGGGTCCTTTGTCATTACTGCCTTTTCCTAATGTTATGTAAAGTCAAAATGTATGAACATGAATAAAAATTTCAAAGAGAAAGATTGGAAAAATAAAAAAGTAATGGCAGAACTTACTCTCTTATAGTCAATTAAAATATTATTATCATCTAATTTTTAGTATTATAGTATATTTCCTTAAAAATTTGTTCATCCTCTTAATAGTTTACTTTAAGGGAGAATATCAAAAATGAAAAAATCTTTTATAGTAATTTTGCTAGTATCATTTGCCCTTTTATTAAGTGGCTGTTGGAGTAAGCGTGAATTAAGTGAATTAGTTATTGTTTCGGCTTTAGGTATAGATAAAATTAATGATGAATTTGATATTTCAGTTCAAATTATCAATGCTAGTGAAATGTCTGAAAAATCTTCTGGTAATCAATCCCCGGTTACTACCTATCATGTAACTGGAAAATCATTATTTGAAGCTATTAGGAAATTAAATACGTCATCTCCAAGGAGACCTTATTTCACGCACATGCAATTAGTTGTTTTTGGGGAGGCATTTGCATCTGAAGGAATTGAGGAAGCGCTAGATTTTTTGGCTAGAGACCAAGCAATTAGAAGTGATTTTAACTTTGTTGTAGCCTATAATTCTACTGCTAAAGATGTTTTAAATGTCTTAACATCTATAGAAAAATTACCAGCAAAAAAGGTTCTAAATTCTGCTCTTGCTTCCGAAGAGGCTTGGGGCTCAACAAAATTTGTTGATACCGAAGATTTAATTACTGCGTTTGGAAATGAACACAAAAGTACTGTTTTGTCAGCAATAGAGTTAGTTGGGAACAAAGAATTAGGTAAACTCCCAGATAATGTTGAAAGAATTGACACGTCTGCATTATTACATTTCATTGGATTAGGGGTTTTTAAAGAGGATAAATTAATTGGTTTTTTAACTGAATCAGAAAGTATAGCTTATAATTTTTTAATGAATAATATTAAAAGCACAATCATAAATACCTCTTGTCCTAATGGTGAATCTATAACTACAGAAATAACAAAATCTAAAACAAATATTTATGGGGAATTTGAAAATGGGATTCCAAAAATAACTGTGAAAATTGATATTCAACAAAATGTAGCAGAAGTTAAATGTGACATTGATTTATCAGAAGAAAAATCTTTAAAAATGATTGATAAAAGAACTGCTAACTTTATTAAAGAAAACATTGAACAAACTATTAATACTATTAAAAATAATTATCAAGTTGATATTTTAGACTTTGGAGAAGTACTTCATAGGGAAGACCACAAAGCATGGAAAAGTATAGAAGATGACTGGTCCACAATATTTCCAGAGTTAGAAGTTAATGTTGAAGTTAATGTCAAGACATCTGGGACAGCATCCTTGGTCAATTCTATATTAAATAAAGAATAGATGTTATTAAGTTTTGCTTCTAAGTGAATAAACCTATAATGTATGTAATTGTATATTTTTTGAGGTAGTTCACCTACATACATCTATTACCTTATAGTCCATTAGTTGGATAGATTGTTGTTTGTTGGATTGGTATCCTAAACAAGGTGAATCTTTTCCATTCTGCACAAATGGAGAAGATTCACCTTTTATGCATTTGTTAGGAAAAGAAAAATCATGTCTAAATGTGCAATGTAAAAGGATGTCCTCTAGGCATCCTTTTATTATTTTGAGAATAACTTCTGCCAAAAACTTTTCTTACTTTTTTCTAATTGTTGGTTTAGTTTTTTTAACATTTCTTCTTGTTGGATGATCAAATCTCGTTGTTCTTCAAGTCTATCTGTAACGATTTTCTGGAACTCATCATCTTTCTTTTTTTTAACTTCCAGCTCTTCATGAAGTTGTAAAAGTTGGTTTGTAACCATTACAACGACCTCGTTTTGTAACGTTATATCGTTACTTAATAACGTTGTAATAGTGGGATTTGTAACGTTATCTATAATACTAGGTTGCATAATGGTGAAATCAAAGTCTGATGATAGAACTAAACTTGCAGCGTCTTCTAAGCTTACCGACTTTTCTTTGTTTAGGTAAATTAGAGCCTTTATGATTTTAATATTTTCTTCTGAATACTCTCGATGGCCACGCTTGTTTCTGGATATATTCATACCATTCTTTTCTAAAAGTAATGAGTATTTTTTTAAAGTCTCAGCGCTTGTTTCCAATTGTTCAACAACTTCTTTCGGTGAATATAAGCGTTCTTCCATATATATACCTCCGTTATAGAATTGTTACGTTCATTATAACGGTTATACTCCAATTAGTGTGGAAGTAGATCACATATAGGGTAAGTATAAAGGAAGTGAAAAAATCCCCTAGCTTTGCTAGGGGATTTTTTTAGTCCACCATCCTATGAGAAGTATATGGTTTCATGAAAAATGTTAAAAGGGCTTCAAGCAATGAATAAGTGACATAATGAACTAATAGAAACTAATAGTCATAGAATATATTTACAAGTTGCTAACTTTAGCGTATGGTAGGAATAACTAAATCGAACGTAAAAAAGCCATTCCCCAGTGACTAATAGAGAGTTGGCGCTCTTTATTAATCGCTTTATCGTATCCTCAACATACGATGCAGCTTATCGTGAAATGACTGATTTGTTTTACTGTTAGAACGATACATAGTATCTATATATGTCATTCTAGTATGAATTAGAAGACATTTCAACAGTTAATTAAAAGGTCATTGAAGATTATTCCTTAATCTAAAGCGTTTTGCATCGTTAAGAAACACGATGCAAAACGCTTTTTTGCTTCAAAAAGGGGCAACTACCATGAAAAATAAACTAAAAACTACGCCAAACCAAGCAGTCCAAACATTTATTACATACGGCAATCAAAACGGAGATCGGCAACTCAAAGAAGAACGCCTTCAGCAACTAGAAGAAGTACTGGCGACACAAGGAATTTATCCTGGTGGGAAAGTACATAGAGTGCTAGAAAAACTGATTTATGATCTTACATACAACGGCATTATCAAAGTAAGCCGAGAGCATTTGAGTAACAAATTAGAGGTTGGATTGAATACGATCTCAACAGCTTTCAAGTATATGGAGCAATCAAAGCTGTTTATTCTTTCTAGAAACAAATCAGGGAAAACGAATAGTGGTTGTCGTGTCATTATTGATGTGCAGCACGTTAATTTTGAAAGTATTTTAAGTGGCATTTACCGTCTAACTGCTTATGAAATTGCAATCGTAAAAGAGGATTATAAATATCTAAGTAAACATCAAAATAAACATCAGGATTTGGCTCAAAACGCTGTCATATCAACGTCAAATGACTCAAATTCGACTCTTAACTATAATAACCAAAATAAAATATTAAAAGATATAAAGACGTCTACTAAGCAGTCGTCTGATCAAAAAAATAATCTTTATACTCGTTTGAAAAATCTTTATCAAGCCCGTACAGGCTCTCTAGAAGGCTTTAAACAATTTGTAGGTGTTATCTATGGTTCATTAAAGAAAATCAAAGCAGAGGACAAGCTAACGCTGTCTAACGTGCAATTAGAAACGATTATGTATCAATCATTAGATGCAGCCATTTCAGCAAACGATCAATACATCAAAAGCAATCGTTTAGCGTTATTAAGTGCCATTATTCGAAACAAGATCAACGATGTAACGGTATCCAATTCATCTGCAGCACCAGAAAAAAATGTAGCTAGAAAAGTAGAACAAGTGCCAGCATGGTTTGCGACTCGTCATGAGTCTGAAGAAGAATTAACAGAAGAAAAGAAAGCTCATTTTGCGCAAGAACGTGAGCGAATATTGGCCATGTTAGGCAATGTTTAATCAAAAGAGAAACGGTGAAAACCGTATCTCTAGTTTGCTATATTTATTTTTAAGTAGCGTAGAAAAAATGATCCTCTGAAAATTTAAAAATAGGAGATGATGATGATGCAAAACAATAATACACTTTCAGGATTTCACATCAGAAGTAAAAAAGGCGAGGTATTAAAACTGCAGTGGAAACAAAAATATACCTGGCATATTCCTAAACATTTACGTGATGTAGATATTCAACCAGGTGATATTGTGGCTGTTGGAAAAATGTTTGCACCCGTTTTGGTAACAGCAGTTTTTCGAGAAGAGTTAGAAGAGACAGGGAAACGATATAAAAGAATTAATAAACTTTTAGAAAGAGCACCACATCCTAAAAAAGAGTTAGAAAGAGCATAAGGGAAAACTGTCCACACCTTCAGTGTGGAACTAGGCAAAGCCTAGTGTTTTTATGGGTACAAAAAATTTCACAAAGGACAAACGATTTGCCCCAAAAATATGGTCTTTTGGCAAACAGTTTGCCCTAGGAAAGATGAAGGGGCAAGCTACGGGTATGGCATGCCATACCCCAAAAACGTTGTTTTTGACTTGGTAGGAGATTCCTACGACCTTTACAAATATATAGCTGCTTATTTTTCCAAAATAAGCAGCTATATTTGCTGTCGCTTTGCTCGATTCTATGAGATTTTTCAAAGAAAAGCGAAAAATTTTTGGCAAAAATAATTGTGAAAAGAATTGCTTTTTTATATTCGGTGGTTTGCTGAAGGAAATTCATAAAGAATTGATCTTGATGATGCCGAGAGCAAGCTCTTTTTTTTTATTTGCGATTCTGTTAGTCTAAGAGCATACTAATTTTTTTATTTTTTTGTTCTGACCATGCGGCGAGAACGACGGATTTAACAACAATGAGCCTTTGGGCTGACTGGGTACAGCAATTGCGATTGCTGCAAAACAATGGGTAGGGTGAGGTATGCCCTTAAGTGTCTAGTAAAAAACAATTAGGATTTAATTTGTATGTGGGAGAGTACACCCCAGTAGCAATTGGCTGATACAAAAAACTAAATATTTTTGAGGGATAAGTAGGTCGTTAACCACATGAAGGGTTAAATGGACGTGCTTTTTTTTATATAAAAAATCAAGGAGGAGTCAAAATGGAAATCGAAAAAATTGAGAAATATGAGGTTCAAAAAGTGAAAACAATCGGTGCGGATGTAACGCATATTGTTTTTGAAAATCGTATTGCTGCGATACTTTATTGCACAAAAGAGTGGATACATGTAGATGATTATTATGTATTTTCCTTACCATACGAACACTTTTCCGTTGAGGTGTCAGAACATGACAAACAAAATCTTAGAGATTTAATACCGTTATTGATGGAACGTATTGAGCGATTAAGTGAACTGGAAGCAGAAAAACTGGTGCAAGTAATGCAACAAATGGTTTTTCACGTTGATGAGATTAACTAAAAAAATATAGTCCCATTGTGGACTAAGAAGTAAAAGAGCGAATCGGCGTTAATATGATTGGCTCTTTTTATTTTTTGCGATCGAAAGATTGCTTGCAGCGTTAGCTGCATATTCGGATTTGCTTGCAAATCCATTTGCGCTCCCAGCGCAAAAACGGGCGGAGATTATATGGCGCACTCCGATAACAAAGCGCGGAAAGTTGAAGCATGCACATTGATAATCGAATACATTTCGGAACACAAATGCATCCGACACCTTAGGAGGTCTGTTGGCGCAGCCGGCGGATCTCCTAAGGTGGAGTGCCCGAGCAAAGCGAGGGACAAATGACGCTGCAATTGGGAAAGGGGGAGTTAAAATGGCGAGACGAGGACGTACATCGATCGTGCGCGAGGTGAAAGAATCGCTTACAGCGATAGATAAAATTGGTCAATCTAAACGTGATGCCAGGAAGACGGGAACAAGTGGTATTCATTCCAAGAAGCAAATGACTAATACCATGTCAGATGCTCAAAACTTTGTGAAATGGTGCCGTAGTGAGCATGGGGTGAAGTCAATCAGTGAGCTAGATGAAAGACATTATGTGTCCTATCTTGCTTATTTGAGCGAGAAGGGGGTCTCTCAAGGGCATCGAGTGAACGTTGAAACGTCTCTGCGTTTACTTGAAAAGGGGTTTAAAGAACGTTCTAAGCGTTTTGAAAATAATTCAGTTACTTTAGTAAGGTTTTGCCCGAAAAGACGCCTAGAAACGTCTCTGAGTGAATCTGACGCGAAAAATCGATCTTATACGGAAGAAGAAGTGCGATTGATTCGTGGGAATTGTTCAGATGAGGTAACAAAAGCTGTTGATTTGATGCGAGAAATGGGATTGCGGATCAAAGAGGCTGTGAACGTGCGAGTAGAACATTTTGTTCCTAATGACAGGGGGATTGGTTGGTGTTTGACCATCGAAAAAGGTACGGGGATTACAAAAGGCGGTCGTTTTAGACAGGTGGATGTACCACAGCGCCTGGAACAACGACTGGAAAGCTGGATGGTAAACAAATCTCCAGGAGAGCAAATAGTGAATGTGTCTTATTCAACGGTACGGGATGGTGTAAATGTAGCGTGCAAACGAGCTGGAGTAGCGCAAGCTGGCCGAGGGTGTCATGGTTTTAGGCATGCATATGCCCGTGAGCGTATGAACCAGTTAATGACGAGTGAGCAGAGACAGATCATGAATCGTGTGTTGGAAAATAGAAAAATGGGACGTGCAGCAGACTACGGTATTCTGCGCGAACATGATAAGCAACTATATGCAGCTGCAAAGGAAGCGATGGATCAAATTCATTCAGAATTAGGACATGGAAAAAATCGTTGGGCATTGGCTATGCGATATATGGGTAATTGAAGCATATGAGGTCAAGTCCATATACCATGGCAAATAAAAAGAGGCTGGGACAGAACTCGATTATTTTGAAAAATAGCGAAAACAGATAATAACTTTTTCTCTTTAATGAGTAGAATGTTCCTTCCTAAATCAAAAAAATGTTAGACCGAAATGCAATCGGTTTAACATTTTTTCTTTTTGTCCCAGCCTCGAGAAAAATAAGATGGTCCTTTCGTTACTTTGTGCAAAGGTTATAAAGAGCGACCATTTAAAGTAGGAGTTGTTAGGCAACTTTAAAGACATTTTTGCAAACTTTAAAGAGTACAAATCCTATAATACAACTTATTTGGTTTAGTATAATGTCGTCTACATCGAAACTACCTACATAGAAAATTAATTGGAGAATCTCAATACTACATATTAACAATAAGCAAGTAATCATTGTTTTCATAAAATTTCTTAAAGAAGAAAAAGCCATAGGTATAATAAATCCCATAGGTATAAAAGGAATGATATTACCTAGAATATTTATAAAAGAGATGTCAGAATCTATATCACTTATATAAGCTTCAATTGTTGCAAAAGGAACTAAATTTACACCGACCCCTCGATTCTTATTGATGTGAATAGTATTGATAACGTCTTGTACATCTCCATTGAACTTAAACACAACAAAAATAAGTAACATTAATATGTATATAGTAAACATACTTTTCCAAATAGTTTTAAACATGCAAAAACCTCCGTGAAGTTTAATTAAAAAAAGAACATTGAATAATGTTCTTTTTTTAATTAACTATTAAGAAATAGATCCATCAAATGAATAAGTTTGTTTATTTTGCGGAACAGAAAACTCAACGTAATATTTGCTAGAAGCGCTTAGTCCACTAAAACTTACTGAATCAGATTTGCGATTAGTCATATCAACAGTTTCACTATCAATCACCTTATCTGATGAATCATATAGAGTAATTGTAAGCTTCTGTCCAGGTATATTCCAATTCGTTTTAACTTCCCAATTTTTTACAGTTATTTCCATTGATTTTTTGCCTGTAATAAACTTATCTGTATAAACTTGTGCACCGACTTTTGAAACCTGATAGTTGTAAGCACTTTTTGAGATATTATGTGTAGAAGCCTTTTTACCAGGCTTGTCCTTACCATCAACCTCATCAAAATCCTCTGAGTCCTCTAAATTCTCTGAATCCGAAGGAGCAGTAGGAACTAGTTCATTGATATCAGTCTCAAATTCTCCTTGTTGAGCCAAGGTACTAGCTTCAGCTGGTGAACTGAACGCTACTGGGCTAATTAATAATGCAGATGAAAGTAAAGCTGTTGCAATTTTCTTCATTTTTTCTCTCCTAATATGTACTATTTTTTTACTGCATTTTACACTATATCATATTTTTTGCCATTTAAAAATTTTATTAAAAATATAGAATTTTATGTATTTTTATTACTAATTATTCCAACTGAAAACTATCACGAAAACCATATATAAAAACACGTATACAAAATAAATAGTTATTTCAAAGGTTCTTTCAATTTTAAACAGAAAAACGTTTTATACAGGATTTTATACATGCTGTAACTGATGATCTAGACGAAGAACACTGTCAAACCAACGATGTATAAAATGTTGCATACACAATAACTCGTGATTCAATCAAAAAGGCAGTAACAACAAGGGTTTGTCCTTGATCGTTACTGCCTAATTCAGTTGTTATGTCAACTCGGATTGTATGAGAATGTATAAAGTATAGACATGTTTTAACGAATTTGAACCGGTCGCCAGGCGGTTCTGATATGCAAGCACCATGAATTCATTTTGACTTTGAACCCGCGCGTACAACGCTTTAAGAGCAATTGAAATTCGGATATGTGGGTAATAGTCCGGCTCGAATCGTTTCACGCGCCGTTATATTAATAATAATTATGTAAAAGTCAGCCGTGATAATAGGCTAAAAAGTCAGCAGTAAAGACACCTCTATTAAATGCTTCAGCAAGTTCGTTGTCTTCGCTTTTTTCTAATAATTCTGCTGGAACCGTAGCGTTAAAATGAGGACCAATTATGCTTAAGTATTCTTTAAATAAATTATAATCTTCTTTTCGTGATTTTTCTAATTTCTCCCATACAGGGATTATTCGTGTACCACCTATTTTTCCCCCAAATATTTTACCTTCTAATATCATTTGTTCTATGTTCATAATATCACCACCTTCCCTGAAGTTTACCACATAGGGGTCCTGTCAGAAAAAGGGATTTACAACATTAAGGAAAGAATGGTTACCAAACGGCGCTTTGGGTACTTTTAATATTAATTTTTAAATATTTACTATGCAATGATCTTTGCAAACCAAGCAACATAATGTGCTCCTGGAATAAATAGAATTTGAGCAAATAATGTACCTAAAAATCTTGAACTCATCATCATAACAGAAGCTCTTTTCAACTCAGAATAATTCCCTTTTTTATTGATTACGTCATCAGCTAGAATAGAGATTTTAGGGTCAATGAATATAATTAATAACATTGTAGCAATACCATTTATTAATCCAGACGCCATAATTGCAGTGGTTTTGTATTCAGGAACTAACAAACTAGCATATAAAGCTGACAAGACTCCAATTGTATAAACAGCTGTAATGATAATATTAATAATAAATAATTTTATAGGAATATCTCTTATACCTATTCCTCGTAAATATGAAAGGCTTGGTTTACGTATATGTTTGAATCCTCGGCGTAAATACTCAAACGTAAAGCCTTTTTTCAATAAATTTGGGATTGAACCTCTTTCATCAGCTAAATGAATAATAGCTCTAGAAAAAATGGCTACAAAAGTAGGTAAGCATATAATACCTATTAATGTACCTAGTGAAGCTGAACCTATAAGGACTCGGAATTGATTCTCGACAAATTGTAAAGCATTATCGGAAGGAGCCTTATCTATCAAGCTTCCTGTAAATGGTTGCTGCATCATATTAGATAGTCTTGAAACCATAACCATTACATTAAAAAGTGACAATGCTGACGCTAATAAACGAACCCGAGCTCCAGAAAGTCGCACTGCATACGCTAATGTTTCAATTGAGTGAATAATTAATATAAATAAGGCTATCATCATGAGTTTATCTGTTATAAGTTCTATTGCTCCCACCCGCCAAATCCTTATTTTATTTTTAAATTTTAACGTTTTGATTGTGAATTAGTTCCTCTCAGATTTATACAAATATATACAAAGTAACGTTCTCGAATCCAATTTTAGAAATACACTAAAAAGCCATGAACGTTGTTTATACGGCTTTTTATGCAAGGATTTAAAGTGGACATGGTACGGTTCTTATATAGTGGGTGCTGTCTTCGAGCTTTTGAACTTACACCCTATAGATTACGCACAAAAAAAGTGCTGAACTTTGTAGAAATAGTTCAGCACTTTCACTTTGATAACAACATAGGTATATTACTAATGATTACTATACAAGTTCTTTTTTCTTAAACAAAATACATGTAATTATGTAAAGAACAATACTATAAACAAGTAGAACAATTACACCGTGCATGAAAGTGATATTATTATTATTGAAATTTAAAGTTACTTCTCCATTTATAACATTCCAAGTATTGATATAAGAAAACGGTATTAAGTGAGCTACACTTGAGATGAATTCAACTTTAGAAATGGCTGTTGTGCATACTATAGTAGTTATTATTGTAAGACCAGTTGCAAGCATACTACTACCACTTATAGTAGAGAAAAAGAAAAGCAAAGTAATGGTGAATATAATTACCATAATAAAAAGGACTGTATTATTAATTAGTAATTCCGACAAATTAATTATAAGAAAATCATCAGTGTTTCTTACCAATATTGGATAATTTGTAGATCCTATGCCGAAAATAGAACTACTTATTACAAATGAGAATAAAAAAATTAAGAGTATTATGAATACACTCGCCGCAATAGTAGTAAAATATTTTGTTCCCAATATATTCATTTTTGAAATAGGTTGTGTGAAAAGAAAACGAATAGTTCCTTTTTCAATTTCTCCTGCTAAGATATTTCCAAAGAAAAATACTAGAACAATCACTCCAGTTAAGCTGTAAAATATGCTTGTAATGGATTTTGAAAAATATAATCCTTCAGTTCCACTATCATTAGCCATAGGTTCAATATTTCTATTTAAAAACTCCTTATTTAAACTAATAGCACTTTCCAAATCTTCTGGACTAAAGGCGCTTATAGCTGCTCCTGTATTTATATTAGCTAATAATTTTTCGTCTGATTGAATTTGTAAATCTAAATTTGTTTTCCAATCCCCATTTAAAATAGCAGTTACTTGATTTTTTTTTATCTCTAAATCAGTAGTTAAATCTTTTTTCACCTTTTCTGTTGCTGCAGTTTCTGGAAGTCCTTTGATTGCTTGTGTGATTGAATTAATTTCAAATTCATATTCATTTATTTTGTTTTCAGCAGAATTTTTATTAATATTATTATTAAAAATCAAAAA
>NZ_CP168124.1:4125000-4867385 GCF_042019215.1 Lysinibacillus sp. RS11 | reverse complement strand
TTTCGTTTAATGCGTCACCTCTTGGCGACTTACTTATAATATCAAGAATCTAAAACTATGTCAACACTTTCTCAATAAATAATTTATATATCTATTATTCTTCTATTACATCAACATGTTTAAAGGTTCTAAATAATATTGATTCATTAATTCAAAGAGATGGTATTCTTTATTTTGAATTGTAGATAATAATTCTCTTGTATTCATCTCTTTATATTTAGAGATATTACGAATGCTTTTGTTTCACCTCATAAACTTGTGTCGACAGAAATAAAAATAAAAAAGACAACCGCCAATGTTAATGGGTTGCCTTTCGTCTATTATAAGTTCGTTATAATACGTGAAATATAGAAGGTACGATTTTTACTTAAATCAAATATCTCCCCTGAATGACTTAATTTGATAAGTGGTCGAGTTGGTGCAAATTTATTTACAAACATTACTTCGCCATGTTCAAGATTAGATAGTTCAACAATTGTTCCTATAGGAAGATCAGCAACAATATCTATAAGTGCACGAACTACTTTAATATCAAACTTTCCAAATTCAGATTCATTAATCATCTCTATAACTTTAAAAGAAGATTGCTTTGTTCTATAAACTCGTTCGCATGTCATTGCGTGGAATACATCTGCAACAGCGATAATTTGTGCAAAAGTAGAGATATTAGCAATTTTTTCTCCCTTCGGATAGCCACTACCGTTTAAACGCTCATGGTGCTGGAAAATAGCCTCTTTCATTGTATCCTTTAAGATTGTTAAATCTTTGACCATATGATAGCTATAAATCGGATGCTTATAAATTTCATCAAACTCCTGCTCTGTTAAGGTTGTTTTTTTATCACGGATACGTGGATGAACTTTTGCCATCCCACAATCAGCTAATAAACCTCCAATTGCAACTTGAATTGTAATTCCTTTGTCATAACCTAATTTTTGTGCAATCACTGCAGAAATCAATGCTGTTGCTACACAATGATGGTACAAATAGTCTTTTGGATTTGAATACTCATTTAAATCAAAAATTATTGTACGATCTTCTAAAACCATTTCTAATAATGGCAAGATAATTTTACGTGCTTTCGCAATATCTACCTTTGCTCCAGCTTCCCAGTTTTTAAATTCCTTTTTGAATTGCTCAACAGAATTGTCATAGACCCTTTTAAAAGTTGGAATAACCTCTGGTGGAACAACTAATTCTGTTTCTATTGTCTCTGATTGAATCTCTCTACCATCTTTATAAACAGGGACTCTTGAAATATTAAAAGCAAAAAAAACGTGTAAATGATCATAAGAAATTATTGTATTTTTAAAAATTATTGGATATTGTGTATTAGCAAAAATATCTTCAGAAATCACTTTACCAACACGTAATTCTGGAATTGGAACATATATTGTTTCCACCCGATTAACACCTCTTCACTATTTCACTACTTAAACATAAAGTTAATTTCATTTTATCACGAATTCAAAATAATTACTTATTTTTCATAATTTATGCTAAAAAAACCGATGAACGGCAACAATAGCTGTCGTCATCGGCCTATTATTATTCTTCTACTTGATCTTCTACTTGATCATTTTCTTCATTTGATTCTTCTTCTTTTTCAACCTTCGCTACAGTTGCAACAAGTTCGTCATCCCCTAAACGAATTAAACGAACTCCCTGTGTACTACGACCAATTAATGAAATATCATTCACATCCATACGGATTAGCATACCATTAATTGTGATAAGCATTAAATCCTCAGAACCATCAACAGTTTTTACAGCTACCATTGGACCGTTTTTATCAGTGATTTGAATTGTTTTCAATCCTACGCCACCACGGCTTTGTAAACGATATTCCTCTTCAGAAGTACGTTTACCGTAACCTTTTGCAGTAACAACTAAAATTTCCTGTCCTGGTTCAACGATTTCCATACCGACCACTTCGTCACCGTCACGAAGTTTGATACCGCGTACACCACCAGCAGTACGTCCCATTGAGCGAATATCATCCTCTTGGAAACGTACAAGCATGCCATCGCGTGTACCGATAATCACTTGCTTCTCGCCATCTGTTAAACGAACAGAAATAAGATCATCATCTTCTCGTAAACTTATAGCTATTAAGCCGTTTGTACGGATATTAGCAAATTGAGAAACTGGAGTACGCTTTGTAATACCTGTTTTAGTAGTAAAGATGAAGTATGCATCTTCTTCAAATGAATCAACACGAATCATCGCTGTTACTTTCTCACCTTTTTCAATATTGAGTAAGTTAACAATCGGTAATCCTTTCGCTGTACGACCAAATTCCGGAATCTCGTAACCTTTTGCTCTAAATACTTTTCCTTTTGAAGTGAAAAATAAAATTGTATCGTGTGTGGATGTATTCATAAGGTGCTCTACGAAATCATCTTCGTTAGTGCCCATACCTTGTACACCACGACCACCACGTTTTTGACTGCGATATGTATTCGCAGCTAAACGTTTAATATAACCATTGTGCGTTAATGTTACGACTGAATTTTCGACTGGAATTAAATCCTCGTCCTCAATCATCTCTATACCACCAGAAATAATTTCAGTACGACGTGTATCGTTAAAGCGTTCTTTCAGTTCTAATATTTCAGTACGAATAATATCAACAATTTTAGCTTCATCGGCTAAAATCGCTTTTAATTCCGCAATTAGGACTTGAAGCTCTTGGTACTCTGCTTCAATTTTTTCACGCTCTAATCCACTTAAACGAACTAAACGCATATCTAAAATTGCTTGTGCTTGACGTTCAGATAAATTGAATCGTTCCATCAATTGTGGTTTCGCCTCATCACCACTACGAGATCCACGGATAATAGCGATAATTTCGTCAATATGATCGAGGGCAATACGTAAGCCCTCTAAAATATGTGCACGATCTTCTGCTTTCCTTAAGTCAAATTCCGTACGACGACGAATAATAACCTTTTGGTGCTCTAAGTAATGATGCAACATTTCTTTTAAGCCCATTACTTTAGGCTGACCATTTACTAATGACAGCATATTAATACCGAAGCTAGACTGCATTGCTGTTTGTTTATATAAATTATTTAAAACTACATTAGCATTTGCATCTTTACGAATTTCAATGACTACTCGCATACCACGTCGGTCAGATTCATCACGTAGGTTAGTAATACCATCAATTTTTTTATCGCGTACAAGCTCTGCTATTTTTTCAATAAGCTTAGCTTTATTCACTTGGTATGGTAATTCATGAATA
Source organism: Lysinibacillus sp. RS11 (assembly GCF_042019215.1). NCBI lineage: Bacteria > Bacillati > Bacillota > Bacilli > Caryophanales > Bacillaceae > Lysinibacillus > Lysinibacillus sp. RS11. Next base: position 4,864,138 of record NZ_CP168124.1, on the reverse strand, counting down.
AGAATTGTTTCTTTACCATTTGATTTTTGTTCAATCTCTACCTTTGCACGAATAATGATAGAGCCACGACCCGTCTCGTAGGCACGACGAATACCACTACGGCCCAAGATTAATCCACCAGTTGGGAAATCAGGTCCAGGGATAATTTCCATCAATTCTTCCGTTGTAATAGCCGGGTTTTCAGAAAGTGCAATCACTGCATCTATCGTTTCACCAAGTTGATGTGGCGGAATATTTGTCGCCATACCAACCGCAATTCCTGCCGCTCCATTTACTAATAAGTTTGGATAGCGACTTGGAAGGACAATAGGTTCCTTTTCTGAACCATCATAGTTATCTGTATAGTCAATTGTGTCTTTATTAATATCGCGAAGCATCTCCATTGCAATACGAGACATACGTGATTCTGTATAACGCATCGCTGCCGCTCCGTCGCCATCGACAGATCCAAAGTTACCGTGACCATCGACTAACATATAACGATAGCTGAAATCTTGCGCCATACGTACCATTGCATCATAGATGGATGAGTCACCGTGTGGGTGGTATTTACCCATTACGTCCCCAACGATACGTGCTGATTTTTTATACGCTTTATCTGCTGTATTCCCTAGTTCTTGCATGCCATATAAAATACGGCGATGTACAGGCTTCAATCCATCTCGTACATCTGGTAACGCACGAGAAACGATTACACTCATCGCATAATCGAGGAAGGATGTTTCAATTTCTTTTGTTATATTAACTCCTTTAACACCGGAGCGTTCTTGTTCTGACAAAGTGTAGACCTCCTCTCAAGAAAAATTAAATATCTAAATTAGCGTATACAGCATTTTCTTCGATAAATTGACGACGCGGTTCAACTTCATCGCCCATTAAACGCTCAAATGCTTGGTTTGCTTTAATTGCATCATCTAATTCTACTTGTAACAATGTGCGATGCTCAGGGTCCATTGTAGTTTCCCAAAGCTGCTCTGCATTCATTTCTCCAAGACCTTTGTATCGTTGCACATTTGGTTTCGGCATTTTTGGTAGTCGTTCTAAAATTCCCTTTAATGTTTCTTCATCGTAGCAATATTCAACATGCTTACCTTGCTTTACTTGATAAAGAGGTGGCTGTGCAATATAAATATAACCTGCCTCTACGAGAGGTCGAAGGAAACGGAAGAAGAAAGTTAACAGTAATGTTCGGATGTGCGCACCATCAACATCGGCGTCTGTCATAATAACGATTTTATGGTAACGAGCCTTTTCTAAAGTAAACTCTTCCCCAATACCTGTACCAAATGCTGTAATCATTGCACGAATTTCTGTATTGGATAAAATTTTATCTAAACGTGCTTTTTCAACGTTAAGGATTTTACCACGTAACGGTAAGATTGCTTGGAAGTGTCGGTCACGCCCAGATTTTGCTGACCCACCGGCAGAGTCACCCTCAACGATATAAATTTCACATTCTGATGGATTTGTTGATGAACAGTCAGCTAATTTCCCCGGTAAACTTGATACTTCAAGTGCATTTTTGCGACGTGTAAATTCACGTGCTTTTTTAGCAGCGACACGTGCACGAGCAGCCATTAAACCTTTTTCTACAACCTTACGAGCAACAGTAGGATTTTCTAACATAAAACGTTCAAAACCATCTGAGAATAAGGAGTTAGTAATTTGGCTAACTTCAGAGTTACCAAGCTTTGTTTTTGTTTGTCCTTCAAATTGTGGATCAGGGTGCTTAACTGAAACAATAGCTGTTAACCCTTCACGAACATCCTCACCAGTAAGATTTGCATCTGACTCTTTTAATTGCCCGTTTTTTCGCGCGTAATCATTAATAACACGTGTTAGAGCTGTTTTAAAACCAGACTCATGTGTACCGCCTTCATACGTATTAATGTTATTAGCAAATGAAAAAATATTTGAAGAGAACCCAGCATTATATTGCATAGCAATTTCAACTGAAATTCCATCCTTTTCTCCAAGAACGTCAATTGGTTCATGGATTGGCTCTTTAGATTGATTCAAATGCTCTACATACGAACGAATACCACCTTCATAGTGATACGTTGTAGAACGTTCTTCATCTTCGCGTTCATCAGCAATTGTAATTCTGATACCACGATTCAAATAAGCTAATTCACGAATACGATGTGCTAAAATATCGAATTCATAAACTGTAGTCTCTTTAAATATTTCCGGGTCAGCTTTAAAACGTGTAGTTGTTCCATTACGATCTGAGTCACCAATAATTGTTAGCTCTTGAACCGTTTTTCCACGTTCAAATTTAATCTCATGTATATGACCCTCACGATGAACTTGAACGATCGTCTCAATTGATAGAGCATTTACAACAGATGCCCCTACACCATGTAGACCACCAGATACTTTATATCCTCCACCGCCGAACTTACCGCCAGCATGTAGCACTGTCATAATAACTTCAACAGCAGGCTTACCCATTTTTTCTTGAATACTTACTGGAATACCACGACCATTATCTTCTACACGAATCCAATTGTCTTTTTCTATCGTTACTGTTATATCTGTACAAAATCCTGCAAGTGCTTCATCAATACTATTATCAACAATTTCCCATACTAAATGGTGTAGCCCTTTAGAGCTTGTTGAACCGATATACATCCCCGGTCTTTTACGTACCGCTTCTAAACCTTCTAATACCTGTATCTGATCGGCTTCATAAGCTTGATTTTGTAAACCTTCGTTCTCTATAGCCACGGCTTTCATCTACTCCTTCATAACATCATTGTGTGTAAATGAATGAACAGTCAACCGAGCTGACTATTACCATTCTTTTGTAATCTAAAAAACTCCCCGGGCTAACTTTCTTCAATCGCTCCTTGTTTCACGTGAAACAGTTGTGCATGCTCCATCGTTTCATGATGAATTCCATCAACACTTGTAGTCGTTACAAAAGTTTGAACTTCACCTTGAATGGTATTTAATAAATGCGATTGACGATAATCGTCGAGTTCCGACAATACATCATCTAAAAGTAGTATGGGTGTTTCATTTGTTTCTTGTTTAATTAACTCAATTTCAGCAAGTTTTAATGAAAGAGCGGTTGTACGTTGCTGTCCTTGCGAACCGTATGTCTGAACATCATAGCCATTTACTAAAAACTGCAAATCGTCTCGATGTGGACCAACTAGTGTTACACCTCGATCAAATTCACGCTCCTTAGCTTCAAGTAGTTTTTTATGCAAGAAGCCTTCAATTTCACTGGAATTATGTTCTTTTTCGATACCAGCTACTGTGCGGTATTTAATAACTAACGTTTCTTTCCCTTGTGAAATACCTGCGTGAATTGGCTCTGCCCACTCCTGCAATAAATCCATAAATTGAAATCTTTTTCGAATAATTTGGGTAGCTGCGTGAATATATTGTTCATTATAAACCTCGTACATCACGTCATCTGACATTGCTTTACCTTGATTCATTTTCAAAAAGTGGTTACGTTGTTTTAAAATTTTTTGAAAGGTTAATAAATCATGTAAATAGACAGGAGAAATTTGCCCAATCTCCATATCAATAAAACGTCGCCGTATTTGCGGACTTCCCTTTACAACGTTTAAATCTTCGGGTGCAAACATCACGACATTCATTTGGCCAATATAATGACTGAGGCGACTCTGTTCTATGTGATTTATCTTACCTTTTTTGCCTTTTTTCGTAATCGTAAGCTCAATCGGTAAAATACCATGCCTTTTTTGAACTGCCCCTTCTATTTTACCATAGTCTGAATCCCAACGTATTAATTCTTTATCGTTCGTCGTGCGGTGGGATTTAGCCATCGCTAATACGTAAATAGATTCCATAACATTTGTTTTTCCTTGAGCATTTTCACCAATAAAAACATTAATTTTTGGAGAGAAGTTTAAAGCTAAGGCATCATAGTTACGGTAATTTGTAAGTTTTAATTGCTCTATATGCATAATCTACTGTCCAGCGGTACCAACGATACGGAATCGACCACATCCAGGAATATTTACAATGTCACCATCACGTAATTTACGACCGCGGCGATCATCTACTTCTCCATTTACATATACATCATTTTCGTGTAAAAACCACTTGGCCATGCCACCAGAGCTAATAGCATCAGTCATTTTCAAAAGTTGCCCTAATGTGACAAACTCTACATCAATTTCAATGTCCTTCATAGCTGTGTTTCCCTCCAAATACAGATTGTCTATCTCTCTATCATACCTAAAATTTCGTCATAAGTAAAAAAAGATAGTCGCAATTAGCGACTATCCGAATGTTTTCCAAAGCAATAAAAACCTAAAAGTATGGAGTTTTATTTTCTCCAACGAAAGTAGTTTAAATTTTAGTAAGTACGTACAGGTAAAATCAATTGTAAAATAGCATCATCATGAACAGAGCGTAAAATAAACGGTCTCATTGCACCTGTGAATTGTATAACCACATCTTGACCATCTATTGCTTTTAATGCTTCCATCATGTATTTCGCACTGAAAGAAATCTTTAAGTTCTCCCCTTCTAATGACTCGACAGGAATTTCCTCTTGTACTTTACCTATCTCTGGAGAATTAGAAGAAACTTCAACAGCTTGATTATCTAAAATTTCGAAACGTACAACATTATTACGATCGCCACGAGCAACAAGAGATGCACGATCAATTGCTTGTAATAATGATTTACCATTAATCGTTAAATTTGTTTGATATTCTTCAGGAATCAAACGTGTTGTATCTGGGTAATTCCCTTCAAGTAAACGAGAGAAGAATAATACTTCTCCAGTTTTAAATAATACTTGCTGACTTGTTATAACAATTTGTACAAGATTCGTTGAATCCTCTAATACTTTATTTAACTCATTCAAACTTTTACCAGGAATTACAACACTATGTTCAACTTCAGGTAAACTATCTAGTTGAACTTTACGTCTTGCCAAACGGTGGCTATCTGTTGCAACACAGATTAATGTTTCATTTTTTATTTGCCAGTTTACACCTGTCAACACTGGTCTACTTTCTGAAGTGGCAACAGCGAATACTGTTTCACGGATAATTGATTTTAATAGATCTGCAGGAATAGTAAATTTTTGATCCTCTGTTAATTCGGGTAATAAAGGATATTCAGCAGCATCTGAGCCAATTAAGTGGAATTCAGATTTACCTGAACGGATATGAGTTTGGAAACCAGGTGTTACTTGAATTTCAACCTCATTTGTTGGTAACTTACGTACAATCTCATTGAACATACGGGCTTGTACAACAATCGATCCTGTTTCAGTAATATGAATTATTTGTTGACCATCTTCTTCAACTGGAATAAATGTTTGAATTGTAATATCAGCATCACTACCTGTTAAGCGAATGCCCTCATTTGTTACATCGATTTTAATCCCCGTTAAAATTGGAATAGTTGTTTTAGAACTTACAGCTTTCATGACATCATTTAAACCCTCTAATAAACGGTCACGTAAAATATCAAATTTCATTCATTTTCCCTCACATATTTATATTATTTATTTATATAAAATAAAAAAGATATAGTAATAGGTCCTGTGGATTTGTGGATAAGTGTATTTAAGTGAATAAAATCAGTCTATCCACATGTAGATAGACTGTGTATAAGTTTGTGTTTAAACGATTGTGTTGTCCACAGAATTATTTCCCTAGCATGCTTCGAATTTGTTTAATATCTTGTTGCAGCTGAACGTCATTTTTCAACATAGAAGATATTTTCTCGTGAGCATGAATAACAGTAGTATGATCACGTCCACCAAATTCTTCGCCAATTTTCGGCAGCGAAAAATCTGTTAATTCGCGGGATAAAAACATCGCGATTTGACGTGGAAAGGCAATTAACTTTGTACGTTTTTTCGCGGCAAAGTCCTCTAAACGAATATTAAAATGCTCTCCTACTGCATTTTGAATGTCTAATATAGTGACAGTTCGTGGCTTCGAATTAGGGATAATATCTTTTAATGCTTCAGCAGCCAAAGTTGCATTAATGTCCTTGTTAACAAGTGATGAGTAGGCAACGACGCGAATAAGCGCACCTTCAAGCTCCCGAATATTGGAGTCAATCTGGTTCGCAATATAGAGCATAACTTCATTTGGCACTTCTAGACCATCAGCCTTTGCTTTTTTTCGAAGAATGGCGATACGAGTTTCCAAATCAGGTGGTGCAATATCTGTAATTAGCCCCCATTCGAATCGGGAGCGTAAACGATCTTCCAATGTCGGGATTTCCTTAGGAGGACGGTCACTGGAAATAACAATTTGTTTCGATTCTTCATGCAATGTATTAAAAGTGTGGAAAAATTCTTCCTGAGTTGATTCTTTTCCAGCTAGAAATTGAATATCATCAATTAGCAGTACATCTACATTGCGGTATTTATTGCGAAAATCAAGTGCCTTATTATCTCGAATTGAGTTAATAAATTCATTAGTAAATTTTTCAGATGATAAATATACAACTTTTGCATTTGGATTATGTTCTAAAACATAATGACCAATCGCGTGCATTAAGTGTGTTTTGCCAAGCCCTACTCCCCCATAGATAAAAAACGGGTTATAAGCCTTTGCAGGCGCTTCAGCGACAGCTAGTGATGCAGCGTGAGCAAAGCGGTTACCAGAGCCAATAACAAACGTATCAAAAGTATACTTCGGGTTTAACATCCCTGGTGAAATATCATGATGATCGTTATTTTTTGCTTGGATAATCGGCGCTGGCAGATCGAAATCGTCCGAATCCTGGTTTTTTTGAACAACAAACTTAATAAGCAAGTCTTCGCCTGTAAGCTCCGTTAATATACCTGTAATCAAATGAATATAATGATTTTCAAGCCAGTCTCGAGCAAACGAATTTGGCGCAGCAATGGTCACAGTAGAACCACTTCCATTGTAAGAAAGTAGTTTAGTAGACTTTAGCCACGTTTCGAAGCTTGGTTTAGAAATTTTTTGTTCAACTTGAGCCAGGACATTATTCCATAGTTCTTCTAAATGTTCCAAGCTGCTAATCTCCTTTACAGTTCAATACAAGTACAGCAATCAAAAAGCGCATTTATAGTAATGGTAAATACGTTCATTTTACAACTCGTCCACAAACTCACAAGTTGTGGATAAAAGTTAACCAAAGGCTGTGATAAAAATTATCCACAGCATATCAACAGTTGTGGATAAAATAAATGTTCATTTCAGTTTTCAACAAAGTGAAGCACAGATATCGTATCAGAAAAACAAAGTCATTTCAATAGTTTGTGAAACTTATCCACATACCTTTGATTTATACACTTTAGAGTTGTCCACAGTATCTGCTTATGTGTAAAAGCTGTAGATAAATGTTGTGGATAAAAAATAATGCAAAAAATACTATACACAACTCTGTGTAAAAAAAACAAGTACTCTGTGGATAATTAATGTAAGTAAAAAAGATAAATATTAAAATCCGTTCTTAAATAAAAATTAGGTGCATACGAATATGCATAGAGAGAATGGATAGTGTTAGATCTGAGACCTTATAGGAATACCTGCGCTTAAGTACATATATTGGCGGAGAGCGGTAAAAGATATACATAGACTTGCTTAAAGAAAGAAATTTATGAAATACATTGACAAAATAACTAGTTACTTTATATAATGTTCAGGTCTGTATGTTGAAAAACTCAACTTTCATTCAGGAGGTGTCTATATAAATGAAACGTACTTACCAACCAAAAAAACGTAAGCACAGTAAAGTTCACGGTTTCCGCGCACGTATGAGCACGAAAAACGGCCGTAAAGTTCTTGCTGCACGTCGTCGTAAAGGAAGAAAAGTATTATCAGCATAAAATAAGTCCACTGAGACACATCAGTGGTCTTTTTTTTCTTTATTTTTGGTAAACCTAGAAATGAGGATCAAAAGATAATTATCTAGTAGCAGGTGAAAGAAATGAAAAAACGCCAACGAGTGAAAAAAAACGATGATTTTCAAAAGGTGTTTAAAAAGGGTAAATCTTTCGCTAATCGTCAGTTTGTCGTGTATATATTTGAAAAAGAGGGACAAACGGAATTTCGTGTAGGTTTATCGGTTAGTAAAAAGCTTGGGAATGCGGTAACACGCAACCAGATCAAACGCTATATTAGGCAGAGCATTCATGAATTAAAGGATGAGTTAAAGCCAAATATGGACTATGTTATTATCGCCAGACAACCGGCGGCCACTATGGATTTTCATGAAGTGAAACAAAGCTTGCAGCATGTTCTACGAGTCGCGAAAGTATTGAAGAAAGCGTAATACGGAGGGCAGCCAAAGTGGCGAAAAGAATTTATTTTAGAAGTATGTTTTAAAGTACCGTAAAATACACATAGGGGTATTTTGTGGTACTGTTTCATAAGGATATATGTAAAATTAGTAACATACGCAAGTACATTGTTAGAATAATTAGTAGAGAGAAACGTTATATGCATGATAAAATAACTGATAACTTTATTCAGTAGTAGCAAACTTTCAATGAATAAAGAAGAAGAATGCATATAGTTTTAGAAAAAGTGAATAGTATTTGTAGGGGGAAGAGGGTTGAAGAAACAACTTTGGGTAATTTTGTCGCTAGCATCAGTAGCATTACTACTATCTGGTTGTACAGAATTTAGTGAACCAATCTCCAAAGACAGCACAGGCTTCTGGAATGAATTCATTGTTTGGCCTTTAGTATCAGTGATAAAATACTTCGCTGATTTGCTTGGTTCATATGCATGGGGGATCATTGTTGTAACGATTATCATTCGTTTAGCAATTCTGCCATTGATGATTAAACAAACAAAGAACGCTAAAAAAATGCAAGAAGTTCAGCCGAAATTGAAGGAATTGCAGAAGAAGTACGCTTCTAAGGATGCACAGACACAGCAACAGTATCAGCAAGAAATGATGAAGCTTATGAGTGAGTCAGGTGTTAACCCACTTGCTGGATGTTTACCTGTAATCATTCAAATGCCAATTTTAATTGGTTTCTATCATGCGATTAGTCGTATGAATGCTACATCTACTTTTGATTTAGGGAATTTCCTTATCTTCCCATTAGCAGATCCTGCACCGGCATTAGCAATTACTGCTGGTATCATGCAATTTATAGTTTTACGTACGGGTCCGGCAATGGATAACCCTCAAATGAAAATAATGATGTACATTATGCCAATTATGATTATTTCTTTTGGTATAGCATTACCAGCAGCATTATCACTATACTGGGTAATCGGAAACATTATCTCGATTATGCAAAACCTGTATATTTATAAACCTTGGGAAAAAGATAAAACACAACCTGCTCAAAATGGAGGGGCTAAAAAGTGAAACAACTTACGCAAATAGGCGCAACAACACAAGAAGCGATCTCATTGGCGTTACAGAAACTTGGCAAAACCCGTGAACAAGTAGATGTTGAAGTTTTACAAGAAGGTAAAAAAGGATTTTTAGGTTTTGGGGCACGATCTGCAGAAGTTCGTGTAACAGTTAAGGAAGGACAGGTTCGACCAACAATTGAGGCAGAAAAAGCTGAACAGCAAAATATGGCTCAATTTGACGAACCAGCAGTAAAAGATGATGTTGAAACAATAAGTTCACAAGTTTCTGAACAACCAAGTGATCTCGAAGCTGTTCAACAAGTCGTAGAGGATCAAAAAGAGGAAGAAGAAGCCTCAGTAAACCCAATTGAAGATGCAAAGGCTTATTTAGTTAATATTGCTGAACAATTGGATATTCATGATCTTGAAATTGAAACGACACGTGAAGGGAAATATGTTATATTTCAACTGAAAAGCGAGAAAGCTGCACTGCTTATAGGAAAACGTGGTCAAACATTAAATTCCTTGCAGCAATTAATACAGCTTGTGTTAAATAAAAGTGCCAAGCAGTTCTTAATGGTGAAATTAGACGTAGAAAACTATCGTGAGCGTCGTCAAGTGGCTTTGGAGTTACTAGCAGACCGCATGGCGGATAAAGCACTTCGCTTAAATCAGCGTGTGACATTTGAACCTATGCAGTCGTACGAAAGAAAAATTATTCATAATCAATTGGCAAACCGCTTTGATATTGAAACATATTCAGAAGGAACGGAGCCTAATCGTTATTTAGTAATTGAACCTGTAAAGAACGATTAAACTTCGCAAAAAACATACAGACATAGCTAAAGTCATTTTATCGTCATGATAAAATGACTTTTTTTATCTAGAAGTAAACTTTTGAGCATTTGCAATTTTTGTCGAAATACGTGCTATAAATGTAGAGCTTTCTTATTATCCACAATTGGAAATTATCCTTACTTTAGATTTTGCGAAAAATATGTTAGTCTAAGGTGTTAGTAAGTATTGGTCGGTTTTATTTATCCACATGTGGATAATGTTAAGGAGGTCATTAAAATGGAGTTCGATACAATTGCTGCGATATCCACACCAATGGGTGAAGGAGCTATTGCCATTGTTCGCTTAAGTGGGGACGAAGCAGTCTCAATTGCAGATAAAATATTCAGATCGCCTGGTGGAAAAAGTTTAACAACGAAGGCTACACATACAATTCATTACGGACATTTGGTCGATCCAAAAACCAATGAGGTTGTAGAGGAAGTCATGCTGTCATTAATGCGTGGACCTAAAACATTCACCCGTGAGGATGTAGTAGAAATAAACTGTCACGGGGGACTAGTTTCGGTGAACCGTGTATTAAAGTTAGCATTAACTAATGGAGCAAGACTCGCGGAGCCAGGTGAATTTACAAAACGCGCATTTTTAAATGGACGTATCGATTTATCTCAGGCTGAAGCAGTCATGGATTTAATACGAGCGAAAACTGATAGAGCGATGAATGTAGCGTTAGGACAAATGGATGGCAAATTATCGCGTCTAATTAATGACTTACGCCAAGCATTACTAGAGACATTAGCCCAAGTAGAGGTTAATATAGATTATCCGGAGTATGATGATGTAGAAGAAATGACAGTACCTGTACTAGTAGAAAAATGTACATGGGTACGAAATGAAATTATTAAGCTTCTGCAAACATCTTCTCAAGGAAAAATTTTACGAGAAGGTCTATCAACTGTTATTTTAGGTCGCCCAAATGTCGGGAAATCTTCTCTTTTAAATAGTTTAGTACAGGAGAATAAGGCCATTGTGACAGATATTGCAGGTACAACTCGTGATATTATAGAAGAGTACGTCAATGTTCGGGGTGTACCGCTTCGTTTAGTCGATACTGCTGGTATTCGGGAGACCGAGGATATCGTTGAACGAATTGGTGTTGAACGTTCGCGTGAGGCGTTGCGTGGTGCAGATTTAATTTTATTTGTTTTAAACTACGCAGAAGAATTGACTGCTGAGGATGAGCGTCTATTCGAAACAATTGAGGCGATGGATTACATCGTTATTATTAATAAAACAGATCTACCGCAAAAAATTGATTTAGCACGTGTCAAAGAGCTAGCGGGTGACCATCGCATTGTGACAACATCTCTTTTACAAGAAGAGGGGATCACAGAGCTAGAGGAAGCGATTGCTGCGTTATTCTTTGAAGGGCAAATTGAAGCGGGCGATTTAACATATGTTTCAAATGCAAGACATATTGCATTACTTCATCAAGCACAAGCAACGGTCGAGGATGCATTAGCTGGAGCACAAGCTGGTGTACCTGTTGATATGGTGCAAATAGATGTCACTAGAACTTGGGAAATACTTGGTGAAATTATCGGCGACACAGTACAAGAAAGCCTAATCAATCAGTTATTTTCACAGTTTTGCTTAGGAAAATAATTTTACTAAAGAAAGGAAGATACGAGCTATGCCAACAAATTATGAGGCAGGCACGTTTGATGTTATCGTAATTGGTGCAGGTCACGCAGGATCTGAAGCTGCTCATGCTGCTGCCAAAATGGGTGCTAACACACTGATGTTAACAATCAATTTAGATATGATTGCATTTATGCCATGCAATCCTTCCATTGGTGGTCCTGCCAAAGGAATCGTAGTACGGGAACTTGACGCATTAGGTGGCGTCATGGGGAAAGTTATTGATAAAACGCATATTCAAATGCGTATGTTAAATACAGGGAAAGGTCCTGCTGTGCGTGCATTACGTGCACAAGCGGACAAAGTTTTATACCAACAAGAAATGAAACGCATCTTGGAGGAAACTGAAAACTTGACAATTCAGCAAGGAATGGTTGAAGAGCTAATAATTGAAGACGGGGAAGTAAAAGGTGTTATTACACAAATTGGTGCTATATACCGCGCTAAAACAGTTGTGATCACTACAGGTACATTCCTTCGTGGTGAAATCATTATTGGTGACGTAAAGTATTCAAGTGGGCCTAATAACCAACAACCGTCAATTCGTTTAGCTGATAACTTAAAAGAGCTTGGTTTTGACCTTGTGCGTTTTAAAACAGGTACTCCACCACGAGTGAATAATCGTACAATTGATTATGATAAAACAGAGATTCAACCAGGAGATGATGTTCCACGTGCATTCAGCTTTGAAACAACTGAATACATTATGGATCAGCTACCTTGCTGGTTAACTTATACAAGCCTAGAAACACATGAAATTATTGAGGCAAACCTACATCTTTCACCGATGTACTCAGGGATGATTAAAGGTACGGGTCCACGTTATTGCCCTTCTATTGAAGACAAGGTTGTGCGATTTAACGATAAACCGCGCCACCAAATTTTCTTAGAACCTGAAGGTCGCAATACACGTGAAGTATATGTACAAGGTTTATCAACTAGCTTACCAGAACATGTACAAACACGTTTACTAAAATCAATTCCTGGCTTAGAAAAAGCGGAAATGATGCGTGCTGGTTATGCAATTGAGTACGATGCAATCGTGCCAACACAATTATGGCCAACTTTAGAAACAAAACGTATTAAAGGTTTATATACAGCTGGTCAAATCAACGGAACTTCTGGTTACGAGGAAGCGGCTGCTCAAGGCTTAATGGCTGGGATAAATGCTGCCGCTAATGTGCTTGGTAAACAAGAATTAATCTTAAGTCGTTCAGATGCTTATATTGGCGTATTAATTGATGATCTAGTAACAAAGGGAACAAATGAACCGTATCGCTTACTAACATCTCGTGCAGAATATCGTTTACTACTTCGTCATGATAACGCTGATTTACGTTTGGTAGAGCTAGGTTATAATGTGGGAATGGTTACTGAAGGAAGATATGCAACATTCAATGAGAAAAAAGAGCTGATTGAAAATGAAATTGCACGTCTCCGTGAAGTTATTATTAAACCAAATGAAGCAACACAAGCTGCTATTCGCTCTGTAGGTGGTAGTGAGCTAAAAGATGGTATCCGTGGAGCGGATTTATTAAAACGTACAGAAATGCATTATGAATTAGTTTCTTCGTTAATTCCGGCAGACATAGAGTTTTCGGATGAAGTGAAGGAGCAAATTGAAATTCAGCTTAAATATGAAGGTTATATTGAAAAAGCATTGCAACAGGTTGAAAAGCTTCATAAAATGGAAAATAAAAAAATCCCTGAAAATATTGATTATGACGCTATTTCAGGTCTAGCAACAGAAGCTCGACAAAAATTAAAACAAGTCACACCACTTTCCATTGCCCAAGCATCACGAATCTCTGGTGTAAATCCAGCAGATATTTCAATATTACTCGTTTATATTGAGCAAGGTAAAATCGCACGTGTCAGCGGCGAATAATAAAGATTCGTAAAGTGAATAAGGGGCGGGCATACCATTGTGCCCGCTTCCTATTTTTAAGGCTTTGCTATTTTACTAGTTGATTCGGAAATGTGAGTAGTGTGAGTAGTTACATACTTACAAGTCAATAATAGAGATAGTAAAGCTATATAGATAAAGGAGACTTTACATGAACGAACAACAATTTTTTGAGGCGCTAAAGGAGAAGGGCATCGAACTTTCTGAAAAACAGATGGCTCAATTCAAAAAATATTTTGAGTTACTTGTTGAGTGGAATGAAAAGATGAACTTAACTGCTATTACCGATTTAGAAGGTGTTTATTTAAAACACTTTTATGATTCGATTAGTGCTTCTTTCTATTTTGATTTTTCAAAAGTAATAACAGTTTGTGATGTTGGAGCAGGAGCTGGTTTCCCAAGTATTCCAATTAAAATCTGCTTCCCGCATTTACACGTAACAATTGTTGATTCTTTAAATAAAAGAATTACATTTTTAAATCATTTAAGTGATGAGTTGCAATTAGAGAACATGGATTTTGTACATGCGCGAGCAGAGGAATTTGCTCAAAATGCGAAATATCGTGAGCAGTTTGACGTTGTAACAGCCCGTGCAGTAGCCCGTTTATCGGTTTTATCGGAGTTATGCGTACCATTAGCAAAACAAGGTGGCTATTTTGTTGCTTTAAAAGCAGCAGCAGGCGCAGAAGAATTAAAAGATGCAAAAAAGGCATTAGTTACATTAGGGGTTATACTAAAAGAAGAATTTTCTTTCCAGCTACCTGTTGAAGAAAGTGACCGTGTTTTATATATCTTTGATAAAATAAAAGGAACACCAAAAAAATATCCGCGTAAACCAGGTGTACCAAATAAATCACCGATTCAATAATTAGTGTTTCATGTGAAACTTCTCAAAGTAGAAAATAATTTTTCTATTTTGAGCATACATACTAGTTATGGATGGTTCACGCAAATGACATCTATGAACTATATACATTTTAAGAAATATAATAAATAATAATAGAATGACACAGAGCAAGATAGTTACTTAAAGGTGGTGCCACTTGGATGAAAAGTCCTTTTTCACGTTTTTTTGGAGGCGGAAATAAAACAGAGCCTATTGTGAAAAATGAAGTAGAACAAGCAGAGACGGTTCATGCAGCAGAAGAAGTTATAAAGCTGCCTATTGATCAAATTGTGCCTAACCGTTTTCAGCCACGTACTATTTTTGATGATGAAAAAATCGAAGAATTATCAAGAACCATTCATACGCATGGTGTGATTCAGCCAATTGTTGTACGTAAAACTGCGGAAAATCAATATGAAATCATTGCTGGTGAGCGTCGTTATCGAGCAATGAAAAAGCTACAATGGACAGAAGTTCCGGCCATTATAAGAAATTTAACTGATAAGGAAACAGCTTCTATCGCGTTAATCGAGAACCTGCAGCGTGAGGAGTTAACTGCAATTGAAGAAGCTGTGGCCTATCAAAAATTATTAGAGCTTCATGAGCTAACACAAGAAGCTCTGGCCCAACGACTTGGAAAAGGACAATCCACGGTAGCCAATAAATTACGTTTATTAAAGCTGCCTGAAGAAGTACAGCGAGCTATTTTAAAGCGTGAAATTTCTGAACGACATGCACGTGCATTAATTGCGATAAAAGATCAGCCATTACAGCTAGAAATTTTACAACAAACGATAGAAAATGATTGGAATGTTCGTCAGTTAGAAGAGCAAATTTATGCTTTATTACATCCTGTGGCGGCAGATCAAGAAGAAGCAACGCCGAAGAAAGCAAAGCCTAAACGTAAGGCGATTAGTAAAGATGTGCGTATTGCTTTGAATACTATTAAACAATCATTATCTATGGTAACGAAGAGTGGTATAACAGTTAAGACTGAAGAAGAAGATACAGAGGAATATTATCAAATTACAGTGAAGATACCTAAAAAGAAAAAATCTTGAGTACAAGAATTAAAGTTATTTTAGGAAAGTAATTCATTGAATTTTTTAGAGACATCACAGAAATATTTCTGTGATGTCTCCTTTTTTTGTATATATTCTTAATATTTTATACAACTCTTTTCTATTTTTTTGATAGAATGAAAGTAAGATAGCAGTATTTAACTTCTTGCAGCGGATGTCCAAACATCCGCCGGAGGCATAATTGATCAGTGATTTTACAATTGATTTGTCAAAGTGAACTTTGATAAATGAAAGCAGGTGCTTTTAAATGGGTAGAATTATAGCGATCGCCAATCAAAAGGGTGGCGTAGGAAAAACAACAACATCAGTCAATTTGAGCGCTTGTTTAGCGTTTTTAGGGAAGAAAGTGCTCTTAATCGATACGGATCCACAAGGAAATACAACAAGTGGACTTGGTGTTAATAAAGGAGAACTTCAAGGCTGTATTTATGATGTGTTAATTGATGATGAAAACGTTGAAAATGTCATTAAAGAAACAAATGTCGAAAACTTATCGATTGTTCCAGCAACCATTTCACTAGCAGGAGCAGAAATTGAATTAGTTTCGACAATTTCAAGAGAAGTACGTTTAAAGCATGCACTTCAAGATGTTAAAGAAGACTATGATTATATTATTATTGATTGTCCACCTTCGTTAGGGCTTCTAACAATTAATGCTTTGACTGCATCAGATGCACTTATTATCCCTGTACAATGCGAATATTACGCATTAGAGGGACTAAGCCAGTTGTTATCAACCGTCCGTTTAGTGCAGAAGCATTTAAATCAGCAATTATATATTGATGGCGTATTATTGACGATGCTTGATGCACGAACAAACCTAGGCTTACAAGTTATTGATGAAGTAAAAAAATATTTCCAAGATAAAGTATACAAAACAATTATCCCTCGTAATGTACGATTAAGTGAGGCTCCAAGTCATGGGCAGCCAATTATCATTTATGACGCAAGATCAAGAGGTGCAGAAGTTTATTTGGAGATGGCGAGGGAAGTGATTAAAAATGGCTAAAGGTTTAGGAAGAGGCATAGGTGCATTATTTCCTGGAGAGTCTTTAGAGCAAAGTGGACAAGTGGAAGAAATACAATTAGAGTTTATCGTCGCAAACCCATTCCAGCCTCGTAAAATTTTCGATGAAGAAACTTTACAAGAATTAGCAGACTCAATACAGGAACATGGTATTTTACAGCCAATTGCTGTACGTAAAAAAGGACGAAAATATGAAATCGTTGCTGGGGAACGCCGATATAGAGCAACTCAATTAGCAGGATTAGAGGTTATTCCAGCTATTATAAAAGAGCTATCAGATACGCAAATGATGGAGTTAGCGATTTTAGAAAATCTACAGCGTGAAGATTTGACTGTTATCGAAGAAGCTGAGGCATATCAAAGCCTAATGGAAAACTTACATCTAACACAGGAGGAGCTATCCAAACGATTAGGGAAGAGTAGACCACATATTGCCAACCATGTTCGTTTACTAGCATTACCAGAGGATGTTCGTGCGTTCATGAACGATGGCGTACTATCGATGGGACAAGGACGAGCATTACTTGGATTAAAAAATAAAAGAAGAATATCAGAAGTAGCCAATAAAGTCATTAAACAAGGCTTAAATGTCCGTCAAGTTGAAATGTTGGTACAAAATTTAAATGAAGAAGTTTCACGTGAAACAAATCAATCGAAGAAAAAGGATATATTTGTTGTAGCAAAGGAATCACAATTGCGTGATTATTTTGGAACAAATGTCCAAATTAAGAAAGCTAACAATAAAGGGAAGATTGAAATTGAATTTTACTCTGAAGATGATTTAGAACGTATTTTAGAAATACTAAATTTACAGGAAGAGTAAGAGAAATATCGATCACGTAATCAGAGCGCCGAGCTAAAAGGCGCTCTCTATTTTTCTAGAGAGGAGGAAGGATAGGCCATGGTATTACTAGGGACATTAATTAATGCTTTACTCATTATAGCAGGTGCATTAGTAGGGCGAATTTTCAAAAATATTCCTGAATCAATGAAATCTACTGTATTATCGATTATCGGTTTAGCAGTTGCACTTTTAGGGATTAAAATGGGCTTTGAAAGTGATAATTTTATTATTTTGGTGATAAGTTTAGTTGTAGGTACAGTCATTGGTGAATGGTTAGATTTAGATAAGCAAATGAATAAACTTGGACAATGGGTAGAATCTTTATTCAGCAAAAAGCGGACTGATAATAATCAAATTAATATTGCAGAGGGCTTTGTAACAGCCTCACTAATATTCGTAGTTGGCTCTATGGCTGTAATAGGTGCACTCGATAGTGGTCTACGCAATGATCATAATGTGCTTATTACGAAAGGATTGATCGATGGATTTACATCGATAATTTTAGCATCTACATTAGGCATTGGCGTGTTGCTGTCCTCTATACCTGTATTTATATATCAAGGATTGATTGCACTCTTTGCAGGTGCCATTAGCTCTTTTATACCAGATAGGGCATTACAAATGTTTATTACAGAAATGACTGCTGTAGGCGGTGTTATGATTTTTGCCATCGGTTTAAATATAGCGGGCTTAACTAAGATCAAGGCTGCTAACTTGTTGCCAGGTATCGTTGTTGTCGGTGTTACGGTTGCTATCCTCTATACTTTTCAGTGAGTACCGATGTACAGCGAGTAATAGAGCTCTTGAAAGCTTTTCAGCCATTGCATAGGAAATATGCAGTCTTGTATTTTGTAGAACAAGCATTTCCATAAAGCCTCCAATATTGACTATCCCCTTAACAGAAATGTCACCGATTGGAGGTAATTGTTTTTTTACAGCTTTTCCTGGAAAAATAGGTCCATTTTGCACAGAAATATGTCCAACATTTTGTTCACTTCCAAGACATGCATCAATCGCAATAATGAAAGGTTTTATAGTATGATTGTGTAGCTGTTGCATAGTAGTGTCTAAATTAAGAGCATGCAAAGGATCTTCTAAAGAACCTACAACTTCATATGGAAAGCTAACAGACTTTTTTAGGAAGCTACCTGTTAATGGGCCGAGTGTATCACCTGTACAACGGTCACTTCCAATACAACAGAAAATAAGGCGTTCATGATGAAAGGGTATATGTTCTAAAAATAATGTACTTAACTGCCAAACGGCATTTTTACTTTCATGATGAAGAGTATAAGGGAGTAATAATTTTGGTATAGTATTCATAAAAAAACTCACTTTCCTTTTTATTTGTAAGAAGCGCTCGATTTTTATGCAGTATACGCAAATTTTTAGCAAGTTATTCAAGAGGTGGTATTAATGGATTACTTTAACGAAAAGGTATTGAAGAAATTTTGGGATACGGTGATGTCAGAGGAGTTTTGGGAAAATATAATAAATGCTTCAATTAAAATTACGCTTATTTTGATAGCATCGTGGCTAGCCGTACGATTAGGTAAAAAATTTATTAAAAAAGTGTTTTTAATACGAATGAGTTCACCGTTAAACCACTCAGAACGTCGACAAAAGACAATTGCCAGATTATTACAAAGTGTCATCTCCTATGTCGTTTATTTTTCAGCAATCATTGCTATTCTTTCTATCTTACATATTAAGGTAGCGGGATTATTAGCTGGAGCAGGGATTGTCGGTTTAGCAGTCGGTTTTGGTGCACAGAGTTTAGTTAAGGATGTCATTACGGGATTCTTTATTATTTTTGAAGATCAGTTTGGTGTAGGTGATTATATAAAAATAAATGCAGCAGAAGGAACTGTTGTAGAAATCGGTTTACGAACAACAAAGATTAATGGTGCTACCGGTGAGCAGTTTATTATTCCAAATGGTTCGATTGGCGAGGTTGTCAATTATTCTATAAATAATTCTAAAATCTTTATAGATTTACAAATGATGACGGATGCAGACTTTGAAAAGGCAGAAGCTATTGTTAAAAAGTATTTAGCAACTCTACCAGATATTCATAAAGAGCTTGTATCAGTACCAGTCTTTTTAGGTGTACAAAGTGTTAAGGGTACAGAGGTAACTATTCGTATAGTCGCAGAAACATTGGCACAGCAACAATACGGTGTGGCGCGTGCAATTCGTCGTGATGTTACTAGACTCTTTGAAGAACATAATATTCCAATGGCTCATCCGAAAATGATGTTGTATGGTGTTAATGGGAAAGAAGAGGGGAGAAGTGAATAAGATGGAAGCTAAAAAGTTCAGTCTCAATGATATTGTCGAAATGAAAAAGCAACATCCATGTGGCACAAATAAGTGGAAAATTATTCGTATGGGGGCAGATGTACGTATTAAATGTGAAGGCTGTCAGCATAGTGTGATGATTCCACGCCGTGAATTTGAGAAAAAAATGAAAAAGATATTAGATTCCTCTAGTGAAGACTAACTTTTATCTTCATTCAGCAAATGTTTTGTAGCGAAAGTGAAACATCAGTTACAGAAGATTCCCATCTCAGAAGGTGGTGAGATGAATGCGTCGCATGTGGTTCCTTTTCAGTGGGTGTTCAAACACCTGTACCTGTCGCTACGCTTTCGGACAAAAGACACTTGCTGAAATAGGGGAACTCAGTCTAAGAACGCCATGAGCGACAGCAACAACACACGACTAAGTGACCAACATCACGTTGGCCCAAAGCCTCCGGATGATGTCACGGATTATGAAAGGAATGAATTGTGCGGTCAATTCAAAATCCGGACGCAATTACACCAAGGCGAAATAGATGTGTATTAGACTTTTTATGAGTGAATCAATATAATAGATAGGGTTATACAGTGATTAATCAGTGGGGAATTTCTGTACCCTCATAGTATCCGTTAGTACGGGAGATAAGAGCAAATTTGAACAGATATAGAAAGGTTGTGTCCATTTATGGCATTAACAGCTGGAATCGTTGGTTTACCTAACGTTGGAAAATCAACATTATTTAACGCAATTACAAAAGCGGGCGCATTGGCTGCAAACTATCCATTCGCAACAATCGATCCGAACGTCGGTATTGTTGAAGTACCAGATGCACGTTTAGATAAATTAACAGAATTAGTAACACCTAAAAAAACAGTACCAACAGCATTTGAGTTCACAGATATTGCTGGGATCGTAAAAGGCGCTTCAAAGGGTGAAGGGTTAGGGAACAAATTCCTTGCTCACATTCGTGAAGTTGATGCAATTTGCCAAGTTGTACGTTGTTTTGTTGATGAAAATATTACGCACGTATCAGGTGGAGTAGATCCAATTGACGATATTGAAGTCATTAATTTAGAGCTTGCACTTGCTGATTTAGAATCGGTTGATAAGCGATTACAACGTGTTGGCAAAATGGCAAAGCAAAAAGACAAAGAAGCAATGATTGAAGAACCAATTCTTGTAAAAGTTAAAGAACAATTGGAAAACGGTCGACCAGCACGTGCTGCAGAGCTTTCAGAAGACGAGCTAAAGGTTATTAAAGGACTTCATCTTTTAACAATTAAACCTATGCTTTATGTGGCGAACGTTTCAGAAGATGAAGTAGCTGACGCAGATAATAATGAGTATGTACAAAAGGTACGTGAGTATGCAGCTGCTGAAGGGGCTCAAGTTATCACAATTTGTGCAAAAATCGAAGAAGAAATTTCTGAGCTGGATGATGAAGAAAAAGCAATGTTCTTAGAAGAACTAGGCATTAAAGAATCTGGTTTAGATCAATTAATCCGTACTTCATATGATTTACTAGGACTAGCAACATATTTCACTGCTGGGGTACAAGAAGTACGTGCATGGACATTCCGTAAAGGCATGAAGGCACCACAATGTGCTGGAGTCATTCATACAGACTTTGAACGTGGATTTATCCGTGCGGAAACAGTTGCTTTCGATGATTTAGTTGAAGCTGGATCTCAACCTGCTGCTAAAGAAGCTGGTAAAGTACGTCTTGAAGGTAAAGAATATGTAGTGCAAGACGGCGATATTATGTTATTCCGTTTCAATGTATAAAAAATGTGCAGGGCAATCATAGGAAGATTGCCCTTTTTTTGTCTATATAGTTATCTGAATTTTCAATCCTTAAGGGGGTAGTTATAGTATGAAAATAGTACAAATAAAAGAACGTGGTTTAGAAATTGAAGAGCTAGGTAGATTGCCAGAAGATGTGTTAGAGGTCATTTATGAGCACCAATTGTTTAAGTTATTCACAGCAAAGGAATTAGGAGGTAAGGATTTAGATTTACTAGAGGGTATGAAAGTATTTCAACAAATGTCAGCACTCGATGGGAATTTTGGATGGCTTGTCACAATCGGTACAGGTGGTAATGCATTTATTCCAACATTAAACCAAGCTGCTTGTGAAAAAATCTATTCACCAAGAAATGCAGTAATAGCAGGCAGTGGTTATCCTACAGGAACAGCAAAAAAAATGGATGGAGGCTATAGTGTTACAGGGCAGTGGAAGTATTGTAGTGGCGCAGATTATGCTACAACTTTTACAATGAATTGCTTTGTCGAACATGACGGTGTTAGGACAGATGAAATAATTAGTTGCTCAGTGGAGCGTGACCAGGTAGAGGTTCTTAACGATTGGCGGGCAATGGGCTTAAAAGCAACAGCTAGTCATACAATTCGTGTGCAAAGTACTTGGGTACCACAAGAGGCAACATTTCAATTAGGCATAATTAAAAACAAGTATGAAAGTGCAGTACATAGTTTTCCATTTGGCGCATTTGCGGAAGCTTCTTTTTTAAGCGTTTGTCTTGGGATAACAGAAAATTTCTTAGAAGAGACGTCTATATTAGTGAAGCAAAGAAATCATGATCCAAACCGTACTGAACGTATGGGGGCATTACAATTTTTATTGATGCAGCAACAGAAGCACTTTAGACAGCTTGAAGAGCAATTTTATTCAATATTGAGTGAGTACTGGAAAAAACATCAAGAAGGTCATAAGCTAGCTGAGGAAGAACTACAACAGTTTTCACGACTGAGTAAAGATATCGCTGCAGCATGTGTAGATATTGCTAATAACTTAATACGCAGACTTGGTATGGATGCAATTACGGAAACCTCTTCGATCAATCGTATTTGGAGAAATTTATATACAGCTGCACAGCATGGTTTTTTAACCCCATAAATGTATGTAAAAAAATAGAATCTGCTTGGAGCCAAGCAGATTCTATTTGGAAAACGTATCAAAAGTGTTTTCTAATCTAAGTTATTTTTTTCTCAGGCATATATACATAAAGCTTAGGAAATTGAGGGTCATCCTGTATTAACGCGTTTTTTGGATATTTGCGTAATTCTTTATACATGGCAAAATCACCGACTGCTCCAGCTATTAAAAAAGCACCCACTACTACTAAAACAGTACTGTTAAAGTAGAAACCAGCAATTGTCGGAAGGACGCCAGTCGTCCAGAATGGAAGTAATAAAGCTTTTTTCATTGTATGGTTTGGTAATGGTTGTTCAGTTGTTGCGTACGCTACGCCAAGCTCTAAATTAAGACCATATTTTAATGATTTAAAGGGCACGCCTCCAAAGACCATAAAGCCAATTAAATGAAAGGCTTCATGCAATATAATGAGAACAATATACAGGATGGCAAAGAGTATGACCCCACTAATCATACTCCAAAATGAAAAATCAAAATCTTTAAAGCAAATATATTGGATCGCTACAAATAATATGACAAGTCCACTTGTGATAACAATATTGTCCATCATTAGTTTTTTTATATCTAACTCTATTACGATTGGTTCTGTATCTAGTGACATGAAGATTCTCCTTTCATAAATCTATTATTTTTATTATATAGAATGAATTCTTTGTTTGCGACTTGAAAGAAAAGTACCTATATGTTACAATTCATTGATGTGAGTAATAATTATTACTTGCTCCTTGCTCCCTGTATACAGGAGAGCCTAAGTCCATAAGGAGGTGTAAACAGATGAGAAAATACGAATTAATGTACATCGTACGTCCGAACATTGAAGACGAAGCGAAGAAAGCTTTAGTTGAACGTTTCAACGAAATCTTAACTTCTAACGGTGCAGAAGTCATCGAATCAAAAGAGTGGGGCAAACGCCGCTTAGCTTATGAAATTCAAGACTTCCGCGAAGGTTTCTACCAAATCGTGAAAGTAAACGCTACTTCAGATGCAATTAACGAATACACACGTCTTGCTAACATCAGCGAAGATATCATTCGTCACATTGCGGTTCGCCAAGAAGCGTAATCATTTATTTTTAACAAAATGCTGAAAAGGAGGTTGCATTTCTGATGATAAACCGTGTTGTATTAGTTGGAAGACTAACAAAAGATCCTGAGCTGCGCTATACGCCGAATGGTGTTGCGTCTACAAGATTTACAGTTGCTGTGAATCGAACATTCTCAAACCAACAAGGCGATCGCGAAGCTGATTTCATTAGCTGTGTTGCTTGGCGCAAACAGGCTGAAAACCTTGCGAACTTCATGCGAAAAGGAAGTTTAATTGGAGTGGAAGGCCGCATTCAAACAGGCAGTTATGAAGGACAAGATGGTAAGCGAGTATACACAACAGATGTAGTGGCAGATAGCGTACAGTTTTTAGAACCTCGTAATGGTGGCGGTGCTCCTGCATCACCTCAATACGGTGGACAGACTTACGGTAATAACCAACCGTCATATGGCGGTGGTCAACCACAACAACAATTTGGTGGTGCTATGCCAGGGCAGGGTTCATTTGGCGGCGATGCTTATCAGCAAAATCAACCACCTATGAATCAGCCGAATTATACACGTGTAGATGAGGATCCATTTGCTAATAGCAAAGGACCGATAGAAGTATCCGAGGATGATTTACCGTTCTAATACTTCTAAAATAAAAAATGATAAGGAGGAGACACACTATGGCACCACGTCGCGGAGGCCGCAAACGCCGTAAAGTTTGCTACTTCACTGCTAATAACATTACGCATATCGACTATAAAGATGTGGATTTATTAAAAAAATTCATCTCTGAGCGCGGTAAAATCTTACCACGTCGCGTAACTGGCACTAGCGCTAAGTACCAACGTAAATTAACTTCAGCTATCAAAGTATCTCGTATCATGGGATTACTTCCATTCGTTGCAGAAGATAAATAAAAATAACAAAAATACAACAAGGCTTAATTAGTCCTTGTTGTATTTTTTTTGTTTTTATTTGAGGGTTTAAGTGCTAAGAATTGGCTCATCACCAAAAGTTGTGGATGACATTTGTTAAAACATATACTATATAAATAAGTTGATTGGAGTGGAGGCTGGGTGACTCCTTGGGGATCAGCGTCACAGATGAGACCCTGGAGCGAGCAACGCGAGTGAAGCGGCTCATCGGACGCCCCCAGGAAGCTCTGCTCTGCGCGAAAGCGAAGCGTCAGCGGCAAAGCGCCCAGTCGGAACGGAAATCAACCACACGTTTTGGTGATGAACCTAAGAATTGGATAATTTTATAAAATATTATAATTTAATATTTAGGAATATACGTTCTTATTTTAAGGGGTAATTAAAATATGAAGATTATTTCAGAGGTCTTGGATCTTACGAATACTTTAGAGCAAAAAGGACTGTCACCAAATACTGTGGAAAGCTACTTAGAAGATTTAAAAATTTTTTATTTATGGCTTGAACAGGAAAAATTAAAGTTTTATGAAGTAAATCCATCAGACACACCAAACTTTATTGAGTTTATTGATAATCGGAAAGCTATTGGCAAAGTTTCTACTGCAACACTAAATCGTTACTTAGCAACAGTTAGTTCATTTTATAGGCATATTGAAGTTATTGGTGATTTGTTGAGTAATCACCACTTGTAAAGATAAAAGGTTACTATCCTAATGAAAATTTAAACAAAACCCACAGAGAACAAGAATGTTTTCTGTGGGTTTTGTTTAGTCCAAAGGAGCTCGGTTTGATCGATTTTATCATTCTAATACATCTGAGCGAATTAATTTTAAATCATCCGTTTTAATTGCACCTGTTGAAGTAGATGATACTTTTACTTTTGTAGATGTATCCCAATAATGGCCACCTTGCCAGAACTGCGCGAAAGGTGATTTTACTGTTTTGTTTACAATTCCAGTAGCTACTGAACCTGGTTTTAATGTATATTCAGCAGTAACTTGATATAATGCAGCTGTAATGGAACGATCTGATTCGTTAGTAAGACTAAACTTACGGGAAACTGTTTGTTCTTCACTTAATGAGATACTTGTACCAAATGTACTTTGGAACTCATAACTTGCTCCAATTTCGAAAACATCTTCAATACCCACACCTGCATTTACACCTACTGTGTGAGCAAATGATTGTGATTGTTCATTTGTCATGCCTGTTTTGATGTCAAATGTTACTTCATATCCTGTATTTTTAGCTGGAATAGATGCTGATCCACCAGGAACTTTCTTCAGGTATTTCTTTTCCGTTAATACAGCATCTTTTAGTGGATTAAATGGTGTTTTCGCTGAATAACCAATTGTTACAGCCTTTTCAGCGCCCCAATTATTGTCACCCCAAATAACTTGGATTCCAAGCTCATCTAAACTTTTCTTTCCGAATTCCTCTAGAATGGCTCTTTTTAATCCACCTTCACCTTGGAAAAATTCTGGTAACCAAAATGAATCTTCAGCTTCACTTTTTTCGTAGTATTTAGATTGTAATATTTTTTGCACATCGGGATCATTTGGATCTTGTGCATATCGAGTTTGGAAAAAGTTTTCTAATGTTTCCAGAACAAGGCCTTTTACAAAAGATTCTCCATAAGTACTTCCAAAGTATTCTTCAATTTGAGACGGGCTATATCCCATGAATTGTAAATCGTAATAAAATCTAGGTGGTGGATCCATATGTTTTAGCTCTTTATTTCTCCAATCCTCAATAATTTTATTGCCATTTACATAAGAATAATCTAAATATAGATATTCAAGTGGTTTTGCTTCCTTAATATGAGGTGGTGTCACAGATGGAAAATTCGCTTTAATAATATGATTGTTGATATAATTTGGATCAAACTCTTGGTTTACATTGGAATTCTCTTCTGATACCTGTCCCTCTTTAAGATTTAAAGACTGATTTTCTTTTTCAACAGAAGTAATTGCACTAGAATCTGAAGGTAATGTGCTTGCTTCGGCCTTTAAAGAAAAAACAGGACTTGCTAAAACAGCAAATGCTAGTGCTGTGGGAATCACTTTTTTCTTATGAATCATATAATTTCTTCCTTTCTTTCCTTCCTTGCTTTTAAGTACCGTACATTGCTTATACTTTTTTCATACGGACTAAAATGTCATATTTATATATTAATATCAAAGTATAACAATTCCCTTTCGTAAATGTTACAAAAGTCTTTCATAATCTTATTTCTTTTCTGATGTAACGGGAATAGTAAACCAAAATTCACATCCCTGTTTCCCATCTTGACGATCTTGAACACCAATTTGTCCTTTATGCATTTCAACTAGCGATTTTGCAATGGCTAAACCAAGTCCAGAACCTCCAGATTGTGAGCTTCTTGATGGGTCTGTTCTGAAAAAGCGTTCAAATATACGTAATTGATCATCGGAGGAAATACCTTCTCCTTCATCACGCAAGGTGAATTGAACTTGCTGCTTCTGTTTATTTTCCTCAACAATTAATTCGATAGCTCCACATGTAGGAGAATGCCGAATCGCGTTATGCAACAAATTATTGATAACTCGTGCTATTTTACATGGCATAATCCAAAGTCGTGGTAATGTCTCAGAAACGTACAATTGTAAATCAATCTCTTTATCTTGCAATAAGATGGCATGTGAATCTATTACTTTTAATAGAATACTATCTACATGTATTAAACTAGGATTAAAAACTTCTTGTCCAAGTTCTAACTTAGAAAGGTCAAACAAATTATTAATTAATCCGCTTAATCGTTGTATATCATTTAGGATTGTCGTTAAATATTGTTGTTTCATATCAGGGTCTTCAATTAAACCATCTTGTAATGCCTCTACCATCAATTGTATGCTAGCCATAGGAGTTCGTAGGTCATGGGAAATATTCGCAATCAGCTCTGTACGTGCTTTTTCTCCTTTTTCTAACTTAGCAAAGCTTTCGTCTAGTTTTTTGGCCATTTCTCGAAAAGCTTCCGCTAATTCTTTAAACTCTTCTGGTTCTCTCCCTATTATGTACATCGTTCCAAATTGTCTATCACTAAATTGTTTGGTCAAGGCAATTAAATTTTGAATAGACCTCATGATAGGGCGTGTCATTAACCAAAAAATCATCGTAGAAATAATCATTGCTACAATTATAATTACTATTAATAACCGTGTTTGTTCTGGTCTAAGTAACATTTGCCTTTCACTATACCATATAGAAATTACCATAATACCCGTGCTTAATAGATTCATCAATAAAAGTTGATTTCGTAACTTCACTTATCATTTCCTCCATCTGATTCAAAGCAATAACCGATGCCCCAAACTGTGTGAATCCAACGGTTCTTTGTTGCATGCTTCTCCAACTTTTCACGTAAACGACTCATTAATACAGTTACTGTATTTGTACATCCTTCATACTCAAATCCCCAAATTTGTTCAAGAAGTTGAGACCGTGAAAACACCTGTTTAGGATGTTTTGCCATGAGATAAAGCACATCAAACTCTTTCACTGTTAGCTCTATTTCATATTGACAAACAAATACCCGTCTTTTCTTTGGATCAATTTTCAAATCTAGAAACTCTATCAATCCTGATGCAGGCTCTATTCCTTGAATTGTTACTTGACTTCCTCTTCTTAATATAATTTGTACCCTCAATACTAATTCACGAGGTGAAAAGGGTTTTGTTACATAATCATCCGCTCCCATTGTTAATCCTAAAATCCGCTCTCTTTCTTCTCCTCTCGCGGTTAACATAATAATAGGTACATTAGAATGTTGGCGAATTTCCTCACATAGTTCCCATCCATCTTTTTCCGGCATCATTAAATCTAAAATAATTAGATCTGGTTGGTATTGTTGAAATACATTCCATCCTTCTGTTCCGTTCACAGCAGTGTATACTTCATACCCTTCTCTTTCTAAGTACCGTTTACATATCTCTCGTATATTATCTTCATCTTCTATAATTGCAATTCTTGTTTTCATACATTCCGTCTCCTCTGTTCCTTCATTAATAACGAAAGATATCTTTCTTGTATTCACTTATTATATAAGTAGTGAAAATGTACTTCCTAATTGTCAGTCCCATAATTTTATCCACGAATGATATAACATCAATATTCGTAAGTTTATCTTAGTTTATATTCCTTTCATTTTTCTTTCAAAAGTATAACAATCCCCTTTCATAAATATCATGAAAAATTCTCACTTAAGAGGGGGGCTGTGTAGCAATGGAACCAAATCACGCTATAAGCATTAGTGGACATTAGAAGTGATAAAACCGCCATTTTTGTATGGAAATGGTTTGATTTTAGATGCTTTTTTATTCTCTTGAAACAGCAAAATACGATTTTGTGAAAATGATTAAGGACATATTTCACTGAGAATGTCCTATAAGTATCATTAACAGACATCCTAATACACAAAATTGATCTTTCATGTCCGCTAATGCTTAACGTAAGTTTTGATTCCATTGCTACACAAACTCCAAAGGTAGTAAAATAAATAACCGGTTCCTTAACGTACGGGGAATTGGCTAAAATGCGATAAGGTAACCCTTAATATTGCAATTACTGATTCAACTGCTTATTATAATTTACCAAAAATAAATATGATTGGTGCGCAACTTTTTAATGAGGAAGGTTATTTTATTGATATAAAATATGGAATTGAAGAAGTTAAAGAAGAAATTCAATCAAGCATTTCAGCAATATTGAAAGCCAGCTCAATGATGTAGGGTAATGAACCAGAAAAAAATATCGAACAATTCAGAGAAGATATGTTTCTGATATTATTGTTACTGAAAATAGTCCTCTCTATCGAATTAATTTTGACCTTGAACCTAAGTTTCTAAATCTTCCTAGATTTAACACAACTTTAGTTACTGCTTTTTCTAAAAGAGAACTTACTATCTTTTTCCTCTACAATAAATGCAAAGAGATTGGTTGGAGTGAATTTGTAAAAATGAAGAGAATGTATCATGGGATTACTTCCATTCGTTGCAGAAGATAAATAAGATAGATATAAAGCACAACAAAGGTTGATAAAATCATGTTGTGCTTTTTTATAGTAAAGTTCGTCTAGTTAGATTTGATACAATAATAACTTTTATCTGAGGGAAAGCGATATGTTAACCGTTTGGTCGGAGAATTTGGAATAACTTAATCTCAATCTATATCGGGTGTATTGATTGGGGAAAAATAGGTTTATTATTGAGCGATAAAAGGATCGTTTTGTTGCTATTTCGCTAGTATATTTCCATTTTTAACGGATTGTAGCCCGTAGTGGAAATCAGATTCTATTAATTAATCGGAGTGGATAAAAATCAATACACCTGCCTCTATATATTACCATTTGCCATTATCATAAGAATTGATTACACTTTTAAAGGCATGAAAAACGGAAAATGAAATATGTAATTGAAAAACAAAATGCCATCCTATTACAGAAATGTGCGGATGAAATAAACAATCGACTAAGTGAAAGTAGATTTAATTTATAAACAAAACGGCTTATAATCATTTTGGTTAAAAGCCTTTTTTTATGTGATAAATAGTAATATTAAGTGTTCTTTCGATAAAAAATCTTCTATATAGCTATGTTTTTAACACTTTAGCCAATGGTTTTACAAAATTAATGACAAAGCATACAGTTGTTCTTAGCGTTTTTTGTTCAATAACGTGAAAAAATGGTACAATAAAGGTCAGTAAGTTTGACTGAAAAAAGGAAGGTTTTCAATGCCGAATAATCAAACAAAGGCGCTTGTACAAGGCTCAATGATGGTCGCAATCTTTACGATTCTAATGCTTATTTCTGCATACGTACCAATCATTTTTATAGTAGGTCTAATATTTGCCCCACTACCGATTGCTTGGTATAGCGCAAATTACAAGCGTTCCTCATCAATACTCGTAGCAGTAGTAGGCTGTACCTTAACCACTTTAACGAGTGGTATAACTATGTTACCATTTGCCTTTATTTTGGCGTTAATTGGTGTCGTAATAGGAAATGCAATTTATCTAAAGAAGAGCAAACTTTACCTATTCATGTCATCTGGGATTGCTTTTCTTCTATCAATGACAATAGTCTATGTAGCTTATGTACAATTTGCTGGCATCAACATAATTGACATGAGTTTAGAGATTTTACGCGAAAATTATGAGCAATCAAATGAACTTGCAAAAAATGTGACAGGTCAAGTAGTATTTCAGCCAGAGATAATTGAGGCAATGTTAAAAACTATGGAACTGACAATGCCTGCAACAATAACAATCTCTGCATTTTTCGCAGCATTTATTATCATAACGTTAAATTTACCTGTATTAAAACGTCTTGGTTTAGACGTACCGAAATTTGCACCGTTCCAAAATATGCGTCTACCACGATCTATTCTTTGGTATTACATGATTGTGTTGTGCATTAATTTATTTATGCGTCCAGAATTTGGGTCTACATTAGATGTTATTGTTTTAAATGTTTCTTATGTTTTATGGATGTTATTAATCCTGCAGGGGATTTCCTTTTTACATTATTTCATTTCTAAAAAGGAAATGCCGAACGGTGTTAAATGGATAGCTACTTTGTTAGCCTTACCATTATCATCCTTTATGATATTGCTAGGTATTGTAGATTTAGGTTTCGATTTACGTTCACTTGTGAAGGGGAAAACTAAAGAATAAGGGGCTGATGTAATGGGGACTTTTAGAAAACGACCAATCCGCTATCCGCTTTTTGTTCTTTCCATTTTTGGCATTGTGACGTTCGTGCTTCTATGTATTTGGAATATCGGAGTAGGTATCGGTTATGGAGTAGGGTTTGTTCTAATAATGGCCTATACGTGGAAGGTAGAACAAATTACCTTTGAAGAAACGGAAAAGCATATTGAATCCATCTCCTTCCGCATGAAAAAAGTTGGGGAAGAGGCATTGCTGGAAATGCCAATTGGGATTTTACTTGTTAATGAGCAGTATGAAATAGAATGGTCGAATCCATATATGCAGAGTGTTTTAAATATGGAAAATTTAGTAGGTGAAGGAATCGTAAATATATCTGATGACATCTACGTGCTAATGAAGACCGAGGAGACCAACGAAGATACGATTACGCTTCGTGATCGTAAATATCGAGTTTATTATAAAAAAGAAGAGAATTTGCTATATTTCTTTGATATTACTGAGCAAATAGCCATTGAAAAACAATATTATGCAGATCGTACAGTTATTGCGATTTTATTTGTTGATAACTATGACGAAATTACACAAGCGATGGATGATCAGCCGCGTAGTTTAACGAATACGATGGTGACATCAATTGTTAATGATTGGGCGGCTGAGCAAGGGATATTTGTGAAACGAATATCATCTGATCGTTTTTTAGCTGTATTAAACGAATCCATTTTAATGGAGCTTGAAAAGAAAAAATTTGCTATTTTAGATACCATTCGAGAAAAAACAGCACAAAAAAATACGTCATTAACATTAAGTATTGGTGTTGGCGCAGGATCATCTTCATTAGTAGAACTTGGTGAATTAGCACAGTCAAGTCTAGATCTAGTTTTAGGCCGTGGTGGTGATCAAGTTGCCATTAAGCAACCTACTGGAAAGTTAAAATTCTATGGTGGGAAAACGAATCCGGTTGAGAAACGTACGCGCGTTAGAGCACGTGTTATTTCTCATGCACTACGTGATTTAATTCAAGATAGTGACCAAGTGTTTATCATGGGACATAAAAACCCTGATATGGATTCTATTGGTGCCTCTGTTGGTGTACGTAAAATGGCACAAATGAATGATGTAAAGGGCTATGTCATCATAAATTTTGACGAATTAAATGGCAGTGTAACGCGTTTAATGAATGAAATTGAGAATAAATCGGATTTTTATGAAAATTTCTTAACACCAGAGGAAGCTGCGACAAAAATGACAGAAAAGTCATTGCTCGTTATTGTCGATACACATAAACCGAATTTAGTCATTGATTCACACCTATTGAAGCTAGCTGAAAAAGTTGTAGTGATTGATCACCATCGTAGAAGTGAGGATTTTATAGAAAATCCAATGCTTGTTTATATGGAACCATACGCGTCGTCCACGGCTGAACTTGTGACAGAGTTACTCGAGTATCAACCAAAACGTGCAAAGATTAATATGCTAGAGGCTACTGCATTACTGGCGGGAATTATTGTAGATACGAAGAGTTTTACACTGCGTACAGGAGCCCGTACTTTTGAAGCAGCATCTTATTTACGGACAAATGGTGCAGATACAGTGTTAGTACAGCGATTATTAAAAGAAGATGTCGATACGTATATTGAGCGTTCTAAAATAGTGCAGACTGTTAATTTCGTGAAGCCAGGTATTGCTATTGCTGTAGGTGAGGAAGCAAAAATATATGATTCTGTACTAATTGCGCAAACAGCAGACATTTTACTAACCATGAAGGATGTTGGTGCTTCCTTTGTCATAGCGCATCGTTCAGATGGCAAAATCGGTATAAGTGCAAGATCACTTGGCGAGGTAAACGTACAGCTTATTATGGAAAAACTTGGTGGCGGTGGGCATTTAACGAATGCAGCTTGCCAAATCGAAGCAAATTCCATTGCTGGAGTAAAAAAATATTTAGAAGAGGCCATAAATGAGGTACTCGAAGGGAGTTCTGAATCATGAAAGTAGTATTTTTGAAAGATGTTAAAGGAAAAGGAAAAAAAGGAGAAGTTAAAAATGTAGCAGATGGCTATGCACAAAACTTCTTAATTAAAAATGGCTATGCTGCAGAAGCAAATGCTCAAGCATTAAGTCAATTAGACGGTCAAAAGAAATTAGAGGCTAAAAACGCTGCTGCAGAATTAGCTGAAGCAAAAGCATTAAAAGAAAAATTAGAAGCGTTAACAGTAGAATTAAAAGCAAAATCAGGTGAAGGTGGTCGCCTATTTGGTTCTGTATCTACAAAGCAAATTGCAGAAGCGCTTCAAAAAACGCATGGCATTAAAATTGATAAACGTAAAATGACTTTAATTGATGGAATTCGTGCGCTAGGTTTTACAAATGTACCTGTAAAACTACATCATGAAGTATCTGCAACATTAAAAGTTCATGTAACGGAAGAATAAGGGGCGACAATCCATGAATGAACCGATGATGGACCGCGTCCCACCGCATAACCGGGAAGCGGAGCAATCGGTTATCGGTGCAATTTTTCTTGATCCTCAAGCGTTAATCACTGCATCTGAAATTTTACTAGCAGATGATTTTTATCAGAATGCACATAAGAAAATTTTTGAAACGATGCTACGTTTAAGTGATCAAGGAAAAGCGATAGATGTTGTAACAGTTACTGAAGAATTATCAGCTAAAAAAGAAATTGAGGACGTTGGCGGGCTATCGTATTTACTAGAGCTCGCCAATGCTGTCCCTACGGCCGCTAACGTCGCTCACTATGCGAAAATTGTCGAAGAAAAGGCCCTATTACGTCGCTTAATTCGTGTAGCTACTAAAATAGTAGAAGATGGCTATACACGTGAGGATGAAGTAGAGGCATTACTAGGTGAAGCAGAGAAGAAAATGATGGAGGTAGCCAATCGTAAAAATGCGGGTGACTTTAAGCATGTTAAAGACGTATTGGTAGAAACCTTCGATAACATCGAGAAGCTTCAATCACAAAAGGGAGACGTTACAGGTATTCCGACAGGCTTCCGTGATTTAGACAATATCACAGCTGGCTTCCAGCGCAACGATCTAATTATTGTAGCAGCACGTCCCTCTGTAGGGAAAACGGCCTTTGCATTGAATGTCGCACAAAGTGTTGCCGTTCAAGCACGTGAAAATGTTGCGATTTTCTCCTTAGAGATGGGTGCTGAGCAGCTAGTTATGCGTATGCTTTGTGCAGAAGGAAATATAGATGCACAAGTTTTACGGACAGGTGCTTTAACAACGGAAGATTGGGGTAAACTAACTATGGCAATGGGGAGTTTATCGAATTCCGGTATTTTTATTGATGATACACCAGGTGTACGTATCAATGAAATTAGAGCAAAATGTCGACGTTTAGCACAAGAGCATGGTCTTGGTATGATTTTAATTGATTATTTACAGCTTATTCAAGGTAGTGGTAAACCAGGTGAAAACCGTCAGCAAGAGGTATCTGAAATTTCACGTTCATTAAAAGGATTAGCACGTGAATTAAAGGTTCCAGTTATCGCATTATCACAGTTATCACGTGGCGTTGAGCAACGTCAAGATAAGCGACCAATGATGAGTGACTTACGTGAATCGGGAAGTATTGAGCAAGATGCTGATATTGTTGCCTTCTTATATCGTGATGATTATTACGATAAAGAGTCCGAGAGTAAAAATATGATTGAAATTATTATTGCTAAACAACGTAACGGTCCAACAGGTACGGTTACACTTGCGTTTAAAAAAGAATTCAATAAATTCATTAATGTGGATTGGTCGCAAATGCCGCCACCACCTCCACGTGATTAAATATTTATTTGGTTCATCACCAATAGTTGGAGATGACATTTGTTAAAACGTATGCTATTTATCTTCATTCAGTAGAAGCCCGCTACCTCTAAAGAGGAACTTAACGTCAGCAATTACGCCAAGGTGGAATTAATCTGAATGTTAGATAATATTCATACCATTCTGTCATTAAACACGAACGTTGAATCAAATTATTTGATTTTACGTTCGTGTTTTAACTATTTTTTTGTTGACTAGGCGTTTCTATCATTGTTACAATAATTAACGGCTTGAAAATTGTGATACAAACGTATCTAACGGAGGTGCTGATTATGAC
The DNA here is from genome assembly GCF_042019215.1 of Lysinibacillus sp. RS11. NCBI lineage: Bacteria > Bacillati > Bacillota > Bacilli > Caryophanales > Bacillaceae > Lysinibacillus > Lysinibacillus sp. RS11. Next base: position 4,828,561 of record NZ_CP168124.1, on the reverse strand, counting down.
ATCAGTTGTAGTTGTAGGAACACAGTGGGGAGACGAAGGGAAAGGTAAAATTACAGATTTCCTTTCACAAAAAGCCGAAGCAATCGCTCGTTTTGCAGGTGGCGATAATGCTGGACATACAATTAAATTTGATGGGGAGACTTATAAGCTACATTTAATTCCATCAGGTATTTTTTATAAAGAAAAAACTTCAGTAATCGGAAATGGATTAGTTGTTAATCCGAAGTCATTAGTAACTGAGCTTAGAGGTTTACAAGAGCGTGGTATTGATACGGATAATCTACGTATTTCTAATCGTGCACATGTTATTTTACCTTATCATATCAAACAAGATATCGCTGATGAGGAAAGCCGTGGCGATAAAAAAATTGGTACGACTTGTAAAGGGATTGGGCCTTGCTATCAGGATAAAGTAGCACGTATCGGTATCCGTATGGCTGATTTATTAGACAAAGAAGTATTTGAAGAAAAACTACGTCATAATTTAGCAATTAAAAATAAATTATTCGAGAAATTCTATGAAGTTGAAGGTGTAACATTCGAAGAAATTTTCGAGGAATATTACGGCTATGGGCAAGAAATCGCAAAATATGTAACAGACACATCTAAAATCTTAAATGATGTACTTGATGAGGGCGGCAAAGTGTTATTTGAAGGTGCACAAGGTATTTTACTTGATGTCGATCAAGGTACGTATCCATTTGTAACATCTTCGAATCCTGTTGCCGGAGGTGTAGCGATCGGTGCTGGCGTTGGTCCATCACGCGTTACAAGTGTTATTGGTGTATCTAAAGCCTATACATCTCGTGTTGGTGATGGTCCGCTCCCAACTGAATTATTTGATGAAGTGGGTCAACAAATTCGTGAAGTAGGTCGTGAATATGGTACGACAACAGGTCGCCCACGTCGCGTAGGTTGGTTCGATACAGTAGTAGTCCGTCATTCACGTCGCGTAAGTGGTATTACACATCTTGCACTTAATTCTATTGACGTTTTATCTGGTTTAGAGACAGTGAAAATCTGTACAGCGTATAAATATAAAGATGAAACAATTACGGAGTATCCTGCAAATCTTCATATTATTGAACAATGTGAGCCGATTTATGAAGAGCTACCAGGCTGGTCAGAAGATGTTACAGGTTGCAAAACATTAGAAGAGCTACCTGAGAATGCACGACGCTATGTAGAACGTGTTAGTGAATTAACAGGTATTCAAATTGCTACTTTCTCTGTTGGTCCTGCACGTGAACAAACGAACGTTTTAGTAGACGTTTGGGAAGCATAATAAATGAAAAACACAAAAGGGTGTGCCATATGCGGTACACCCTTTTATGTTTGTGAAAGAAATCATATTCTGTGATAACGCCTACATTTTACCCTGACTAATTATATGAAAATATTATTATTAAAAAAACTACGGAAAATAGGGATTATGTAACAATTAGTAGATAAATAATACATTTACATTACAAAAAGATGAAAACATTCAAACCGTATTTTCTTTATGATACAGTATAGTGGTGCAAAAAAGCCTTATGGGTAATTCATCCTATAATAGGTTAAAGTTGGAAGGAGCTTTATTGATGAGTTCATCTTGGTTTAGAAAAGAAAAAAACGATAGATTCACTTACAATTTTTCTTCAATTAAAAAGGTATCCATTATTACAGTTTTAATGACAAGTTTAACGTTTAATGTAGGTTATGCAAAAGAAAATCATCAAGAAGATTTACATAAAATTTATCACGTTTACGTGGGAAATAAATATATTGGTGCGGTCTCTAATGAGAAAGCGGTCCAAGAAATCATTGCATCCAAGGAAAAAGAGGCAAAACAACAATACAAAGAGTTAACGATCGATGCTAACTCATCTGTTAAAATAATCCCAGAGCAAGTGTTTAGTGATGAAACAAAAGATGCGGAAACTTTGGCTAAGATTGAGCAATCTTTAGTAGCTCAGTCTCCAGCTTTTACATTATTTGTAGATAATAAGCCTGTTGTTTACTTAAAAGATGCAAAAGCCTATGAAGATACTATTCGTATGCTAAAGCTACAATATGTTTCACAGCAAGAGTTAAATAGTTTAGATACTAACCAGCAATCTACGAATATACCACCGTTACAAACTGGTGAAACACGACTTTTAGATATTTCTTTTAAACAGGGAATTTCAGGTGGAGCACAAAAAGTAGCCCCGAATGCTATTGTAACGCCTGAGGAAGCTGTGAAATATTTAATGACAGGTGCTCTTGAGCAAGAAATATATAAAATTCAATCAGGTGATGTTCTAGGTTCGGTTGCTAAAAAACATGATTTAACAACAGCTGAGCTATTAGCGTTAAATCCTGGTATCACGGTTGATACAGTTTTACAAATTGGACAAGCATTAAATGTAACAGTTGCTAAACCATTTGTAACACTTGAAGTAAAACAGGAAAAGAAAGTTACTGATCAAATTCCGTTTAAGAAAATAATCGAAGAAGATCCGATGATGTATAAAGGTGAGAAAGTAATTAAACAACAAGGTGTTAATGGAAAGAAAGAAACCACTTATTTGTTAACGTCTGAAAATGGGAATCGTACATCCAAAGTTGCGTCAGAAGAAAAAATCGTACAGCAACCTGTTGATCAAATTGAAGTTGTTGGTACGAAAGTAATTTCATCTCGTGGCACGGGTGAATTTTCTTGGCCTGCTGTAGGTGGCTATATTTCAAGTCAGATGGGTGAACGTTGGGGAGATTTCCATCGTGGTATTGATATTGCCCGTCCAAGTAACTACAATATTTTAGCTTCTGATAATGGCGTTGTTGCCGCAGCTGGCGAATCAGGTACCTATGGTAATCGTATCGTGATTAATCATAATAATGGTTATACGACACTTTACGGACACTTATCTTCAATTAATGTTAAAGTCGGGCAGATAGTAGAAAAAGGTTCTGTTATAGGTGTTATGGGTTCTACTGGAAATTCAACAGGTACACATCTACACTTTGAAGTTGAAAAGAATGGTTCGTTAGTAAATCCATTATCATATGTAGGTCGTTAATCCATTCGGATAGAAGGCAGCCAAAAAGGGGCTGTCTTTTTGTATAGTTCTTTTATAATTCCAAGTTATTTCCCGAGAAATATTTGTCGAAATGTAGTTCAATACAATATCGTCTAATGTCTTTAGATTTAGAATAATGCATAGAAGTTAAAAGCATGGTAGAGTTAAGAGTAGTGACTTTAACTTCTTTCAGTAGGTAATTTTTGTACCGAAAGCATAGCGTCAGGTACAGAAGTCTCCCATCTCTATAGGTAGTGAGATGAATGTTGGTTAAAGTTAATTTTAGCGGGTGTCCTAGCATCCGTTGAAATAGAGGAACTTAGGCTAAGAACTTCACAGCCTGTGGAAACACTTGAGTGACCAATCTGTTGGACTAAAGCATCCAGCGGAACAATACATTTTGTTTAAGAATAGATCATTACACTTCGTTTAAGAATAGATAAATAGCGAAAGGGAGAAAAAAGATGGACAAAACAATTTTAGTTGTTGACGATGAAAAACCAATCGCAGATATTTTACAGTTTAATTTAATTAAAGAAGGCTACAAAGTTATTTGTGCTTATGATGGAGATGAAGCACTAGAGAAGGTTGAAGAAGAACAACCAGATTTAATGCTTTTAGATATAATGTTACCAAAGCGTGATGGGATGGAAGTTTGTAGAGAAATACGTAAAAAATATGATTTTCCTATCATTATGCTAACAGCAAAAGGCTCTGAGATTGATAAAGTATTAGGATTAGAAATGGGCGCAGACGATTATGTGACAAAGCCATTTAGTACACGTGAGCTTATTGCACGTGTAAAGGCAAATATGCGTCGCTTACAAGTGGTAGCTCCTGCTGCCGAAGAGGTTGAAGAAGCGTCCAATGAAATTGTGGTAGGGTCACTTGTTATTCAGCCTGATGCCTACTTAGTATTGAAACGTGAAGAGTCAATTGAATTAACCCATAGGGAGTTTGAGTTATTACATTACTTAGGTAAGCATATTGGACAAGTAATGACGCGTGAGCATTTACTACAAACTGTGTGGGGCTATGACTATTTTGGTGATGTACGAACAGTTGATGTAACAATTCGTCGTTTACGTGAAAAAATAGAGGATAATCCAAGTCACCCAGCTTGGATTGTAACACGCCGTGGTGTAGGATATTATTTACGAAATCCTGAACAGGAGTAAATAGGAATGCAGAAAGTAAGCTTCTTTAAATCCATTCATGTCAAGCTAGTATTAATTTATATTTTGTTAATACTGCTAGCTTTGCAAATAATAGGTATTTATTTTGCGCGCGAATTAGAGAACAATTTAAAAACCAATTTCCGAGAATCCATTTTTCAACGAGTCGATTTGATGGAATATAGCATTCGTGAAGAAATCTTAAAAGAACGCGATGAAACTATGCCATCTCTTGAAGAAAGCTTGAAAACAATTGTAATGGAGTTTTCCGAGGGGTTGAAGGATGTTTCTAATGAAGACATTTTAGAAATCCGCGTTATCGATACTAGACAGCGTATTCGCGCCACATCTGAGATAGACAATCAAAATTTGATTGGACAGCGCTCGAATAATGATCTCGTACGCCGTGCAATCTCTGCAGAAACATTATTTGAAAACATTAAACTTGATAGTAATACAGGAAATCGAGTGTGGGTGTTAGCTTCGCCAATTCGAGATGGTGCAGGTCCTGATGATGAAATCGTTGGGGTACTCTATATTGAAGCTAATATTGAATCTGTTTTCGAACAGGTGAATGACATTAACCGTATTTTCCTCGGTGGTACAGCAGTGTCCTTGGTGGTTACTATCTTTTTAGGGATTTTAGTGGCACGAACAATTACACAGCCAATTGCAGATATGCGTAAGCAGGCTCAGGCGATGGCAAAAGGAAACTATTCACGAAAAGTACGAGTTTATGGTACAGATGAAATAGGTCAACTTGCTATAACCTTTAATCACTTGACGAATCGCTTGCAGGAGGCGCAATCTACTACAGAGGCAGAACGGCGAAAGCTCGATTCGGTCCTTAGTAATATGACGGATGGTGTTATTGCGACCGATCGAAAAGGGCGCATCATTCTTATTAATGATCCCGCACTCGAGCTGCTGCATATTACAAGAGATATAACAGTAGGTCGTCCTATTGCATCTGTTTTAGGCATTGACCAAGAGTATAGTTTTGAAGATTTAATTCATATGAATGATGCAGTGAATTTAGATTTCAGTACAGCAGACGCGCCGTATATTTTACGTGCGAATTTCTCTGTTATTCAAAAAGAAACTGGTTTTATTAATGGTTTAATTACTGTACTGCACGATATTACAGAGCAGGAAAAGATAGAGATGGACCGCCGAGAATTTGTATCAAATGTGTCACATGAATTACGGACACCATTAACGACGATGCGTAGTTATTTAGAGGCGTTAGCAGACGGTGCATGGAAAGATGAAAACATTGCTCCAACATTTTTGAATGTCACACAAACAGAGACAGAGCGTATGATCCGCTTAGTAAATGACTTGTTGCAGTTATCACGAATGGATAGTACAGATTATGAGTTGAATAAAGACATTGTTCTATTCCATTCCTTCTTTAACCGAATTATCGATCGCTTTGAAATGTCTAAGTCAGACAAAGTGATGTTTGAACGGTTATTCCCAGAGGCATCTTATTATGTAGAAATTGATACGGATAAGGTGACACAGGTTATCGATAATATCATTTCTAATGCTATTAAATATTCACCAGATGGAGGCAATATTCGCTTTGGCTTTACTGTGCAAGGGAATATGTTAAAGGTCATGATTTCTGATGATGGTATGGGAATTCCTAAGGAAAATGTGGGACGTATTTTTGATCGTTTTTATCGTGTGGATCGTGCTCGTGCTCGTTCTATGGGCGGGACAGGTCTAGGGCTAGCTATTGCCAGGGAAATGATTGAAGCTCATGGTGGTAAAATATGGGCTGAAAGTGAAGAAGGGCAAGGAACAACGGTTTTCTTCACATTACCACTTGATTTAGATGATTTTGACGAGGCAGGTGAGTGGGAATGAAATATATAGAACCAGTTAAATCAGTTGTATTATTCCTACTCGTTATGCTAAGTGTGGTTTTAACCTTTTTGAATTGGACATACACGCCAGATTATAAAGTGATTGAAAAAACTGAGGAAAAAGAAATCCAAATTGGACCACAAAAAAAAATGGAAGATGTAATTCGTCCTTATAAGGCTATTTACCGTTTTGATAAGGAATTTACCGGAACTGTATCTAATGCTGCAATGGAAGATATTATGAAATCATTTGTGGGCTGGAATATTGATCTAGTGCGCGATAACAATAACCTTACAGCCAGCTCTATAAACGAGATGATTCGTTCTAATAATTGTATGACTATCTTTTTTGCTGGCGAAATTCCTTACTCCGCCTTTAGCTCAATTTTTCAGTTTGCTGACAAGGAGCTACCTGAAACAACCTTTAATCGTATGGTTATAGATTGGAGTAATTATAATAACAAAGAATTACAAGTATTTTTCATAAGTAGCAATAATGAAACATTGATGCGTTCGCATGTCAGTCTACAAAATGCTAATCAATTTGTACGAAATGTTATTGAACCAGCGAAAACATACGACACTTTTAAAGAAGTGGAGCGTGATGGTTTTACTTCACTTTATATTGATAACGATAAAGTTGAATCAACAAAATATACGTATTTTATCAATGAGAAATCACCTGATGTTTTTAAAGATGTGTTATTTACAGAACCAAATGTTGTCCAGCGCACCGATGAAAGTCCAAACTCTGTAAAATATCAAGATGGTACGTCACTGATGACGGTTGATAAGAATTTGAAATCATTGATTTTTGTTTATCCAACTGCAGAAAGTAGTATAAAAATAGAACCTTCTAAGCTCTTGACGGATAGCTTTGAATTTATCAATGAACATGGAGGTTTTACAGCTGATTATCGCTATGTATCAACAAGTACAAATAATAACCAATTAGATTATCAGCTATATTTACATGGATTACCAGTTTATAGTGATCAAGCTATAAATCGAATTACAACTATTTGGGGAGATAATCGTATTTTCCGCTACAAACGTCCGTACTATTCTTTAAGTACAGACATTCCATCCGAAAAGGAGATTAAAGAACTGCCATCAGGATCGGAAATCGTTGAAAAGATTCAAAAGCTTAATAACACTGTATTGTCAGATATAGATGATATTGTTGTGGGTTACTATTTAACGCAAGATAAAAGTAAACAAAATATGACATTAGAACCGTGCTGGTTTGCGATAAGTAACGGTGTATGGACGAATCTGACGCCTGAAACATTAGGAGGTGTCAAAAATGGATTGGAATAGAACAAAATCTATTTTTATATTCGTTTTTTTAATCTTAAATATCTTTTTGTATTATTTTTATTTAAATCGCTATAATGAAGCGCAGAGCGTGGAGATACCTGGTGAAAAAACAATAGAAGCCCGTTTGAAAGAGGATAATATTACGTATGGATCACTTCCTAATAGTAATGAATTTGTTGTTTATATTACGGGCAAAGTGCATAAATTTACACCTACTGAATTTACTAAGAGCAATCAGCAACCAAATATTATAGGTGAGGATGATACACTTGTACATGTTGATTTTATAAACCCTGTGAAATTACGAAATGATGATGAGACAAGTATTACAGAGTTTGTCCGTGCAAACGTAAAAGATGGGGATTCTTATGCATTATGGAAGGTAGATCGTGAGCAAAGAACCGCCATATTCTTCCAGAAAAAAGGTAATCGAATGTTCTATTACAATGAGAGTGCCTTATTAAAAGTACAATGGAATATGGACAACGAAGTTACAATGTATGAACAAACGATGCTTGATAATATTGAAGAAATGGAGAAACAGGAAACTGTCATACCTCCACTTCAAATTATCCAGACACTTTATAATAAATCACTACTAAAGCCAGATTCGCATATTACGCAAATGAAGTTAGGTTACTCGACAATGGGTTATTTAACGCAAAAGCAAGTGTTAGTACCGACATGGGAAGTACAAGTGAAATTAGATGGAGAAACAGAAGAATATTTTGTCAATGCTAGTGAAGGTAATGTTATTGAAATCCAAGAAAACAAGCAAGAGGGCGAAGAAGAAGACTGGGGAGTTGAATGATGCGGTTTAGTGTTTTAGCAAGTGGCAGTACAGGCAATTCGATTTATGTAGAGAATGAGGATCATGCATTTATTGTCGATGCCGGTCTCAGTGGTAAAAAGATGGAGCAACTATTTACAAAAATCGACCGCAATATGAAACAGCTAAGTGGCATTTTCGTTACACATGAGCATAGTGATCATATTAAAGGAATAGGTGTATTGGCGCGAAAATATAATGTACCCATTTATGCAAACGCCAAAACGTGGCAGGCGATGGACGGGCTTGTTGGTGATATTCCGTTAGAGCAACGTTTTGAATTTGAAATGGATACAGTCAAGCATTTCGGCTCATTAGCTATTGAATCCTTTGCCGTATCACATGATGCAGCAGATCCAATGTTCTATAGCTTTCATGAAAATGGGCGTAAGCTTGTTATTATAACGGATACAGGTTATGTAAGCGACCGTATGAAAGGCATCATTCGAGGTGCTGATTCCTTTGTATTTGAGAGTAACCATGATGTCAATATGCTGCAAATGGGACGTTATCCGTGGTCTATAAAACGTCGTATTTTAAGTGATGTAGGGCACGTTTCAAATGAGGATGCAGCCATTGCAATGAGTGAGGTAGTATTTGAAAAACCAACAAATATTTATTTATCACATTTGAGTAAGGACAATAACATGAAAGAGCTTGCGCGCATGAGTGTTACACAAACATTGCAATCTTGCGGAATTATTGTCGGAGAGTATTTAAATTTATTTGATACAGAAGCAGAGGAACCGACGAAATTAGTCACGGTTTAAACAATAAAAAATGAATCTTTAATGAGCTGTTCGATAGCATTTTATAGCAAATGCTTTGAACAGCTATTTTTTATATCCATTTTATTTATTTTTCATCTGATTTTAATGTTTGAACCGTAATATAAGGGTAACAACTAACAAATACTAATAATTGAAAGGATGAGGAGAATGAGCAATTTTCAAGATGATGATAAAAACAGTGATTTTCTAAAAGACGATAAAATAGAGAAATCACCTCTTCAGGAGCGACTCGAACGAGAGGAGCGAGAGATTCAAGAAAAGCGTCATAAAAAGAAAAGCGGTGTCGGAGGTAAGGGTGGTTATTTATTTACCGGTTTTATCGGTGTCATCATAGGCGCTTTACTTGTTTGGCTCATGTTACCTGGACTTGTCAATCAAATGCCAGGGACAAGCAGCACAGGTAAAAATGAAACAAACATCAATCAAGTTGCAACGGAAGTAACAACCGATGTAACGAAAGCGGTAGATAAGACTTCAGCTGCTGTTGTAGGGATTACTAATATTCAAGAAGTGACAAGTGGTGGATTCTGGAACCCACCAACTACAACTAGCCAGCCTGCTGGAAGCGGTTCAGGCGTTATTTATAAAATACAAGGTAACACAGCCTTTATCGTGACAAATAACCATGTTATTGAAGGTGCAAAACAGTTAGAGGTGACAATGCCAGATGGATCGAAAGAAGAAGCAAAATTAGTTGGACGCGATCCTTGGACAGATTTAGCTGTTATTTCAATCAGTTCTAAAGATGTTAAAACAGTTGCGAAATTCGGTAACTCAGATGTACTAAAACAAGGTGAAACAGTCATCGCAATCGGTAACCCACTTGGCTTAGAGTTCTATGGCTCTGTTACAACAGGTGTTGTTTCTGGTAAGGACCGTTCTGTACCGGTTGACATAAATGGTGATGGTACAGTGGATTGGCAACAAGAAGTATTACAAACAGATGCAGCAATCAACCCTGGTAATAGTGGTGGAGCACTTGTTAACCTTGCTGGTGATTTAGTCGGCATAAACTCAATGAAAATTGCTGAATCCTCTGTTGAGGGTCTAGGCTTCTCAATTCCAATTAACTCAGCAATTCCAATTATCGAGGAATTAGAGAAAAATGGTGAAATGAACCGTCCAACAATGGGTATTTCATTCGTAGACTTAACGGATGTTCCGTCATTCTACCAACAAGAAACGTTAAAATTGCCAAAAGACATCACAACAGGTGTTGTTATTACAGATGTTGTGAATGATTCACCAGCGTCAAAAGCAGGCGCACAACAGTACGATGTTATTGTTGAAATGGATGGTAAAAAAATTGAAACAGCAATCGATTTACGTAAACATTTATATAACAACAAAAAAGTTGGTGATAAATTAACGATGAAAGTATATCGCCAAGGTAAATTGGTGGAGCTATCGCTAACATTAACAAATAGCAATACATTGTAAGTGAAAAATCAGTGGGGATTATAGAATTCCCACTGATTTTTTGATGTTGAAAAAAATATTCGAAAGGAGTTGAATGAATGATTTAGAAAATATTGTGGATAACTAGAAAATTGTGAATAATAACATTACACCGGCGAATAGCGGTGAAAGCCTATTCTTCCATACTGGCTTGACCTTTGTTACAATAGAATGTGGATAACATAGACCTAATTGTGAATAAGTTTGTGGAAATTTTGAAAAATAAGAAGAGGTGTAAAAATGGAAAAATACAGCTGTGAAAACCATATAGATCACGCTTTAGACATGTTTGTGGCAGAACAAAAAGAGTTCCCAATTATGGATAAAGTCGAAGAGGATCAAAAGTTATCCACAAAATGTAGCTACTGTGAACAACCTGCAGAATATATTGTATCAAGTAAATAACTTTACACAATATATAGGAATGCTATGTGGATATGTTGATAACTTTTGTGGATAATTTGTTTGTAAATGAATTGTAAAGGTGGATAACGTGTGAATATAACGATTGTATCAGTCGGAAAACTAAAAGAAAAGTACTTAAAAATGGGCATAGACGAATACGTAAAACGTCTCGGTGGCTACGCAAAAATGGATCTAATCGAGGTACCAGATGAAAAAGCACCTGAGCAACTAAGCGATGCTGAAATGGAAATCGTTAAGAAAAAAGAGGGTGAACGTATTCTATCTAAAATCGGCCCAGATACATACGTTATCGCCCTAGCCATTAATGGCAAAATGAAAACCTCTGAACAAATGGCAACAGATCTCGAATCTCTCATGACCTATGGCAAAAGCAAAATTGCCTTTGTCATCGGCGGCTCCCTTGGCTTACATGATGATGTGTTGAAGCGAGCAGATGAGCAGCAGTCCTTTGGAAAGATGACGTTACCACATCAGCTGATGAAGCTTGTGTTGGTGGAGCAGATTTATAGGAGTTTTAGGATTATGAAAGGAGAACCGTATCATAAGTAAATGCGGTATTCTATGTAAAACAAGGGGAAGAAAAGAATACAGAAGAAAATCGAAAATGGCAGGTTGGTCTTGATTTTCACTGATATTATCATGTTTATTTTATTATGTCTATAATTGGAGGCTATGTGAATGTTAAGTGATCAGGCGAGATATTCTAGGCTCGCGAATATTACAAAAATAATAAATACAAAATTAGAACTACGTGAAGTATTGCAGCGTGTAACAATGGCGATATCAGAGGAGATTGTTCAATGCAACGCTGTTGGAATTTTTTTACCTCAGGAAGATGGAACATTTAGAGGGTTTGCAGGAAAACCAGAGACTATAAATGGCGTAGCACTCGATACTCAGGTAATTGATCCTGAAATAGACATACTGGCAAAAGAAGTTATTGAAACCAAAAAAACCATCTATATCCCTGATACCTCAAAGGATCATCGGCTGGATACGAGACCAGTTTATGCGTTCAAAATTAAGTCCTTATTAGTACTGCCTATCTCATTTGGGCAAGAGTTATTTGGTCTGGTTTTTTTATTTGATTATGGAGCTCCAAAGAACTTAACAGATTCAGAAATTCAAAGTGTTGAAGCTTATGTAAATATGGCTGCCGTCGCAATTCAAAACGCAAATAATTTAACTCAAAAGGAAACCCTTATTGCCGAGAAGCAGCTGTTACTAAATGTTACCCGTGATTTATCAATGTGTTCCTCGATACAGGAGAGTTTTGATAAATGTTTTTTTTACTTAGGACAGATTTTAGAGAGTAAAAACATGGCTGTCCACCTTTTAGACCCGCTAGACAAAACAACGATTAAAACAACGAAGTTAAGCAAGGACTGTGAATGGACAGAAGCGGATTGGATGGAGAAAAGCTATGAAGCCAAGATCCATGAGGTTATTCAAACAAAAAATATAGATAGTAAGGGTCTACTGATGATTCCATTGGTTTCAATGGGAGAAGTATTAGGGGTAATCGTTGGTGGCAAAGAGGAAAAAGCTCACAATTACGATAATTCCCAAATTCAACTGGCTAAATCTATCGTTGATGCCACAGCTCCTACGTTTTCAAACTTGTTATATATGGATCAACTTGAAAGCATGGTGGAAGAGCGAACGAGAGAACTAGCTGCCGCTAATGAAAAAGTTACAAGTGTGATTGAAAGTATTACGGATGGATTCTTTACTTTGAATAATAAATGGGAATTTACGTACGTAAATAAGCATCAATATTTTCCACAAAGAAAAACAGCAAAAGATGTATTAGGCAAGAATATATGGGGGGTTTTCCCGAGTAGCGTTGACACAGTTATGTATAAGGAGTTTCATCGTGCAATGTCAGAGCGAACTACAGTTCATTTCGAATTTCTTTCTACCTTTGATGAATATTGGCACGAAGTTATTGCATACCCGTATGATAATGGTATTTGTTGTATTTTTAAAAACATAACGGAAAAAAAGCAATATGCGAAGGAATTGAAAAGGTTATCCAATATAGATTTAATAGGGCAAATGGCAGCGGGTATCAGCCATGAGATTAGAAATCCAATGACAACAGTACGAGGATTGTTGCAGTTATTAAAAGAAGAGAACACCTATGAGAAACATAATATGTACTTTAATTTAATGATTGAAGAACTTGACCGTGCCAATTCTATTATTACTGAATTTCTCTCAACAGGTAATACAAGGAAATCCGATTTGCAGATGTTAGATTTAAATTCAATTATCCATGATATTTTTCCTTTAATAAAGATTGATGGGTATAATCAAAATAAATATATTCAAGTCGATACAAATGACATTCCGGAATTACTTTTAAATCGTAATGAGATACGGCAATTATTAATAAACCTATACCGTAATGGCTTAGAAGCGATGAGCACAGGGAAAGTTCTAACCATTAGCACCTACAAGGAAGGTAAAAATTGTGTGGTACTTGCAGTGCGGGATCAAGGAAAAGGTATCAGGCCTGAAGTATTAGAGAAACTGGGTACTCCATTTTACACGACCAAAGATAATGGAACTGGATTGGGGTTAGGCGTATGTTATGCCATTGCTGCCCGTCATAATGCAAAAATAGAAATTCAAACAGGATCGGAAGGCACTATCTTTTTAGTTAAATTTAATTATGAAAATAATGAACAATAACCTCATTTAGATTAGTTACGGTGAACCGTACCATAAGTAGGTGCGGTTTTTTTTATTAAATTTGGATGTTTGGAGAGGTCACATTTATATTGAAAATGAAAAAACCTTGATTACAAAAGATCTTGTTTAACAATGATATAAAGATGTAAGAAGAGAATCAATTGAAAACAATGAATTAAAGAAACACCACATATTAAACCAAATGGGGTAGAAATAGCAGAAGCTATACTTTTACCAGAAGATTCACTTCGTGCAAAGTTTATAGCTGAAAACTTTTTAGATAAACCTGTTCTTTTTAATGAAACTAGAGGCATGCTGGGGTACACAGGCGATTACTTCATCGAACAACATTTCTTTCAATCATGTATGCCACTAGCTTGTACTTGCCCAAGATGCATAGAAGATTGTGTAGTAGACTAACTTGGTTTAATTAAACATAGTTTCATAGAATGGAGTGTACAGCGGCAGCTCTCAAAAACAACAATATCATTTAGATTCATCACGGAGAAGAGATGACGATCAAAGGTCAATGATAGAAAATCGACTTTCTAAAAGGATTGTTCTTATAGGAAGTAAATATCAATAATGTAGAACAGTTTCGAGGAAAAAAATGTTGAAAAACACTTATTCTGTAATATACTTATTGAGTACGGTCTCATAATATAGTATTTATAAATTTATAGGAGGTATTTATATGTCAGACAAAAGTTTCGTAGCAACATTATTACTTTGTTTCTTTTTAGGAAGTCTAGGTATTCACCGTTTTTATGCTGGTAAAATCGGTACAGGTATTTTAATGGTTCTCACATTAGGAGGACTCGGTATTTGGACAATAATTGATTTGATAATGATTATTGTTGGTAAATTTACTGATAAAGACGGCAACCTTATTAAATCTTCATAAAAAAACGATAGGCTTGTATATACATTATTTTAAGCTTGTTGTTTTTATTTATAGTAATACAATAAAAAGAAGGGAGACTTTTCTAAATGTCTACCCTTCTTAATTATTAAGCGGCGGCATATTGCAGCTAAATTAAAATGAAACAATCCTTTTTTATTAGTAATAATAGCTATCTTCCACCATTCCTGCTGTAAAACCTATTACAAATGAAATAATCATGATAATAATTGAAATACCTATACCAAACAATGCATATATTAAAGCTGATTTTGCTGCTTTTGGTTGTGTATCTTTCCATACAAAATAGATAATAATTCCAAGTAGCGGGAAACAGCATAAACTGAGTACATTAATCCAAATGTTTGGTGTATCATTTTTTGCTGCAGTTACTTGGTTGCTAAATTTTAATACGTTAACACCGCAATGTACACAAATTTCAGCATTCTCGTTAATGCTAGAACCACAATTAGGACAATACATATCAAAACCCCCTGCATATTAGAAAATTCTCATTTACCATCTTTCTTGCCTTGCCGTTTTAGCAATTAGTACATTACATATGTAATCCCTCGTTTTAGTTACTTGCTAATCCAATAATGAACATTGCAATATAGAATAATACGATAATTCCTATGTTAATAAAGAAGAACGTTAAAGCGGATTTAGCAGCAACTGGTTTTTCGTCTTTCCAAATAAAGAACATAATTAATCCAACAAGTGGCACGCAGCAAAGTGTAATTATGTTAACACCCCAGTTTGGTTTGTCTTCACCACTTGTATTTTTTACACGGACACCACAGTGGATACAAATTTCTGCGTGTTCCGAAATATGTTCGCCACAGTTTGTACAATACATAATAGTACCTCCAATAGTTTGTTATAGATTTCTTCCAACATATTGACCAAATAAAAAAAACTGGTAACCAATAGTGTAGAAAATATAAATAATGCCGATTCCACCAGGTAATCCAGTAAGGAACCGTCTAGTATTATTACTTGTCCATTTACCAAATAATTGTCCTATACCATCAATAGCCATTGGTAAAATTAATAAGGCTATAATCCATAAATCAAATATGCCTAAAAGTATGACTAATATTGTGGATAAGAGATAACCTACTGCCATACCGGTACATCTTGCACATATAGGGAATTTCTTCCCTTTATAATAGAATGAACGGTCTGGTCTTTGATGGCAAAAGAAAATAACCCGCAATAAAAAATTAATATTATTTGCCAAATTTATAAACTCCTTTATTATTCTAGCGTATAGTATATAACATAAATAAAGATTATGGAATATACTACATATTTTAGTTTTTAATATACAATATTTTAAATAGTGGTTGGTTGAGATTTTAGTTGTTTTGATTAATGATCAATGGTCAATTCGTCAAAACATATAAGAGAATACAAATTATCAGACTTAAATTGTGCTGAGAACCTCATATAGATTTATTACGGGTTAAATGTGATGATATATATACATAAAATAAATTTGATAAATGAGGGATAATCATGTCAGTTGTGAACCTGTTAGCTTCTCAACTAAGTCGAAATGATGAAGGGCCAAATATTGAGCTAGCACATAAATTAGCTAATGAAGAAAATTATACGGGCATAGAAGAAATCATTGAAAACCTAACTTGCAAAGATAAAAAGATTCAATACGATTGTATTAAAGTAGCGTACGAAATTGGACAAGTTAAACCAGAACTCATAAGTAAGTATGTCCTGACTTTTATAGAGTTGCTAAAAAGCCGTAATAATCGTTTGGTCTGGGGTGGAATGACGGCATTAGCGACGATTACTGAGGAAGCATCAGAAACCATTATGGCTCATCTTGACATATTAAAAAATGCTATGAAAGTTGGTTCAGTTATTACAATTGATAAAGGTGTCCTAACTCTTGCGAAGCTAGCAGCCGTCAGTAAAAAAAACAATGATGTGATTTTTCCAATATTACTCCATCACCTTGAGAATTGCAGACCAAAGGAAATTCCTCAGCACTCGGAAAGTACGCTCTTAGCCGTAACAGATGAAAATAAAGAGGAATTATTGCATGTGTTACGAAAAAGAGAAATATACCTAACAGCACCACAATTAAAAAGAGTCGAAAAGATTTATAAAACATTAGAAGCTTAATAAAATTACATTTTGAGGTAATAGTATGAAAGAATTTAAAAAATGCCAAAGCTGTGCCATACCATTAAAAAAATGAAGATCGTGGTTGCTATTAAAAAGGAGGCGTAGTATGAAGCAACTTTATATAAAGCAGAAGGTATTCAGTTTAAGTGGAAAATTTACGGTAAAGGATCAGCAGGAGAAGGATGTTTATTACGTGGAGGGCAGTTTTATGCAAATTCCAAAAACGTTCTCCATTATGAATGCAGCAAGAGATGAGGTCGCACTTATTACGAAAAAGGTGTTCAGCTTTTTACCGAAGTTTTTTGTTGAAGTAAACGGTCAAGAGGTGTTAACCATTAAGAAGGAGTTTTCGTTCTTTAAAGCACGCTATACAATTGATGCGGCAGGCATTGAGGTAGAAGGTAACTGGTGGGATATGGATTTTCAAATCTTACAGCATGGTAAAGTCGTCGGTAAAGTGAACAAGGAGTGGTTCACTTGGGGCGATAGCTACAAGGTACAAATATTGAATGAAGAGATGGAAGCTATCATTATTGCGCTCGTTGTCGCAATTGATTGTGTAAAGGCTGACCAAGCTGCTGTTTCCTCAGCAGCGGCGACTTAACGTAGGGACGTACTATATAACATGCTTAGAGGTTTTCTTTATAAATTCAAATTTTGTAATAATATCAAAAAAATAGGGGAATCTCGAAAGAATTCCCTGCTTTTTATTATGGAATTTTTATGTGAAGACCTTAAAGTATAAAAAGATAAACTATAACAGGCTAAATCGATTAAGATTTGGTCTGTTTTTTTTGTTTATACTTACTACTTTTGTAATAAAGTTGAATTGACGAAAAGAAACTTATAAATAAATAGCATGTTTGATATGGCGTACTATTTATTTATTTAATTTTTTTTTTTTTTTTGAAAATATTTCACAAGTTTTCTAATGATTGCGAGAATTAATTTAATTTTGAGCGATGTTTTAAGTGTAGGGGCTCTTATGTTTTAAGAAAGGGTGTTTGTATGAGGATAACTAATGAAAACTTTATAAAGTATCTTAAGAAAAAGCGAGAAGAAGCACTTCAATATGTAATCGACGAGTATGTCGGTATCGTAAAAGCAGTTATATATAATGCTTTAAAATCTTACAATGATCCTCAAATGATAGAAGAATGTATAAGTGATACATTTTTGGGAGCTTTCGAAAATGCTAAGCAATTTGAAGGGGATAAAGAGGATTTTAGAAAATGGATTTGCACAATAGCAAAATATAAAGCAATCAATAAACAAAGAAAGTTATCTAAATCGCCATTGTTTTATGAGATAGATGAAAAAAGTGAGGCGGTAAAATCAGCTGAAGAAGAATTTTTGATAAAGATTTCTACAGAAGAATTATTAAAAATGATGAGCCAATTAGACCAATTAGACCGTGATATTTTTACGATGAAATACTTTTTAAATATGAGAAATGAAGAAATTGCTGAGCATCACGGTTTGACAAAGGCTGCTATTGATAACCGATTGTATCGTGGAAAAAAACGGTTACAACAGATTCGATTAGGGGGAAGTGTGACATGAAAAAGTTATATAAACAATTTAATCACTTAAAAATCGACATGAATATGGACCCGATGGAAGTGAGTACTCTTGAAAAAGAGAGAATTAAAAGAAATGTAATGAAAGTAAATAAGAAAAAGCATTTAACAAGAATTTTTGTGGCTGCAGTTGTATTTTTAGTTGCTTCAAGTATTTCAATTGGCTACGCATTCCCTACTTTTGCGGCAAATATACCGTTTGTCGGGAATATATTCGGGTTATTCGTTGATGACGAGAAGTATGTATTCGAAAAGCATGATGAATATTCTACAAGTATTGGAACGACTCAAGAAAGTAATGATGTTGAAGTAACTGTAACAGATGCTGTTTACGATGGAGAAAATATTACGATAGCTTACACAATAAAGAGTGAAAAAAAATTAGGGGAAAGGCCGATCTTAGAGGGTGAATTAGAGGGTGAAATAACTGCTGATGAATTTGAAAATAGATATAAACATAGTGGATTCGATAATCATTATATTGTCAAAAAAATAAATGACAAAGAGTATGCTGTATTATATATTTACGAACTCATTAAAGGACCAAAGCCAGAGAAAGTACAAATTACTTTCCAAGGAAATAAAATTGTTGATTTAAATAATGGAAATAATGCAATAGCAGGAGACTGGTCATTTGAATTCACTTTAGCAAAACTCGCAAGTGAAACTAAAGTATTTGAAAAAGGTAGTATAATAACGGAAGCTGAAGGTACAGAAGTAATCGTTAGAGAAATAACAGAAACACCTGTTTCTACAACATTGAAAATTTCAGAATTAGTAGATATGGCGTCAATAGCTAAAGAGGAAGAAGAGTGGCGTGGAATATCAATTGAGTACAAGGTGTCCGATGATTTAGGAAATGTGTATAATATTGTTCATCACAGAGGTACAGGACATAGTACAGATTTTACAGATTTTAATGACCTAAGCGAGAATCAAGCACGCATTACTACAAACCGTTTTGATGAAAAAGCAACATCGATAATGATTACTCCTGTAGTAGGTATTTACAAAATGAAGGACAGTGATGGTGCACTAGAACTCATTAAAGAACCTTATGCAATTGAACCCATCATAGTTCCTATAAAGTAATACCATAAAAATAAAGGCAGAAATCGATTGGGATTTCTGCCTTTTAATACTTTTTTTATGTTGTAGCAATTTCCGCAACTTCTGCACTTACATGTACGGGTGGTTTACGATCTTTCCATGGCGCAGATTCTTCTAATTGTTTCCCAAGCTGTAGAAGGGTTAACTCATCTGCGAAGCGTCCTGTAAATTGCAGCCCGATTGGTAAGCCAGACGCACTCATCGCAAGCGGCAATGATAACGACGGTTGACCTGTTGCGTTAAACAAATTGGTAAACGGAGCGTATGTGAAAATTTGTTCTGTCCATTCAATCGCCGAGATATTTGGATTATCCGCATTTAGCTCACCAATTTTCGCTGGTAATGTACCGATTGTTGGACTTAAAAGTACATCATAATCTTCAAAGAATGTCGCTACTTGACGTGATACAAGCGCATTCGTATTAATGGCTTCTAAAAGTGCGCTAGCTTTTAAGTTTTTGCCATATTCATAGCATTGCCAAATGGCTGCCTCAATATTATCACGTGAAGGTGTTTTACCTGTTAATTCTGCTGCCCCCACAATCATTTTATAAATATTCGCTGTCCAAATATTTACCGTTGCGCGTGAAAATGGTGCTTCGTCGTAAACTGGTCGAGCTTCGACTACTTCATGCCCTAACTCTTCTAATAATTTTACGGCCTTATGTACGGCCTCGATACATTCCGGATCAACGAATGCACCCGAATTTGTTTCTGTTGTCCAGGCGATCTTCAGTGGAC
Organism: Lysinibacillus sp. RS11; assembly: GCF_042019215.1. Taxonomy (NCBI): domain Bacteria; kingdom Bacillati; phylum Bacillota; class Bacilli; order Caryophanales; family Bacillaceae; genus Lysinibacillus; species Lysinibacillus sp. RS11. The sequence goes on along the minus strand of NZ_CP168124.1, from coordinate 4,808,464 downwards.
GTACCTTTTGTTGAATGGCTTTACTGTAAGGCATTTCTGGGCTTTGAATAATCGAATAGCATCCTAAATCTGGCCCAGCTACTTGGTCCAGTAATGTAGCGGTATCACGAATGGTTTTTGTCTGCGCAAATTCAATTGCTAGCCCATTTAATGCCTCACTATTATAAGGCCCCATTGGCACGCGACCACGTGAAGGCTTTAAGCCAACGATACCACTGCATGATGCAGGAATACGAATGGACCCGCCTCCATCATTACCATGCGCAATTGGGACGATACCACTTGCGACAGCAGCGGCTGCACCGCCACTTGAACCACCAGGGCTATGGTCTAGATTCCAAGGGTTACGTGTTGGACCATAAATGACAGCTTCCGTTGCGGCATTATAGCCGAACTCTGGTGTTGTGGTTGTACCGCTTAATACAAAACCAGCGTTTTTAAAACGTTTCATTAATTCACTATCGACGGACATTACAGCATTTTCTGCAACACGACTGCCCATATTATGTGGCACACCTTCCGCGTGGAGTACAACTTCTTTAATTAAAAATGGGACACCTGCAAATGGTTGATTATCATTTAAAGTTGAAATTGCTTTGTCAGCCTGTTCTTCTAACACGCTGGCAATGGCATTAATCGAAGGATTAACCTTTTCAATACCTTGTAGCGCTAGTTTTGTAAGTTCGTGTGGCGTCACTTGCTTTGTTTTTACTAACTCCGCTAATCCAATACCGTCATATGATGCATATTCCTGTAAATTCATTTGATCACCTCATGATAGTTTTGACTTACAAATTCATCTTAAATTGAAGTGAAAAAAATTGATATTACCCAAAAGGATAATTTGTCTTGAACGAGAATATATGAACTTAATGGAGAAAAGGAGGAATTAATATTGTATGAGCAAAAAGAGGTGGAGTATTTATTAGAAGCAACGTTTAGGATTTCGAATATGAATATACAACAAACAAGTGAGGACTTTAAATTGAATATGTTGCGAGTATTGAGTGAATGTTTTCAATATGAGCATACGGTATTTTGGGAAGTGGCAGATGGAGAGTTAAATGAACAGCCTGTTTGTTTCAATGTAGAGACATATACGGTAGAAAACTATCTGCACGAATATAAATATTATGATCCTTTACACCCAGTGAATATGCAAAACCAACCCGATATTCAATTAATGCTACGAAATGAAGTAATATCGAAGGAGAAAAAGCGGTATTATGTTGAACGCTTTTTACAATTCAATGATTTTATAGATGAAATGGTTATGTATCTGTACAAGCAGCAAAAGCCAACAGCAGCTATTGGCTTTTTGCGAAAAGAAGGGGAAAGACCATTTACAGAGCGGGATAGTCAAAAGCTATCTTATGTAAAGCGGATGATTGAAAATGTTTATTTATTACATCAATATGTTCAGCCAGGCGAGTCATTGCAAATTACACGACGTGAAAAAGAGCTGTTAATGTATTTATGTAAGGGATTTAAAAATGTAGAAATCGCCAGTTATTTATATGTCAGTGAAAATACAGTAAAGAAGCATCTGCAAAATTTGTATCGAAAATTTAAAGTAACTTCACGAACGCAGCTGGCATTAAAATATGCAGAAAGCTTACGAGCATAAAAAAGATGTTGGCAATCGATAACAACCGAGAATGAGGTTTTTATCAGTATAAAAAACCCTTATTTTTAGATGAAACATCAAATATTGTTAAACTTTGGTATAATAAATGTGACTGTGTGAGGTTATATAGATTTGAAATAACATTCGCGGTGATAGTTTGTAGAGTTATATTTGTTATGGGAGGGTTAAATGATGAAAAAGACAGAAACGATGGATAAGTATTTAAATTCTTATGGAAAAAATATTAGTAGTTCTGAGATTTGTCATGTTGTAGATTTAATTTTCAAGATTAATTTAGATAAGGTACCTATTTTACCTAAAGCGAAGGAAGAGGCAGATGGGGTTTCTTCATCAACAGGAAATGACCTTGTAGCTAGAGAAGTAATAGATTACTATCTAAATCAATACGACGGGGAAATAACAGGCGCAGAAATTCGCAAAATAATCAATAAAATATTTGGTGTTAATTTAGACGGAATATCTTCATTAGAAGGATCCGGAATTTCTTTATATTCAAAAGGTCAGTGGATCGTTCAACATGAAAAAGACTTATTTGTAGTATACACTGGAGCAAGAGATATTGATGTGAAGGTCTTTCCTACAAATTATTTCACTGAACAAACTGGGCTAGTAGAATTACCAATTGACTTACAACATTCACTAACGAGTTTAGGGTATTACTTCGATGAGAATATCAATAGTTACTATTTCTTAAATCCCACAGGTGAAGCTGTTCCAGATGAGTTCAAAGTAAAAACAATGGGAGCTATACTTGGAGTCATTAAAAATTCATTCTCAAATGTATAAAGAAGCTAGTAGATAGGTAAGCTATTAGTTAAAGATAGAGTTGTATTTATATAGACATAACAGGTTGTTTACGGTGTCATAGAAAATCTCTATAAGATAAAAAAAGTCATATAAGGGGAGTATGATTCCCGATTTATATGACTTTTTTATTAACTTCTTTCAGCAAATGTCTTTTGTACCGAAAGCGTAGCGACAGGTACAGAAATCTTCCGCCTCTATAGTTGGTGAGATGAATATGGGTTTAAGTTCCTTTTCAGCGGGTGTCTAAACACCCACTGAAATAGAGGAACTCAGGCGTTTTCACATCCTGTGAAAACGCCTGAGTGACCAACATCGCGTTGGCTTAAAGCCTCCGGCGGATGTATGAAACTTCAAAAGTTCCTACTTTCCAAAAGAAGATAAAAATTTAACTCGGTCTCCCATAGGAGGTGTATTATGATCTGTTAAAGCTACTTCCAAAACTGCAGGCCCATTTAGATTCAATAAGTTATTAATCATATCTTGGTTAATATCTAGCAGTTCCGTTACTCGGAAGCTTGGTATATCCATCGCTGAAGCCAAAGCACTAATACTAATTGGATTTTGCTCAAAAGATGGGTGAGTACGATGGAACTGTAGGGCATGTCCATGGTATACCATTCCTAAACGAGCATTATTCATAACAATAAATAAAATCGGTAAATTATGTTCTTTTGCTGTTAATATTTCCATGCCATGCATGAAAAAGCAACCATCACCTGTGATACATACAACAGGTCGTTCAGGTTCAGCTAATTTTGAGCCAATGGCAGACCCAATCCCACTTCCCATTGCGCCGAAGTGTACATTAATATCAAAGGTATCATAATCTAAAACCTTCATATGATGAATGACATAGGACATAAATTCGCCAATATCAATTGTGTACCTAGTGGAGGATGGTAAATATTTTTGAATATTCAATAGAACATTTTTCGTGTTATATTCTCCTATATCTCCAACAAGTTCTTTATTTTCTTTTACCTCAAGTGCAGTGCTTTTTTGGGTTGCCCCTTTAGTTCTTAATTCTTCTATAAGTAATAATAAACTTACATTTATATCACCTAATACAGGTAGATCAATCTCATATTTTCGATTGAACACTGATTGATCATAGTCCATTTGTATAGAAAAACGATTTTTTGTAAGATTTAAGTTGTAGTTATTTGTTGCTGTTTCTCCTAAACTTGAACCCACGATTAATAATACTTGTCCATCGCCTTCAGCTATCAATTCTGAGGCAGCTTCGTGCCCAGCAAAACCGAAAATGCCAACTAGGAGAGGATGATTCTCTGGAATGTATCCTTTTGCTTGCGGTGTTGTTAGAATCGGCCAATTTAGTATTTCTGCTAACTCTAGCAATTGCTCAACTGAATTCCTTACCCCTTGTCCTACCAATATGTAACCATTTTTTCTTGTTAATAGCTCTTCAGCTACATTTTTAATGGTATCTAGGTTAGGAACTATTGCTGTTCTCTTAGGTGGAGCTGGTATTTCTATGTTTGGAATTATTTCGTGTTGAACATCTATAGGTATAGCAATATGCACTGGACCAGGCACCCCAGATATAGCGATTTCGGAGGCTTTTACTACTTCTTTCAGTAAGTCCTTTGATTCTTTAACCGTTATACTATATTTAGTAACGGGTTGAAAGATCGGTTCAGCATCCAACTCTTGAGAAGCATTTAAACCGACCGTGTTAACTGGAACTGCACCTGTTAAAAATAAAACCGGTAAATGCTCACGCATGGCATTTGCAGCACCTGTTACCAGGTTTGTCCCACCAGGTCCACTACAACCAATACATACACTCATCTGGTTTGTGTATTTTGCGTAAGCTGCAGCCATGTATGATGCTGCTCCTTCATGTTTTGTTACAATCGGTGTTAATCCACTCATATCATTGAGTTCATCAAAAAATGCATTGACGGAACCTGCTGGAATACCAAAAATATGTTGAACACCGTTATTTTTTAAATATTCTAAGACCGTACGAGCTGCTTTCATAATAATTCTCCTTTACTTTCTAAAATAGAACATAGAATGCTAATAGAAATATTTTTTCATAATATCTTCAGCCTTCATGGGCTTACTAAAAAAATATCCCTGCATTAAATGACAATTTTGTGCCAGTAAAAAATCTGCCTGTTCTTTTGTTTCTACCCCTTCAGCAATAACCTCAAGGTTTAAATTTTGAGCAAGAGTAATAATCGTATTTGTAATGGCTGCTGCATCATCGGTTAACATTTCTTGTACAAAGGATTTATCAATTTTTAATGTGGAAATCGGCAAATTCTTTAAATAACCTAAAGATGAATAGCCGGTACCGAAATCATCAATAGCTAAATTTACGCCAATTCCATTCAATTGCGTCATCGTTTTAAATGTTAACTCTGTATTTTTAACAATTAAATTTTCTGTAAGCTCTAGTTGTAAATACTCAGGTGACAAATCTGTTTCTTTTAGGACATTTTTTACGATAGAAAATAAATTATTCTGCTCGAACTGATGGACCGATAAATTTACAGACATACTAATTAATGGACATCCTTGATTATGCCACTTTTTCAATTGTTTGCAAGCTTCTTTGAGAACCCACTCACCTATAGGGACGATTAAACCTGTTTCTTCAGCAATTGGAATAAACTTATCTGGTGCTATCATTCCATGTTCTCGATGATTCCATCTTAGTAAAGCTTCTACTCCCTTAATGCTGTTTGTTTTATAATTTATTTGTGGCTGATAGAAGATAATTAGTTCATCTTGCTCCAAAGCCTTATATAATTCATTTTCAAGTTTGATAGTTTCAAAATTTCTTGTATCCATCCCTTCGCTGAAGAAATGGTAGCTAGTACCTGGGGTTTCTTTCGATTTGTACATAGCTGTGTCTGCATTTTTGATTAGCGTTTCTGTAGTATCACCATTCTCAGGAAACAGGCTTATACCAATACTTGTTTTAATATATATTTCATTGTCTACTAGATTGAAAGACTTAGAGAAAGAAGCGTTTATACAATTAATAACCTTCAAAATGTCATTTTCACATTTAATATTAGGTAAATAGATTGTAAATTCATCCCCTCCCTGTCGTGATACGGTTGCACCTTCTGGAACGCAAGCAGTTAAACGTTTGGCAACATCTTGGAGCAATAGATCTCCATAGCTATGTCCTAGAGAATCATTGACTAACTTGAAACGATCTAAATCTAAATAAAGAACGGCTAATTTTTCTCCATTTTCTTTTGCATACTTCAGTCCTTGAGTTAGTCTCTCTTTTAAAAGAATTCTATTGGGTAAATCCGTTAAACTATCAAAATAAGCGTGGTATTTAATCTTCTCTTCTAGTTGCTTTCTTTGAGTTATATCTTTAAATGTGACAACTTCTCCTACAATCTTGTCCCCTTCTTTGATTAAGGAGGTGACATATTCGACTGGAAAAATGGAGTTGTCTTTTCGAAAAAATTTCTTGTAGTTGTTGAAATTTGTATTTAAAAAGGATGAAACCATAATTTTATCCTCTGTTTCACTTCGACCCATAATTAAATCGACTGATTTTCCGATTAATTCCTTCTCTGTTTCATACCCTAACATGAGTGCACCTGCTGGATTGCAGAATGTAATATTTCGATCAAGATTTAACCCGAAGATTCCTTCTCCTGCAGAATTGAGAATTAACTCTTTTTCACGGCTAAGTTGCTGTAACTCTGCTATAACTCTTTCAAGCTCTTTATTTTTGACTAGTATCTCCGAGGTTCTCTCCTCGATAATGATTTCTTGTTTTTCCATATATAAAAGGTTTGATAATGCAGATGCTGTAGTGTCAACAATTGATTGGGCTAGCTGTAATTGAGTTTCTGAATAGAAAAATGCTTTTTTTTCAAGATTAACAATAGATATTTGTCCTAAAATTTCACCCATTGAAATCAAAGGAAACATAACTAAACCGTTTATACCAAAATTGCGACAAACTTCATGATTAGGTCTTTCATCCTCAAATACATTAGGAATAAGAATTGCTTTTTTGGTTTCAAAAACCTCCTGTATGACAGCATCATTGCTTTGGTCAATTTTTATTTTGTTATGTGTTTTTAGCCAATTTTCTTCTGTCCAATCACTATCTCTACTCAACTTAACCGGTTTAATTTTTTTTTCTGCTAAAGGATCTAATAGATGAACGCCTATATTACTATTATCTAGAACCTTTTCTAAGTAGAAAAAGCATTTATCAAGGCACTTCTGTAGTGAGGAGCACATTGATAAATCACGTGTAACATCAAGCAGCAACTGCTTTTCGTTAATGAGACGTTCTTTATAAGCTAAGTTGTTTGCGTTTTGAATAGCAACAGCAGCCATATTTACATATGACTCAACCGTTTGAATTTCTTCGTCTGTTAAGTTCATTGGAATTCCATAATCAAATAAAAAAACAAGCCCAAATAACTCTTGTTCAAAGGAGATGGGAAGAACTAATAAAGATTTAATATGGAACCCCTCAACAGCTCTGGGATCAGGTCGATTATCCTTTGAAGTATCAGGAATATAGATAGTTTTCTTTGTTTCAATTACTTCTTTTGCCAGTAAATCTATTTCAGTGTCAATTACATGCATATTCAACGTCCAACCATTAATAACTTCTGGTTTTCCTACATATCCTCTGAATGTTCCATCTTTTCTCGGTAAATAAATGCCCACAGAATCACATGTGACGATTTCTTCAGATATTGCTAGTGTTACTTGCTCCAATACTTCGCGTAAATCTTGCTTCATGTTGATCATTTTCGTTATATTGGCCAGTCGAGAATACCTCGTTTGTTCGATAGACATTTAAATGAACCCCCAATCTTTTTTTGTTGTCCTATATAAATTCTTATTAAATGTTTACTTTATTCATATCAAATAGCTCATTCTTTTTATTTTACAGTAGTAATAAACAGGTAGGAAAAAAATTATAGAAATTAGTTAAAAATCCTTAAGAGCATTTTGTGATTTGTCTTTTTATGTAGGGCTACAATCCTTCTTTAATGAAATGAGTTCTAGAAAGCTGTTCAAATGTGAGGCAGCGGATCTTCCTTTTGCATAGAAATGAGCCAAATAAAATCATCCTCAGAAATAATTTGGATGTCTTGGCCAAGGCTAATCAACTGCTCAGCTTTCGATTGTTTCGTACTTATACCACGACGTTTCTTTCCAAGAATAACGAAATCTGTCTCCTGTGTAACAGCTCCTTGCATAACCCCTCCACAAGCTCGTACTTTTTTCGCGGCTTCTGAACGTGTCATAGTGGAAAGAGCCCCTGTAAAGACGATTTTTTTAGTATAAAATGGGTGCAGCAAGCATTCGGATGGGTCAGAAAGGAAGATGACTTCTATGTTGTCTGTATTTTTGTTCATGTTGATACTCCTCGATTGAATGGAAAGATTTCTACTTAATTATAGGCGAGAATAATTGATATGACCGGATTTTTTGTACATAAAATTATTAAGCTTCAATTAATTTTATGACTCAATAATTGAAATAATATGCATATCTGTTAAATTAATTATATTGTTATTCCTTTGTATACCAATTTTTGTGATATATTGTAGAGAATTAAATTCCAATATGCATTTAACTATGTACAAAAAAATTGTTAAAATGTATATACTTTTGTAGTTATTTTCATGTACGCCAACTTTGTAGCAAGTAAATTAGTATATTAAGTTGTACCATTAAATTTTACAGAGGTGTTGTAATGCTTACAGTTAGTAATACTGAAAGTTGTCTAAAAAACAGAATTGGTGAAAATACCAATGATATTAAAAAGGTTTGGGAAGAGTTTAAGGCTTTTTCGAAAGAGGCAATTGAAGGAGAAGAAGAAAAAGAAATATTATTTCAATGTGGTGTTTATGAATATACTGGAAAGAAATTTTATTTTGACTTTGTACGTCAATTTTCTATTCTTGATGAAGAAGATGAATATTCCCATATGGAACAACTTTTCTGTAGTTTTGAATTTGAGCCAACAGATGAGTTACGTAAGTTCCAGGTAGCAAAATGGTCAATGGATTTTGAAGATATAGATGAATTTTTTAATCATATAGAAAGCCTTCAGGAGTTTAAAGTTCCTTTGAATTTAAAACCGATAAAATCAGATATATATCAAACAAAAGTTTAGCGTTTTTAAATAGGGAGATTTAAGTTTATTAAAAATTAAGAAGTACCGCTTAGACATATCACGTCACGAAGAACCTTATCATAAATAAAGGCCATTTTAGAAGACATGTTCTTGAGAAAGAGCATGTTTTTTCTTTAGATGAATGTGGGATTTATGAATCAACTGTTACTATGTTAAGAAACTAAGAGTATGTGAAATTTAAATTGATTTCTCATACTTTTTTTACTAAAGAAGGAATTTATCGATATTCCTCGAACTATTGAATTAAGAGAGAGCAAATAAACAAATTAAAGTTCTTCTCCAACAAACTGGCACATTAACTTTAAAATGCTACCTATTCGTATGAATAAGAATTAAAGAAATATGTATTAATAATAAGGGGAAAAGGAAGGTCCATAATGATTCAATTTCAAAAAAATAATATTACAGTTTTTCAAAGTGCATTATATATGACTACCTCGGCAATCATTCAAACGAACGAAGCGATAATTATGACAGATCCTAATTGGTTACCTACTGAAATTGAAGAAATTAAGAGCTACATAAACAACATTAAAGGTGATAAACAACTATATATTATTTACACACATAGCGATTTTGACCATATTATTGGGTCTGGAGCCTTTCCAGATGCTAAGGTAATTGCATCTAAACAATTTGATGAAAATCCGAACAAAGATGATATCATTCAAAAAATTAAACAATTTGACCAAGGATATTATTTGAATAGAAGCTATTCACCCGTATACCCAACAGTAGATATTGTTGTTTCAGAGGATGGGCATAAATTAGAATTAGATTCGATTACCATGACATTTTATCAAGCACCTGGTCATACGGACGATGGTTTATTTACAGTGATTGAGCCTGATGGTCTATTTCTTTCGGGTGATTACCTGTCAGATATTGAGTTTCCGTTCATCTTTAGCAATTATCAAGACTATGTAAATACGATCAATAAAGCTGAAAATATTTTGCTAAATCATCAAATAACGACGCACATACCTGGACACGGTTCGACAACACAGAATCAACAGGAAATTCAAAAAAGGATAGATAGTTCAAAGTATTACTTAGAGCAGCTTCTTCGTGATAACGGAGAGCTAGAAAAATATTTAAGTAGGGAGTATCCATTTTTTGAAGGAATGAAAAGCATTCATCCTGACAATAAGAAGATGGCTAATCAAGAACTTTAAGAAAGAAATGTTCTTACAACTCATGAGGAGGAAAATCAACATGATTCAAAAAGTCGGACAAGTCGGAATCCCCGTTAAGAAGTTAGATAAAGCAATCCATTTTTATAAAGAAATACTTGGACTTTCACTTTTATTTAATACAGATAGCATGGCGTTCTTTGATTGTAATGGATTGAGACTCCTGTTAAGCCTTCCAGAAAAAGATGAATTTACTTATGCCAGTTCAGTAATTTATTTTCAAGTAGAAAATATCAGTAAGACATACGAGGATTTAGTAAGGAAAGATGTTACTTTTATTGATGAACCACATGTTGTAGCGAAAATGGGACAAACAGAAACATGGATGGTATTTTTTAAAGACTCAGAAGATAATACTCATGCATTAATGAGTGAGATACAAGTTTAACTTCTTTCAGCAAATGTCTTTTGTACCGAAGGCGTAGCGACAGGTACAGAAGTCCCCCGCCTCTTTTTCTAATTTTTGTTTAAAAATGCGTTTTTTGGTTTGCGGTTATTCGCTAATTCATCCGTGCATATTTTCTGGACATTTTAAAATACTATGTCTAGATAATTTATCTAATTAGCAGGAAGGGAAGAGGCATAATTGGCTAAACACTCAGATACGAGTTGGAAAAAGGATCATCCAAGCACTTTGTTCGGCAACTCTGTCCAAAAGGCAGAGCGTTTATTAAAGCACGCAAAGTCACACCCCGAGGAGATAGCAATTGAGCATGCTTTCAATCATCTAGAGCATGCTGAAAATGCTTTTATGAATGCAGTGCAATATGGTGAGCATTTGGATACAGTCCAACAAAATAAAGAATACTTAGAGCAGATCAAGCAACAGCTACATGAAATGAAAGATGAAGTGTAAGAAAAGTAAGATATAAACTTACTCAATTTTGAATTGCTCTCTGTAAGTAGACAATAGAAATAATAAAAATGCATGAAGCGGCTTGAGTCCTATAATATAAAAGGGCTTAAGCCGCTTAATTATTTTTCATTAGGTTCACTTGCAGTCAATTATCGGTTTCTAGAGAAATGTTGCGCAGATGAGGAAACATTTCGCTTTCTTTCCTGGGAAATATTGTTGTTATACTTTTGTATTGTTAACACCAAACGATTATTTTATATGGTGTGGTTTGCGCAGGAATGCTTCTTGTAGTAGGACCATAGATAACAATTAGGTTTCGATTTGTTGGGCTTTTTAAAAAAGGCTGCCCGTTTTTTAGCGAGATAACAGTAGAGGGAGAGAGATTTAGTTGTAATTGGCCATCACTACTCACTAATTGGCTATTGAAAAAGTCGACTTTAACATTTTGAAAATTATTTTCCTTAACAACGATGAGTGCACGATATTGAGGTGGGTATATCAACGGTACAGGTGCATCTCCATCATAATATCCAGTAATCCGATCACGGAGAGTCACGATTTCTTGGTTTACAAAGTAAGTGGAAGGAGAGATGACAAAATTGACGATGCCGCCAGTATCATCTACTACCGTCATAAGTTTATAACAGCCTTCTCTTTCTCCATTTTGCCCAATCGAAAAATCTTCAATCTGTGTAACGACCCCACGAAACGATTTAAAATTTACCATAGCCATTCCTTTCTAAACGGTATTGGTGAGACAGAAGTATTGTTTATCCAAAGGGATTGATTTGAAATCAATTTATAATACTTTAGAACAGCATCATTTTAATTTATGTAACATTCCCAACTTGGGTGACAGAGAATGTTATGATCATCAAAAGGATTGGTTTATATCTCACATGAATCAATATATACTTAACTTGCAAACTATTACGTTATTCAGAGGAGGGGAACCTATTGAAGTGGATTTCTAAAAATAAGAAACCCCTTGTATTTGTCATCATTATTATGGTTTTCATTGCTGGTATTCTCGACATTAAATATGAAGGATTGTTCTTTCAAATATTACCTGAATATATTCAAACCTATTTGGCTGATTTTTTTAAATAAGTGAAATGTACCGTCTAGACACAGAGTCAAGGTTAAATAAAAGGGATTGGATTTTTATCCAATTCCTTTTATTTAACCTCTAAAGCTTTTAACCAAAAAACAAAATAGTTCTTGTTATGTTGCAAATAGAAATATTGAAGGAGTTGAAGAAAAAAATGAATAGTAAAGCGGATATTCAAAAACAGTTTTATAAAATATATAAAGGATATATTAGCATCTCAGAATTTGAAGAATGGCTTTATAAAACACAAGAAATTGAAAGTATTTATAACCATGACTTTTACTTTAACTTACTTGATTTAGATTATAGAAAAAAGCATATTAAAACTGAATTAGTGAAGATAATAAAGATGGAAATTCCACTTGGAGAGTTTGAACAGTCACGGATTATTTCTCTTTTGAAAAACATCATATTTGAAAAAGGTGATGTAGTAGAGATAATGGAGCAGTTATATGATGATTATTGCAGTGGATATTCATTTCTTCGATTTTTAGGGCTTACATATATAACAGGAATTGATTCAATACCTAAACTAATGCAAGGAGATGAATGGGATAAAAATGAATTTAATAGTAGAAGAGAAATACTAAATGATATCAAGCCAAAGCTAATAAAAGAAGCAGGGCGTTTGTTATCATTCTTTCAAGAAGAACGACTAATAATTACTGAAGAAAATGATTATCGCGATTATCGAAAAGAAGAAGAAAAGATAGAACTTAATAATATAAATAGGATGTTTAATGAATAACCCATTAACGGAAAAAAATGAAGGAGAGACAATGTTGGAGGTGAAAATGATTTTATCACCAAGTTCTTTCATGATAATAACGTAATTAATGCAACTAAAAATGCTGTGTTTTTTCATATTCAGCGTCATTAGTTCCGGAAGGGTTATCTAAACAAATATTGAATATATCGGTATTGAACGATTTTATATTTGAGAAAGGTGATGATAATTTTATGGAAGAATGGCAAATTGCACTTGGAGAGTTTTTAAAAGATTGGAAGAACAGAAATGATGTCGTAGGTGCACTTGTATGTGGGAGTTATGTTACTGGAAATCCTTCAAAGCGTTCTGATATAGATATACATATTATTTTAACTGATGATGTAGATTGGAGAGAGAGAGGAAATAAAATTATTAATGGCTTTCTTATAGAATATTTTGCTAACCCTCCAAAACAAATTCAAAAATACTTTCAAGAGGATTTTCAAAACCATAGAACAATGTCCATGATTCAGTTTATTACAGGAGAGATTTTATTCGATAACACGGGAATAATTAGTGAAATAAGAATCGAGGCTGAAAAATGGCTAAATAAAAAATACGATGAACTAAATAAAACAGCTTTAGAAATAAAAAAGTATTTACTATGGGATTCATTAGATAATTTAAAAGATTGTTGTGAACAAGACAAAGAAGATTTCCACTTTGTCTATTATAATTCATTAGCTAATTTATTCTCGGAGTACTGTAGGTTTTTAAATTTAGAAAGCATTCCTTATTATCAAATTAGGTCCTACCTTGTAGATCCAATATACAGTAAGAAATATGTGAAAAAGGCTTTTCCCGATTCAATATTTAAAGAAATGTTTTTAAAAGCATTACAAGAAGCGGATAAACAAAAGATGATCGAGATTTATGAAGAGTTAGTAAACCATGTATTTAATCAGGCTGGTGGTTTTGAAATAGATGGTTGGAAAATAAAAAGTCCCGTCGAAGTATAGATATTTCAACTTGCGTTAAAATAAAAAAGAAATAATTTTAAAATAGCACTAGAAAATATTGTGAAAATTCGCTATATTTTAATGTGGAGTGGGGCTGGTGTAAAAACAAGACTGGTTCCATCTTTTTATGTTATTATAGAGATATAATAATTAAAAAATCCTCATTATTATATGAAAATGCTAGCCAATTTTAGGACAATTATTCCATAAAGATTCAATAAATGCTGGATTTCTTGATGAGGGAATAGGAGGTTTTTCTCTTGATTTATTAAGAGGAAGGCTCGAAAAATGCACATAACTCTCATATAGATAGTTAATATTTTAATCTTTAGGTAATTGTGATAAACTGCAATAAGGTAATAATTGATACAGAAAAGGTGTGCTCAAAAGTTACTCCATGGCTTACTGAAGCAGGAGAGCTTACATCCTTTCTGCAAATCTTAATATATAAGGAAGGTAAAAATGAGTAACAGACAAATTAAATCAGATGTTATCTTAATTGGTGCCGGAATCATGAGTGCTACTTTGGGGACATTACTTAAAGAATTAGCACCAGATTGGAAAATTACAGTGTTTGAGCAGCTTGATAAAGCAGGTGAAGAAAGTTCTCACGAATTAAATAATGCGGGAACTGGGCATGCGGCACTTTGTGAGCTTAACTACACTTCAGAGAAAAAAGACGGGTCAATCGATATTAGTAAAGCGATTAACGTTAATGAACAGTTCCATGTTTCAAAACAGTTTTGGTCTTATCTTGTGAACAATAAACTGATCAGTAATCCACAAGACTTTATTATGCCTTTACCTCATATGAGTTTAGTACAAGGGGAAGACAATGTAGAGTTTCTAAAGAAACGTCATGAAACGATGACAAAAAATCCTTTATTCCAAGGTATGGAATTTTCTGATAACCCAGAAAAACTAAAGGAATGGATTCCTCTTATTATGCAGGATCGTCCAGCAGATGAAGCTATCGCTGCGACAAAAATTGATACTGGTACAGACGTTAACTTTGGTGCATTAACACGTATGTTATTCGATCACTTAAAAACTAAAGACGTTGATATCAACTACAATCATAGTGTTGAAAGCATGAAACGTACTAGCGACGGTTCATGGGAAGTACGAGTGCATGACAAAAACGGCTGTAAAATGGAATACCATACAGCGAAATTTGTCTTCCTTGGAGCTGGTGGAGGAAGCCTAGAGTTGCTTCAAAAATCAGGTATTCCTGAAGGAAAACATATTGGTGGATTCCCAATCAGTGGATTATTCTTGGCATGTAAAAATCAAGAAGTTACTGACCAACATCATGCAAAAGTATACGGAAAAGCTAAAGTTGGTGCTCCACCAATGTCTGTTCCGCATCTTGATACACGTTACATTGATAACAAAAAATCATTACTATTTGGACCGTTCGCAGGTTTCTCACCTAAGTTCTTAAAAACAGGTTCGAATATGGATTTATTTGCTTCTGTAAAACCGCATAATATTACAACGTTATTAGCGGCAGGGGTTAAAGAAATGGGATTAACAAAATATTTAATCCAACAACTTATGCTATCTAAAGAACAACGTATGGAAGAGCTACGTGAATTCATCCCGAATGCTAAGAGCGACGATTGGGATATTATTGTAGCTGGTCAACGTGTACAAGTTATTAAAGATACACAAGCTGGTGGTAAAGGAACGCTTCAATTTGGTACGGAAGTTGTAAGTGCTCCTGATGGCTCAATTGCTGCATTACTTGGAGCTTCTCCTGGTGCTTCTACTGCTGTACACGTTATGCTTGAGGTAATCAATAAATGCTTCCCTCAAAATGTTAAAGAATGGGAACCTAAAATCAAAGAAATGATCCCATCTTATGGCAAAAAATTAGCAGAAAACCCAGAGCTTCTTAATGAAATTAATGCTTCTACAGACGAAGCCCTTCGTTTAAAATAAAATTTTGATGTAGAAACAGTGGATGTAAGCATCATGTTTCTACGACATATAATATAGAACCTTCAATCTAATTTTGGATTGAAGGTTCTATTTTTTTGTTTCCAAAAAATCGGCTCATCACCATAACGAGCGGTTGATTTCCATTCCGACTGGGCGCTTTACCGCTGACGCTTCGCTCCAGGGTCTCGGGCCAACAGATGTTTTTTTGCGCGAAAGCGTAGTGCAAACGTAGCGGCAGCAGCAGGATGTTTTTTGCGCGAAAGCGTAGTGTTAACGTAGCGGCAGCAGCAGGATGTTTTTTGCGCGAAAGCGTAGTGTTAACGTAGCGGCAGCAGCAGGATGTTTTTTGCGCGAAAGCGTAGTGCAAACGTAGCGGCAGCAGCAGGATGTTTTTTGCGCGAAAGCGTAGTGCAAACGTAGCGGCAGCAGCAGCACGATGTTGGTCACGAAGGCGTTATCACAGGACATGATGCTCTTAGCCTTCGTTCCCCTATCGCTAATCCCCAAGGAGTCGCCCGGTTTCCACTCCAATCAACTAATATACAGGTATATACTTAAAAAAATGTCATCCAAAACTTTTGGTGATAATCCAAAAAAATTTTAATTACAAAATAAGTATAGTTGAAAACTATCATCCATATTAATAAATATATTACAGTAGAGTATAATTAATGACAAAATCATCATGATTTAATCAAAAAAAGTTGAATGGAGACCATTAATCAAAGATGTCCCTTCAATTAAAGCAAATTTTTCATGAAACTTTAGGGAGGAACGGGAACTGGATGATTACTCTAAAAGGTGTTGGGAAGTTTAATGATCTACCGGAAATTGCTATGCATATTTACAAAGGGAATATTCCAGCTTTACAGGCTGCCATCAAAGTAGGCTGGGATATTGAAGAAGACATTATATTGAGTAGGTATATCTCGCTAAGTCCTTTAGATATGGCGCTTAATTGTCAAAGATTAGATGTTATAAAGCTATTAGTAGATCATGGTGTTAACCTAAACGTTGAAAATAATCCAGCGTTTTTGCAAGCTGTTCGTTATTGCAAGGGAGATATAATTCGCTATATTGTAGCGCATGGAGCGAAGCTAGACATGCTCAATCAAGTCGGGTCTGGCGCCTATTCACAGGCTTACTATGGTAATAAAAAAAATATTCCACTCATTCATGAACTAGGTTTGGATGTAAAGCAACACGGTGGTCCCGTATTGCGTCAAGCTGTGTCAAACCATGATATGAAGACCATTACATATCTACTCGATCAAGGGGTGGACATCAACTATAATAGTCCAGATATGGTTTATCCTTATGAAGCAACTCCATTAACAGAGGCAACACGAATGGGAAATCTAGCTATGGTGCAATACTTAGTAGAGCGTGGAGCGGATGTTACTTTAGCAGAAAAAGATGGTGAGCGTCCATATACGATTGCAGTTGGCAATAAAAATACAGCTTTGGCCGATTATTTGAAATCACTAGAGCCATCTGAGCTACATGATGTAGAGAACAAAAAGTATGCGCTGAAAAAATATAAGTTGAGTGATGAACTGATTAGCTTTCTTACGGGAGACAAGCTACGCCTTGATCTAGATGCAAATGATTATGGAATTAGCTATATAGACTTTTTTACACTAACGGATACGATTGAAATGAAGGGTGGTCGTCAAAGGCTACTGCGTTTATCGGCAAATATTTACAATTATTCAGATTTACAGATAGTATGGAATTCAAAGAAGAAAGGGCAGATTGGTTGCTATGATGTAGAGCATCAAGAATATGCAGATTTGTGCAGTTTTAAAGATTTTCTTGTTAAGCCGGAAATATACCTTATCAAGTTTCTTGAGGGGGAACTGTAGGAGGAATGTCTATGTATTTTGTCAGTCAGCCTAAACCATTTCAACATGACTTTCTTGTGGAGATTGAGGCAATATTTTTTCCGCCAGGCTATCTAACATTTCTGCAACAGTTTGGAGCAGGAACTTATAGAGGATGGATATATGTTCACTTACCCGATAGTGAGGTACTAAAGCCTTTTGTTGAATACGATTTCTGGGAGCATAACGAAGGGAGTCCGATTACTCAGCAACAAATCGGTGAGTGCATAGTTATTGGCACAACAATTGATGGTGATTTTCTAGCTGTACATCCTGAGGTCGATCAGCTGCTCTGGTTGCCTCGCCACGCTGATCGCGTACTAACTGTGCAAAAGAGCGGGGTTGAAGACGATGAAATATTTACGGTAGTGCTAGATAATCTATATCATCAAGTTTACGGCGAAGCTCAAGAAGGCCCCATGTATTACGAGCCTTGTTCTGACTCACAAAATTATCATTTTTTACGTTTACCACCAAAAGAGGAGGGGCCTACACTACAAGACCTAGCTAAAATGTTTAAAGCTGCTTTTCTTCCAGATTTGATAATGGAGAACTCGTATATTTGTAAATTTTTCTATCAGATGTTAGGTGGCTATGTAACATTTAATTATGCCTACGGGCAAGAAATCGCCATTATATATGAGCAAGATAAACAACAGTTATACAACGATATAGAGGAATGGCTCGTAACAAAAGGATCTGAACGTATATAACTTACATAAAGATCCCAGGAATTGAAGCCGCGAATTGATCCAATTTCTAAATAGAATGCGTTCACAAATATATTACCACCTAGCATAAAAGGTACTGAAATTAGGGTAGCGACTAGATTATACGCAACACAGCTTCCTTGTCGAGCGACCTATAGACCATACAAGATAAAATAGGGGGAGAAGCACATCTTTTATTAAAAAAAGGTGTGCTTTTACATTTTAGTACCTAAGCTTCGAAAAGCAGAATTGGATAGATCGTTTGACATACATTGAACAAAAGAAAAGCAATAAAGCGACAAGGAGGGCTAGAGGAATGCTGAACATAACTGGAAGATCGACGCCATACCATATGCTCATCTTTATTTGATCAAGGCCAAACGTTCGTAAAATGCCAGCTAGTATTGCTAATAATGCACTTAAGACCAAGCCTGCGTAGAGGACAGATAATACAAGGAGTGCTAATGAGCAAAAAAAGGCTTGAATGATTTTTATGATTGTCATTCATTTTCCCTCCGTATTATTTGTTGTACTTTAGCATTTGGAGCAATTGAATAGCTTTCTGTATAGTAAAGTGTTTTGATCTTACAATTGCTCCCTACTGTCACAACATCTCCGTCAACGATTTCCGCATTCGTATAGGAAAGACGTAAATTTTTCCCTTTTATACAATTGCAAATCAATTTTTTCTTTAATAATGGGAGGATAGAAATCTTATCCTTTTCTATCCACACTTCATCTGCAATAAGCTCTCCAATTTCACTTTCACCAGACAGTTTTAAATGAAAACGTTTGGTCAGTATTTCTGCTGCTTTTACAATGCCAATTGAATATACAGTTTCTGCTTCTAGTCTTTGTTCAATGGTTAATTTTCCAGAACTATTTAAATTCAATACTTGCCCATTGCGCATTTTTAAACTGCCGGCACTCTTCATTTCATTAATCTCACAAAAATCCTTTATCGTACATGATCCGGTACTATTTAAAACTTGTACTGCCACGGGGGAGTGAAAAGAACTATGTCCATGAGTGGAGATTTTTTGTAGTCGTACTTCTTGATGTATAGCAACAGACCCACGGATATTTAATTGTTCAAAGTCTGCTGCTAAGTCTTTAATATTGCCGTTAGTAAGGGTTACGGTACGTAGTTTTTGAATCAAGAATAATCACCTCATGTTAATTTAATTAATATATATTTCAATTATTAAAACATATATTAATTAAAGTATATGTTACTTTGTTTTGTCAAGAACTAAAAATTTACCGAATATCTATCCTGAAAATATGCTTTTTATGTATTTTCTGGGCAATAAAAAAGGGATTTCAATTGTATGAAATCCTAAAAAATTTTTTTCATTAACTGATTAACTTCACTTAGTACTCTTGCCATATCTTCAAGCTTTTCCTGTGGGAATTTCAAAAATATTTCTTGAACCTTAAGTGCGCCATTATTCGTTAAAGCCATTTTGACTACTCGGCGATCTTCGCTTTCTCTAATCCGTTGTACTAAATCTAATTTTTCTAGCTTATCGCACATGGATGTAACTGCTCCAGGTGTTACACTAAAGAAGTCAGCAATTTCAGTTGCTTTCATTCCATCATTAATTTTTAGTTGGAGAAGGAGGATAAGCTGGTTTTGAGATAGTGACTCTCCTTCAGAGAGAAGATTGACGAACATTTTCGATGTTTGCTGTATTTCAAGCATCTCTCTCATAATGATTTCCACGTTACGTAATTGATTGTTTTCTGACATATAATCTCACCTGTTAAAATATTTAATAATTAAATTATATAGCAAATATATAATTGGGGCTACTACTGAGATGTCGGAAAGCGGCCCGACGCTCGCCCGCAGCGGAAATCAGAGCCTTCTAATTTAATTAGGGTGGATAGAAATGGTTAATCAACACACCTGTTATTTTATAAAAGTATCGCACATCCATTTATAAAATTTTTCTTTCTCTTCAAATTGCGGATAATGAGCTGATTCCTCAAAGGCAATAAATTCTTTCTTATTGGCTTCAATCATATCAAAGTAATTTTTCGCTGCATTAGATGAAGTTTGATAATCATATTTCCCCATAACAAAATAGCTTGGTAATTCAAGTTTTTTTACTATAGTGGGTAATGGTGTTTTTATTACTTCCTGAAGTAAAGCCTCTTGCGAGTAAGATACCCCATAGTTATAACGGATTACATCTAATAAGTTGTACTCACTACTAAATAACATACCAATGTTATGACCGTCAGGATTTTCAATAAGTCTTGAGGCCCCACCGTATTTCGCAATATAGTTACGTGGAGTAAACGCATCACCATTTTTAATTTGTTCAGTTAACCCTTGCAAATATAAAACGTCCTCTGTATTGCCAGCATTTTGAGCCTGATGAATAACGAAGTTCAAACTATCAATCTCGCTTTCCACAATATCACTCATCTGGCCAATTCCAATGTATGCTTCATATTTTTCAGGGGCTTTGTAGGCAGCCTGTGTTGCAAGATAAGTACCATAAGAATGACCAATTAGTATGACCTTTTCTTTGCCGAGGTGTTCTGATATATAATCCGTCAAAGCTAATAGATCGTCTACCAGTAAGTCTGATGAAAGATTAGAATAGTCCTCGAAAAAATGATATGATTTTCCACTTGCTCTTTGATCGTAATTTACAACCGTAAAATTGTTTTCCAATAAGTCTTGATACTTACTGGCATACGGTATTTCTGAACATCCTGGTCCGCCATGTACAAAAATAATGACCGGATTATTCTTATCTTTGCCACGTATCATTATTTCATGACCGCTACCGTTTATATTCACTTGTTCTAATGAACTTATACTGTTATCACCTTTTATATGCGAAGTCCATGTAGGAAAGATGATTGCTATAATTAGTAATATAATAGTTATTATTCCAAAATAGATTAAAAACTTCCTTATATTTTTCATATATCCCCTTTCTGCTAAATGTGAATTAAAACAAAAATTTAGATCCGTTTAGGTAGAGTTGTTGAATTGTACATTTTTCTTTTATAAACATAAAAGTACATGCTTAGAGGCCACCATAGGACGACGAAAATTGGGTAGATAGCCCATATTACTCCTGGTGAAGAGACAACATTTACGGTAATAAAAAAGATACTGATAAGAATTGTAGAGGTAACGGAAAATGCTACAAATGTTTTTCTTTGTGCATGGTACAAAGCTAAGGGCCACCATATTACTAAAAATGCTGGATAGATCGCCCAAGGATATGGATGAGACAAAATAATATTTAATAAGGAATAATAAATGATGGTAGTTGCGCAGCCTATTAGCGCAATTTTTAAGGTTTTTGCTTTTTCTTCTAAGTACATAAGGAGTGGCCACCAGATGATTGGATAAACCGCATAAATAAACCATAAATAATCGGGTGAATATAAATAATTTTCAATGATAAGAAATGCGATAATCATAGCACTACAAATAAGAGAATATTGTTTATACATTTTTTTAGACATGAAATATAAAGTAATTGGCCATAGCAAAAGCAGTAAACAAGGGTATATAAACCAAATTTTTTGAGGTGAGGTTGTATAATTAACGATGCCTAAAAATATTATAGTCATCAAACTACCAGCAATCGAAAAGCTAATAAGGTTCCTCATGTTTTATTCACTCCATTTCTTACGTGACCAAACGAAGTACATAGAGAGTGGCCACCATAATATTGCGAAGATTGGGTAAATCGCCCAAATTGTCTGTGGTGTATAGTAAAGATTAATAAAAATAAAAAATGCAATAATTAACCCACTGCCCCAAATAGAAAATTCTAAATTAAGTTTGGCCATATTTTTCTTTTTGGGCTCTTTAACGCCTAATTCCTTTTTCAAATCCTCCATATCTCCAAATTCTACGATAGCTTTGTTAATGGCATCCTCTTGCTCTTTCCCTTGATCCAATAAATAAAATACTTTTTCTTCAAGATTTTGAATGATTTCTTGTTTCACCATCTCTGTTTCTTTGTTACGAGGAATATCTTTAAAAAGCTCATCAATATGGTTTTTTATTCTTTTCATTCTAAGCCCTCCATAAATAAGTCGATAATTTCTTTTACTTCCGACCACTCTTTTACTAGCTCGTTTAAATAAGCTTTACCTAAAGGGGTAATACGGTAATACTTTCTTTTGCCTCCATGTGAAACATCGCCATAGTAGGCTTCAATAACTTCCTTTTTTTCTAGACGCTGAAAAACTGCGTACAATGTTGCTTCTTTAATTTGAAAACGATTATTTGTGCGGAGACTTATTTCCTGAGAAATTTCATAACCATAACGATCTTTCTCTAAAATTAGCCTTAAAATAATGGAATCCAAGTGTCCGCGGATGATGTCACTTCGAACCATAAGTCACCTACTTATTTTTATTGCTCTATCTGTCAGAGTAATATTAGCAAACATTACTCTACCTGTCAAAGTAATTTTTGAGCAATAAAAAAATCCCCTTTCACTTCAACGGTGAAAGGAGATTGATGATTTATTGTTAGCTATAGAAATGTCAGTATGTTTATTACATATACAATGCTGCAAGAAAGATCCCTAATACTTCTTCATAGATGTTGTCGAATTGGCTGATTGGAAGCGGATTTGTACCACTACCTAATTCAACGGTAAAGCCAGGTCGACGCCAATCTTGAATAAACCAGTCTTTATAGCCCGCATAACTGCCTGCCGAATTGATCGGCTCATAGCCACTGACTCGACTAAACTCGTTAACAAGAATTTCTGACTCGGGTGGTTCGAGATTTTCAAAGCCCCAATAAATCACTCTTCCTTGTGTATGAAATGCAAGAACTCTTGCAAAATCGCGCTTTTTTGTCAAATCAGCCATAGCAATGGTCTCTGGCTCGGACAAAGGTCGTTCTCCACCATAATCTCTTGGCCCAGGTGTTTTTGGATTGCGTGCGTTCTCTAGCTCCCATTTTGCAGGGAACTGGTCGTTCAAATCGACGCCATGTATATTTGCCTTCCAATTAGAGAAATTGGTGCTACCATTGTTCCAACTAATAAGTTGATCTCTTAATGCTTCGTCATTAGGTGGGCCTTGTATCACTAAGTCGACACCATCGGGATTGACCATCGGAACTATGGAAAGGGTTGTTTGCTGGTAAAGTGGGAATGTAGAAAGACCTCGAATTGTGCTTTGATTGGTGAGAGCGAGTAGGTAGTCATTTAAAAAAGTTAAAATGATCGGAGTTGTAATCCATTCATTCGCATGAAAGGAGCCGTTATAATGAACACGCTTCGTTCCGTTCCCGATTAGAAGCTCTGGAATCTCATGTTTTAAAACAGAATGCCCGACTGCAGAGCTTTGTAGAAATGGATAAGCAACGAGTAGTTTTTTGATTTCGTTCATCATAATGGTGGATGTATAATTTTGCTTACCATTGACGAGCCTCCATGTAATTCGTTGGGGAATGCGAATGGTTTGGCCAATTTGCAAGTGATTTGGATTAAGGGTAGGATTGACCAGCAATATGGCTACTAGTGGGAGATTTCTGCTTTGGGCTATCTGCCAAAACGTATCTCCTTGCTTTATTTGATAATTGTCCGTAACAAAACCTGGGATTCGAATGCGTTGACCGACCCTTAGAAATTGAGGATTAATATTTCGGTTGGAATCAATAATTAGTTGAAGAGGCATTTTAAACACTTCACTGAAATGCCAAAGAGAATCCCCGGGTCTTACAAAAATGTCCACAATTTTTCTCTCCTTACTATCAAATTATACCTCGGCAAAATAGTTCAATATAAAATGTATATGAAGAAAATAAGAGAATTATTAACTTTTAATGGATCATCACCCAAAGTTGTGCATGACATAAACGAATGTCATTTATATAAGTTGATCCCCGTTCCGACTGGGTGCCCATAGGAAAGCGCCCAGTCGGAACGGAAACCAACCACACGTTATGGTGATGAGCGTTAAATATTTCTCGAAAAGAGATTATTATCTCAACCTAAGAGAAAGAAACTTTGTTATTTTTTGATGTACAATTATACTGGAATTAGATTTGTATGATAGGTGAAGGTAGGAAAACAAATGTTAAAAAAATTAAAGCTAGGTATACGAACCAAAATTACGTTAGGCTATATTGTTATCATACTTTGTTTACTTGCATCAGTGATCATCTTAAATAATCAAATTACCTCTCTACAAAAAGAAAGAAATTATATTATAAAGAATAATTCAAATATACATGCTCTAACCAATCGCATTGAAAAATACATTTTAGATATGGAATCGAGCCAGAGGGGCTTTGTTATTACAGGTGAAGTAAGCTATTTAGAGCCCTATTACGAAGCTGATGAAAAGTGGAGATCCGATTTTAATGAACTTTATCAGCTTTTAGAAAATAAACCAACAGAACAACAGAAGTTAAATGAGATAAAGGCGACGATTGAGAATTGGATTACAACATCAGGGGAACCAGCCATTAAATTTAAAAAAGAAAACAATGCAGAAGCGTTATGGGAAATCTATGAAGTAGATGTAGTGCGTAAAGAACTGGAAACAGTACGAAATCAGTTTGAATCACTCCGTTCAGCGGTGGTTGCAACTATGCAAGCCAAAGTAAATGATTTGGACAAGAGGGATAGTATTGTAACACTTACACTGCTTGGCATACTAGTATTTATTTCGGTTGTTGCGATTACCATTGCAAGTAGTATTTCTCGTTCAATCGTAAAAACGTTAACAGAGGTTACACGAACAATAAGAGAAATTGCTGCTTCCAAGAGCAGTCAAAAAGGAAGAATTCATGTTAAAACAAATGATGAAATCAATGCTCTTGCAGGTGCTACAAATGAGTTGTTGGATGCGCTTGAGAGAAGAGAATGGCTACAGTTGAATATTGCAGAAATTGTCACAAAATATCAAGGCATTTCTGCCATTACTAAATTAGCTGAAACCTTCCTTTCAGAAATAGCACAAAAAACGCAGTCTTCCCTTGGCGCATTTTATATTCGTGAATCTATTGATAATAATATACGGTTTGTGAAAAAAGCTACTTTTGCGGATGATAGTGATAGCATTGGAAGCGAAAGCTTTAAATTGGGACAAGGCGTAATTGGACAATGTGCTTTAGAAAAAAGAGTTTTAATATATAACGATATTCCTGAAGACTTTCGTTTAATAGGCACTGGCTTAGGGAAAGTACCGCCAAAAGGTATCTTTATCGTCCCTATTATATTTGAGAATGACGTAATAGCTGTCGTTGAATTAGCCACAATGACTGGCTATAGTGAGCTGCAGCAAGAATTAGTGAAGCAAGTTATCGGAACATTTGGGTTAACCATTAATAGTGTTTTAGGACGCGTGGAAATTGTACGTTTATTAAATGAATCAACAACGATGGCAGAAGAATTACAGGTACAATCTGAAGAATTGCAAATGCGAACAGATGAACTGACAATGATGAATGAACAACTGGAAGAAAGAACAAAAGAGGCCGAGTCAAAGTCGAGAGAACTAGAAAAGGCTAAAAAGGAATTAGAGGAAAGTGCGGAACAACTGTTACTAAATTCAAAGTATAAATCCGAGTTTTTAGCTAATATGTCACATGAATTGCGAACACCACTGAATAGCATATTAATTTTATCTGAAATGTTAGCTGAAAATAGTCAAAATCATATAACAGAAGAGGAAGCTGAATTTGCAAAGGTTATCTATTCTTCTGGTGAAGATCTGCTCGGGTTAATCAATGAAATTTTAGATTTATCGAAAGTGGAGGCAGGCAAGCTGGATATTATTTTTGGTGAAGTGAATATGAGTGAGGTTCCTGTACAAATCGAGCAAACCTTTGTGCCTGTAGCAATGAAAAAAAATCTACAATTCCATATTTCGAAAGCCGAAAATGTAATGGATGTTTTCTATACGGACGAAAAAAGATTCCAGCAAATTGTGAAAAATTTATTATCAAATGCCTTTAAATTTACAGAACAGGGCTCAGTTAATTTAAATATCAAGCAGCTTGATTTAGAACAGTTAACAAATAATATGCAGGATATTAGTACGGACTGGTTAGAAATCAAAGTTTCGGATACAGGTATAGGGATTCCAAGGGACAAGCATCAGCTCATTTTTGAATCGTTCCAACAGGCTGATGGAGCAACTGTACGTAAATATGGTGGTACAGGTCTTGGATTATCCATATGTAAAGAGTTTGCTAAATTACTTGGCGGTTGGGTTTCCTTACAAAGTGAAGAGGTACCTTGAACCGGGGATGTATAAGGTAGCGGCTACTAATGAAATATTTGATTCAGGAGAGGTAAAAGAACAACAGCTACCAGAAATTCAGGAAGTCTCTCAGCGTGAGGTGGAAGTTTTTCAAGGGAAAAATATTTTACTTGTAGACGACGATGATCGTAATATATATGCGTTAAAAACGGCACTTGAAAAACGAGGCATGCATATCTTCGTTGCAAAAGATGGCTTAGAGTGTTTAGCTATTATGCGAGCCAATCATAAAATAGATCTTATTCTTATGGATATAATGATGCCGAATATGGATGGCTATGAAACAATGTCGATTATACGAAAACAAATGAAGCTTACGGATTTACCGATTATTGCTTTAACGGCAAAGGCTATGGAAAGTGATCGAGATAAATCATTGGAAGCTGGTGCTTCAGATTATATAAGTAAGCCATTTAATTTAGATCAATTAGTATCCGTTCTAAAAGTATGGCTAATTGCTAAATGAAGTTTATAAGTATGAATCAATTTCAGCCTTTGGATAAGGAGAAACGACGATTCAAAAATATTATTTCAAAATATAAAGAAATCGTAGGTAATGAAAGAATTTATCAAAAGGTACAATAAGATGGGGGCTGTCGTCTAAGTTTCTTCACAAGTAGCAACTTAGGCGACAGCCCTATTTTATTTAGTTTTTAGCATGTGCTTGAATCATTACTACACACATATCATCTGGTTGATTTTCTTGTTGCTCCTTAGGCAGTAAGTTGTCAATCAGGTGTTGAGAGTAATCCCATTTTGTAGATAGTAGCGTTTGCAATTGCTTCTCAGATTCTATTTCACATGGGCCCATTGCCTCTAACACGCCATCTGTAAATAAAATAATTTGTATATCCTCATTGTATTGAATGAATTGCTTTTGAACGTCGATCTCATCGAAAAAGCCGACTGCACAGCTACCTTGATTTAATGGTACGAGTGTCTTTTCGTCAACAAGAGCATAACCAGAAGGATGACCAGCGTTCACATATTCAACTGTTTTTAGTTGTGTATCTATCACTAAATAAATCGCAGTAAAATAAAAAAGATTTCCGTCTTTTCCGTTTTGTAAAAGTGTCATATAACGGTTTAACTCTTTGATAACTAATTCAGGCTCTACCAATTGTTTAACAGCCTCTCTTAGGACAGAGGAGATAAACATACAAACAAGCGCTGCAGATATACCATGCCCCATCATATCAAGCAAAATGATGGCGTATCGATGATCGTTTATTTTATGCCAATAATACATATCCCCAGCTAAATTAGAGGAAGGAAGATAGGATACGCCTATTTGAATATTATCCTCGTTTATAGGGGCACTCAAAAGGCTTCTTTGTACATGTGTTGCTAAATCTAGTTCGTATTGTATTTTATTTTCTTGTTGAGTATGCCAATCTAATTCAGCCTTCAATCGTAAAGCAACTCGAATTCTAGCAAGAAGCTCGGTTTTATTAATCGGCTTTGTAATATAATCTACGCCACCAATATCCAATGCTTCTGCGAGCTTGTTTTTATCTTCTAGAGCTGTGACAAAGATAATTTGAATATCTTTTAATCGTTCATTTTGCTTAATCCGTTTGCAGGCTTCTATACCATCTACTTCAGGCATCATAATATCTAATAAAATTAAATCCACTGAATTTCCTTTTGGATTTGGTGCATCTAGCTGTACATAATCAAAAAGATCATAAGCCGATGTTAGAGAAACACAGTTATCATAACCTGCATTTTTTAATACTTTTTCAATTACAAATAGATTGACCTGATTGTCATCTACAAGAAGAATAGTCATAATTATTTCCCCATATTCTGTTTGAATTCGTGCAGATTATTAAAATGTATTTAAAGAACCATTATACAAAATATTAGAGTTTTACAGTATCTTGAGACTCCTCACCAAAAGTTGTGGATGACATTTTTTAAAATATATACCCTATATATTAGTTGATTGGAATGGAGGCTGGGCGACTTCTTGGGAATCAGCGACAGGGGGAACGAAGGCAAAACCTTCACATCCTGTGATAACACCTTCGATAAAATTTATAGCTATTTTCCGATTTTAGCCTTTTTAAAACCACTATAAATATCAAATGCATTGGCGATGATGGTAATAGCAATGCTTAGAAATAATAGTCGATCTATAGCAACAAAAATTTTAGCAGAGGTTGTTTCGGTAATCGCAGCGATATAAGGTATAGCGGGACGGTGTATGAAATCAGGATGAATAACTATGAGGATAAAAATAATGATTCCTATACATTGAAGAAGCGTATTTGCTACGGCAATTAACATAGTCCATTGACCGGTCTTCATTTTCCATAATGTTAAAGCTACACTTAAAGCTATCCAAAATAAAACGATTGGTGCAAAGGAGAGTAAGACATCTTGATTAAATATAGGCATAACGAATTTCAGGTCGCCTTTATTTTGGGAAGTATAGATTCCTAAAAGGTGATTGGCATTAAAATAGACAAAGGAGAAAATAACGATACCTAACAGACTGAAAATATTTTCATTACGTGAAATAATTTTTTCTTTAGGAATGATTTTAACTTTTGTTAAATCATCAGGTGTCCATTCTGGATGTACTTTTAAAATGGGTATTCGAATATTATTTCCACCAGATCTTTCAATGATAATGAAAGTGACTGTAATCCAGAACAGTACGTATATGATTACTGAAATAATATGCGCGATCGTTAGAGAAATTGTTTTAATAATGGCGGTGAGAAGTGCACCTTCTCCGTTATAAAGCACAATACTTTCGATCATCTGTACAATAACTGTAATAAGAATTGCCCAAGGAATAACTAATTTTATTGTCCTAATATAAGTGTCAAACACTTTGGGACTTATTAAAAATCGTGGTGTGTTTTGATAGCTTGCTGCAACTTCTACAGGATTTCCTAGCTTTTTGAGCACTTCCTTCATATCTGAATCTGAATAATCTTCAGGTAACATATCTTCAATAGTAGATTTTAGTTTTAGACTGGTATCCTCACGTTTATCTTTCCTGATCCTTTTAGTTACTTCATGAATATATGCATCAATCAAATTCATTCTTTCCTTCTCCTTTCAATAATTCATGCAATCCTAAGTCCACTTTTTGAGTTGAGCTATATGTGCCCAACAATATATTTTTGAGCTGTACCTTTGGTTGTATCCCAGCTACTTGTAATCACTTTCCTAATCGCTGAGGCAACCAGAATAGTGTACTCTGTTCACGGTTTCTTCCGACTTGCTCGAGATGCTGAATAACCACCTCAGGTTCCAATACTGTCAACATACAGCACCATTTACGCGTGGTAATATATGTTATTATCAAGACCTGAAATTAATGTGATAAAAATTATGAAAAGAGCGTTCTTAAAATAAATTTAGTGTAGGGTGGAGATGTATATGAAGATCATAGGGAAAATTAGTGAAGGAAGTAGATTTTATAAACTTTGTTGATATCGTGGTTGGTGCTGATCCAGGAAGGATGGATGGTTTAGAGCCGACGAGAGAGCAGTTAAAAACACTTTTTATGCACAATCAAAACAATGAGACTTCATGATTTTGAAATGAGCCTCTTCTCTAAAGAGGCTATCAATGGTGAAATGAAAATTTTTGAATGTGATCACGATGATGTGCAAATAGCGATAGATATTGCAGAGCTATCTTCTCTTGTTATGGGTGTTGTACGGTACAAGCGTTGTTTATGCTCAGTAAAGTGAAAATTAGTGATGAACAATATTTACATGCACTGCATCAAAATCAATTCTTCTTGGTCCTTGATAAAGCACAGCATTTTAGGGAAGCCCCAAAATAGGCATCCCATAAGATTATTATTCTTTTTTCACAAAAAGTGATGAACGTACAGGGCGTTCCAATGGCGTAATATTAATAATAAAATAACTTATAATTAATATTAAAATAATAAGTGAATAAATTAAGGTGTTGATGGGGTGGTCATGCTCTACGATAATTAATCGAATCATGGCTGTAATACCTATATATATAAAGTACCTTAGAGGAAAATGATAATCCTCTTTAAAATATTTAATAATCATCGTGATAAATTCAAAATACAAAAAGAAAATAAGAATATTGGCGAGGAAAAGCTTATAATCACCGTCGCCCTTATTGAAAATTAATATTTTAAGAAATTCGATGAGTTCTTTAAAAAGCAAAAAGGATAGAATGAGCGCTAGAAGCACTAAGCAAACATTCAGAAACAGCTGTAAAGATTTCGGCACGGCCTTTATTAGTTGTAAATATGTTGAGTTTTTTGGATCCATGTAATTCCTCCCATCTTATCTACGTATTGATCGTAAATCCCAGGCTATATTTCTAGAAATCATTTAGTTCATTATGATTTGAATATAACATTATTTCGTAAATATTTTAGTGCGATTTTGTAAAGTTTTGGTATATGTTCTCGAAAGAAAGTTTTCAAAATAATTTAGCTGTATGCTAAAATAGATGTGCATGAATATAAAATTTAAAAGGGGTTTTTAAAATGGCTAAAGCAGCAAAAACAGGAAAAATTACACCAGAGCGTTTAGAAGAGGCGTTAAACGTTCGTGATCGTCTTATTATCGAGTTACTAGTACAAGTACTTGATGAAAAACTTGTAATTGAACGTCCAGTATTACGTGAGCGTGTAGCAAATCTTGTTGACCTTTCTGATCATGATGAAGAATTAAAAGAAACGATTCACGCTGTTATTAACAAGCTGTAATTTTTAGAGAAATGCTACACTTAATTGGTAGCATTTTTTCTTTTGTTAAAAAGGTGCATTTTAAAATAAAGGAACGGTAAGCCAAAAGCCAGAACTGCTCGGGTAGTCCGAAGAACTGATAAACCAAGAACCACAATCACTCTACCCAATATAAAACTCCTACAGAATAGATAACGAAATCCAAAAAACCCCAACAAGAAAGTACTTCATTCTTGTTGGGGTTTCTCTAGTTGTTAGTATACTTTATCTCCATTAAAAATAGAGTTCTTCACAATTACATAATCTACATTTCGAATGGCATCAAGTTTATTGCCACCTGCGTAGGAAATAGATGATTGAAGGTCTTGCTGCATTTCAATTAAAGTGTCTCTGATGCTGCCTTTATGTTCAACATACATCTTTTTACCTTCAACATTTTTGCGTTCACCTTTTTGGAATTCAGATGCAGAGCCAAAGTATTCCTTCACAGTTTTACCGTCGATTTCGATTGTTTCACCAGGTGACTCTTCATGACCTGCAAATAATGATCCAATCATCACCATTGAAGCACCAAAACGAACAGATTTTGCAATATCACCATGTGTACGAATACCACCATCAGCGATAATTGGTTTTGTAGCAGCTTTTGCACACCAACGTAGTGCAGCTAGCTGCCAACCACCTGTACCAAAACCAGTTTTGATTTTAGTAATACATACTTTACCTGGTCCAATACCAACTTTTGTTGCATCTGCACCAGCGTTTTCAAGTTCACGTACTGCTTCAGGTGTACCAACATTTCCAGCAATAACAAAGCTATTTGGTAGATGTTTTTTGATATGTTGAATCATACGAATGACAGCATTTGAATGCCCATGTGCAATGTCGATTGTAATAAATTCAGGCACTAAATGAGCAGCTGCTAATTCTTCAATAAAAGCATATTCTTCTTCTTTTACACCAACACTAATTGAGGCGATTAATCCACGACCATGCATATCTTTGATGAAATCAGCTCGTGTCTCTGGATTAAAACGGTGCATAATATAAAAGTAACCGTTTTCAGCGAGCTTCAAAGCAAGACGTTCGTCGATAATTGTTTGCATGTTTGCCGGTACTACAGGAAGTTTGAATGTATGACCGCCTAAAGTAACAGAAGTATCACATTCAGAACGACTTTCTACAATACATTTTGCGGGAATTAGTTGAATATCTTCATAGTCAAATACGTTATCCATTATATACACTCCTAAAATACGAATATTTTTTAAGATTTGTTTAATATTGTTCGCCTTTTGTAATTTACATGATTTTCGAGTAAATGTCAAAGTTTTTGTCCAAATAAATAAAAAATTAGTAGGCTGGAATGGGAAGGACCTCTTTTTTTATCCACCTTTATTAATTGGAAGGCTCAAATTTCTGCTACGGGTTATTGCTTTGGTGCTGACGCTTCGCTTTCGCACAGATAAACCATTTGGTGCTGACGCTTCGCTTTCGCACAGAGCAAGGCTTCCTACGGGCGAGCCTCGAGCCCTACGCTACAATCAGTTAAAAATGATGGGGATATATTAGCAAAATAGCATCGAAAAATCTTTTTATCGCTCAATAATACACCTGTTTTTTTCTAATCAACACGCCTGTTATAGATGAAAAGTAAAAGTTTGATTAAAAAATCTTTTTTTGCAAAACTCTGCACAAAATTAGCTTATCTAAAATTTGTATTATCATTTGCTATCCATGTACAATAGAATTGTTTCAAAAAATGACAAGGGAGTGTTGGAAATGGCAGTAGAAGTATATTTAATTTTTAATGGAAATTGTCGAGAGGCAGTATCGTTTTATGAGAAAGTTTTTGATACGGACAAGGCTGAAATTATGACATTTGGTGATTCACCGCAAAATCCAAATTATCAATTACCAGAAGAAGCCAAAGATCTTGTAATGCATACACGACTTTCGATTTTCGGTAGTACTGTAATGTTTTCAGATACATTTCCAAGCTCACCGTTCACAATCGGTAACAATGTAACGTTAGCTGTTGTCTCAAGTGATGAGGATAAGATGCGAAAAGCTTTTGAGGCTCTTAAAGATGGTGGAAAGGTTACTATGGAGTTGCAAGAAACATTTTGGAGCAAATGTTACGGCTCACTAACTGATAAATTCGGTATTGAATGGCAATTTAGTCATGAGGAAAATAAATAATAACAATGCTAAAAAGCACGATGAATAGGGAACCCCTTTTTTATCGTGCTTTCTTTTTAGTATGTAAAAAGATTTAAATAGCTTTGCGTAAACTCTTAATAATACTTGCGAATTTTTTACTCGTATTTTTTGATAGCTGTAGACTAACCTGGACATCAGCCGAAGCCTCATTACGAATAAGTATTTTGAAATAATAGAGTAGTAACTATATCAATTAATACATCGAAATTCTTCTAAAAACGCTCATTAATATGACATATATAGCTGCATTTTGATGTATACTAATGCTCAAAAGAGGAGGGAATTGCTTCATGATTCGACAAATTGGACAAGTAATGCTGTATGTAAATGATCAGGATACTGCCGTTAAGTTTTGGACAGAAAAAATTGGTTTCGTTGTAGTTGCTGACCAAGAAGAGGCGGGAATGCGCTGGATTGAAATTGCGCCAACTAAAGGAGCTCAAACTTCTTTGGTTTTACACAATAAAGAAATCATTGCCAAAATGCAGCCTGAATTAAATTTAGGGACACCTTCTATTATGTTTTATGCAGATCATATAGAAAATCTATATCAAGATTTCCAAGCAAAAGGTGTTAAAGTAGGCGATTTAGTCATGATGCCAATGGGTAGAGTTTTTAATTTCGCCGATCACGAAAATAATTATTTTGCATTGGTAGAAAAATAAATCATGGTTGTTCTATAAGTAAAAATTTTAAAGGGAATCTGTCCGATTTCGATCGTTTCATGTAGAAGTCGAGCAGATTCTTGCTTTTTATTCTTATAGAAGTGGTAGTTATTTATCCCGCAATAAAGGGTAGTAAGTCTATTTTAAGTCTTCTCCGAAAATCCCCACAGTTTGGCTGTCAATTGTAAATTCATAACCGTTCCATTTTAGAATGTTTTCGACATAACCTAATCGATCAGCATGAAATCTGCCTGCGATCGCTTGATAAGATAAAATCTCATATATTCCGTCACGCTCAAAGTCCACTGGATACAATCCACTGATTGGATCAACCCATCCTTCAATGGGCTGCTTTAGGGTACCATTTTGATTATAAATTTCCGCTAAATAATCCGGTCCCTTGTATTGTAAATCGATGATATATTGCTTTTTAGGATTCATACTACGGACAGCTACTTTGTATTGATCTTGATAATTAACCGTGTACTTTAGTTTATTATTAAATGATTCTGCATCAAAAATTGAACGTATTTTCCCGTTTATTGAGGAGAATATTTCACCGTTGATAATACCTCCACTGCCACCAGTATCGGAAATAGCTAAAATATCATCTAGATGATTGCCGGTAAAGTCACCTAAAAATATAGTTGGATTATAGCCAACGTTTTGTTTGAGCATTATTTTTTCAAATTGTTGTGTATTTCCATAAAAAATAACAAGTGTTAGGTTTTGCCACAATGGGCTATCCGGCGTTTTAGTTCCCATTAAAAGAACTGTTTCGAGATAGCCATCACCATTAATATCTCCAAATTTCGTCTGAATAATCTGAGGAGCCATAGGTGAAATAGCAATATTATTTAAAGATGGATTCATATTATTGGTCATACATACACCTCTTTCTTTAGTTTTAGCATATGTTGTAAATATGGCTTGGTGAGTAAAATGTAGAAATATAAACAACAAATATCATATAAAACCAATAAAAAAACTTATAATAACCCATTGACATTTCCAAATGTGGGAAGTATCATAAGTGTCAACGAATCAGAAAATTCAGTACGAATTATAATCTCGCTACTAAAATGTAGTTAGAGATTTTTTTACAACATTAATTCTTAGTAAGTGTATATGTTTTATACAATTTAGGAAGAAGGAGATTTTCTTGAAGGATTTATTTATTAAAACAAAGCGACAACAGTACTGGCTTGAACAGCTAGCATCTATTTCTGAGCCAATCAAGGCTGAGGCCAAAGAGGTAGACGAACAATCTCGGTTTCCATTCGAAGCACATAAGTTACTTTTGCAAATCGGTTACCCAAAACTAACTTTGCCAAAAGAATATGGTGGTGAAGGTTTATCTGTCTATGATATGGTGCTCGTTCAAGAAACGTTAGCGAGCTATGATGAGAATGCCTCACTCTCACTAGGGTGGACATTAGGTGTTGTAGGTGAACTATATGAGAAAAAGCTATGGACAGATGATTTACTCAATCTCTTTGCGCAAGAAATAAACAACGGCGCAATTATAAATAGAGCCGTGAGTGAAGTGGCAACTGGGAGTCCAACACGTGGAGGGCGACCAGGAACAAACGCGGTCTCTATAGAAGGAGGATGGCTCTTAAATGGACGTAAAATCTTTACGACGGCTTCTCCGGTCCTAGATTATTTCTTAACATCAGCTTGGATTGAGGAAAAAAATAAAATCGGCTTCTTCCTTATTCATAAAGATGTTCAAGGGCTTTCAATCGAAGAAAACTGGGAAATGTCAGCTATGCGAGGTACTAGTAGCCATGATCTAGTTTTAAAGGATGTAATTGTCCCTGTAAGCCATTTGGTAGAATTACCAGGTCATCCAAGCGGTGGTAAGATAAATGGTTGGATTCTACATATCCCAGCAACGTACTTAGGTATTGCACAGGCAGCTCGTGATTATGCACTGCATTTTGCCAATCATCATCAACCAAATAGCTTGAATGCTCCAATTAGTACATTACCAAATGTACAGCAACTTCTAGGCGATATTGAATTGATGCTACATCAGGCACGCTTTGTTCTATATGGAGTAGCTGAGGCTTATGATGACCCAGCTAGGCGTGAGCTTATAACAAATGAAATGGCAGTTGCTAAGCATACGGTAACCAATTTGGCGATTGAAATTGTAGATAAGGCAATGCGTATAGTAGGTGCGAAAAGTTTACAATTAACAAATCCATTGCAGCGCTATTATCGAAATGTTCGTGCGGGGCTTCATAATCCACCTATGGATGATATGACCATTATTAAATTGGCAAATGCCGCAATTGAACAGCAGAAATCGGATGAAATCAATGACGAAACCATAGAGAATAAGGGGAAATGATAGATGTTTAAACAAAAGAAAAAGATTTTTCAATTGGCCGCAATTGGATTGGCTTCACTTGCTATTTTAGCAGGCTGTAATTCAGGCGAGGCTTCAGACAAAGACTCGGAGGATGGCGTGGAAGTACGTACAGTGAAAGTTGCATTTGACCAGGCGTCTAAGCCAATTAGTTATCTGGATGATAAAGGAAATCCAACAGGCTACGATGTGGAAGTCATGAAGCTAGTGGATGAACTATTACCTGAATATAAGTTTGAATATGTAGGGACAACGAGCGACGATTTACTGATTGGTGTAGAGCAAGGGAAATATCAAGTAGGTGTAAAAAACGCATTCTTTACGCAGGAACGTACAGAGAAATTTATTTTCCCTAAAGAATTTTTAGGCTTAAGTAGTGCAGGTTTAGTTTTACGCAAAGAAGATGAAGGTGTGAAAACTTTAGCCGACTTTGCTAAAAAGGGTTATTCATTAGCACCAATTGCTGCGAATAATGCTCAATACACAATTATTGATGAATATAATAAGGCCAACCCTGACAATCAAGTTAAATTACAGGCTGGAGATGCATTCACTGTCGATGTCGTGCAATGGGTAAATGAAAAACGTGTCGATGGTGGTGTCATGATTGAAGGTCCATTTAAACAACAAGTTTTAGCAGAAGATGGCCCATATCATAATTTAAAGGATGAAGTAGTGTACAACGAATTTGCCGTTATTAAAACATGGCCATTGTTCAATAAAAAGGAACAGGAATTTGCAGACGCTTACGATAAAGCGATCACTCAAATTAAAGAACAGAAGAAAACAAATGAATTAAGCACTAAGTTTTACGGCCGAGATTTATTTGAAGTGTTAGAAACTGTGAATCGCTAATAATAATTTCTCTTTACAGTTGGTACTGAATAAAAGGCTGTTGAGTCAGTAAACTCAGCAGTCTTTATTCATACAGAGCATTAAAACTTATGCTATAGTCCAAACATTTAATAAAAGTTGGTGAGGAAATGGAGAAGTATTTTGATGCATCATACATTTGGAACTCAATTCCTGTATTATTGCCGTTTTTAAAAGTTACCTTCTTAGTCGCAGGGTCTTCCATTGTACTAGGCACAATTTTTGGCTTACTTTTAGCGGCTGCCAAGTTAAGTTCAATAAAATTATTACAAAAATTAGCGAACTTATATACAACGATTATGCGTTGTACACCATCGATTGTCTTATTATTCCTCGTCTATTATGGTGTTCCAGCATTAGCGGAAAACTTCAGCATAAATCTCCATTCAATTGAAACAGCCATTTTCGTAGTCGTAACATTTACTTTGCAGTTTGCAGCGATTATGTCAGAGGTTATTCGTTCTGCCTATTTAGCTATTAATAAAGGGCAATTTGAAGCGGCGGTTAGTGTAGGATTAACACCATTTCAGGCATATCGACGTATTATTTTCCCGCAGGCACTCGTTATCGCATTACCGAACTTTGGGAATGGAATGATCGCGTTATTACAAGAGGGCGCGCTTGCTTATACAATCGGCTTAATTGACATTGTCGGAAAAGCAAATTTAATTATCGCAAGTAATATTAATGCACATGCATTAGAAATATATATTGCCTTAGCGATTGTTTACTGGGTGCTGTCGATTATTATAGAAAAGTTCTTTGCTATGCTAGAAAAGTTTTTTGGCAAGGGGAAAAAGACATTAGAAACGACGTAAGGAGGCGTAACCATGAATTATCAATTTTTAATTGAAACATTTTTTGTTGCATTATCAGGTGTACCTATCGCACTCCTTGTGACAGTTGTTGCTTTGCTCGTTGCCCTGCCACTTGGTTTTTTACTGGCACTAACACGGATTAATAAAATCCCAGTGATCCATCATATAGCAAAAATTTATGTTTCCTTTGTCCGAGGTACACCTATCATCATTCAAATCTTTATTGTTTATAGTAGTATCCCACTGCTACTTAAAGCTATTTTTGAAAAATATAATATTACGTATGATATTTATAAAATTAATCCAATTTGGTATGCATTTATTGTCTTCGCCTTTAGTACGACTGCGATTTTAATAGAAGTATTTCGTTCTGCTTTAAGTACAATTGAAAAAGGCCAACTAGAGGCTGCTCATGCTGTTGGCTTATCAACATTTCAAGCCTATCGCCGTATTATTATTCCACAAGCTTTAGTAGTGGCTATGCCAAATATTTGTACGGCTACAGTCAACCTCATTAAAGCGACATCTTTAGGCTATGCAATGTCCTTACCTGAAATTACATTAAAGGCTAAGGTAGCTGCAAATGTTGGCTACAATTACGTAGAAGCATATATTGATATTTTCATTGTGTACTTAATTTTATGTAGTACAGTTGAATACATTTTTAAACGATATGAAAAATATTTAAGCAAATTCAAAGTGGCAAAAGCCTAAGGGGTGAACGCGCATGTTAGAGATTAAAAATATTCATAAATCATTTGGTGACAATGAAATTTTAAAGGGTGTCGATTTAGCTATTGATAAAGGTGATGTTGTTGTTATTTTAGGTCCCAGCGGCTCAGGAAAAACGACATTATTACGTTGCATTAACTTTTTAGAAAAAGCCGATCAAGGACATGCGACATTTGGTGATATTCAAGTGGATTTTCAAAATGTGAAGAAGAAGGACGTACATTCGATTCGTCAACGTGTAGCCTTTGTATTCCAAAACTATAATCTTTTTACGAATAAAACAGCGCTAGAAAATGTGACAGAAGGGCTAATTATAGGACGTAAAGTTCCAAAGGCAGAGGCCATTGAAATTGGCAAAAAGGCGCTAGATAAAGTAGGTTTATCAGAAAAATACGATTCCTATCCAAGTCAATTGTCTGGTGGTCAACAACAGCGAGTTGGTATTGCGCGAGCAGTGGCGTTAAATCCGGATATTATTTTATTTGACGAACCAACTTCCGCACTTGACCCAGAGCTAGTGGGGGAAGTCCTTCAGGTTATGAAAAACATTGCGGCTGAAGGAACAACGATGCTTGTTGTCACACATGAAATGGGCTTTGCCAAAGACGTCGCAAACCGAGTGATTTTTATGGACGGTGGCGTCGTTGTAGAGGAAGGAAGCCCTCACGATATATTCGTTAATCCGAAAGAGGAGCGCACGAAGAAATTCTTAAAACGTGTTATTCCAGAGGATTATACGTACTACATTTAAGAAAGAAATATAGTCTAGTCATTTTTTTGTAAAATATTGATATTATGAAGTTGTGATAAAAAATCAAATTTTTAATAAAAAACTGTTCCGAAAAGTCAGTGCAGTCATTTTTATCCAGATTTTCCCTTTTTGAAGAATGTTGCTTTTTATGGATAGACACCAATATTTTGGTATGACATTATGTGTATAAGTTGATTGGGTTGTTCTTTGGCGATCAACGATAGAACTCGATACATGACACTTGAAAGGGGGTGAAAAAATGAAGGTGATATTTACAGTAGGGCTACCAGGGAGTGGCAAAAGCACGTTTGTTAAGAGTCTAGCAAAAAGCGAAAATGCACTTATTCTTTCGAGTGATGCTATACGTCAAGAGTTATTCGGCGACGCTACAAGGCAGCAATCGCGAATAGTGTTCCGTGTTTTGTATGAACGTTTGAATGAATGTGTAGCCAAAGGTCAATCGGTTATTGTCGATGCGACAAATATTGAGAGGGAACGTAGAATATTTGCACTAGGTAAATTGTCTAGTAATGTGAAAGTTGTATGCTATTATTTTGATACACCTTACGCATTGTGTGTAACAAGAAATCAACAAAGAAAGAGGAAAGTTCCGTTAGTGATAATGGATAAAATGAGGAAGAACCTAGAGTTTCCGATAATGGGAGAAGGATTTGATGAGGTGCATATTGTACATGAAGCGAGTCCATATGAAATCTCAAAAAACCAATTTATTTCACTAATCCAAAGCCAGCCCACATATGAGGAGCTATTTCGGGCGTTAAAATCAGTCCAACTATTTGAAGAGATTTATCGGTTTAATCAAGAAAATCCATACCATCAATTTTTACTATGCCAGCATACGTATTTTGTGTATGAATATATGAACGAATACTATATGGAAAGTGACAAGCTAGCATTACAAATAGCCGCTATATTTCATGATGTAGGCAAACCATTTTGTAAAAAATATAAAGAATTACAACAAAGATATGGATATTACGGACATGAAAATGTATCTGCCCAAATGGTATGTCATTTTTTATTAGAGCTAGGATTTGAAGAAGAATTTGTTTTAAAGGTTGTTAATTTAGTGCAATTTCATATGTTAATTCAATACGGGGGCGATAAGGGAGGAAGTAAGATTTATCATTTATTAGATGGTGACTTATTAACAAAACTTTATTTCTTTCGTGAAGCAGATCAATTTGCTAAATAGGTGTAAATAAAGGAAGTGAGTTTATGACCAATTTAAAGAAATACCCTAGAAGCTTTCATTTGCCGTGGAGTAGAGGGTATACACATGACGATAAGGTTGCTAAAAATGTGGATCATTTTATTGGGAAGGAGGTTGTTGTAACAGAAAAATTAGATGGTGAAGGAACAACACTTTATCGAAACTATATGCATGCTAGAAGCTTAAATTCAGGAGATCACCCATCTAGGCATTGGGTAAAAACGTTTCATGCAACATTTGCATTTCAGATTCCAGATGATTGGAGATTATGTGGTGAAAATGTTTTTGCCAAACATTCCATTTACTATAATGAGTTAACGAGCTACTTTTATTTATTTAGTATGTGGAATGAAAAAAATATTTGTTTAAGTTGGGATGAAACAGTCGACTATGCAGCTGAACTGGGTATTGAAACGGTACCTGTTTTATATCGAGGCATTTTCGATGAAGAAAAAATAAAGAAGACTTTTACAGGGAAATCACTTCTTGGGGGTGAGCAGGAAGGGTATGTTATTAGAAATACGGCTGCCTTTCATTATGATGATTTTCAATATAACCTAGGGAAATATGTTAGACAGAATCATGTTCGAACAAGTGAACATTGGTTAAATGAAGAAATGATTCCTAATCACCTGAAATAAGTTTTACTTGAAAAGATTTAATCTACTATAAAGCAAAAGGACTGAGAAAAATGTAATTCTTAATGGGGTTCAAAATACATAATGTTTATGAGGAAGTATGCAGTGGGTGGCATGTCCCTTAAGGGATTTACAGGTTCGATTCCTGTCATCCTCACTAAAAAATACCGTAATAAATTGAATGACAAAAATAAAAGTTAACAATAATTCGACACTACATTATAGGGGCAGTGCGTGTAAAAAACCCTGCTAGTATAAAAATATGTCACTATAAGAAAACGAACTCCCTAACAGAAGTGGGAGTTCGTTTTCTTATAGCTTTATTTAGTATAGTTATCGAAATAACCTTGAATATAAATCATAGGTGTTCCTTTATCACCTGAACCAGAAGTTAGGTCAGATAGTGAACCAATTAAGTCTGTTAAGCGACGAGGTGTTGTACCTTGAGCAGCCATTTGCCCAGTTAAATCTTCATCTTTGTTTTGAATATATTCAGAGATTGCCGCTTTTAACTCTTCACCACGAAGATTTGCGAAATCGTTATCTGCTAAATATTTCAGCTTTACTTCGTTTGGTGTGCCATCTAATCCGGCAGTATAAGCAGGAGATACAACAGGGTCAGCCAACTCCCAAATTTTACCTACAGGATCTTTAAACGCGCCATCGCCGTAGATCATTACTTCAACTGTTTTACCAGTAGCTTCTTTGATTTTTGCTTGAATGCCGTCAACAATTGGTTGGCAAGTGTGTGGGAATAATTTTATGCTATCTTCAGTTGCTTTATTTGAACCAAGTAGACCATATTCCGCATTGAAGCCAGAACCGTTATTAGTTACAGATAAAATATTATCAAGACTGTATACTTTTTCAGCGCCATTTGCCATTAAAATACGTTTTGTACGCAAGCGTGAATGAATATCACAAGCTAATACACTCTTTGTATAGTCTAAAATAGTTTTTGGGTTGTTTGAAAAGATAACTTCACAAGTAGCGCCTTCAGCTTCGATTAATTCTTTGTAGTATTCAATATAATCTACACCTGTAAAAGTGTGTTTTTTAAAGCCGAAATGTTCACGGAATTCAACTTCTGTTAAAGTATCTGTCCAAGGGTTAATACCTTTTACGTCTAGTTCATCAATATCAACTAGGTGGTTACCAACCTCATCAGATGGATAGCTTAGCATAAGAACAACTTTCTTCACGCCCTTAGCGATACCACGTAAGCAGTTAGCGAAACGGTTACGGCTTAGAATTGGGAAAATAACACCTACAGTATCGTCACCGAATTTAGCAGCCACGTCCGCTGCGATGTCATCGATCGATGCATAGTTACCTTGTGCACGTGCTACGACAGATTCTGTTACTGTTACAATGTCGCGGTCCTCAATTGAATAGCCTTCTGTCTTTGCTGCGTTTAATACTGTATCAACAACGATTTGTTCAATATTATCGCCTTCGTTAATAATTGGACCACGAAGACCTCTTACTACTGTACCAACTACACGTTCCAAAATAATCTCTCCTCATTAATGGTAAATGTATGTTAAATAAATAAATATAACCAATATGATTTTACTATACGCCCCTTTAGTGATATAAGTAAAATTAATAGTTCGTATAATAGCTATAAGGAGTGCTTATATGGTAGGGAAATTAGATTTATATCGTGTTTTTACTGTTGTTGCTAAAAATAATAGCTTTTCAAGGGCTGCTAAAGATTTATATATGACTCAACCAGCCGTTAGCCAAGCCATGATGCAATTAGAAAAGGAACTCGGTACACGTCTCTTTAACCGTACTCCGAAGGGGGTAACATTAACGACTGAGGGGAACCTTCTATATGAATATACGAATTCAGCATTAGGCCTTATAGATGCTGGTGAGGAGAAGTTACTAGAATTTAAAAATTTAACAACAGGTCAGTTGAAAATTGGGGTAGGGGACACCATTTCCCGTTTCTTTTTAATGCCTTATCTAGAGGCGTTTCATACAATGTATCCCAATATAAAATTACAAATGTTAA
The DNA here is from genome assembly GCF_042019215.1 of Lysinibacillus sp. RS11. Lineage (NCBI taxonomy): Bacteria > Bacillati > Bacillota > Bacilli > Caryophanales > Bacillaceae > Lysinibacillus > Lysinibacillus sp. RS11. The sequence continues at coordinate 4,765,102 of NZ_CP168124.1, read as the reverse complement.
ATGGAACGACTTCTGAAATTTGTAACTTTATTAAATCTGGTGAGGTTGATATAGGGCTTTGTAATTTTCCGATAGAAGATCAGACATTACAGTTAACAGCATGCACAGAGGTTCAAGATATTTTTGTATGTGGTGAAAAATATAAAACATTAGCGTCGAACAGCTTAAGGTTTGAAGAACTTTTAAAGTTTCCACTTATTTTTCTAGAGAAAAAATCAAATTCAAGAAAGTATGTAGAAAATTATTTGTTTACGAGGGGAATCCACATTGAACCTGAGTTTGAGCTCGGTTCACATGATCTTGTGCTAGACTTTGCACGCAGTAATTTAGGCATTGCGTGTGTAACGAAAGAGTTTTCTAAAGATTATTTGCAACGAGGGCTTCTATATGAGCTAACATTAACAGATAGTATACCAACACGAAGCATTGGTATGTGTTATTTGAAAAGTGTACCGTTATCTCGAGCGGCGTTGAAATTTGTAGAAATTATTGAGCACAAGCAGGAGCGTAAACGTCTAAATCCAAGAACTATAAAGTGAGCTTGCTCTGCGAGGAAAGTGAGGCGACAGGAGCACTTGAGTAGCCTGCCACTCCAATCAGCGATAGTGTAGAAATTTTATGCATTTTTCAAGTGAGCGCCCGTTGCTACTCACCATGATCGAACGGAATAGACGTATAACAGTGAGGAGATTGTAAATCTGTTGCCGCTGACACTTCATTTTCGCGCAGAAAAACATTTGTTGTTGCCGTTACGTTAACACTACACTTTCCTAAAAAACACCATTTTGCTGAAATTTGGTTTTAATATATTGTCAGAAGATACATATTATACGAAATGGTTGATTGGAGTGGAGGCTGGGCGACTCCTTGGGGATTAGCGAAAGAGGAACGAAGGCTAAGAGCATCACGTCCTGTGATAACGCCTTTGTGACCAACATCCTGCTGCTGCCGCTACGTTAGCACTACGCTTTCGCGCAAAAAACATCCTGCTGCTGCCGCTACGTTAGCACTACGCTTTCGCGCAAAAAACATCCTGCTGCTGCCGCTACGTTAGCACTACGCTTTCGCGCAAAAAACATCCTGTTGCCCCAAGCGGCTCATCGGACGCCCCCAGGAAGCTCTGCTCTGCGCGAAAGCGAAGCATCAGCGGCAAATGTTTTATCTGTAGCGAAAGCAAAGCGGCAGCTACAAAGCGCCCAGTCGGAACGGAAATCAACCCCTCGTTATGCCGTAGAGCCATACTTTATTGAATATGCCACCTTAATTTCATTGACATAATAATTTTTTCAACAACATGGAGCTTAGCGACTAAAAAATCCGCTAAGCTCTTTTTAGTAGTGCTTCTATGAGGGTGTCAACATTGCGTTTATTTTTCATCGTAGGTGAGTACAAATAAGAGAATGTTCGCATAAAATGCTGTCCTTCAAGCGGCAAAATTTTTATATCGCCATTTTTTAGTTCACGCTCAATAACACTAGCAGACAGTAGGGACAGTCCAAGCCCCTGTATAACACTCTCTTTCACACCTTGATTGCTACTAATAGTAAGAAGTGAACGTACTTGGAGCCCATTTGTTCTAAATAAATGATCTAAATAATAACGAGTGCCAGAGCCTTCTTCACGTGCAACCCAATTTTGCTGCTGTAAGTCCGCAACCGTAATAGTCGACTTCTTTACAAGAGGGTGATTGCTAGCACTAACAATAAATAGCTCATCCTGCATAAACGGTTTAATAATAACCTCATTGTCGTTTGACTGTCCTTCAATAAGGCCAATATCGACCTGTAACAACTTTGTATATTGAATGATTTCTTCCGTATTGCCAATAATAACTTGAAGCTCAAGTTGAGGGAATTGCTGTTGCAGACTCGCTATAATAGGTGGCAATATATATTCGCCAATTGTAAAACTAGAGCCAATAACAAGCGTACCTTGAATTTCATGATGAAAGGCTAAAATATCTTCCCGTGCTGCCTCTGCAATTGCCATCATTTGCTTCGCTCGTTTATATAAAATTTCCCCAGTTGGTGTAATTTGTACTGACTTTGGAGAGCGGATAAACAACGTCGTTTGAAAGTCCTGCTCTAAGTTTTTTATGTGTAAACTGACACTGGGCTGTGAAATATGAAGTATTTCGGAGGCTTTCGTAAAATTTTTGACCTCCACTAGTGTAATGAATGTTTTTAAAGCATCATATTGCATGCCATCACCCCTACTATTAGAAATATTAATAATTACAATTATATATATGTATTTTACTAATGATTAACTTTTTAATAAAGTAATAATCATCAAGGATGAAAGAAGTGAACAACATGGATATTGGGCAAAGGTTAAAAAGTTTCCTAACCCCTGCGTTTTTGAAGGGAATATTGTTGACACTCATTATTGCCTTAGTCGCAAAGTATATTTCGACATTTCCGTTTTTCTCAATACTGGGGCAGCTTGTTATTGCAATTATTTTAGGTATGGCTTGGAGAGCAGCCTTTAAGGTACAGGATTCATGGCAAGCAGGCATATCATTTTCAAGTAAAAAGCTATTACGATTAGGCATTATTTTACTGGGTATGCGTTTAAATTTAGCGGATATTTATCATGCTGGTGCGGGTGTCTTTCTCATTGCATTGATTGATTTGGTATTTGCTTTAGTGGTTGTATATGGCTTAACGAAGGTATTTCATGTGGAGAAGAAGTTGGGCATATTAACAGCTTGTGGAACAGCTATTTGCGGAGCGGCCGCTGTTGTCGCTATTGCTCCTCAAATTAAAGCAAATGAAAAAGAAACAGCAGTGGGCGCGGCAATTGTCGCATTACTAGGGACTATATTCACATTAGTCTACACAGTGTTATACTCAGTATTTAACTTAACGCCTACTGAATATGGTATTTTCGCAGGAGGCACTCTACATGAGATTGCCCATGTTATTGCAGCAGCCTCTGCTGGTGGAAATGAAGCAGTTGATATGGCGGTTATTGTTAAGCTAACACGTGTCGCATTGCTTGTACCGGTAGCCATTATCATCGGTATTTTCTATCAGAGAATGGAGAAGGGGCAGGAAAAAGAAGGATTTTCATGGTCAATCATTCCATGGTTTATTCTCGGATTTTTAGCAATGAGTGCGATTAATTCGTTAGGGATTATACCAGCCAATGTAGCGCAAACATTTGTAAATATCTCGTATCTTTTAATTGGGATGTCGATGGCTGGCCTAGGTTTAAATGTAGAGATAAAAACCTTTAAACAATTAGGTGTAAAAGCATTTATTGCAGGACTTATCGGTTCGGTTTGTTTATCGATAATAGGGTATGTATTAGTCATTTTTATGTGATAAAATATTTCGAAAAAATCCTGCATATTCGAATATGCAGGATTTTTTTAGATAGAATCAGAAGATATTTTAGATTTTTTTAGTTTTTCATATACAAATTAAAAATTAGCGTGATGCTTCAATGGAAGAAGCTAATTCAGCTATAACTATTTTGCTACCTATCATTGGGCTATTTTCAGGTTTTGCTCCCTCAGAGCCTGCTTCTGGGCGTTGATGTGCAGCGGCGAATGCATCGCTATTACGCCAAGCTTGGAAATGTTCCTTAGACTCCCAGTACATATTGACGCTCATTTCGTCATAAGTCGGATCATCAGTTGAAACTAACACCTCTACTTTATGGAAGCCTTCGAATTGCTGTAGTGGTCCTGGTTTTGTAAAGTTCGGTGCCATTTTTGCAGCAAAGCCTGGTTTAACTTGAATACGATTTGTAACAATAATCATGCTTTTCCCCCCTAATCATTTTCTAGTTAGAAAAAATCTACTATTCGAATGAGTTATCAGTGATTATCATTCGCAATCAATGATAATTGGCATAGGAAGACATTGTCAATAGAAGAGTCGTGTAAATTGTAAATATAATTGAAGAGGTCGCTAAAAAAATAGCCATTTTCAAACCTTTTTGGTATGGTTTTTGCCTTTTATCGTGCTAAAATAAAGCATTCTTTTTAGGAGTATAATAGTATGAATGAACATCAATTTGATAAGTTATTGCATATTAATACAGTTGGTGAACAGTATGGTTTCCCTAAATTAGCTCATTACCATCGCTATGAGCCAACACCATATGTCGGATTAGAACAATTATTTTCACAGTATGAAATGCCAGATAATCCAGTGTTTATCGATATGGGATGTGGAAAAGGGAGAGTACCTATTTATGTGCATCATAAATTTCATATCCCGACAATTGGAATAGAAATGGATGCAGGTTTTTATGCAGAGGCAGAGAACAATAAAAAGGGTTATCTTCAAAAGAAGAATGCTCAAGCTTCAATTTCCTTTATTCATTCAATAGCGGAGAACTATGCTATTCAATCACGCGACACGGTTTTCTTTTTTTTCAATCCGTTTTCTATTCATATTTTCCGCACGGTCATTCACAATATTTGGAAGTCTTATGAGCAGCATATGCGTGAAATTCATATTATTTTATACTATCCGCCTTATGATTATTTGCAGTTTTTACATCACGGGACACCTTTTGAATTAATTCATGAGGTTCATCTAGAGAATGAAACAAATATTAACGAACGCCTCTGCGTGTTTGCATTGAAAAAAGTTTAGAGCTGTGGGAAACCCGACTCTAAGCTTTTTTCTATTTATGAAATTCTTGTTGCAATCATTGTTTATTTTCCCGGAAATAAAAATCATTAAAGATCTTGCAATTTTCGCAAAAAAGACATCTTCAATTGAGATTTCAAATAATTGTAAATGATAGTTTAGTAGAAATAAACACCAATAATTAATAGATAATTCACAAATTACTAATTATACTGAAAAATCACTCTAGACTAAATATAAAGAATGCTTTACAATGTAAAAGGCTTAAATGAATAATATTCTAAATTAGTTTTAGTATAGTTATAAATAATAGTTTTGGTCATTTTTGTTATTGAGGAAATGGATCTGATTGTTTATAATTATCAGAAATATCTAATTTTTGAGAAATTTAAAGGGGGATAAAATTATGAGAGAGAACAAAAAGCTTAAAAAGTTCGGTTCACTTCTAGTTGCTTCTTCATTACTTGCGGGTGTTCTTGCTGGTTGTGGAAACGGAGACAGCTCAAGTTCAGGAGGTGGATCTTCATCAGGAGGCGGTTCCTCTGACGGCGATACGATTAAAATTGGTGCAAATTTAGAGCTTTCTGGTAACGTAGCCTCTTATGGTTCTTCAATTGCTCTAGGCGCAGAGCTAGCAGTTAAAGAAATTAATGATAAGGGCGGTATCGACGGTAAGAAAATCGAGCTTATTAAAGTAGATAATAAATCAGAAAACTCAGAGGCAACTACAGCAGCTATTAAACTAGCAACACAAGATAAAGTAGTAGCAATGCTAGCCCCAGCAACTTCTGGTAATACAGTTGCAACTGTGCAAATTGCGAACGACAATAAAATTCCAATCGTTACTGGTTCTGGTACAGCTCCTAACATTACAGTAAATGATGATGGCAGCGTTAATGAATACGCATTCCGTACTTGTTTCATTGATCCATTCCAAGGGATTGTGGCAGCGAACTTCGCTTCTGGTGAATTGAAAGCTAAAAACGTAGCTATTTTTGCGGACAATGCATCCGACTATGCAAAAGGTTTAGCAAAATCATTTAAAGAAACGATTACTAAAAATGGTGGGAAAGTTGTAGAAGAAGAAGCGTATGTAGCTAAGGATGCGGACTTCCGTACACAATTAACAACTATTAAAGCAGCTAAACCAGACTTTATCTTTATCCCAGGATACTATGAAGAGGTTGGTTTAATTGTTAAACAAGCACGTGAAATGGGTATCGATGTACCACTGATGGGAGCTGATGGTTGGGATTCACCAACATTAGTAGAGCTAGCTGGTGCAGATGCGTTAAATAACACATATATTACAAACCATTACTCTGCAGAAGACCCAGATCAAAAAATTCAAGACTTTGTAAAGGCATTTAAAGCAGCGAACAAAGACAAAGCACCTGATGCATTCAATGCACTTGGCTATGACACAATTTACTACATTGCAGATGCTATTAAGCGTGCAGGCTCTACGGATGGGGAAGCAATTCAAAAAGCATTAGCTGACACTAAAGATCTTTCTTTAGTAACAGGTACTTTCTCAGTTGACAAAGATCATAACCCAATTAAAACAGCAACAGTTCTTGAATTTAAAGACGGTAAACAAGTGTTCAACTCTAAAGTTAATCCTTAATGTTTTCTAGGCAAGGGGAGGCGGGTAAACACGTCTTCCTTTTTGTATTTTATAAAAATTTTTTTTAGAGGACACAAGTAATTCTACATTCGATAATAACATGTAGAAGTAAGTTAAATTTTTGTATTTTTCAAAAAATAAAAGGAGTGAACGCTCATGGAATGGATACAACAGCTTGTGAATGGTATTTCACTCGGTAGTATCTACGCGTTAATAGCGTTAGGGTATACGATGGTATACGGCATTATTAAGCTGATTAACTTTGCCCACGGTGATGTCTTCATGATTGGGTCATTTATTGGCTTTTATGCAATTGCTAAATGGGAGCTTGGCTTCTTCCCGGCACTATTATTGGCGATGGCAGTTTGTGCAATCTTTGGTGTTTTAATTGAACGTATTGCTTATAAGCGTTTACGAAATGCAACACGTATTGCAGCTTTAATTACAGCAATCGGTGTATCGCTATTAATCGAATACACGACTATTTTCTTCAGAGGTGCGCAACCAGCCGCATATCCTGAAGTCATTAAAAATAAATCTTTTGATGTTTTCGGGGTTCAAATTAGTAGTACATCTATTTTAATTTTAACTGTAGCAATTGTACTGATGATTCTTTTACAATTCATCGTTCATAAAACAAAGATCGGAAAAGCTATGCGCGCGGTTTCTCATGATGCCGATGCAGCGCGTTTAATGGGGATTAACGTAGATAATACAATTTCAGCAACATTTGCAATTGGTTCTGCTCTAGCTGGCGCAGCAGGTGTTATCTTTGGCATTTACTATACGAAAATCGATCCATTAATGGGGGTTATTCCAGGGGTTAAAGCGTTCATCGCTGCAGTACTAGGTGGTATTGGTATTATTCCTGGTGCCATGGTTGGCGGTATGTTATTAGGTGTTGTGGAATCATTAGTAAGTGCACTTGGTTTTTCTTTATGGCGCGATGCAGCGGCATTCGTTATTTTAATCTTAATCTTAATCTTCAGACCATCGGGTATCTTTGGTAAAAACGCCCGTGAGAAAGTGTAGGTGAGCGGTATTATGAAAAAGTCTAAAGTTTTTTGGGGCTATGCCGTATTAGCGTTGGTCATCTATGCGATAGTACAAGTACTTATTTCTTCAGGTGTTCTTGATATTTACTATCAAAATATGCTAATTACAATGTGTATTAACATTATGCTTGCGGTCAGCTTGCACATCGTTATTGGGATTACTGGTCAGTTCTCCATTGGGCATGCTGGTTTCCTAGCGGTAGGAGCGTATATTTCTGCGATTATTACAACTAAATTAATGCTTCCTTTCCCTTTAGCCATTTTCTTAGGGGCGCTTGCAGCAGCGGTTGCCGGTTTAATCGTAGGTATTCCAACATTACGTTTGAAGGGTGACTATTTAGCGATTGCAACACTTGGATTTGCGGAGATTATTCGTATTGTCTTTTTAAATACGGATTATGTTGGTGGCGCAGCGGGAATGCAAGTTAAATATTTATCAAACTGGACTTATGCATTCGTAGGTGTGGTTTTAACAATTCTAGTAATCTCTAACTTTACAAATTCTCGCCACGGTCGTGCATGTATATCGATTCGTGAGGATGAAATTGCGGCTGATGCAATGGGCATTAATACAACCTATTATAAAGTTGTAGCGTTCGCGATTGGTTCTTTCTTTGCTGGTCTTGCAGGGGCCATCTTTGCACATAACTTTTACATTATTCAACCGACAACTTTCGGTTTCTTAAAATCATTTGATATTTTAATTTATGTCGTTCTTGGTGGCTTAGGAAGTCTTTCAGGATCGGTCATCGCTGCGATTTTCTTAACAGTAGTCTCGGCATATCTAGCAAACTTCCCAGAAACACGTATGATTATTTACAGTTTAGTATTAATAGTCGTAATGCTGTACCGTCCAACAGGTTTGATGGGAACAAAAGAAGTGACGGATTTATTTAAGTTTGGTAAAAAAGGAGGTACAAAATAATGACTGGAAACCTTCTTATCAATGTTGAAAACATGGGCATTCAATTCGGTGGTTTAAAGGCGGTACAGGGCGTTAATATGTACCTAAACCAAGGAGAACTAGTAGGTCTGATAGGGCCAAATGGTGCTGGTAAAACAACTAGCTTTAACATGCTTACCGGAGTGTATAAGCCAACTGAAGGCACGATTAGATTTGACAGTATAAAGTTGAACGGGCTTGCACCATATCAAGTAACACAAAAAGGTATTAGCCGTACGTTCCAAAATATTCGTTTATTTAAAGAGCTCTCTGTTCTAGATAATGTTAAAGTAGCGAACCATTCGCTTGCCAAGCATTCCATGTGGTCTTCTATTTTCCGTTTGCCGAATCATTTTAAAGGTGAGGCAGAAATGGAGAATCAATCTATTGAGTTCCTAAAAATCTTTGGCTTAGATGGTTATAAGGATGAGCTTGCGAAAAATTTACCTTATGGGATGCAGCGCCGTCTAGAAATTGCTCGTGCCCTAGCAGCGAAACCTAAGCTGCTATTATTAGATGAGCCAGCAGCGGGGATGAACCCGCAGGAGACGCAAGATTTAATGGAATTAATAGCGTTTATTCGAAAAGAGTTTGGCTTAACCATTCTTCTAATTGAGCATGATATGAGCTTAGTAATGGGGATTTGTGAACGCATTTATGTGCTCGATCACGGTCAATTAATCGCTGATGGAACACCAGAAGAAATACGCAACAATCCAAAGGTAATTGAAGCTTACCTTGGCGAGGAGGTTATCAGCTAATGCTAAAAGTACAAAATATAGATGTATTTTACGGAAACATTCAAGCATTAAAGGGCCTCTCTTTAGAAGTAAATGAGGGTGAAATTGTAACGTTAATCGGTGCAAACGGTGCTGGTAAAAGTACATTATTAAAAACATTATCAGGTTTATTAAAACCAAAGGGCGGCATCATAGAATATGAGGGGTTCTCCATCGCAGGAAAGGCTGCACAGACAATTGTAAAATCAGGTATTTCACATGTTCCAGAAGGGCGTCGTGTTTTTGCCAATATGTCAGTTGAAGAGAACTTAGAGCTTGGGGCATATTTGCGTAACGATAAAGCTGGCATTAAAAAAGATATGGACCATGTGTTTGAACTATTTCCCCGTCTTTTAGAGCGTCGTAAACAGCAATCAGGTACATTATCTGGTGGTGAGCAACAAATGCTGGCGATGGGGCGGGCATTAATGGCAAAACCGAAATTGTTATTGATGGATGAACCTTCAATGGGGCTTGCACCACTTATGGTAAAAAATATTTTTAATATTATTGAGCAAGTAAATAAAGAGGGTACAACCGTGTTGCTGGTTGAGCAAAATGCGAATATGGCTTTATCAGTAGCAAATCGTGCGTATGTACTTGAAACAGGACGTATTGTATTATCAGGTACAGCAAAAGAGCTTCAAGAGAGTGAACAAGTAAAGGCAGCTTATTTAGGTGGTTTATAGAGGGAGAAGGCGTCTTGGTTTCTGGGACGTCTTTTTTGTATGAGCGAAGAGAGTGAGCAGACGGATAGAGTCAAGGTGACGGATAGAAAGGCCGGGGCGACGTAGAAAGATCAAAGCGACGGAAAGAAAGGCTAGAGCGACGGATAGAACAATCAAAGCGACGGAAAGAAAGGCTAGAGCGACGGATAGAGCAATCAAAACGACGGAAAGAAAGGCTAGAGCGACGGATAGAACAATCAAAGCGACGGAAAGAAAGGCTAGAGCAACGGATAGAGCTATCAAAACGACGAAAAGAAAGTCCAGAGTGATGGATAGAACAGTCAAAACGACGTAGAATGATCAAATGAAGCAATAGCATTTGGTAATGTGAAAGAAAGGAGTGAAGTTTATGAATTACTCAGCACAATATTTTATTGAAAAATTAAATTTAGCAGAACATCCAGAAGGAGGTTATTATATATCCTCGTTTCGGGCATCTGAGGATATGGCTGTAAGTGATGTGCAGAGGCCAATTTATACGAGCATTTATTTCTTACTACGTTCCCAGGATATATCGCATTTACATCGTTTGAAATCAGACGAGCTTTGGTATTATCATGCTGGCAGTCCGTTAACAGTCCATATGATTTTTCCGGATGGTACATATGAGGCCAAGAAGCTTGGATTAAATGTTGAAGCAGGAGAAGTACCGCAAATAGCAGTACCAAAAAACACTATATTTGGCTCGTCCGTAGAGGATGCAGATACTTTTAGTTTGGTAGGCTGTATGGTTGCACCAGGTTTTGATTTTGAGGACTTTGAATTGTTTACACAAGAGGAGCTTTTAGCTGACTATCCGCAACACGAGGAAGTTATTCTAAAAATGGCTTACAAGAAGATTCAATAGAAGAACAGCGCCGTCTCAAAATTAGTTGAGACGGCGCTTCCTATTTACCACAAAATAGTTTCAGGATATTTAGCTGTAATTTCAATTTCATGCAACGCTTTTTTAGTAGTAATCGCAGCTTTCATGAGCTGTGATTTTAGCGCTACATACTCATCATCTTCTAACATTAATCGGAGAGCAAATGACGCTAAACGAGCTTTACGTGCCTCCAAATCTAGTTGAATATACTCTAGATTCAATATATCAACATATTGTGTCGCATAACGGAATGTTAACGGACTTTTAGTATGCAGCATTCTTATAAATACTAAATATTCTTCCTCTTTAAGCTCCTGCTCTAGACATTCAGCAACTGCTGATTGGAATTTACGAACTGCAGCAATGTCCATATTCCAATCAGAGGAATCAATTAGCTCCTGATGTAGTCGAATGAAATCATTTAATGCGATAGCAGTAAAAATCAGCTCTGGCCATAGAACCTCTGTTGCGAAATAAACATTTTTGTTTGGAAAAATTAGTCCATGCTGTGTCAGTACACTTTTATTAAGTCCATTACTGACAAATTCAAGCTGATGCTCTCCCCTGGTAGCTTGGCGTAGATTATAGCAGACACTAAGGATGCGAAAGCGTGCGCCTTGATAATCATAATACTTATTTTCATCCCCAGTTATTTTGTAAATGGCATTAATCAGCTCATCTAAATCCCAAAAATCCCCACTAACTCGTGCCCCTGTTAACTGCGCAGTACTTTGAATTGACAGCATAGTCTCATCCCCTTAAATTGCTTTATTTTGGTGTGTATTTAAGTAGTCTGAATAGTTCTGTTCGTTCTTTTTCTGTTAAATCGCGCCACTGACCAACCTTTAAATTTCCAAGCTTAATATTCATAATACGAATACGTTGTAGACGTTTTACAGAGTAGCCAAGTGCCGAACACATACGACGTATTTGACGATTTAAGCCCTGTTCTAAAATAATTTTAAAGACTTTATCAGATATTTTTTCAACATAACAAGGTAAAGTTGTAGTATCTAAAATATCTACACCAGCTCCCATTTTTCTAATAAATTGCTCCGTAATAGGTTTATCAACTTGTACGATATACTCTTTTTCGTGATGGTTTTCCGCACGTAAAATTTTATTGACTATATCACCGTCATTTGTCAGTAATAATAGCCCCTCGGATTCTTTGTCGAGTCGTCCAATATGAAAAATACGTAGAGGGTGATTGACAAAATCAACAACATTTCCTTTTATATGACGTTCAGTTGTACTTGTAATTCCTACTGGTTTGTTCAAGGCAATATATACGAGCTGTTCTTCTTTTTTTACCTCTTTTCCATCAACGCAAACCATATCACCAGCCTCAACTTGACTGCCAACTGTAGCAAGTTCACCATTAATCGTTACTTTACCTTCTGCTATCCATTTATCTGCGCCGCGACGAGATACGATGCCTGTTTCACTCAAATATTTATTAATTCGCATACTGTTCTCCTATACATTTATATTATTTTAAGTATACATTATCGTTGATCACACCGTGAATCCTAGAGGCTTTTCTAGTAAAAATAAATTGTCGAAAGAATTTTTAAAAAAGTTGAAATTATTTTTTGTTTCTGACAATATATTAGGTAAGAGAGCTTCTATGAAAATATTGTTATTTCGATAAAAATATCGATTTTTGTAGATATATTCTCATTATTTTGTGTAAAGGGGAGAAGTAAAATGGTTTATGCATTTCCAAACACTGAAGGATCGGTAGTTCAATTCAAAGAGAAATATGATAATTTTATCGGCGGAGAATGGACATCCCCAGTGAAAGGTCAATACTTTGATAATGTTACGCCTGTTACTGGACAAGTTTTTACACAAGTAGCTCGTTCTACTGCTGAGGACATTGAACTTGCAATTGATGCAGCACATGCCGCAAAAGATGCATGGGGAACAACATCCGCAACAGAGCGTGCAAACATTTTACTTAAAATCGCGGACCGCATTGAGCAAAACTTAGAAAAGCTAGCTGTTGCGGAAACATGGGATAACGGTAAAGCGGTACGTGAGACATTAAATGCAGATATCCCTCTTGCCATTGACCATTTCCGTTATTTCGCAGGGGCTTTACGTGCACAAGAAGGCGCAGTAAGCCAAATCGATAATGATACAGTTGCGTATCACTTCCATGAGCCAATTGGGGTAGTAGGTCAAATTATCCCTTGGAACTTCCCGTTATTAATGGCTGTTTGGAAGCTAGCACCTGCACTTGCAGCTGGAAACTGTGTAGTGTTAAAGCCTGCAGAGCAAACACCAATTTCGATAATGTTACTCGTTGAATTAATAGAAGATTTATTGCCAGCGGGTGTACTGAATGTTGTCAACGGCTTTGGCTTAGAGGCAGGGAAGCCACTAGCATCGAATCCACGCATCGGTAAAATTGCCTTTACTGGTGAAACTACGACAGGTCGCTTAATTATGCAATATGCTTCGCAAAACCTTATTCCAGTTACATTAGAATTGGGCGGTAAATCACCAAATATTTTCTTTGAAGATATTATGGACGAAGATGATGCCTTTTTAGATAAAGCAGTTGAGGGCTTTGTATTATTCGCTCTAAACCAAGGTGAAGTATGTACATGTCCTTCTCGTGCATTAATTCAAGAATCCATTTACGATAAATTTATGGAGCGTGTCCTACAACGTGTTGAAGCGATTAAAGTTGGAAATCCGCTTGATCCGAATACGATGATGGGAGCACAGGCTTCAAGTGAGCAAATGGAAAAAATCCTTTCTTATTTAGATATTGGTAAGCAAGAAGGTGCAGAATGTCTAATTGGGGGAGAGAAAAATAATGTAGGATCTGGTTTTGAAAATGGTTACTACATTAAGCCAACTGTCTTCAAAGGGCATAATAAAATGCGTATTTTCCAAGAAGAGATTTTCGGACCAGTTGTTGCTGTAACAACATTTAAAACAAAAGAGGAAGCATTAGAAATTGCGAATGACACATTATATGGTTTAGGTGCAGGTGTATGGACACGCGATATGAATACAGCATACCGCTTCGGTCGAGGTATTCAAGCAGGTCGTGTTTGGACAAACTGCTACCATGCTTATCCTGCACATGCAGCGTTCGGTGGCTATAAAATGTCGGGTGTCGGCCGTGAAAACCATAAAATGATGCTAGCGCATTATCAGCAAACGAAAAACTTACTAGTTAGCTATAGCGAAAACAAACTTGGTTTCTTCTAATTAATAGGGAGGTGCATAAGCGTGGTCGAGCGAGTTTTAGCAACAGCAGAAGCGCTAGCACTAATCGAATTATTGAAAGAAAAGCATGGACCCGTTATGTTTCATCAATCTGGTGGATGCTGTGACGGTTCCTCACCAATGTGTTACCCTGAAGGCGATTTACTATTAGGCGACCAAGATGTTTGCCTTGGGGAAATGGGTGGTACTCCTTTCTATATGCATAAAAATCAATACGATTATTGGAAGCATACACAAATAATCTTGGATGTAGTCGATGGCAGGGGCGGTATGTTCTCGCTTGAAGGCGTTGAAGGTAAACGATTTTTAACAAGATCAAGAGCCTTTTCAACAGAGGAGTTAAGGGAATTGGGGTTAATTTAACAGCGTCATTATATTGAAAATGAAAACAGCGGCAAAACGACAACGTTTAGTCGCTGCTTTTTTATGTTATTTTTTCTGAAACCGTTTATGTAAGGCTATATTATTTGGAGAGTTACGTAATATCAAAAATAATCGTAATCGATCTTGTAAGGTTTCCTTGAATAAGGCCTTTCTACTGGTTATGGTTATTTCAATTAACATCAGTTCCTCCACTCATTTTTAATTATGTTCATTAAACCATATAAAATCGAGCCACATACATTAAATTAAGCTTACTATTTGTGTTAATTGTTACAAAACTGAAGCTCATCATCCTGCCATGTATAGAAGTTAATGGGAGTGTAGGCTGGGCGACCCCTTGGGGATAGTGATGTGCCAAAAGTGATGAATCCTTTTAATGTTTTATTACGTAAATATGGAAAAAGGAGTGTGTTGAAAATGGAATTTACTATGATTGAAAACCAATTTACACAAACTGTGGAGGATGTAGCGAAGGCTGTCGGATGGACCGTTGATCGTAAAATTGTACTAGCAATTGCAAGCAAATATGTGGCGTCAGGAAAAACCTTTGATTCCGTTAAATATAAAGAAGTATTACAAGAAATGAAAGAGCAATCTTCATGGGCTTCTCCGTTAAGAACAGCAGTAAGGTATAGTATTGCTGCAAATTTGGTGGAGCAAGAGGATACAGAACAAGCGGTAAAAAATCTACTGTCAAACGTAAGCATATTGAAGGAAGCTAAATTTAGAGGCGGCAACTTTATTTTTATTGGTGCACAGTTTTTAACTGAGGTGGAAAGTGAGAAACGTGCACATGCACAGGCAGCACGGTTATTATTTGAAGAGGTCCGTAAGCATCATCGATTTTTAACAGCTAACGATGATATACCCTATACAGTATTGTTGAGTGCCGCATCTGATGATGTTGTTCTTCGTGCTGAAACAATGAATCGTTATTATAAAGAGTTGCGTACATATAATTTTAATGCGGGGAACGAACTACAATGGCTATCACAAATATTGACGTTCTTATCTCCTCAACATGATAGTAAGTTAGTGCCAAATGTGGTGACAATCCGTGACACATTAAAAAAACAGGATGTAAAGGTTAAAACGATGCACTATCCATTACTCGGATTTTTAGCAATTCTTGAAGTGAATAGTGCACACCTTCAACAGATTGTGAATTTATACCATGAATTGAAGGGTATGAAACTATTGAAATGGCACCGTGAATTCGTGTTTTTTATGGCTATACAAATTGCTATGTATGATATGGCTAAGGTACAACAATCTTTATCAATGACAATTATGTCATCTATTCAATTAATAATCCAAGCACAACAAACAGCGATGTTAGCAGCAGTTTCTGCAGCAGCTTCTAGTTCAAGTTCTTCGTGATAAAATAAAGAAGAACTTGATTTTGGAGGTGCATTTGAAGGATGAAAGAAACGAAGCTTTGGATAAACGGTCAGTGGAAGAACGCAAAGGAAACATATGAGCTGAAGTCACCCTACAGTGGTGAGGTTATTGCAAAGGTAGCTAAGGCGTCAATTTCTGATGTTGAGCAAGCAATAGAAGGTGCACAGGAGGCATTCCAAACGTTTAAAAAGACAACAGCCTACGAACGCGCCGAAATTTTATATAAAGTGGTCGACATAATGCGACAACGTAAAGCGGAATTAGCTGAGATTTTGGCCTTAGAGGCAGGTAAGCCGATATCTGCAGGCTTAACTGAAATAGAACGCACAATAGCAACTTATCAATTTGCTGCAGAAGGTGCTAAGCAAGCAATGGGTGAGACGGTGCCTATGGATGCTGCACCTGGGGCAGGGGACCGTATTGGCTGGACAAAACGAGAACCTTTAGGTGTGATTTCCGCCATTACGCCATTCAATTTTCCATTTAATTTAGTAGCACATAAATTAGGTCCTGCCTTTGCAGTTGGTAATACAGTCGTGTTAAAGCCAGCGACACAAACACCATTAAGTTCTATCGTCATGGCGGAAATTTTTCAGCAAGCGGGTCTACCTGAAGGTGCGCTACAGATTGTTACCGGTAGCGGTGGTGAGCTTAGCGATACACTCGTGACACATCCATACGTGAAAAAGGTGACATTCACGGGCAGTGGCAAGGTCGGTTTGGGCATTAAGGAAAAAATCGGTTTACGTAAAATAACATTAGAGCTTGGTTCCAATGCGGCAGTAATTGTTGAACCATCGACACCAATTGATAAAATTATTCAGCGTTGTGTCGGAGGTGCCTTTAATTTTGCTGGCCAGGTTTGTATTTCATTACAACGTATTTATGTCCATGCATCGATTATTGATGAGTTCACAAAAGCATTTGTGGCAGAAACTGAAAAGCTTGTAGTAGGTGACCCGCTCGATAAAAATACAGATGTTAGTGCGATGATTAATGCTGGTGAAGTTGAACGTATTCGTCAATGGATTGAGGAAGCAAAGGCGCAAGGTGCGATAGTTGCAACAGGAGGAACGTTCACTGAGCGTACATTAACACCAACTGTTATGACGAATGTGACAGCGAATATGAAAGTAGTTTGTCAAGAAACATTCGCGCCAATCGTCTCAATTGTTTCATATGAAACATTAGACGACGCTATTCGACTAGTGAATGAGTCGGAACTTGGCTTAAATGCAGGGATTTATACGAATGTATTGCCAGATGCGTTACGTGCAGCGGATGAATTACAAGTAGGCGCTGTTATTATAAACGATATTCCGACATTCAGAGTTGATAATATGCCATATGGTGGCGTAAAAATGAGTGGTTATGGTCGTGAAGGCATTAAGTGGGCTATTGAGGAAATGACGGATATGAAGTTTATTACGATGAAAAAATCATTCTAAATTTGCATCAACTCTTTTTCTGCGATACGATGACGAAAGAACATACATGAAGGGAAGTTATAAGATTTATGACAAACAACGCTGTACCCATGAGCATGTCACGTACGGTTCAAACGCGTCTCGTATTACCGCCAGATACAAATAATCACAATTCCATTTTCGGTGGAAGAGTGTTAGCTTATATTGATGAAATTGCTGCGATCACAGCAATGAAGCATGCAAAAGGGCTTGTAGTCACAGCCTCTATTGATTCTGTTGATTTTTTGTCAGCAGCACATGTAGGGGATATTTTAGAAATTGAAAGTATTGTTTCGTCAACTGGACGTTCTTCAATGGAAGTCTATGTTCGAGTAATTTCACGAAACATTGGAACGGGTGAGGAAAAATTAACAACGGAATCCTTTGTAACGATGGTTGCAATAGATGATGAAGGGAAACCTAAGCCAGTTCCAGCAATTTATCCTGAAACAGATGCAGAAAAGCGTCTGTTTGAAACGGGACCAGCACGTCGAGAGCATCGGAAACAAAAACGTGCATTGCCGCATTAAATGAAAAGGGAAATTGACGTATACTGTCAGTTTCCCTTTTTTGCGGTTTTACAAATTTAGCTCATTTACAACATTGATAAGCGAGTCAGAAGAGGAAGAAACAAGCGTAGCTCCTTGTGACAGCTCAGTTATTAAATTGGAGATGGCTGAAATATCTCTGGATGTATTTACATATTGCTGTTGAATTCCAGACACAGCATCGGCGATATCATTAAATGATTTAGATAAACTGTTTTGTGTATCTACACTATGTTGAATTTTTTGGTCAACGTTAATAACTGAATTCGACATTGTTGTAATATTACTTTCTGTTTCTTTAATGAGATGGGAAACGTTTTGTACGGCATTTTTTGTTTCCTCAGCAAGCTTACGGACTTCTTCAGCAACAACAGCAAAGCCCTTCCCATGCTCACCAGCACGAGCTGCCTCAATAGAAGCATTTAGTGCTAATAAATTTGTTTGATCTGCAATGCCAGTTACAAGTCCAACAATTTCTGAAATCTTCTGAGATGAAGTACGTAACTGGTTCATTGTTACCTCAAGACCGTTCACACTTTGTAAAATGACTTGTATTAAGTTATTCTGCTCTTGCAGCTGTTGCTGTCCTCTTTTAGATTTTTCTTGCGTATCAGCAACGAAGCTTAACCCTTGCTTAGTAGCTACTGCAATGTCATCTGTTTGAGAGGAGATGACTAGTAACGAAGCTGCTGTCTCCTCACTAATTGAGTTTAGCTCCTCAGCGGTTTTTTGAATGGTAGTAACAAGAGAGATCTTTGTTTCAGTAGCTTCGGTACGAATACGGTCTTCTTCTTTTTCATATGCCTCTATAACAAGCTGTTGCTCGAAGTTAATAATTTTGCAGAAGGCATTAATGGCACGAATTGCATCGTTCTTAGAAATGTCTAACTCATTTACAAAGTTTGTAAAAGTCGAAGTTAATGACTGGAATGAAGCAATGTACCATTTCGACTGTAGACCGATGCGAACGTGAGTCTCCGCAATTGCCTTCCGTTCGTTAATATAAGAGTCATTAATATTGCATTCGAAGATATCACTTAAATGCTTATGTAAAGTAACTTTTAAACGGTCAATATGTGAAGTTCTATTAATAATATTTACTAATTCCGGACTTAAACTAATAGCTGCATAAAATTGTTCTACCATTTTAGGAATTAGATCTTTAGCTAAAGGTTGTAGTTGTTTAATAACGGCTAAATCCTCAGCCGTTAAATCTAATAATTGCAATTGTTTTTGTAATCTAGGGTGATTAGAAACATTTAATTGTACATTGTTTTGAAATGCCTCAGGTGTTAACGTTATTGAGTAGCTAGAATTGCTGTTTTTTGTAAACCAACTCATTGTTGTTTGCTCCATTCTTTATAAATGCAAAATAAATAGATCAAATAAAGACTCTTTGTAAATTTTGTTAATGTACTAAATATATTGTATTTTAATATTTTACTATTTTTTGTTGGTTATTTGGTTAAAATTTTCGTTTATTTCTAAAATTTTTTATAATAATGACAGACGATTGTCGATTAAACGTCATGAAATGGACTTTTTTATAGAGAATGAGCAAATTGAATTCTAAATAGGAAACCTGTAAAATACGAACTGTTTAGCTGGATAAAAAATTGTACGTGAAAAAATAGGTTTCAGGAGGGGGATTACATGGAGAAAAAACGTTTTAAATTTGTTATTCCAGTCATGGTAATTGTAGCAATTGGCTCAGTTTATATGTTAAGAAAATACTATGCTGAAGTACCAAGCTTAGATCAATTACTAATTACAATTTGTGCAACATTATTTTCAGGGGTACTCGCATACTTTTTATTTCCACAGCAGGGTGAAGATAAAATTGATAATCGTGGGCCGTACAAGCAAAAATAAGGTTATTAGCAAGAATCTGCTTCTTCTTCAGTGTGAAAACTGAAAAAGAAGCAGATTTCTTTGCGTTTACGTAGGCTGTGAAAAGCCTAAGGTTTAAATAATTTGAACCAGCCTTTCAATTTAAAAATGACGAGCATAGATATTGCAATTAAAATCATCAAAATAAGTACAATAAAGTAGCTATAACGACCATGAAGTTCAGGCATATTATCAAAGTTCATACCGTAAACACCAGCAATAAATGTTAACGGAATAAAAATTGTCGATACAATAGTTAATGTCATCATAATGCCATTCATACGGCTAGAGCTCATCGCCATATAGCTATCACGCATATCAGCTGTAAGTTCTCGATTGGATTCGACCATTTCTGTAAGCTTTAGCAGATGATCGTAAATATCGCCAAAGTAAGCTCGTTCAGACTTCTTTAGTGAAAAGCGATAAGAATTAAGTATCCGATATAATAAATCACGCATCGGTAAAATCGTGCGACGCAAATGAAGCAAATCACTGCGGAATTCGAACACAATTTTCATGGCATTGGGGTTACTTTGATAGGTAAGCTCGTCTTCAAGTACATTTAAATGATCCTCGATTTTATAGACAAGAGGAAAATAGCTATCAACGATTTTATCGATTACCTGATACGTTAAATATACTGTGCCTCGTTCCCAATACTTTGGCTTTTTTTCTAGCATCTTTTGTACTCGATCTATTTCAGGTGCTTCGTTTTTGTGGAATGTAACAATAAATTTATTAGAAACAAAAATATTTACTTCCTCAGCTATTAATTCTTCGTTAACCCTTTGAATAACAAAGAAATGGAAATCATCATAAAAATCGAGCTTTGGCCGCTGTAAACGCATTAAGCAATCTTCTATAGCAAGTGGATGGAAATGGAAGAATGTATCTAATAGTAGTTCTTCCTCGTCGGTCGGACAATTAAAATCTACCCAGTACCATTCAAATTCGTTATTGTGTATATCCTCAAGTGGAAAGTCCTTTATAAGCTGTTGGTTTTTTGTAATTCCAATTGTACGTATCACAGCATTCACCTCACTTCTGTTGACTCTATCCTAACAGGCGCGCCCTAAATTTTATTCGCCCTCTTTATAGCATATCCAACCGCCAAATAAAGTAGTGGCAAAGAATCTAGATGGTTCTGTAAAGCCTGCCTGCCGTAATAGTGATAAAATGTCCTCTTCACGCATAAATGAAAGAGAACGTATGGATTTCTCCATTTCTGCTACCTCTGATGGTGATAGCTTTGTATGCTGTAGCCAATAAGCACGCCACAAATCAAATTGTAACTCCGTTTCTAAAGAACCTAGTTGCCCGTATTTTGAGACGAGCACAAATGGTGCACCAGGCTTTAAATTATTTGCTATCTCCTTCAATGTTGCAAGTTTTTCTTGATCATCATCGATGAAATGAAGCACTAAAATACAGCTAGCTGCATCAAATTTTATTGAAGGCAGTAAAGAATCAAGTATCGTGCCTTGATGTAAAGACATATTATTAGGTAGAGGCTTTAAACGTTCTTCAGCAATTTGTAGCATTGCTGAAGAAGGATCTATACCAACAAATGACCAATGAGGTCTTTTCTCAGCGAACTGTAAAATTTCATTGCCGCTTCCTGAGCCAACTATTAAAAACTCAGCTTGCTCGGGTAATGTAGAATGATAAAAGGTATGTGTTAACCGTAGCATCGCATCATAGCTAGGTAGCGTACGACGAATGCCTTTTTCATATTCATTTGCAAGTGTGTTATTAAATTCCATCGTGTATCACATTCCTTTCAAAAATATTTATATATTCAATTTAAATTGAAACTATCTAGGGTATAAATCCGTAAGTATAGTACATAAAAAATAAAATAATAAGGAAGGGTTGATATAAATGGAAACAAAATGGTCTAAGGTAATCATACACGCAAGTTCGTTTTTCGCGCCATGGGTAGTACCCATAATATTTTTCTTAATTAGTTCTGATGAAGAAATAAAAACAATTTCCGTTCAGGCATTGCTGTTCCAAATTATTATGTGGGCTTTAATTGCAATTTCAGGTATTCTAAGCTTTTTATTAATTGGTATACCGTTCTTAATTATTTTCGGTATTATGTTATTCGTCGTCCCAATTATCGGTATTGTGAAGGCTTTATCTGATGAGCCTTGGCGTTATCCAATTGTCGGTCGCTGGGTATAATTTTTATAGACGCAAGTATATGCTAGTGGCATATGCTTGCGTTTTTTTCATTGATGATAAGGGTAGAGTATAGAGATGAGCAGCCGCTTTCAACATTTCAGTGTGCGAAATAATTGCAATTATTTTTAAGCGTTTTGTATAATATACTCAAAGAAAGTCAAAGATAGTCAAAGTCAGTGAAGTAAGCGAGGTGTATTCCTAAAATGCGTAATATATCAGACATCATAGAAGGCTACTTAAAGCAAGTACTTGAATTAGGTGGAGAAGGGCATATTGAAATAAAACGTAGTGAAATCGCAGATAAATTTCAGTGCGTACCCTCACAAATAAATTATGTAATTAATACAAGATTTACAGCCGAACGAGGTTACCTTGTTGAAAGCAAACGTGGTGGTGGTGGATACATTCGAATTTTACGTGTCCGCGCGAATTCACAAATTGATCTAATCGATGATGTCCTCGGGCAAATAGAATGTGGGGCATCGCAAACAATGGCGGAAGATTTAGTTTTTCGACTAATTGATGAGCAGGTAATTTCAAAGCGAGAAGCGAAATTAATGTTAGCAGCGATTGATCGCTCAACCATAGATTTACAGCTCCCTTTACGAGATCATATTCGAGGAAAAATATTAAGGGCGATGCTAACGACGATTAAATATGAACAGCAAAAATAGAGAGGTGATGGAAATGATTTGTGAACATTGTAAACAACGTAATGCAACAGTTACCGTAACACAAGTTCAAAGTGGTCAAAAGGTGGAGCATCATTATTGTGACGTCTGCGCCTCTCAGTTCCATCCATTTCATGCTGAATTTAAACAAGAGCCAGTATCTATTCAACAGCTATTATCCAATTGGTTTGGCTCTCCTTCATGGCAGCAACAAAAAGCAGATGAAAAACAGCAGGCGCAGCCACAACCTCAAACCTGTCCACACTGTGGATTTACGTATAAACAGTTTTTAAAAGAAGGTAAATTTGGATGCCCTATTTGTTATGACACCTTTAGCGAGCACTTACCGAAGCTCTTTAACCGTATACAGGCAGGTCCTCAACATATAGGGAAAATGCCTGGTGCCAGAAGCAATGTTTATGTTATCAAAAAGCAAATTGAAGATATTCGTAAACGTATGAAAGTTGCTGTAGATGAAGAACAATTTGAAGTGGCAGCCAAGCTTCGTGATGAAGCTAAGGAACTTGAGAAGCAGCTACAATTTGAAGGTGGTGATGTGTCGTGATGATTGAATCGTTTTTAGAACGTGCAACACCAACATGGATGGGTGTAGAAGACGATTATTCAGATATTGTTATTAGTACACGCATCCGCCTTGCGCGAAATTTAGATGGTTATCGCTTTCCATTAGCCTTTACAGAGAATGAGGCATTACAGGTAGAGCAGGCAGTTACACATGCAATAAAGGATAGTACGAAACTTCAAGAAAATTACTCTTATTTTGCGATTAAGGATTTAACACCTTTACAACGTCAAATACTTGTAGAAAAACATTTAATTAGTCCTCAGCTTGCAAAAAAAGAGCTAGTGGGCTCCATACTTTTATCTGATGATGAATCAACTAGCATTATGGTGAACGAAGAAGACCATTTACGCATTCAATGTATGACGGCCAGTTTTCAACTTCAAAAAGCATATGAACAGGCCAATAAAATTGATCGTATCTTAGAGAAAGCTTTACCTTTTGCATTTCGAGATACATTTGGTTATTTAACAAGTTGTCCCACAAATATTGGTACTGGTTTGCGAGCATCTGTCATGATGCATCTGCCAGCACTTACACTGACAGGTCAGATGAATCAAATCATTAATGCGATGACGCGTTTAGGCATGACAGTGAGAGGAATATATGGAGAAGGTAGCGAAAATTTAGGTAATGTTTACCAAGTATCAAATCAGATTACACTAGGAAAAACAGAAGATGATATTTTAGCGGACATTCAGAGTGTCGCTGAAAAAATAATTCAAAAAGAACGACATGCAAGAGGTAAGTTAATGGAAAAAGCAGAGCTTGCTTTAGAAGACCGTGTATATCGTGCTTTAGGTACCTTAACACACGCTCGAATTTTAACGAGTGAGGAAGCAGCTACCTGCCTATCAAATGTTCGTTTAGGGGTTGATTTAAAGCTAATTGAAGGTATTAAAGCGATGACTTTAAACGAATGTGTTGTCAGTATGCAACCTGGTTTTTTGCAGAATTATGCAGGGGATGTTTTGCCGCCTGCTGAGCGAGATCGCGTACGGGCCGAAATGCTTCGTGAGGCATTATTTCGAGAAAATGTGAGTAAGCCTATTATTGGGGGAAAAGGAGAGGATTCATTTGATGTTTAATCGTTTTACACAACGCGCGCAAAAAGTATTACAGCTTGCACAAGAAGAGGCTATTCGTTGGAAACACGAATCAATTGGAACAGAGCATATTCTATTAGGGCTTATCCGTGAAGGCGGTGGTATTGCTGCAAAAGCATTAGAAGCCATTGATATTAGTCCTCAAATGATTGAAGCGGGTATTGAAGAGCTTGTAGGGAAAGGTAAGGAAGATGTTGGTCCAATTGTCCACTACACGCCTCGAGCTAAAAAAGTAATAGAACTATCGGTCGATGAATCACGTAAATTAGGTCATTCCTATATCGGAACAGAGCATTTACTATTAGCGCTTATTCGTGAAGGTGAAGGGATAGCGGCCCGTGTATTAAACAATGCTGGTGTCGGATTAAATAAAGCTCGTCAACAAGTGCTATTGTTATTAGGTAATAACGATAATGCTCAATCTGGTCAGCAAGCTGCACAGGCTGCCAATACACCAACATTAGATAGCCTTGCGCGTGATTTAACGCAAATTGCTCGCGAAGGCACTTTAGATCCGGTCATTGGTCGAAGCAAGGAAATCACTCGTGTTATCGAGGTATTGTCTCGCCGTACAAAAAATAACCCTGTATTAATCGGTGAGCCTGGTGTCGGTAAAACGGCTATTGCTGAAGGTTTAGCTCAGCAAATTATTAATAATGAAGTGCCAGAAATTCTCCGTGATAAACGTGTTATGACTCTTGATATGGGGACAGTTGTTGCTGGAACAAAATATCGTGGTGAATTTGAAGATCGCTTGAAAAAAGTAATGGATGAAATTCGCCAAGCAGGCAATGTGATTTTATTTATCGATGAATTGCATACATTAATCGGTGCAGGTGGTGCAGAAGGTGCCATTGATGCCTCAAATATTTTAAAACCATCTTTAGCTCGTGGTGAGCTCCAATGTATCGGTGCGACAACACTAGATGAGTATCGTAAATATATTGAAAAGGATGCGGCATTAGAGCGTCGTTTCCAACCGATTCAAGTTGATGAGCCAACTGTAGAAGAAGCTATTCTAATTATTCAAGGCTTACGTGATCGTTATGAAGCACATCACCGTGTGAAAATTACAGATGAAGCAATTGAAGCGGCAGCAAAAATGAGTGACCGATATATTTCTGATCGTTTCTTACCGGATAAGGCTATTGACTTAATCGATGAAGCGGGCTCTAAAGTACGTTTACGTTCATTCGCAGTGCCACCAAACTTAAAGGCACTTGAAGATAAACTTGAAAATGTACGCTCTGAAAAGAATGCAGCTGTTTCAGGTCAAGAGTTTGAAAAGGCAGCGTCATTAAGAGATACAGAGCAAAAGCTAAAAGATGAAATCGAATCTACGAGAAAAAATTGGAAAGAAGAGCAAGGGAAAGCTGAATCCAAAGTTACAGTGGATGATGTAGCATCGGTTGTATCAATGTGGACTGGAATCCCAGTATCTAAAATTGCTTCTGAAGAATCTTCTAAGTTATTACAGCTTGAAGAAGAGTTGCACAAACGTGTTGTAGGTCAAGGAGAAGCGGTAGAAGCAATCTCTCGTGCTATTCGCCGTGCAAGAGCTGGCTTAAAAGATCCGAAACGACCAATTGGTTCATTCATTTTCTTAGGTCCTACTGGGGTTGGTAAAACAGAGCTTGCAAGAGCATTAGCTGAAGTGATGTTTGGCGATGAGGACGCAATGATTCGTGTTGACATGTCTGAGTACATGGAGAAACATTCGACTTCACGTTTAGTTGGTTCACCTCCGGGTTATGTAGGCTTTGATGATGGTGGTCAGCTAACAGAAAAGGTCCGTCGCAAACCATATTCTGTAGTATTACTAGATGAAATTGAGAAAGCTCATCCAGATGTTTTCAATATCTTACTTCAAGTACTTGAAGATGGCCGTTTAACAGATTCTAAAGGCCGTGTGGTAGATTTCCGCAACACAGTTGTTATTATGACATCAAACGTTGGTGCAGATGCTTTAAAATATCAGAAAAACCTTGGCTTCAATGTAGGTGGTACTGACACGAAGTATAAAGATATGAAGGGTACAATGTTAGAGGAATTGAAAAAAGCATTCCGTCCAGAGTTCTTAAACCGTATCGATGAAATGATCGTCTTCCACTCACTAGAAAAAGTACACTTAAAAGAAATCGTATCAATGATGGCGAATTCTTTAACAAAACGTTTAAAAGAACAAGACATTTCGTTAGAGTTAACGGATGCAGCATTAGAGAAAATTGCTGAGGAAGGCTATGATCCTCAATATGGTGCCCGTCCACTACGCCGAGCATTACAAAAACAAGTAGAAGACCGTCTATCGGAAGAACTACTAAAAGGCAATGTAGAGAAGGGTAATCAAGTGGTCATTGATTATGTGAATGATGAGTTTGTTGTAAAGAAAAAAGAAGAAGTTTCTACTTCTAAATAATCTCCATCAGTGGGGGCTTCTTCATCCCATCCACTGAGTATTAGTCTTTACCAAAAGGGCTTTTACAGGTAGTTAATTTCCCGCCTAAGTTCTTTGCTTTTGCTGAATTTTGAGGTGAGGATCTTGTACCTGTCACTTACTGGCGGTACAGATAAATTTCTGCCCGTTAATGCGGATAAATGTTTCATTTGAAAAGGACAGCAAGGCTATAGTGCCAAGCTGTCCTTTTTTATGTACAATAAATAGATAAGAACAAATATTCGAGGTGAATGTAATTTGGCAAAGAAAAAAACAAAATTTGTATGCTCAGGCTGTGGCTATGAATCGGCAAAATGGATGGGAAGATGCCCAGGGTGTGGGGAATGGAATAAGATGGTTGAAGAGATAGAGGTTGTAGCTAAAGGGCCTCGAGGGGCTTTTCAACACTCCGCTACAGTTACCCAAAAGGCTCTCCCTATTATGCAGGTTGAAGCAGCTGAGGAATCACGAGTTGCAACAGAAATGAGTGAGCTCAACCGAGTGCTAGGTGGAGGCATCGTACCTGGTTCGCTTGTATTAATCGGGGGAGACCCTGGGATTGGGAAGTCGACGTTATTATTACAAGTATCGGCATTACTTTCGAATAAAGGACATCGTGTGCTCTATATTTCCGGTGAGGAATCAATTCGTCAAACAAAGCTACGGGCAGAGCGTTTAGGAGTGATATCACAGGAGCTCTATATATATTCAGAAACAAATTTAGAGTTTTTAAATCAGACCATCGATGATGTGCAGCCTAAGTTTGTCATTGTCGATTCCATTCAAACAGTTTTTCATCCTGAGGTAACGAGTGCACCTGGTAGTGTATCACAGGTGCGTGAATGTACAGCGGAGCTAATGCGAATTGCAAAAACAAAGGGAATCGCTATTTTTTTAGTTGGACATGTTACGAAAGAGGGACAAATTGCAGGACCGCGTATTTTGGAGCATATGGTTGATACGGTATTGTATTTTGAAGGGGAACGACATCATAACCACCGTATTTTACGTAGCCAAAAAAACCGCTTTGGCTCTACTAATGAAATTGCTATTTTTGAAATGCTTCAAGGAGGCTTAAAGGAAGTTTTAAATCCGTCTGAGTTGTTCTTGCAGGAACGTTCACAAGGGGCGGCAGGTTCAACAATTGTTGCCTCGATGGAAGGTACACGACCAATTCTAGTTGAAATTCAGTCGCTTGTAACACCAACGAGTTTTAATTATCCGAAACGAATGGCAACGGGTGTAGATCAAAACCGTGTGCAACTGCTTATGGCAGTCCTTGAAAAGAGAATGGGTCTCATGCTACAGGCGCAGGATGCATATATTAAAGTTGCTGGCGGTGTAAAGCTTGATGAGCCTGCAATTGATTTGGCGGTGTTGACAAGCATTGTTTCAAGCTTTAAGGATCAAGCTGTCGGAGCGACCGATTGCTTTATTGGGGAGGTAGGATTGACGGGAGAGGTGCGTCGAGTATCTCGTATTGAACAGCGTGTCATTGAGGCAGCGAAGCTCGGATTTAAACGAGCCTTCATCCCGGCCTCGAATATCGGTGGCTGGGATTTTCCGCAAGGTATTCAGATAGTTGGTGTAGAAACGATAAAAGATGCATTGAATACTTGCTTTAGAGAGCTATAAAAAAGTTTGTGCATGTTGGACAATGTTCTGACATGCACTTTTCCTTACAAAGGAAGATATTTACTTAAAGAAAGCTTTGAATTCATAGAATAAAGGTAGGAAACTCAAAGGGGGGAATCGGCGTCCTAGATAACATCCGAGAATAAGGCTTTTTGTAATGATTCTTCGGACGCCCAAAGAGCACTTTTTATGATGGGAGAAGGACAAATTGAATGCTTGATTGTTCCTTTTTTAGTAGACCTGAAATGTTCATTCAAAAGTAGATGAAATAATGATAATTTGGTGGGTTCATAAAGGATTTTCTACAGTAAACTATGTATAATTATAAATTAAGAATTGGAGGTGACAGTTTATGAAAAAATTTGTTCAAATTGCTTTTTTACTGATTGGAGGAGCATTAGGCCTTGTTTTCTTACCGCCATTATACGAATTGCTTCATTTATCATCTAATCCTTGGCTAGATAATCCCTATGTATCAGTAGCTTTAGGAGCACTTTTACTGTTTACATTATCGTTTGCCTTTTCCGATTATTTTGTAAGGCTCATTAGCTGGATGGAAGAGGTGCTATTTAAAGTACCTGTTGGGGATTTATTATTTGGTACGCTTGGACTTATTATCGGGCTAATCGTTGCGTATTTCTTAGGTTTTGCAATTGATAGTATTGATTTACCTAATTTTACGAAGGTTTTACCAATAATACTGTCATTTGTACTTGGATATTTAGGGTTCCGTGTAGGCTTTAAAAAGCGAGATGAATTAATCCAGCTTTTTACATTACGCGGTAACAACGCGAAGAAAAAATCACCTGAAGGTGTAGAACCTCAAGAAGTACGAGGAAGCTATAAACTGTTAGATACAAGTGTTATTATCGATGGTCGTATTGCAGATATTTCTGAAACAGGCTTTATTGAAGGTATCCTGGTTGTACCTCAATTTGTCCTTACTGAGCTTCAGCATATTGCGGATTCTTCGGATACGTTAAAGCGTACAAGAGGTCGTCGTGGTTTAGATATTTTAAAGAAATTACAGGATGAGCGTATGACGAAGGTTGAGATTACTGAAGAGGATTTTGAGGATGTACAAGAAGTAGACTTAAAGTTAGTACGTCTTGCTAAGAAAATGGGCAACGATACACAGATTGTAACGAACGACTTTAACCTGAACAAAGTTTGTGAGCTACATCACGTGAAGGTGCTAAACATCAATGATTTAGCAAATGCAGTGAAGCCTGTTGTTATTCCAGGTGAGAATATGCAAGTGATGGTCATTAAAGATGGGAAAGAGCATAATCAAGGCGTTGCTTATTTAGATGATGGCACAATGATCGTTGTTGAAGGTGGACGTAGCTATATAGGACAGGCAATTACGGTAACCGTAACAAGTGTTCTACAAACATCGGCAGGTCGTATGATTTTTGCTAAACCAAAGGATGACTAGGAAGTGGGAAATGTGCAATATGAAGTAGTGTTGCCTGCAGCAGGAAGCGGAAAGCGAATGGGAGCGGGGCAAAATAAGCTATTTTTAAATCTTTTAGAGAAACCGATTCTTATACACACACTGGAAATTTTTGAAAAGGATCGTCAATGTACGGGTATTTGGCTTGCTGTGAAGCCAGAAGAACGTGTATTTATTCAAGAAATGCTCCAGAGATATGAAATTTCTAAAGTTAAAGGCCTGCCTGATGGAGGTGTTGAGCGACAGCATTCTGTTCATTCGTGTATGAAAGAGATGAAGCAGGTCGATATTGTGCTTGTGCACGATGCTGCGCGTCCATTTATTACGCATGACATTATTGCGAATCTTGTACAAAGTGCTCATAACTTTGGCGCTGCGATTGCAGGTGTTCGTGCGAAGGATACGATGAAAAAAGTACGGGATGGTGTGATTGAAGAGACAGTTGATCGTGAAAGCTTATGGATGATACAAACCCCACAAGCATTCCAATTTGATTTAATTGTGGAGGCGGAGGATGTCGCTGAGAAAGTAGGCTTTCTTGGTACCGATGAAGCAATGCTAGTTGAACGTCTTGGTCATGAGGTGCATATTGTCGAAAGTAGCTACGAGAATGTAAAAATGACGACGCAAGAAGATTTAGTTTTCGGAGAAGCGATATTGCGTAAACGTGCTTTGGAAACGTTATAATAGCCAACTAAAAAGAGGCTGGAACAAAAAGAAAAAATGT
This sequence comes from Lysinibacillus sp. RS11, assembly GCF_042019215.1. Lineage (NCBI taxonomy): Bacteria > Bacillati > Bacillota > Bacilli > Caryophanales > Bacillaceae > Lysinibacillus > Lysinibacillus sp. RS11. The sequence goes on along the minus strand of NZ_CP168124.1, from coordinate 4,734,758 downwards.
TAGACCGATATCGGTCTAACATTTTTTTGATTTAGGAAGGAACGCTCTACTCATTGAAGCGAAAAAGTTATTATCTGTTTTCGCTATTTTTCAAAATAATCGAGTTCTGTCCCAGCCCCTTTTATATTTTTAGATTTGTAACCATAATTGAATATTCATTGAGCGAACGGCTCACTACTAACTCAATTTCCTAGGAAATATGTTAAAATGTGAGGGTATAATATAGATAAAATTAAAAAGTAAAGGAAGGTGAATGAGGCTGCCTTATAAGCTGAATAGATTTATTTTATTTAACTTATTAGACAGTCTCAATATCATATGTTTCGAGTAGGACAAGGATTTGACGTACATGCATTTGAAGAAGGACGCCCGTTAATTATTGGGGGTATAACAATTCCTCATGAAAAAGGGCTAGTAGGGCATTCTGACGCAGATGTTTTATTACATACTGTCACGGATGCAGCATTAGGGGCTATCGGTGAAGGAGATATCGGCCGTCATTTCCCAGATACAGATCCCGCGTTTAAGGATGCGGATTCAGCGAAATTATTAGAGCATATTTGGAAGATTGTTGAGGACAAGGGTTATGTTCTAGGCAATGTGGATTGTACGATTATGGCACAACGTCCGAAAATGGCACCCTATATTGAACAAATGCAAAATCGTATTGCTGAATTACTTCATGCAGAGCCTTCTCAAGTGAATGTCAAGGCAACAACAACTGAGCGTTTAGGTTTTACGGGTCGCGAGGAAGGGATTGCATCTATGGCGACAATCCTATTGGTGAAGAAGTAAAAGCAGGCTCTCAACGCTTTTATTTCCTGTAACAGAGTGGTAAAATGAACAAAGTCAATTTTTTGAACGAAAATTTAGGAGGCTTTTAATAATGGCGAAAGAAGTTCGTGTTCGTTACGCGCCATCCCCTACTGGTTTCTTACATATCGGTGGAGCGCGTACAGCGTTATTCAATTATTTATATGCAAAACATCATAACGGTAAATTCATCGTACGTATTGAAGATACGGATATTGAACGTAATGTAGAGGGCGGAGAAGCATCTCAGCTTGATAACTTAAAATGGTTAGGTATCGAATATGATGAGTCAATCGATATTGGTGGACCATATGCACCTTATCGTCAAATGGAGCGTCTCGATATTTATAAAGAGCACGCTGAAAAGCTTTTAGAGCAAGGTTTAGCTTATAAATGCTTCTGTTCTTCAGAGAAATTAGAAGCATCTCGTGAAGAGCAAAAAGCACGAGGTGTTGCAGCTCCAACTTATGATGGTACTTGCCGTCATTTATCAGCGGAGGAAGTTGCGGCTAAAGAAGCTGCTGGTGAACAATACACAATTCGTATGCGTGTACCTGAAAATGTAACATATGAATTTGAGGATTTAGTACGTGGACAAGTAACATTTGAGTCAAAAGATATTGGTGACTGGGTACTTGTTAAAGCAAATGGTATTCCAACGTATAACTATGCGGTAGTGTTAGATGATCACTTTATGGAAATTTCCCATGTATTCCGCGGTGAAGAGCATTTATCGAATACACCAAAACAAATGATGATTTTTGACTCATTTGGCTGGGAATATCCACGCTTTGGTCATATGACATTAATCATTAATGAAAACCGTAAGAAATTATCAAAACGTGATGAATCAATTATTCAATTCGTAACACAATATAAAGATTTAGGATACCTACCTGAAGCGATGTTCAACTTCTTCGCATTACTTGGCTGGTCTCCTGAAGGGGAAGAAGAGATTTTCTCAAAAGAAGAATTTATTAAAATCTTTGATGAAAAACGTCTTTCAAAATCACCATCTATGTTCGATAAACAAAAGCTTACGTGGATGAATAATCAATACATTAAAAAGCTATCATTAGAAGAAGTGGTGACATTATCTTTACCACATTTACAAAAAGCAGGTTTATTACCAGAAGAGCTAACAGCGGAAGAACGTGCATGGGCAACAGATTTAATCGCACTTTATCATGAGCAAATGAGCTTTGGATCTGAAATTGTAGAATTATCTCGCCTATTCTTTAATGATCACATTGAATATGATGAAGAAGCAAAGGCAGTTTTAGCGGGAGAGCAAGTTCCTGAGGTAATGGCTGCATTTAAAGCTCAGCTAGAAGGCATAGCGGAATTTACACCTGATGCTGTCAAAGCGGCTATTAAAGCTGTGCAAAAAGAAACAGGTCACAAAGGTAAAAATCTATTTATGCCAATTCGCGTTGTAACGACAGGTGAAACGCATGGTCCAGAGCTTCCTAACGCAATTTGCTTAATCGGTAAAGAGAAATCAATTGACCGTGTAGAAAAATTTGCACAATAAATAGAATTTTATCTTCATTCAGCAAATGTTTTTTAAGCAGAAGCAAAGCTCTAGCTCAGAAGACTCCCACCTCTGAAGGTGGTGAGATGAATGAGGATGTAGTTCTTTTTCAGTGGGTGTCCAACCGCCTACTGAATGAAGATAAAGCCTCCGGACGCAATTACGCCAAGACGAAATTGTTTGACAATTTGTCAGTTCGTTGTAAAATGAATTTACATTGAAAAAGCGTTGATAAGGAGAAGTAAGTGGCGCATGCTCTAAAGAGAGGACCATCACCGGCTGAAAGTGGTCTGAGCCTAGGCAAAACTGAAATGCACCTTTGAGTATAAAGCTGAACAGTAGTAGGCTTTATCGATTCGTTCCCGTTACAGAACGTCCAGAGTGGAGGGCTTTTGCCTTCAATCAGAGTGGAACCGCGCAAATTTAGCGTCTCTGTCATTCCTTTTAGGGATGATAGGGGCGCTTTTTATTTTTTATCCACATGTTGATATGGTGGGGTGCGCGAACACAACTCAGCTAACTCTATGGTGAAATCAACGTCTGCTGCAGTATTTCAAAGGGTCAAGGCCAATCAGGATGAAAAGGGGGAGTTTTTTGTGTTTAAAAGAATGAAGGAAGATGTAGAAACAATTTTTGAGAATGATCCAGCAGCTCGTAGTGTACTTGAAGTTGTGCTAACATACTCAGGTTTACATGCTACATGGGCGCATCGAGTAGCCCATTGGTTCTTTAAAAGGCGCTTTTATTTTATAGCCCGGACCATTTCACAAATTAGTCGCTTCTTTACCGGAATTGAAATCCATCCTGGAGCAAAGATTGGTCGACGTTTCTTTATTGACCATGGGATGGGCGTTGTTATTGGCGAAACATGTGAGATTGGTGATAATGTAACCTTATATCAAGGGGTAACTTTAGGTGGTACAGGAAAAGAAAAGGGGAAACGCCATCCGACATTAAAGGACAATGTACTTGTTGCAACAGGAGCAAAAGTTTTAGGTTCTATTACAATTGGTGAGAATAGTAAAATTGGTGCAGGTTCAGTTGTCTTAAAAGAAGTGCCACCAAATGCTACAGTTGTCGGTATTCCTGGTAAAATAGTGATTAAGGATGGAGTTCGTCTAGAGAAAAAACTAGACCACCAAAATATACCTGACCCTGTAGAAGAACGTTGTCAAGCTTTTGAGAAACAGATTGCAACATTGCAACAGGAAATCGAAAGCTTACAAAAGGAGAGAGAAACACAATGAGTATTCAAATTTTCAACTCATTAACACGACAAAAGGAAACTTTCGTACCACTAGAAGAAGGTAAAGTAAAAATGTACGTTTGTGGTCCGACGGTTTATAACTATATTCATATTGGAAATTCACGCCCTGTAATTGTTTATGACACAGTGCGTCGTTATTTTCAATACAAAGGCTATGATGTGAAGTTTGTCTCAAATTTCACAGACGTGGATGACAAAATTATTAAGGCTGCTAACGAGCTTGGAGAGGAAGTTCACGAATTAACAGAGCGCTTCATTGCTGCGTATTTTGAAGATGTTACAGCATTGGGCTGCAAGAAGGCAGATGTACACCCTCGCGTTACAGAGCATATGGATGATATTATACAATTCATTCAAATCTTAATCGATAAAGGCTATGCTTATGAGTCAGCTGGAGATGTCTATTACCGAACTCGTAAATTTGATGGCTACGGTAAATTATCGCATCAATTGGTGGATGATTTAAAAATCGGTGCTCGTATTGAAGCCGGCGAGAAAAAAGATGATGCATTAGATTTCGCGCTATGGAAAGCTGTTAAGCCAGGTGAGATTTATTGGGAAAGTCCTTGGGGGAAAGGTCGTCCGGGTTGGCATATTGAATGCTCGGTAATGGCACGTGAACATTTAGGAGATACTATTGATATACATGCTGGTGGGCAAGATTTAACATTCCCGCATCATGAAAATGAAATCGCACAATCTGAAGCTCATAATGATAAAACATTTGCGCGTTATTGGATGCACAATGGGTATATTAATATTGATAATGAAAAAATGTCCAAATCTCTTGGTAATTTTATTCTCGTCAATGATATCCGCAAACAAATTGACCCGCAAATTTTACGCTTCTTTATGCTTTCTGTGCATTATCGACATCCAATTAACTTCGCGAAGGATTTAGTAGATGCAGCAGCAACTGGTTTAGAACGAATTCGTACTGCCTACAACAATGTTAAGCACCGTTTAACAGCAACTGCTGGCCTAGGTGATCATTCGGAAGAATGGCTTGGAAAAATTGCTGAACAAAAAGCGCATTTTGAAGAAGCGATGGATGATGATTTTAATACAGCCAATGCCATTTCCGTATTATTTGAAATAGCACGTATCGCCAATATTTATTTAAATGAAACAAATACCGATGAAAAAGTATTATTGCGTTTTGCTGAAACTTTTGAGGTGTTAGGTGACGTCTTAGGTATTGAATTTGCAAAAGAAGAAGAGCTATTAGACGAAGAAATTGAAGCACTTTTACAGGAGCGTGTAGAGGCACGTAAAAACCGTGATTTTGCTCGTTCAGATGAAATTCGTGACCATTTGCAAGCGCAAGGTATCATTTTAGAAGATACGCGACAAGGAACTAGATGGAAACGAGGGTAAGTAACTTGGATAAACTCCGTAACGAAGATGTCAAGCAATTGAATGCCTTAGCGTTAGCCTATATGGGAGACGCAGTTTTAGAGCAAAAGGTACGAGAGCATTTGCTACGTGCTGGCCGTGTTAAACCTAATACACTTCATAGAGAGGCGACACGTTATGTATCAGCGAAAGCGCAATCTATGATTGTACATCAAATGATGGATGAAGGCTTTTTAACAGAGGAGGAATTGGCTGTGTTCCGTCGTGGACGCAATGCCAAATCCGGCTCTGTGCCAAAAAATACAGATGTTCAAACATACCGTAATAGCTCAGGCTTTGAGGCGGTGCTTGGTAGTTTGTATTTATTAAATGAATTAGAACGCGTGTATGCAATCATTGCATACGCTATTCAAATAATCGAGGAATCAAAAGGAGTGTCGAAATAATGGCAGAGCAAAATGGTGAAATTATTGCCGGTAAAAACCCAGTGTTAGAAGCACTTCGTTCAGGCCGCGATATGAATAAAGTATGGATTGCAGAAGGTGTGAAAAAATCAGGGGTTAATGAACTTCTAGATTTGGCAAGAGAACGTGGAGTTATCGTTCAATTTGTCCCGAAAAAAAAGGTGGATCAATTATCAGATACCAATCACCAAGGAATAGTTGCCTCTGTTGCAGCATATAGATATGCAGAGCTAGAGGATTTATTCGCTGCAGCGGCAAAAAAACAAGAAGATCCATTCTTCTTAATTTTAGATGAGCTAGAGGACCCGCATAATCTGGGCTCTATAATGCGAACTGCTGATGCGATAGGTGCGCATGGCATAATTATTCCGAAGCGCCGTTCTGTGAGTTTAACAGCTGTAGTGGCAAAGGCGTCAACTGGAGCAATAGAGCACGTACCTGTTGTTCGTGTTAATAATCTAGCGCAGACAGTAGACGAGCTAAAAGAACGAGGAGTATGGATTGCGGGTACAGATGCAAAAGGTTCTGCAGATTATCGTAAAATGGATGCAACGTTGCCACTTGCGATTATTATTGGTAGTGAAGGCAAAGGAATGGGTCGCTTATTAAAAGAGAAATGTGACTTTTTATATCATTTACCAATGATCGGGCATGTCACATCACTAAATGCATCGGTAGCTGCGGCACTCTTAATGTATGAAGTGTATCGTAAACGTCAAGAAGCGAATGATTGACAATGAACAACATTTTGCTGGTTGACGGCTATAATATGATTGGAGCTTGGAAAGAGCTACGGCCATTACGAGATACGAATTTTGAAGATGCTCGTAAGAGATTAATTGAACTTATGGCTGAGTATAAGGCTGCTATGGGATGGCGCGTCGTTATCGTTTTTGACGCTCATCTTGTACCAGGTGTGGAGCAATCTTATATAGAAAATGATATCGAAGTCATTTATACAAGAAAAAACGAAACAGCAGATGAACGTATTGAAAAGATGACACGAGAACTAAAAGCTAGAAATGTTCAGATTCATGTAGCTACTTCGGATATGGCAGAGCAAAGTGTGATTTTTGGTAATGGTGCTTTGCGGAAATCGGCCCGAGAGCTAGAAATTGATATGGGCATTATTCAGCATAAAATTTCTCATGATGTGAAACAAAAACAGGATAGCAAGCCGCCATCTCGGATAGAGCTAAAGCCTGATGTTGCTGTGGCTTTTGAAAAATGGCGGCGTGGTTTGAAATGATTGATTGACTCATATTTTCCAATTCCGTTATACTGTTCCTAATTATCTGTTGTGGCTGAGGTGATACCATGTTTAAAAATAGTATTGTACAAGTGACACAAGATTTTGAACGATTCAATGATGAAGAACTTATTGAAATGGTGCATCAAGGTAATACAGATGCGTTGGATTATTTAATTACGAAATACCGTTTGTTAGTAAGAGCAAAGGCTAGATCTTATTTTTTAATTGGTGCGGATAAGGAAGACATTGTGCAAGAGGGCATGATTGGGTTATATAAAGCCATTCGTGATTTTAAGGGAGATAAGCTGGCTTCTTTTAGAGCTTTTGCTGAGCTGTGTATTACTAGACAGATTATCACGGCTATTAAAACAGCTACAAGGCAAAAGCATATACCATTAAATTCTTACGTTTCTTTGGACAAGCCTATTTTTGATGAAGAATCAGATCGTACATTAATGGACGTGTTAACAGGTGCTATTATGGATGATCCAGAAGAATTAATGATTCATAGAGAAGAGTTTGGTTACTTAGAAGAAAAGATGAGTGAGATTTTAAGTGAATTAGAGCTACAAGTATTAGCTCTTTACTTAGATGGCCAGTCTTATCATGAAATTTCCGAGAAATTAAATCGTCATGTGAAATCCATTGACAATGCTTTACAACGAGTAAAGCGTAAATTAGAGCGACATTTAGTACTTGAAGAAATGTCCTAGCGGTTGCATACCCTTGTTGACATTGACAAATATAGGTGTTAGTCTTGAAAAGACAAAGTGCCGAAAAGGTGATTATATGGCAAAAAAAGTCGTTTTAAATTGCGAAAAATGTGGATCGAGAAATTACACGTTTCCTGCTAAGGAAGGTTCAACTGTACGCCTCGAATTAAAGAAATTTTGCTCGCATTGCAATGAACATACAATGCATAAACAAACGCTATAAAACAATTTGTAAATAGACAGATATGATTGATTCGGAGGTCAGGCTAGAATGGGCAAGATTAAAGGCTTTTTCAGCAATGTAATGTCGGAAATGCGCAAAACAAGCTGGCCAAAAAGTAAAGAACTGACGAAATATACAGTCGTTGTAATTTCAACTGTTGTAATTATGGCTTTATTTTTTGTGTTAGTTGATTTAGGTATTTCATCATTACTCCGCTGGTACTTAGAGTTATAATTTATTTAGTGAATAGCATGTTAATACTTCTGAAATAGCCCGTCATTACAATAAACGGGTTTTTTCGTTTGTTTTATCTTCATTCGGCAGATCTTTTCTGTGCGAAAGAATTACGCCAAGGTGAAATTGAAGAAGTGAACAGCAGTAAAATATTCTCAATATGATAAGTATGCTACTAGGGATAGTATGAGGGTAGCAATAGATGACTATGCTAGTTTTGGTATAGATCATCGGGCTTTCACTAGACTATTAGCGGAAGCAATGTTTTTCTAATAGGTAGTTTGTGAAAAGAGTAAAGGATACGCTTAGTGTATATCGCGATTCATTTTTTCACTTGTATCTTCATTCAGTAGAAGATTCCTGCTTCTAAAAGTGGTAGGATAAATGCAAATGCAGTTCCTTTTTAGTAAGTGTTAAAACACCGACTGAATGAAGATAAAGTCATTGGCAGATGTCGCGGATTTTGAAAGGAACCAATTGTGCAAGCACAATACAAAATCCAGACACAATTACGCCAAGGCGTAATTGATTTGGTAAGGGAGGGACGGACGAGGAGTCCTAGTAGTTATGGAGAAAAATTGGTATGTTGTTCATACGTATTCAGGGTATGAAAACCGAGTAAAAGCAAACCTAGAGAAACGTGTAGAAACAATGGGTATGCAGGATAAGATTTTCCGTGTTATTGTGCCTGAACACGAAGAAACAGAAATGAAGGATGGGAAAAAGCGTACAATGATGCGTAAAGTTTTCCCTGGTTATGTTTTAGTAGAGCTAATTATGACAGATGATTCATGGTATGTTGTACGTAATACGCCAGGTGTAACTGGCTTTATCGGTTCATCTGGTGGTGGTGCAAAACCGACACCTTTATTACCTGAAGAAGCGGATCGTCTATTACAACAAATGGGAATGACTGACAAAATTGTCGAGATTGATATTTCTGTTGGAGAAGCAGTAGAAGTATTAGAAGGGCCTTTTGCTCACTTCCAAGGACGTGTTGAAGAAATTGATACTGAAAAAGGAAAAGTGAAAGTTTCTGTCGACATGTTTGGTCGCGAAACAATTATGGAACTAGATTTTGAGCAAATACAAAAAATGTAGTTCTAGTAACTAAAGTGACATATGTCTAAGACGTATGTCGCAGATTTTGTTAATTACTACTTGCTTAAAAAAATTAAAAGTGGTATCATTTCTAGGTCAGATTGTCATACTTTGGTTTGACGTCTGCAATGATAATTTTAATGTTATCGGCAATTAGCTGACAGACAGATATTGAGTGGGAGGGGCAACCCAATTACCACATCACGGACTTAAGGAGGTGTGTCTCGTGGCTAAAAAAGTTATTAAAGTTGTAAAACTTCAAATCCCTGCTGGTAAAGCAAATCCAGCTCCGCCGGTTGGTCCTGCATTAGGTCAAGCGGGTGTGAACATCATGGGATTCTGTAAAGAATTCAATGCGCGTACTGCTGATCAAGCTGGTCTTATTATTCCAGTTGAAATTTCAGTATTCGAAGACCGTTCTTTCACTTTCATTACAAAAACTCCACCTGCAGCAGTTCTACTTAAAGTAGCAGCTGGTATCCAATCTGGATCTGGTGAACCAAACCGTAAAAAAGTGGCAACGGTTAAACGTGATAAAGTTCGCGAAATCGCTGAAACTAAAATGCCAGACCTTAACGCTGCTTCAGTAGAAGCTGCTATGTTAATGGTTGAAGGTACTGCACGAAGCATGGGTATTGTTATCGAAGACTAATCCCATTACTTGATGATGTATTTGTTTTTTTGGAAGGTTGCGGAGTTTCTTTGTGAACGCGCAACCTTTATTCGTGGGAGGTAAAATCCGCTATAACCACAATCAAGGAGGAATTATATAATGGCTAAAAAAGGTAAAAAACTGCAAGATGCAGCAAAATTAATCGACCGTAACGCATTATACGGCGCTCAAGAAGCAATCGAACTTGCTCAAAAAACTAGCACAGTGAACTTCGACGCTACTGTAGAAGTTGCTTTCCGTTTAGGAATCGATACTCGTAAAAACGACCAACAAATCCGTGGTGCAGTAGTGCTACCAAACGGTACTGGTAAAACTCAACGTGTATTAGTATTCGCTAAAGGTGAAAAACTTAAAGAAGCTGAAGCTGCTGGTGCTGACTATGTAGGCGATGCAGAATACATCCAAAAAATCCAACAAGGTTGGTTTGATTTCGATGTAATCGTTGCAACTCCTGACATGATGGGTGAAGTTGGTAAACTTGGTCGTGTATTAGGACCTAAAGGTTTAATGCCAAACCCTAAAACTGGTACAGTTACTTTCGATGTAACAAAAGCTATCAACGAAATTAAAGCTGGTAAAGTAGAATACCGTGCAGATAAAGCTGGTATCATCCACGCACCTATCGGTAAAGCTTCTTTCTCTACAGAAAAATTAGTAGAAAACTTCTTAACTGTTTTTGATGTAGTGCAAAAAGCAAAACCTGCTGCAGCTAAAGGTACTTACATGAAATCTGTAAACGTTACAACTACAATGGGTCCAGCTATTAAAATTGACGCTTCAAACGTAGTAGTAAAATAATTAAAGTTTTTATGTAAACCTGTTGACGGCGCTGTCTATCTATGATAAGATGGTTGCTGTTGTGAATCATCCATTTGTACCGTAGACAGTAGGAGTGACTTGTCACTTAATGATCCTACCGAGGACATCGGAATTCGGATTCTTATTAAAGATGATGACTTTCAGCCTCTGTGTCTATGTGACCCAGAGGCTTTTCTTTTGACGGTATAAATGACCCATTCTAATAGGAGGTGTCATCATGAGCAAAGCAATCGAAAACAAACAAGTACAAGTTCAAGAGATTACTGAAAAATTCCAAAACGCTGCTTCTGTAGTAGTTGTGGATTACCGTGGTCTTAACGTTGCACAAGTAACTGAGCTTCGTAAGCAACTTCGTGAAGCTGGCGTTGAGTTCAAAGTTTACAAAAACACTTTAACACGTCGTGCTACTGAAGCTGTTGGCCTTGAAGGAATCAACGACGTATTAGTTGGTCCTAACGCAATTGCGTTCTCAAATGAAGATGTTGTAGCTCCTGCTAAAATCATCAACGAGTTCGCTAAGAAAAATGAAGCTTTAGAAATTAAAGCAGGTATTATCGAAGGTACAATCTCTTCTGTTGAAGATGTTAAAGCACTTGCAGAACTTCCATCACGCGAAGGTCTTCTTTCTATGCTTTTATCTGTACTTCAAGCTCCAGTGCGCAACTTCGCACTTGCAACAAAAGCTGTTGCAGAACAAAAAGAAGAACAAGGCGCGTAATTTCTTACGCACTATAACTTCTGCGGCCTGACCCGCAAAAATAAAACATTATCCAATTAGGAGGAAATTATAATGAATAAAGAGCAAATCTTAGAAGCTATCAAAGCTATGACAGTTCTTGAATTAAACGATTTAGTAAAAGCTATCGAAGAAGAATTCGGTGTAACAGCTGCTGCTCCTGTAGCAGTAGTAGGTGGTGCTGCTGCTGGCGCTGCTGAAGAAAAAACTGAGTTTGACGTAGTATTAGCATCTGCTGGTGCAGAAAAAATTAAAGTAATCAAAGTGGTTCGTGAAATCACTGGTTTAGGTCTTAAAGAAGCTAAAGAAGTAGTAGATAACGCTCCTAAAGCTCTTAAAGAAGGCGTTTCTAAAGATGAAGCTGAACAAATCAAAGCTAAACTTGAAGAAGTTGGCGCATCTGTAGAAGTTAAGTAATCTCGCATTACTTTTAAACAAGAGGAAAGCTCGTCATTGCGGCGAGCTTTTTTCTTCATTCTGAGGAGGCGTGAAAATGTCAGATCATTATTATACAAGTAAGCCTCAAACTGAGAGTAAACCTCGTCATTGGACCTTCAAATTATTAGGTCATACGTTTTCCTTTGAAACGGATGCAGGTGTATTTAGTAAAAGCGAAGTAGATTTTGGATCCCGTGTCTTAATAGATGCTTTTCAAATGCCTGATATTGATGGTGCAATTTTGGATGTGGGTTGTGGCTACGGACCAATAGGATTATCGATCGCCAAAACAAACCCAGACCGTACCGTTTTTATGATGGATATTAATGAACGTGCAGTCGCGCTTTCGCAAAAAAATGCGCAAGTAAACGGTGTTCAAAATGTACGAATATTTGTGAGTGACGGACTATCGATGGTCGAAGAAAATGTAAAAGCTGCAGCTATATTAACTAATCCTCCAATTCGTGCAGGAAAGGAAACAGTTTTCCGTTTTTACGATGGTGCTTACGATAAGTTAGCGACATCCGGTGAGCTGTGGGTAGTTATACAGAAGAAGCAAGGTGCACCATCAACGGTAAGTTACTTAGAAGAAAAATTTTCAGAAGTCGATGTTGTGGAGAAGAAAAAAGGGTACTGGATAGTACGTGCAAAAAAATAAGTGAAATATGTATAAAATATTGACTTGACAAATCGGCTATGATAACATGATACAATGCAAAAATATTATTTTGAGGTCGTGTGCCCTTTTGTATATGATTGTTTAAATGTGGGTATACTTGCCAAGATAAGTTTAGTTAACCGAAAATGAGATCTTTTTGAAGACTCGTTTTCTTTTTGTCTTTCGAAATCATACACTATTTGTATGAATTTGCAAAGACCTAATATCGCTTTATTGAGGGGTGAATGAGTTGACAGGTCAACTAGTTCAGTATGGACAACACCGCCAGCGTAGAAGCTTTGCGCGTATTAAAGAGGTGCTTGAGCTTCCAAATCTGATTGAGATTCAAACGGCGTCTTACGAGTGGTTCCTTGAAGAAGGTTTACGTGAAATGTTCCGTGACATTTCGCCGATCGAGGACTTTACAGGCAATCTTTCATTAGAATTTATCGATTATTCATTAGGTGATCCTAAGTATGATGTCGATGAGTGTAAAGAGCGAGATGTTACTTACGCAGCTCCATTACGTGTGAAAGTACGTCTTTACAACAAAGAAACAGACGAAGTGAAAGAACAGGATGTCTTCATGGGTGACTTCCCATTAATGACAGAGACAGGTACGTTCATTATCAATGGTGCTGAACGTGTTATCGTTTCACAATTAGTTCGTTCACCGAGTGTGTATTTCCATGATAAAACTGATAAAAACGGTAAAAAAGGTTTTGGAGCTACAGTTATTCCGAACCGCGGTGCATGGTTAGAATATGAAACTGATGCGAAAGACGTAGTATATGTACGTATTGACCGTACGCGTAAGCTACCAGCAACAGTGTTACTTCGTGCATTAGGTTTCGGTTCAGACCAAGAAATTATCGATATTATCGGTGACAACGAGTATTTACGTAACACGCTAGAAAAGGATAACTCTGAAAGTACAGAAAAAGCACTTTTAGAAATCTATGAACGTTTACGTCCAGGTGAGCCACCAACAGTTGAAAGTGCGAAGAGTTTATTATACTCTCGTTTCTTTGATGCAAAACGCTATGATTTAGCGAATGTTGGTCGCTACAAAATGAATAAAAAGCTTCATATCAAAAATCGTTTATTTAACCAAACGATTGCTGAAACGCTTGTAGACCCAGAAACAGGCGAAATTTTAGTAGAGAAAGGTACAGTTCTTGACCGTCGTACTTTAGATAAAATCTTACCGTATCTAGAAGATTCATCAAAAGGAATCGGTTACCGCACTTTATCACAAGTAGGTGGAGTGCTTGAGGATGACGTAACAATTCAGTCTATTAAAATTTATGCACCAAAAGATGAAGCACAAAAAGAAATCAATATTATTGGTAATGCGTACATCGATGAAGAAGTGAAGAATATTACACCTGCTGACGTATTATCTTCAGTAAGTTATTTCTTCAACTTACTTTACCAAGTAGGGGCAACAGATGATATCGACCACTTAGGTAACCGTCGTCTACGCTCTGTTGGTGAGCTGTTACAAAACCAATTCCGTATCGGTTTATCTCGTATGGAACGTGTAGTACGTGAGCGTATGTCTATTAATGATACAGCTGCTATCGTACCACAACAATTAATTAATATTCGTCCAGTAATTGCGTCAATTAAAGAGTTCTTCGGTAGCTCTCAGTTATCACAATTCATGGACCAAACAAACCCATTGGCAGAATTAACACATAAACGTCGTCTTTCTGCATTAGGACCTGGTGGTTTAACACGTGAGCGTGCAGGATTTGAAGTACGTGACGTTCACTATTCTCACTATGGTCGTATGTGTCCTATCGAGACACCAGAGGGTCCAAACATTGGTTTAATCAACTCATTATCTTCATTTGCCAAAGTAAATAAATTTGGATTCATTGAAACACCTTATCGTCGTATTGACCACGAGACAGGTAGAGTAACGGAGCAAATTGATTATTTAACAGCTGACGAAGAAGATAACTACTATGTAGCACAAGCGAACTCACTATTAAATCCTGATGGTACATTTGCTAAAGACGAAGTAGTAGGTCGTTTCCGTGGGGATAATACAGTATTCAATAAAGCACAAATGGACTACATGGACGTTTCTCCTAAACAAGTAGTTTCGGCTGCGACTGCATGTATCCCGTTCTTAGAAAACGATGACTCGAACCGTGCACTTATGGGTGCCAACATGCAACGTCAAGCAGTTCCTCTTCTTAACCCAGAAGCACCATTCGTTGGTACTGGTATGGAACATGTTGATGCGCGTGACTCTGGTGCGGCTGTAGTAGCGAAATATGATGGTATTGTTGAGCATGTAGAAGCTCGCTCTATCCATGTTCGTCGAATTGAAGTCGTCGATGGTAAAGAAGTTAAAGGCGATTTAACAAAATATAAATTACAAAAATTCATTCGTTCTAACCAAGGTACTTCATACAACCAACGTCCACTTGTAAAAGTTGGCGAACGTGTGAAACCTCGTGATATTTTAGCAGATGGTCCATCTATGGAAAATGGTGAACTTGCTCTTGGTCGTAACGTACTTGTGGCGTTCATGACTTGGAACGGCTTTAACTATGAGGATGCTGTTATCATGAGCGAACGCCTTGTAAAAGACGATGTTTATACATCTGTTCATATTGAAGAATATGAATCAGAGTCTCGTGATACAAAATTAGGACCTGAAGAAATCACTCGCGATATTCCAAACGTCGGGGAAGATGCACTTCGTAACTTAGACGAACGTGGTATCATCCGTATCGGTGCAGAAGTACGTGACGGTGACATTCTTGTAGGTAAAGTAACACCTAAGGGAGTTACAGAATTAACTGCTGAAGAACGCCTATTACATGCTATCTTCGGTGAAAAAGCTCGTGAAGTTCGTGATACTTCATTACGTGTACCACACGGTGCTGGTGGTATTATTCTTGACGTGAAAGTATTTAACCGTGAAGATGGCGATGAATTACCACCAGGTGTTAACCAATTAGTTCGTGCTTACATTGTTCAAAAGCGTAAAATTCGCGTTGGGGACAAAATGGCCGGACGTCATGGTAACAAAGGGGTTATCTCTCGTATCTTACCGGAAGAGGATATGCCATTCATGCCAGACGGAACTCCTGTCGATATCATGTTAAACCCACTAGGCGTACCTTCTCGTATGAACATCGGACAAGTTTTAGAGCTACACTTAGGTATGGCTTCTCGTTACTTAGGCGTTCATATGGCAACTCCAGTATTTGATGGTGCCAACGAGGAAGATGTTTGGGAAACGATGGAAGAAGCAGGTATGAACCGTGATGGTAAAACAATCCTGTATGATGGACGTTCAGGTGAACCATTTGATAACCGCGTATCAGTAGGGATCATGTACATGATCAAACTTGCTCACATGGTTGATGATAAACTTCACGCACGTTCAACTGGTCCTTACTCACTTGTTACTCAACAGCCACTTGGTGGTAAAGCACAGTTCGGTGGACAACGTTTTGGTGAGATGGAAGTATGGGCACTTGAAGCATACGGTGCTGCTTACACACTTCAAGAAATCTTAACAGTTAAATCTGATGACGTTGTTGGTCGTGTGAAAACATACGAAGCAATCGTTAAAGGTGAAAGTGTACCAGAGCCAGGCGTTCCTGAATCATTCAAAGTATTGATTAAAGAACTTCAATCTCTTGGTATGGATGTGAAAATGTTAACAGTTAATGATGAAGAGGTAGAACTTCGTGACTTAGACGAGGAAGATGATCTTCAACCAGCTGATGCTCTTAACATTGCACCACAGCAAGATAAAGAAGAAGAGCCAGTAGAGTCTTTTGAATAATGGATAACCCAAATTCACAGCCTTTGTGAATAAGGTCAAACTTATTTTTCAAACTAGCCGGGCAGGATTTAACGCCCTGCCCGGCTTTTTCTTTCAATAAATCATTCTATTTTTAATCCTTTGTTAAAGAGGCATTTCTTTGCAAACGATTATCGAGCTGCGTAAAAGAGTCTTTATAAAGACCTATACTAGAGGGAGGTAGGCTCCTTGATAGACGTTAATGAATTTGAATATATGAAAATTGGTTTAGCTTCTCCTGACAAGATCCGTTCTTGGTCATACGGTGAAGTTAAAAAACCTGAAACAATCAACTATCGTACTTTAAAACCAGAAAAAGATGGTTTATTCTGTGAGCGTATTTTCGGTCCAACTAAGGACTGGGAGTGTCATTGTGGTAAATACAAACGTGTACGCTATAAAGGCGTAGTTTGTGATCGTTGTGGAGTGGAAGTAACACGCGCTAAAGTTCGTCGTGAACGTATGGGCCACATCGAATTAGCAGCACCAGTATCTCACATCTGGTACTTCAAAGGTATTCCTAGCCGTATGGGTCTTATTTTAGATATGTCCCCACGTGCACTAGAAGAAGTAATCTACTTTGCTTCTTACGTTGTAATCGAGCCAGGTGCTACAAACTTAGAAAGTAAACAACTACTTTCTGAAAAAGAGTACCGTGCATATCGCGAAAAATTCGGCAACACATTCGAAGCATCTATGGGTGCTGAAGCAATTAAAAAATTATTAGGCAAAATTGATCTTGAAGATGAAACTCAATCTTTAAAAGAAGAGTTAAAATCAGCACAAGGTCAACGTCGTACACGTGCAATTAAACGTCTTGAAGTTGTTGAATCATTCCGTAACTCAGGTAACTCTCCTGAATGGATGATTTTAGATGTACTACCAGTTATTCCACCGGAGCTTCGTCCGATGGTGCAATTAGATGGTGGCCGTTTCGCAACTTCTGACTTAAACGATTTATATCGTCGTGTAATCAACCGTAATAACCGTTTAAAACGTTTACTAGACCTTGGTGCTCCAAGTATCATCGTTCAAAACGAAAAACGTATGTTACAAGAAGCTGTTGATGCATTAATTGATAACGGTCGTCGTGGTCGTCCAGTAACAGGTCCAGGTAACCGTCCATTAAAATCACTTTCACATATGCTGAAAGGTAAACAAGGTCGTTTCCGTCAAAACTTACTAGGTAAACGTGTTGACTACTCTGGTCGTTCGGTTATCGTAGTAGGTCCAAACTTAAAAATGTACCAATGTGGTCTGCCGAAAGAAATGGCAATTGAGCTGTTCAAGCCGTTCGTGATGAAAGAGTTAGTAGAACGTGGTCTTGCACATAATATTAAATCTGCTAAACGTAAAATCGAGCGTTTAAACAACGACGTATGGGACGTTTTAGAAGATGTAATTCGCGAGCATCCAGTATTACTTAACCGTGCACCAACGCTTCACCGTCTTGGTATTCAGGCCTTTGAACCAACATTAGTTGAAGGTCGTGCTATTCGTCTTCACCCGTTAGTATGTACAGCTTATAACGCTGACTTCGATGGTGACCAAATGGCGGTTCACGTACCATTATCAGCAGAAGCACAAGCTGAAGCCCGTCTTCTAATGCTTGCTGCACAAAATATCCTGAACCCGAAAGATGGTAAACCAGTTGTAACACCATCTCAAGATATGGTATTAGGTAACTATTACTTAACACTTGAACGCGAGGATGCTCGTGGTGAAGGATCAATTTTCTATGGACCAAACGAAGTACTAATTGCATATGATACAGGTCATGTTCATTTGCATACTCGTATTGCAATTAAAGCAGGTTCGTTAAATAACCCAACGTTTACTGAAGAACAAAATGATATGTTCTTATTAACGACTGTTGGTAAAGTAATCTTTAACGAAATCTTGCCGAAATCATTCCCATACATTAACGAGCCAACTGATTTCAACTTAGAGCAAGAAACACCAGACAAATTCTTTGTTAATTTAACAATTGATGAAGAAACGTTAAAAGAACTTGAAGCAGATGCAGCCTATAATGCACTTGATGAAAAAGGCAAAGTTGATGCACAACGTACAGCTGTATTACGCAAACACTTTGCATCAGTACCAGTTGTTAACCCATTCCGTAAGAAGTTCTTAGGAAATATCATTGCTGAAGTGTTTAAACGTTTCCACATTACTGAAACATCTAAAATGCTTGACCGTATGAAAAACCTAGGATTCAAATATTCAACACGCGCTGGTATTACTGTAGGTGTATCTGACATCGTCGTATTACCAGACAAAGGTGAAATTTTAGCAGAAGCTCAAGAAAAAGTAGATAAAGTTCAAGCGCAATTCCGTCGTGGTTTCATCACGGAAGAAGAGCGTTATGATCGTGTTATCTCAAGCTGGAGTGCTGCAAAAGATGAAATTCAAGCGAAACTGATGAAGTCTCTTGAAAAAACAAACCCAATTTTCATGATGTCTGACTCAGGTGCCCGTGGTAACGCATCTAACTTTACACAGTTAGCAGGTATGCGTGGTCTGATGGCCAACCCGGCTGGTCGTATCATCGAACTTCCAATTAAATCTTCATTCCGTGAAGGTTTAACGGTATTAGAGTACTTCATCTCAACTCACGGTGCTCGTAAAGGTCTTGCCGATACAGCCCTAAAAACTGCCGATTCAGGTTACTTAACACGTCGTCTTGTTGACGTAGCACAAGATGTTATCGTTCGTGAGGATGACTGTGGAACTGACCGTGGTTTAACAATTGGTGCGTTAATGGAAGGTACAGAGCTAATTGAAGCGTTAGATGAACGTATTATCGGTCGTCATACGAAGAAAACAATCGTACATCCGGAAACAGGTGAAGTTATTTTAGAAAAAGACGGTTTAATCGACCAAGATATCGCACGTACAATTATCGAGGTTGGTATCGAGGAAATAACAATCCGTTCAGCATTCACATGTAATACAAAACATGGTGTATGTAAAAAATGTTACGGCATGAACTTGGCAACAGGTGAAAAGGTTGAAGTTGGGGAAGCAGTTGGTATTATTGCCGCTCAATCAATCGGTGAACCAGGTACACAGTTAACAATGCGTACATTCCATACTGGTGGGGTTGCCGGTGACGATATTACACAAGGTCTTCCACGTATCCAAGAGATCTTCGAAGCACGTAATCCAAAAGGTCAATCTGTTATTTCAGAAATCGCTGGTACTGTTTCGGATATCACTGAAATCCGTGAAGGTCTAAAAGAAATTACAGTTCAAGGTGACGTCGAAACTCGTAAATATGCAGCACCTTACAATGCTCGTCTGAAAGTACAAGAAGGCGACTTTGTAGAACGTGGTCAAGTATTAACAGAAGGTTCTATCGATCCAAAACAATTGTTAAAAGTTAAAGACGTTTCAACAGTTCAAGAATATTTACTAAAAGAAGTACAAAAAGTATACCGTATGCAAGGGGTAGAAATTGGAGACAAACATATCGAGGTAATGGTTCGCCAGATGCTTCGTAAAGTACGTGTAATTGAAGCTGGAGATACAGAATTATTACCAGGCTCATTACTAGATATCCACCAATTCTCAGAAGCAAATGCAGATGCTGTGTTAAATGGCAAAAACCCTGCAACTTGTCGCCCTGTAATTCTTGGTATTACAAAAGCTTCTCTTGAAACAGAATCATTCTTATCTGCTGCTTCCTTCCAAGAAACAACACGCGTGTTAACAGATGCAGCTATTAAAGGTAAGCGTGACGAGCTTCTTGGATTAAAAGAGAACGTAATTATCGGTAAACTTGTTCCTGCAGGTACTGGTATGCAACGTTATCGTCAAATCCGTATCGAAAAAGATGAGCTTGACACAGATGAGCTAATTTCTGCTGAATAATCATTAAATAAATGCCGAAGAGATGTATTTTCATCATCTCTTCGGGCTTTTTAAAGATATTAGTTGACAGTCGAAATTGGTAATGATAATATATTGAAGGTTGATAGTTAACTGTTCTGTACTTTGGAGGATATGAAAATGTCTTATGATAGAGTAAGGGCTAGTCAAACAATCATAGGTACAAAGCAAGCAGTAAAAGCAATGCGCGATGGTTCAGTGAAAGAACTTTTTGTGGCACTTGATGCAGACAATTGGGTAACCGATTTGGCCATTACTTTCGCGAGAGAAATCGGTGTGCCAGTTATTCTTGTTGAGTCCAAAAAGGAACTGGGCAAGGCCTGTGGAATCCACGTTGGAGCAGCGGTTGTTGCTATTGCTGTAGTGTAGTTTTTGTGTATAAAACACAAAGACTTTGTTTTTACCCAAAAAATGAACCACCTGGATGTGTGGTATTAACAAGGAATAAATGAAGGGAGGAAAAATCGATGCCTACAATTAACCAATTAGTACGTAAGCCTCGTCAATCTAAAAGCACGAAATCAAAATCACCAGCGTTAAACAAAGGATATAACTCATTTAAAAAATCTTTAACTGATGTTAAATCTCCACAAAAACGTGGTGTTTGTACTCGTGTAGGTACAATGACACCTCGTAAACCAAACTCAGCGTTACGTAAATACGCTCGTGTTCGTTTAACTAACCAAATTGAGGTTACAGCTTATATCCCAGGTGAAGGCCACAACTTACAAGAGCACAGTGTTGTTCTTATCCGTGGCGGACGCGTAAAAGACTTAGCGGGTGTTCGTTACCATATCGTACGTGGAGCTCTTGATACAGCTGGTGTAAACGGTCGTTTACAATCACGTTCTAAATACGGAACAAAACGCCCTAAAGAAAAAAAATAATATAACACTATATAGTGTTTCTTAATAAGAGTCTTATGTAGGTGTGACAAATTTCAAATCTTGCTAGCAGATTTGAAATATAATAACAACTACGATAAGGCAACTTTATAAAATAAATCGATAACTATTCGAAAGGAGGAAAACACATGCCTCGTAAAGGTCCTGTTTCCAAACGTGACGTGTTACCAGATCCAATTTATAATTCAAAACTAGTAACTCGTTTAATCAATAAAATGATGGTTGATGGTAAAAGAGGTACTTCTCAAAAGATTTTATACGGTGCGTTCGAACTAGTTAAAGAACGTTCTGGTGAAAATCCAATCGAAGTATTCGAAGCTGCTCTAAACAACGTAATGCCAGTTCTTGAAGTACGTGCTCGCCGTGTTGGTGGTTCTAACTACCAAGTACCAGTTGAAGTACGTCCAGAACGTCGTACAACTTTAGGTCTTCGTTACCTAGTTAACTATTCTCGTCTTCGTGGTGAAAAAACTATGGAAGAGCGTTTAGCTAACGAAATCCTAGATGCTTCAAACAACACTGGTGCATCAGTTAAGAAACGTGAAGATATGCACAAAATGGCAGAAGCGAACAAAGCATTCGCTCACTACCGTTGGTAATTTAACCTATGTGTTAGCTAATTGGCTAACACAAGGTCTTTTATACAGTCTTTACCCCAATATGGAAGGAGAAATTTCCTATGAAACGCGAATTCTCACTTGAGAATACTCGTAATATTGGGATCATGGCTCACATTGATGCTGGTAAAACAACAACAACTGAGCGTATCCTTTATTACACTGGTAAGATTCACAAAATCGGTGAAACTCATGAAGGCGCTTCTCAAATGGACTGGATGGAGCAAGAGCAAGAACGTGGTATTACAATCACTTCTGCTGCAACAACAGCACAATGGGCAGGCCACCGTGTAAACATCATCGATACTCCTGGACACGTAGACTTCACTGTAGAAGTAGAGCGTTCATTACGCGTACTTGACGGTGCTGTAACAGTACTAGATGCTCAATCTGGTGTTGAGCCTCAAACTGAAACTGTATGGCGTCAAGCTACAACATACGGTGTTCCACGTATTGTATTCATTAACAAAATGGATAAAACAGGAGCAGATTTCTTATATTCTGTAGGAACTCTACATGACCGTTTACAAGCAAACGCTCACCCTGTTCAATTACCTATCGGATCTGAAGATGAGTTCTCTGCAATCATCGACTTAGTTGAAATGAAAGCTACTTTCTACGGTGACGAAAAAGGTACAGCAGTAACTGAAGGTGAAATTCCTGCAGAATACCGTGAACAAGCTGAAGAGTACCGTGAAAAACTAATCGACGCTGTTGCAAGTGTTGATGAAGAAATCATGGAAAAATATTTAGAAGGTGAAGAAATTTCTGTTGCTGAACTTAAAGCGGCTATCCGTCGTGCTACGATCGCAGTAGAATTCTACCCAGTAATCTGTGGTACAGCATTCAAACACAAAGGCGTACGCCCAATGTTAAATGCAGTTATCGATTACTTACCATCTCCAGTTGATGTACCAGCAATCAAAGGTACTTCAGTTGATGGTGACGAAGAGTTAGAACGTAAATCTTCTGATGAAGAGCCATTCTCAGCTCTTGCATTCAAAGTTATGACTGACCCATTCGTAGGTAAATTAACTTTCTTCCGTGTGTACTCTGGAACATTAGATTCAGGTTCATACGTACAAAACTCTTCTAAAGGTAAACGTGAGCGTGTAGGTCGTATCCTACAAATGCACGCTAACTCTCGTGAAGAGATTTCTAAAGTATTCGCTGGGGACATCGCAGCAGCAGTAGGTCTTAAAGATACTACTACTGGTGATACTCTATGTGACGAGAAAAACCTAGTTATTCTTGAATCAATGGAGTTCCCTGAGCCAGTAATTTCTCTTTCTGTAGAACCAAAATCAAAGGCTGACCAAGATAAAATGGGTCAAGCTTTACAAAAACTTCAAGAAGAGGATCCAACTTTCCGTGCTTACACTGACACAGAAACTGGTCAAACAATCATCTCAGGTATGGGTGAGCTTCACCTTGATATCTTAGTTGACCGTATGCGCCGTGAATTCAAAGTAGAAGCTAACGTAGGTGCTCCAATGGTATCTTACCGTGAAACATTCCGTAGCTCTGCAAAAGTTCAAGGTAAATTCACTCGCCAATCTGGTGGTCGTGGACAATACGGTGACGTAACGATTGAGTTCTCTCCAAATGAAGAAGGTAAAGGCTTTGAATTCGAAAACGCTATCGTTGGTGGTGTAGTACCTCGTGAATACATTCCTGCAGTAGAAGCGGGTCTTCGTGACTCTCTTGAACGCGGTGTAGTAGCTGGTTACCCACTAATCGACATTAAAGCGAAATTAGTATTCGGTTCTTACCATGACGTTGACTCGAATGAGATGGCGTTCAAAATTGCTGCATCTATGGCTCTTAAAGAAGCTGCGAAACAATGTGACGCAGTTATTTTAGAACCAATGATGAAAGTTGAAGTTGTAATCCCAGAAGAATACCTTGGTGATATCATGGGTAACATTACTTCTCGTCGCGGACGCGTTGAGGGTATGGATGCTCGCGGTAACTCTCAAGTTGTTCGTTCAATGGTTCCTTTATCGGAAATGTTTGGTTACGCAACAACTCTTCGTTCTGCAACGCAAGGACGTGGTGTATTCTCAATGACATTCGATCATTATGAAGAAGTACCAAAATCAATCGCTGCAGAAATCATCAAAAAAAATAAAGGTGAATAATTGAAATTTCATCTTGCATAAAGTATAACTAATTTGTAAGCTATGATTGTGGGATGGTGGATGGGCCCGTTCACCATCAGCAAGCATTCTATAATTACAAAAAAAATATAAACATATAATTTTGAGGAGGCAATCTCTAATGGCTAAAGAAAAATTTGACCGTTCAAAAACGCATGCTAACATTGGTACAATCGGACACGTTGACCATGGTAAAACTACTTTAACTGCTGCAATCGCTACAGTTCTTTCTAAAAAAATGGGTGGTACAGCTAAATCTTACGCTGACATCGATAACGCTCCAGAAGAAAAAGAGCGTGGTATCACAATCAATACTTCTCACGTAGAATATGAAACAGCTACTCGTCACTATGCACACGTTGACTGCCCAGGACACGCTGACTATGTTAAAAACATGATCACTGGTGCTGCACAAATGGACGGCGGTATCTTAGTAGTATCTGCTGCTGATGGTCCAATGCCACAAACTCGTGAACACATCCTTTTATCTCGTCAAGTAGGTGTTCCATACTTAGTAGTATTCATGAACAAATGTGATATGGTTGACGACGAAGAATTATTAGAATTAGTAGAAATGGAAATCCGTGACCTACTATCTGAATATGACTTCCCAGGTGACGATCTTCCTGTAATCAAAGGTTCTGCTCTTAAAGCTCTTGAAGGCGAAGCAGAATGGGAAGAAAAAATCGTTGAATTAATGGACGCTGTAGATGCTTACATCCCAACTCCAGAACGTCAAACTGACAAACCATTCATGATGCCAGTTGAGGACGTATTCTCAATCACTGGTCGTGGTACAGTTGCAACTGGCCGTGTTGAACGTGGTCAAGTTAAAGTTGGTGACGTAGTTGAAATCATCGGTATCGCTGAAGAAGCTAAATCTACAACTGTAACTGGTGTAGAAATGTTCCGTAAATTATTAGACTATGCTGAAGCTGGTGACAACATCGGTGCTTTACTTCGTGGTGTAGCTCGTGAAGAAATCCAACGTGGTCAAGTATTAGCTAAACCAGGCTCAATCACTCCACACACTAACTTCAAAGCTGAAGTTTACGTTTTATCAAAAGAAGAGGGTGGCCGTCATACTCCATTCTTCACTAACTACCGTCCTCAGTTCTACTTCCGTACAACTGACGTAACAGGTATCTGTAACTTACCAGAAGGCGTTGAAATGGTAATGCCTGGTGATAACATCGAAATGACAGTAGAACTTATCGCTCCAATCGCTCTTGAAGAAGGTACTAAATTCTCTATCCGTGAGGGTGGCCGTACTGTAGGCGCTGGCGTAGTTGCTTCTATCCAAAAATAATTTTAGCGCAAGCTAATTTTTCAAAACCAATCTGTAGGGACGCTTACAGATTGGTTTTTTATGTTAAAATAAGTAAAGAACATTTGATAATCTTATTTGAATTAGATTATTTTATGTATACATAATAGGTGAAATACCAAAAAAGCAGAATTAGTAGTCTTTTTTACGAACTGCTAGCGATGAAAGCTAGTGCCAGAGATTAAAATAAAGTACAGTACAGAATCGCATCCCTTTTAATTGCTAACAATCGTTTAAATAGTTCATCTTCAAAAAGTTAGGATGACTATTTGTTAAAAATGTATGCCATATATAAGTTGATTGAAGTGGAGGCTGGGCGACTCCTTGGGAATCAGCGGTAGAGGAACGAAGGCTAAGAGTATCACGTCCTGTGATAACGCCTTCGTGACCAACATCGTGCTACTGCCGCTACGTTAGCACTACGCTTTCGCGCAAAAAACATCTGTTGCCCCAAGCGGCTCATCGGACGCCCCCAGTAAGCTTTGCTCTGTGCGAAAGCGAAGCGTCAGCGACAAATGTTTTATCTGTGCGAAAGCGAAGCGTCAGCGACAAATGTTTTATCTGCGCGAAAGCGAGGCGTCAGCGACAAATGTTTTATCTGCGCGAAAGCGAGGCGTCAGCGACAAATGTTTTATCTGCGCGAAAGCGAAGCGTCAGCGACAAAGCACCCAGCCGGAGCGGAAATCAACCTCACGTTATGATACTGTGCATATTTAGTACATAAAAACACTTCATGGAAGGGGAATTTGCAAGTGGAGATGAAAATATTGCTGATCGAAGATGATCCATCAATTTTTGAAATGATTCAGACGCGTTTTGCACAATGGACTCTTGAAGTTATTGGTCCTAAAGATTTCCGAAAAGTGATGGATGATTTTATTGAGGAAAAGCCACAGCTTGTATTGATTGATATTCAACTACCAGCCTATGATGGCTTTCATTGGTGTCGTGAGATTCGCCATATCTCAAAGGTGCCAATTCTCTTTCTATCATCACGGGATCACCCAATGGATATGGTGATGGCAATGCAAATGGGCGCTGATGATTTCGTACAGAAACCCTTCAATATGGACGTACTACTTGCAAAGGTACAGGCCATTTTACGTCGTACATATGATTATGTAGAAGAGTCGATGGATGTTACACGATTTAATGGTGCAGTTATTGACTATGCACGAAGTGAAATTATGTATGAAGGACAGCTTGTTTCCTTAACTAAAAATGAGCTTTTTATTTTACGTATTTTAGTGGAGAAGTCTGATCAAATTGTTTCTAGAGATGATTTAATGAGAAAGTTATGGGACGATGAGCGTTTTGTAAATGATAATACCTTATCTGTAAACGTAAATAGATTACGTGCAAAGCTTGAGGATATCGGTTTACAGGATGTTATTTTAACAAAAAAGGGACTGGGTTATATGGCAGTAACGCAGGGGACGTGAGTGAAAATGTTACTTTTATTTTTAAAAGAACGCCTTGCATGGATAGGCTTTTTTGTATTTATTATTGTTATTCTTAACGTTTTATTCACTTTAGATGCTGGATTAATTGGTGTTTCAATTTGGTATGTGAATGTTTCCTTGATTGTTAGTTTTATAGTTTTTTTTATATGGCGGTATGTAGTTGAAGTAGGGCAGTTGAAGGATTTCCTGGGAAATGTGGACAGCCATCTTGATGACGCACACAGTAGAAACTTAGCGTTATCACCTTTTCAAGCTGCGTATTTTACAAAGATTGAAGATGTCTTTTACGATAAGGATACGGAGTTAAATCAGGCAAAAGTACAGATACAGGAATATACAGATGAGCTCTTGGCCTGGGTTCATGAGGTAAAAGCACCATTAACTTCGATTAATTTAATGTTAGACCGTATAGAAGATTTAACTTTACGTCGTAAATTGGAAGCTGAGTGGTTAAGGCTACATTTATTGGTCGATCAGCAGCTACATCAAACACGTTTTTCTTCGATTGAAAAAGATAATTATATGGCAGAGATCGAGCTCAGAACGGTTGTCTATAAGGAAATAAGAGCTATGCAAGCGTGGTGTATTGAAAAAGGTATTGGTTTTGATGTGGATGAGTTAACGGAGACAGTGAAGACGGATGGTAAATGGCTAGCTTTTATCGTGCGACAAATTTTATCCAATGCGATTAAATATAGTCCTACAAATTCAGAAGTGTTGATATTTACGGAGGTAGATCCGATGGGCGCAACTTTACTACATATAAAAGATGCAGGCATTGGTATTTGTAAGGAGGATCTGCCTCGAATTTTTCAAAAGTCGTATACTGGAACAGCTGGGAGAGAATCTGCACAGTCAACAGGCATGGGTTTGTATTTAGCGCATAACGTGGCTCAGAAGATAGGTGTTCGTATTAGTGTACAATCAACTGTAGATGAAGGCTCAATATTTACCTTACGTTTTCCGTTACAAAATGAATATGTCAAACTAAAAGGTAGATGACGAAATTGTCACCTACCTTTTTATATTGTCATGTAAAACGCACGAATTGACGGAGTAGACAGGGTACACTTGAACTATAGAAAGGGGCGTTTACAAGTGGCAGTTTTAATTGGTCGTAAGGTAAAAAAAGTATATGGAAAAAAATCAACAGCTCAAGAGGTTTTAAAGGGCATTGATTTAGAAGTGAATAAAGGTGAATTTGTCGGCATTATGGGACCATCAGGCTCAGGAAAAACAACACTTTTAAACGTTTTGTGTTCGATTGACTTTGCAACAGAAGGTGTTATTGAAATAAACGGTCAAAACCTACGTGGTATGAAGGAGAAGGCGCTGGCTAATTTCCGCCGTGAGCAATTAGGGTTCATATTCCAGGATTATAATTTATTAGATACATTGACGGTGAAAGAAAATATTCTGCTCCCATTAGCCATTAGTAAACTACCGAAGGCTGTTGCGGAGAGTCGTTTAAAGGAGCTTACACACTTATTAGGTATTACCGAGATTTTAAATAAATACCCAAACGAAATATCTGGTGGCCAAAAGCAACGTACATCGGCAGCGCGTGCACTTATTACAAATCCATCGCTTGTATTTGCTGATGAACCTACAGGCGCACTTGATTCAAAATCAGCTACTGCACTTTTAAAAAACCTACAAAGTATTAATGAGACAAAAAAAGCGACGATTATGATGGTTACGCATGATGCGGTGGCAGCAAGCTTTTGTACACGCGTGTTATTTTTAAAGGACGGACTCATCTATAGTGAGCTATATAAAGGGGATAAAACGAGACAGGCATTTTTCCAAGAGATCATGCATACGCAAAGTGTGCTAGGTGGTGACGGTTATGAGTCTTAGTAAACTCGTGTTACGCAGCATGAAGAAAAATATGAAGCACTATTATTTATATTTCTTCGCACTTATTTTTAGTGTTACTTTATATTTTTCCTTTGTGACATTGCAAAATAACCCTGAAGTGCTAGTTACTGTACAACAGAGCGGTACAGCCACAGCAGGCTTTGAAGCAGCAACATATATGTTGTACTTTATTATTTTGTTTTTCGTACTATATGCAAACCATTTATTTATGAAGCGTCGCAGTAAGGAAGTAGGTTTGTATCAGTTGATAGGGATGACAAAGGGGCTTATCGTACGCTTATTGGCGGTAGAAAGTATCCTGTTATTTGTAGGCGCGGTCGTTTTAGGTATACTTGCGGGGTTCTTTAGCTCACGCTTATTCGCAATGATCTTACTGCGCATACTTGAAAAAGAGACATTTGTGGCAATGAAATTTAGTACAGAGGCATTACAGCAGTCTATCGTAGTATTTGCCATTCTACTAGTAATTGTACTTGTGCAAATGGCTTGGATGATTTATCGCGTATCATTACTATCGTTATTCAGTGCTGCAAAGCAAGCCGATGAGCGTGTAAAACGATTTAGTCCACTTCAAATGGTCATCGGTTTTTTAGGTCTTGTGTTAATTGTATATGGCTACTATGCATCAACAAAGTTATTCGATATTGACAATTCAGGCAATTTATTTTTAAATATGATCATTATTTTAGCTTCTACCATTGGCGGAACATTTCTCGTTTTCCGTTTCTCTGTAGCATTTATTATGAATTCAATTCGTCTAAAGAAAAATGGGCATTTATCTGTACATGATGTACTCGCATTAACACCAATTATGCATCGTATGAAAAG
The DNA here is from genome assembly GCF_042019215.1 of Lysinibacillus sp. RS11. Lineage (NCBI taxonomy): Bacteria > Bacillati > Bacillota > Bacilli > Caryophanales > Bacillaceae > Lysinibacillus > Lysinibacillus sp. RS11. The sequence goes on along the minus strand of NZ_CP168124.1, from coordinate 4,705,568 downwards.
TAATGCAAAATCATTGACGCTCATTACTGTTTTAACGGGTGTATCACTCGGGATTGCCACATTAGCATATATTTCATATTATTCATCAGAAGCACATGCACATAGTTCAGTACCAGGTGATTATATATTGCTTGAAGATAATGATCAGGATTTTTTAAAAAAGCTAGAGGAAAATAAAATTGCTTATAATAAAATAGACTACCGATTACAGGGTGTAACAGCGGCAGTTGGACAATTAATACCAGAAGAAGATCAACAAGAAGGTAATCCTTTTTATTCTATGGAAGGAACTGTCTATACAATTCCACTTTCTGATTATCAACAAAGAGTTCCTGAGGCATCAGTATCTGGTAATGAAGCCATCTTAACAAACTATGGTGGTTATATGGAAGCGATGTTCAAGTTAGAGAAAGACCGTGATATTGTAGTATCTGCGGGAGAGCTTGAGGAAACTTTCCATGTTGTAGATATTCAAAAGGAAAGTATTATTAGTGGAATTGTGACTGGTGGGGCAGGAGGACCTATTTTTGTAGTAGCAGATGATGTATTTGAAAAGCTTGCTACAAAATCGGATCTTTTCCAATTTCATAAACAAACTACCATTATATTAGAGTCGAAAAGCGATATAGAGTTAGCTGAGAAATTGTATAAACAAACAATAGGTTCGGGTGTTATATCTGTTAGAGATAGCGAAGGCAGAACAATGAAATTTACGCAAACATCTTATGAAGGTGAGCGTCAAGAAAATATTGAAACATTAGGCATAACAATTTTTACAACGGCCTTTTTAGCTTTAGCATTTTTAATGACAACAGGTAGTATTTTATACTTTAAACAAATGTCTGAGGCTGAAGAGGAAAGAGGTTCATACACAATTTTAAGGAAAATCGGTTTTGCAGAAAAAGATATTATGAAAGGTATATATATGAAACAAGCCTTTAACTTCGGTGTTCCATTAATAATAGGGTTACTCCATAGTTACTTTGCTGTTAAATCAGGGTGGTTCTTCTTTGGAACTGAGTTAACAATCCCATTATGGATTGCTATGGGCTGCTATATAGCGTTATATGCTATTTTCGCTGTACTTTCTATTGGTTATTATAAAAAAGTCATTCGCGAATCACTGTAATAGGAAAAAAACTAAAAGCAGTATGATTATTTAAGATCATACTGTTTTTTTTTGCGTCGTTTGAACTTGGAAAATTATTATAGAGGTATAAAAATATCTTGACTTTCAATTAGCAGACGATTAAAGTTTAATCTGTTAGTAATCTAGTGTGTGAAAGTGGAGTGTTAAAATGAACGCAGTAATAGTGGCAGTAGCTGTCATGTTAATATTAAGCTTGCTCCGTATCAATGTTGTTCTTTCTCTTGTATTGGGGGCCTTTGTAGGAGGCTTAGCGAGTGGCATGGGGATAGAAGCAACTGTTCAATCATTTACAGAGGGATTAGGAGCAGGTGCAACGATTGCTTTAAGTTATGGATTGCTTGGTGGTTTTGCTATTGCCATTTCAAAAACGGGAATTCCTGAATTAATGATTGCAGGGATTTTAAAGATATTAAATAAAAACGGTTCAAGTAATCGAAAAGGTTTAGTAAAGGTCTTAATCTTTTTACTCATCTTTTTGATGTCAATTTTCTCACAAAATTTAATTCCAATTCATATAGCTTTTATTCCATTACTGATTCCTCCAATCTTAAAGGTTTTAAATATACTAGAGGTTGACCGACGAATTATTGCAACATTAATCGCTGTTGGTTTAATAGGAACATATAGTTTCGTCCCAGCTGGTTTCGGAGCTATTTTCCAAGATATCGTTTCTACACAAGTATCTGAAGCTGGTATGGAGGTATCTTCACGTGATGTACCGGTAGCGATGGCTATACCTGTTCTAGGGATGCTAATTGGATTAGGTATAGCATTTTTTGTTTATCGAAAACCTCGGCAATATCAAAATAATGATGTTGAAACAGAGTCTTTAAATGTTAATGTTAGTAAATATGTTATTTTTTCAACGGCTGCGGCTTTAATCGTGTCATTATGTGCGCAAATTTATACTGATTCGATGATTGTTGGTGCTTTTGCAGGGATTATGATTATGTATTTTACAGGTGCACTTAAATGGAAAGAAGCAGATGAAATCCTTTCTGAGGGAATGAAAATGATGGCCTTTATTGGTTTTGTTATGATCGCTGCAAATGGGTTTGCATCTGTTATTAACGCCACAGGTCAAGTAGATAGCTTAATTACTAATGCATTAGCAGTTCTTCAAGGGAATAAGAGTCTTGCTGTATTCATTATGTTGGTTATTGGTTTAATCGTAACGATGGGGATCGGTTCATCGTTCGCAACAGTACCTATTATTGCGACCTTATTCGTACCCCTTGCACAAGGATTAGGATTGAGTCCTTTGGCGATTATTTGTCTAATAGGTACAGCGGGTGCTTTAGGCGATGCAGGATCTCCTGCTTCAGACTCTACGCTTGGACCAACTGCAGGTTTAAATGTAGATGGACAGCATAATCACATTTGGGATACGTGTGTGCCGACGTTCCTATTTATTAACATCCCACTTATTATATTTGGTTGGGTTGCATGTGTGTTCTTCTTATAAAGATATAGAAAGAGCGGTTTCTAAATATTAGAGACTGCTTTTTTATTGTTAAAGAAACGATAGACTATTAATTAAGACATAACTAAGGGCATAATTTTCATCTAGGATATAGCACTACATCCTCGAAGTAAGTTTGTCAGCGATTAAGTGAACTCGTTCTTGGATTAATTAATTGTTTGAAATGTTCGAAAACGTTGATATAACAACCTTAAGTGTTGCAATATGCATAGAAATTTTATATACTAATAAACGGCTTAGATAAGCGAGAAATATTAAGTAGTATGAATACCTGCAACATTTAAAAGAATTTAGCGAAAAGACTTGCTTATTCTTTTTTTATTGTATATAATGTTGAATGTTGGTCTTTGACTGCGATGAAGCGAGAGGTTGCCGACACACCCGGCCGCTTTGCCATGGCGGTGCGTTGGAAAATTTTCGTGGAGAATGTCTAGAAAATAGGCGAGAAGGAGGGAAAATAATGGCAAAACAAAAGATTCGTATTCGTTTAAAAGCGTATGATCACCGTATTTTAGATCAGTCTGCTGAGAAAATTGTGGAAACTGCAAAACGTTCAGGTGCAAGTGTATCAGGTCCGATTCCACTTCCAACTGAGAAGTCTGTGTACACAATTCTTCGTGCGGTTCACAAGTACAAAGATTCTCGTGAACAATTCGAAATGCGTACGCATAAACGTCTGATCGATATCGTTAACCCAACACCACAAACTGTTGATGCGTTAATGAAACTTGATTTACCATCTGGCGTTGATATCGAAATCAAACTTTAATGGTAAAAATATAACTTTTTAAAACTTACAGGAGGTGTGACAAATGGCTAAAGGAATCTTAGGTAGAAAAATTGGTATGACACAAGTTTTCGCTGAAAACGGCGATTTAATCCCGGTAACAGTTATCGAAGCTACTCCAAACGTAGTTCTTCAAAAGAAAACTGTTGATACAGATGGCTACGAAGCGATCCAAGTTGGTTTCGAAGACAAGCGCGTTAAGCTTTCTAACAAACCAGAACAAGGTCACGTAGCAAAAGCGAACACTGCTCCTAAGCGCTTCATTCGTGAATTCCGCAACGTGAACGTGGGAGAATACGAAGTTGGTCAAGAAGTCAAAGTAGAAATTTTCGCAGAAGGCGATGTAATTGATGTAACAGGTGTTACTAAAGGTAAAGGTTTCCAAGGCGTAATTAAACGCCATGGTCAATCTCGTGGTCCTATGGCCCACGGTTCTCGTTACCACCGTCGTCCTGGTTCAATGGGTCCAGTTGCTCCGAACCGCGTATTCAAACAAAAGAAATTACCTGGTCAAATGGGTGGCACAGTAGTTACAATCCAAAACTTAGAAATCGTGAAAGTTGATGCGGAACGTAACTTACTACTTGTTAAAGGTAATGTTCCTGGTTCTAAAAAAGCTCTAGTTACAGTTAAAACTGCAATTAAAGCTAAGTAATCACCTAAGGAAAGGAGGAAACAGGAATGACAAAAGTATCTGTACTTAGTCAAACAGGTGCTTCAGTTGGTGAAATCGAGTTAAACGATGCGATTTTTGGAATCGAGCCAAATGAAGCAGTATTATTCGACGCTGTAGTAGCACAACGCGCTTCTCTTCGTCAAGGTAATCACAAGGTTAAAAACCGTTCTGAAGTTGCTGGTGGTGGTCGTAAACCATGGCGTCAAAAAGGAACTGGTCGTGCTCGTCAAGGTTCTATCCGTTCTCCACAATGGCGCGGCGGTGGTATCGTATTCGGTCCAACTCCACGTAGCTACTCTTACAAATTACCTAAAAAAGTTCGTCGCTTAGCTCTTAAATCTGCTTTATCAGCTAAAGTTGTAGAACAAAACTTCTTAGTTCTTGATGCTCTTACACTAGCAGCACCAAAAACAAAAGAATTTACAAAAATCCTTAAAGATCTTTCTTTAGAGAAAAAATCTTTATTCGTTACTGCTGACCTAGATGAAAACGTAGCATTATCTGCTCGTAACATCCCTGGTGTAACAGTTTTAACTGCAAATGGAATCAACGTTCTTGATCTATTAGGTCATGAAAAAGTTGTATTCACAAAATCTGCAGTAGAAAAAGTTGAGGAGGTGCTTGGATAATGGAAGCACGTGATATTTTAAAACGTCCGGTCATTACTGAGCGTTCTTCAGAACTTATGGCAGAGAAAAAGTATACTTTCGAAGTAGACACTCGCGCTAACAAAACTCAAGTAAAAGACGCTGTAGAAGAAATCTTTGGTGTTGAAGTTGAGAAAGTAAACGTTCTTAACTACAAAGGTAAATTCAAACGCGTTGGCCGTTACGGTGGTTACACTAACAAACGTCGTAAAGCGATTGTTAAATTAACTGCGGACAGCAAAGAAATTGAATTATTCGAAATGTAATCCTTAAAGGATTTATGATTTGAACACTTAAGAAGGAGGGAAAACACAATGGCGATTAAAAAGTATAAACCTACCTCTAATGGTCGTCGTAATATGACGTCTTTAGACTTTGCGGAAATTACAACTAACAAGCCTGAGAAATCATTGCTTGAACCAACTAAACGCAAAGCTGGTCGTAACAACCAAGGTAAAATCACTGTTCGTCATCATGGTGGTGGTCATAAGAAGCAATACCGTGTTATCGATTTCAAACGTGTTAAAGATGGCATTCCGGCAAAAGTTGCTACTATTGAATATGATCCAAACCGTTCTGCGAATATCGCATTAATTAATTACGCTGATGGAGCAAAAGCTTACATCTTAGCACCAAAAGGTCTAGAGGTTGGTCAAACAATCGTATCTGGTCCAGATGCTGATATTAAAGCAGGTAACGCATTACCATTAGCAAACATTCCAATGGGTACTACAATCCATAACATCGAGTTAAAACCTGGTAAAGGTGGACAATTAGTACGTTCTGCTGGTACTTCTGCGCAAGTACTTGGTCGTGAAGATAAGTACGTAATCGTTCGTCTTCAATCTGGTGAAGTACGTTTAGTTTTAGCTACTTGCCGTGCTACAATCGGTCAAGTTGGTAACGAACAACACGAACTTGTAAACATCGGTAAAGCAGGTCGTAGCCGTTGGTTAGGTAAACGCCCAGTAGTTCGTGGTTCTGTAATGAACCCTAACGATCACCCACACGGTGGTGGTGAAGGACGTTCTCCAATCGGACGTAAATCACCAATGACTCCTTGGGGTAAACCAGCACTTGGTTACAAAACTCGCAAGAAGAAAAACAAATCGGATAAATTCATCATCCGTAGTCGTAAAAAATAAAGTGGTTAAACTACGGTTCTATGTGAGAGCCGTGGTGGAATCACGGAGGGAGGTTCCTACATGGGTCGCAGCTTGAAAAAAGGACCTTTTGTCGATGACCACTTAATGAAAAAAGTGGAAGCGCAAGAGGCTTCTGAGAAAAAACAAGTTATTAAAACTTGGTCACGCCGTTCTACAATCTTCCCGAACTTCATCGGTTTAACGATTGCTGTTTATGATGGACGTAAACACGTTCCTGTATACGTAACAGAAGATATGGTCGGCCACAAACTTGGTGAGTTCGCACCGACTCGTACTTACAAAGGTCACGGTGCAGACGACAAGAAAACAAGACGCTAATTTTGAGAGGAGGTAAATCCTAATGACACAAGCTAAAGCTATCGCTCGTACAGTACGCATTGCTCCTCGTAAAGTGCGTCTAGTTGTAGACTTAATCCGAGGCAAGCAAGTTGGTGAAGCAGTTGCAATTTTACGTCATACTCCAAAAGCGGCGTCTCCAGTCGTTGAAAAAGTATTAAAATCTGCAGTTGCTAACGCTGAGCATAACTACGATCTTGACATCAACTCTTTAGTAGTTTCTGAAGTATTCGTTGATGAAGGTCCAACATTAAAACGTTTCCGTCCACGTGCACAAGGACGCGCAAGCGCAATTAACAAACGCACAAGCCACATTACTCTAGTGGTATCTGAGAAGAAGGAGGGTTAATCCGTGGGTCAAAAAGTACATCCAATAGGACTACGCGTTGGTATTATTCGTGACTGGGAGTCAAAATGGTACGCTGAAAAAGACTATGCAACTCTACTTCACGAAGACATCAAAGTGCGTAAATATATTGAAACGGCTCTTAAAGACGCTTCTGTTTCTAAAGTAGAAATCGAACGTGCTGCGAACCGTGTAAACATTACAATTCACACTGCGAAACCAGGTATGGTAATCGGTAAAGGTGGTACTGAAGTTGAAAATCTTCGTAAATACCTTAGCGAGTTAACTGGTAAACGTGTACACATTAACATTATCGAAATCAAACGTGCTGATCTTGACGCTCGTCTAGTAGCTGAAAACATCGCTCGTCAATTAGAAAACCGTGTATCATTCCGTCGTGCGCAAAAGCAAGCGATCCAACGCACAATCCGTGCTGGTGCAAAAGGAATTAAAACACAAGTATCTGGTCGTTTAGGTGGCGCTGATATCGCGCGTGCTGAACACTATAGTGAAGGAACTGTTCCACTTCATACTCTACGTGCTGACATTGACTATGCACACGCAGAAGCTGACACTACTTACGGTAAATTAGGCGTTAAAGTATGGATCTACCGTGGTGAAGTTCTTCCTACGAAGAAATCTGTGGAAGGAGGCAAATAATATGTTATTGCCTAAACGCGTAAAATACCGTCGTGAACACCGCGGAAACATGCGTGGCGAAGCGAAAGGCGGCAAAGAAGTATCTTTCGGCGAATGGGGCTTACAAGCTCAAACAGCTAGCTGGATTACTAACCGTCAAATCGAATCTGCCCGTATCGCGATGACTCGTTACATGAAACGTGGCGGTAAAGTTTGGATTAAAATCTTCCCACACAAGCCTTACACTAAAAAACCTCTAGAAGTCCGCATGGGTTCTGGTAAAGGTTCTCCTGAAGGCTGGGTAGCAGTAGTAAAACCAGGAAAAGTTATGTTCGAAATCGCTGGTGTATCTGAAGAGGTAGCACGTGAAGCACTTCGTTTAGCATCACATAAGCTTCCTGTTAAATGTAAGATCGTAAAACGTCAAGAAACTGGTGGTGAATCTAATGAAAGCTAATGAAATCCGTGACCTTGCCACTTCTGAAATCGAATTAAAAGTGAAATCACTGAAAGAAGAGCTTTTCAACCTTCGCTTCCAATTGGCGACTGGTCAATTAGAAAACACAGCTCGTATTCGTGAAGTGCGTAAAGCAATCGCGCGTATGAAAACTGTTATTCGTGAAAGAGAAATCAGTGCAAATAACTGATAAAGGAGGTTTTCAAGTATGACTGAGCGTAATCAACGCAAAGTTTACACGGGCCGCGTTGTTTCAGATAAAATGGATAAAACGATTTCTGTTTTAGTTGAAACTCACAAAAAGCACAAGCTTTATGGTAAACGTGTAAAATACTCTAAAAAGTTTAAAGCTCATGATGAGTTAAACACAGCGAAAATCGGTGATATCGTACGTATCATGGAAACTCGCCCGCTATCAGCTACTAAACGATTCCGTCTAGTTGAAGTTGTAGAAAAAGCGGTTATTATTTAATAACTATTTCGGAACAACCAATTTCCGAAGGGAGGTAACCTAAGTGATCCAACAAGAAAGTCGTATGAAAGTTGCTGACAACTCAGGTGCACGTGAAGTTCTTACAATTAAAGTGCTTGGTGGCTCTGGCCGTAAAACTGCTAACATCGGTGATATCGTTGTTTGTACAGTTAAGAAAGCAACACCAGGTGGCGTTGTCAAGAAGGGTGACGTTGTTAAAGCTGTTATCGTTCGTACTAAATCAGGCGTACGTCGTAAAGATGGTACGTACATCAAATTTGATGAAAATGCTTGTGTAATTATTCGTGATGATAAATCACCACGCGGAACTCGTATTTTCGGACCTGTTGCACGTGAATTACGTGACAGCAACTTCATGAAAATCGTTTCTCTAGCTCCAGAAGTTCTTTAATTTCATGATAGTGCCAATCAAGGAGGTGCGACAGCATGCATGTAAAAAAAGGTGACAAGGTTAAGGTAATCACTGGTAAGGACAAAGGCAAAGAAGGCGTAATCCTTGCTGCTTACCCTAAACAAGATCGCGTTCTTGTTGAAGGTGTGAACATCGTGAAAAAACACGTAAAACCTAACCAATTGAATCCACAAGGTGGAATTGTTAGCCAAGAAGCTGCAATTCACGTTTCGAACGTAATGCTAATCGATCCTAAATCTGGCGAGCCGACTCGTGTAGGTTATAAAATCGAAAACGGTAAAAAAGTTCGTGTTGCAAAAAAATCAGGTGCAGTAATCGACTAACTAGTATAAAAAGAAGGGAGGTACACACATGAGCCGCCTAAAAGAAAAATATTTAAATGAAGTTTCAACTGCTCTTATGAGCAAGTTTGGATATGAATCAGTTATGCAATTGCCGAAAGTTGAGAAAATCGTTATCAACATGGGTGTTGGTGATGCAGTTCAAAACTCAAAAGCATTAGATTCAGCTGTAGAAGAATTAACAATTATCACTGGTCAAAAACCAGTTGTAACTAAAGCGAAAAAATCGATCGCAGGTTTCCGTCTACGTGAAGGTATGCCTATCGGTGCTAAAGTTACATTACGCGGTGAGCGTATGTATGAATTCTTGGACAAATTAATCTCAATTTCACTACCTCGTGTACGTGACTTCCGCGGTGTTTCTAAAAAAGCATTCGATGGTCGCGGTAACTACACTTTAGGTGTTAAAGAGCAATTAATTTTCCCAGAAATCGATTACGATAAAGTTTCAAAAGTACGCGGTATGGACATCGTGATCGTAACGACAGCGAACTCTGACGAAGAAGCTCGCGAGTTATTGACACAATTCGGTATGCCGTTCCAAAAGTAATTAAACAAGGAGGGCGAAAACGTGGCTAAAAAATCTATGATCGTTAAACAACAACGTAAGCAAAAGTTTAAAGTGCAAGAATATACACGTTGTGAACGCTGTGGTCGTCCACACTCTGTATATCGCAAATTCAAACTTTGCCGTATTTGTTTCCGAGAACTTGCATATAAGGGACAAATTCCTGGCGTGAAAAAAGCCAGCTGGTAATCCCCTAATTTGGGAAGGAGGTAAATGTAATGACAATGACTGATCCGATTGCAGATATGCTTACTCGCATTCGTAATGCGAACATGGTTCGTCACGAGAAGTTAGAAGTACCAGCTTCCAACGTGAAAAAAGAAATCGCTGAAATTTTAAAGCGCGAAGGTTTCGTACGTGACGTAGAATACGTAGAAGATAACAAGCAAGGTATTATCCGTATCTTCTTAAAATACGGTAAAGATAACGAGCGTGTTATCACTGGTTTAAAACGTATTTCTAAACCTGGTCTACGAGTATATGCTAAAACAAATGAAGTGCCTAAAGTACTGAACGGTCTTGGTATCGCTTTAGTGTCAACTTCACAAGGTCTATTAACTGATAAAGAAGCTCGCGCTAAACAAGTTGGCGGCGAAGTTCTAGCATACGTTTGGTAATTAGCAATAAATGAATGGAGGTGCAACTAAATGTCTCGTGTAGGTAAAAAAATTATCGAGGTACCAGCTAACGTAACTGTTACTGTTGCAGCTGACAACACTGTTACTGTTAAAGGTCCTAAAGGCGAACTTGTTCGTTCTTTCCACCAAGATATGAAAATTGAGCAAGAAGGTAACGTGATTACTGTATCTCGCCCTTCTGACTCAAAAGAACACCGCACAAACCACGGTACAACTCGTGCGCTTTTAGCGAACATGGTTACTGGTGTTTCTGCAGGTTTCGAAAAATCATTAGAACTAATCGGTGTCGGTTACCGTGCGCAATTACAAGGTAAAAAACTTGTTCTTAACGTAGGTTACTCTCACCCAGTTGAGTTCACACCTGAAGATGGTCTAGAAGTAGAAGTTCCTTCTAACACTAAAATCATCGTTAAAGGTATTAGCAAAGAACGCGTTGGCGCTCTTGCATCTAACATCCGTGACGTTCGTCCACCAGAGCCATACAAAGGTAAAGGTATCCGTTACGAAGGCGAATACGTTCGTCGTAAAGAAGGTAAAACAGGTAAATAATGCTGCCTAAGCATTAGAAAGGAGTGACCCTTGTGATTACGAAACAAGATAAAAATCAGGTTCGTAAAAAACGTCATGCACGTGTACGTTCTAAAATTTCGGGTACTGCTGAGCGTCCACGCTTAAACGTATTCCGTTCTAACAAGAACATTTACGCGCAACTTATCGATGACGTAGCAGGCGTAACACTTGTTAGCGCATCTTCTCAAGAAAATGGTTTTGAAGGTGCTGGTAGCAATGTTGATGCTGCAACTAAAGTCGGTGAAACAATCGCAAAACGCGCTACGGAAAAAAATATTACTGCTGTAGTATTTGACCGTGGTGGTTACTTATATCATGGACGTGTAAAAGCTTTAGCTGAAGCTGCACGTGAGAACGGTTTAGAATTTTAATAAGAAGGAGGGACACATTTCATGAGTCGAATTGACGCAAACAAACTTGGAGAACTTGAAGAACGCGTAGTTACTATTAACCGTGTTGCTAAAGTTGTTAAAGGTGGACGTCGCTTCCGCTTCACAGCATTAGTTGTTGTTGGCGATAAAAACGGACATGTAGGTTTCGGTACTGGTAAAGCTCAAGAAGTGCCAGACGCTATCCGCAAAGCTGTTGAAGATGCGAAGAAAAACTTAATCGAAGTGCCACGCGTAGGTGGAACAACTCCACACTTAGTGCAAGGTCGCTTTGGTGCAGGAGAAATCCTAATTAAACCTGCTGCTCCTGGTACAGGGGTTATCGCTGGTGGTCCAGTACGTGCCGTACTAGAACTTGCTGGTATTACTGATATTCTTTCAAAATCACTTGGATCTAACACACCAATTAACATGGTGCGTGCAACTATTCAAGGTTTAACTGAATTAAAACGCGTAGAGGACGTAGCGAAATTACGTGGTAAATCAGTGGAAGAAATATTAGGATAAGGGGGGAAAGATAATGGCTAACAAATTACAAATCACCCTTACAAAATCAGTGATTGGTTCTAAACCAGCACAACGTAAAACTATCGAAGCATTAGGTTTACGTAAATTAAACCAAACTGTTGAGAAAGCTGATAATGCAGCAACTCGCGGTATGATTGATGTAGTAGCTCACTTAGTTACTGTAAAAGAAAACTAATTTTTAATTAACGAACAAGGAGGTGCCATCCAATATGAAACTTCATGAGTTAAAACCAGCAGAAGGTTCCCGTAAAGTACGTAACCGCGTAGGTCGCGGTATCGGTTCTGGTAACGGTAAAACTGCAGGTAGAGGTCATAAAGGTCAAAACTCTCGTTCTGGCGGCGGTGTACGCCCAGGATTCGAAGGTGGTCAAAACCCTTTATTCCGTCGTTTACCGAAACGCGGCTTTACTAACATTAACCGTAAAGAGTACGCGATCGTTAATCTTGATACATTAAACCGTTTTGAAGATGGTGCAGAGGTAACAACTGCATTATTACTTGAAACAGGTTTAGTGAGCAATGAAAAAGCTGGAATTAAAGTTCTTGGAAACGGAACTCTTAATAAAAAGCTTACAGTAAAAGCTCATAAATTCTCAGCTTCGGCTAAAGAAGCAATTGAAAATGCCGGCGGAACTACTGAGGTGATTTAATGTTTCAGACAATCTCTAACTTTATGCGTGTTCGAGATATACGAAATAAAATCATTTTCACTCTTCTAATGTTAATCGTTTTCCGTATTGGTACGTTTGTACCAGTACCGAACGTTGACGCTAATGTATTACAGGCAACTGATGAGTTCAATCTCGTTGGTTTCCTCAATACTTTTGGCGGTGGTGCTTTAAAGAACTTCTCTATCTTTGCGATGGGGATTATGCCTTACATCACTGCTTCAATCATTGTTCAGTTATTGCAAATGGACGTAGTACCGAAATTTGCTGAGTGGGCAAAGCAAGGTGAAGTCGGAAGACGTAAACTTGCTCAATTTACTCGTTACTTTACAATTGTTCTTGCTTTTATCCAATCATTCGCGATGTCATTTGGCTTTAATAAAATGTATGGCGGATCATTGATTAAAGAAGAAGGAGTTTTAACTTACGTTACGATTTCCATTGTATTGACAGCGGGTACAGCATTCCTAGTATGGCTTGCTGAACAAATTACTGCGCATGGTGTTGGGAATGGTATTTCTGTTATAATTTTCGCAGGTATCGTTGCGGCATTACCAACAAGTATCAACCAAATCTATGCACAGCAAATTGAGGGCGCTGGTGATAAGCTATTTATCAATCTAGTGATCCTTGGATTACTTGTTTTAGTTATGCTTGCAGTTGTTGTTGGGGTTATCTACGTGCAACAAGCACTACGTAAAATTCCAATTCAATATGCAAAACGAGTTACTGGACGTAACCAACAAACTGGTGGTCAACAAACGCATTTACCGTTAAAAGTGAATGCTGCAGGGGTTATTCCGGTAATCTTTGCATCAGCGTTTCTAATGACACCACGTACGTTAGTTCCGTTCTTTGGTGAAAGTGCCGTAACAACATTCATTGAAAACACGTTTGATTATACAAAACCTGTTGGAATGATTATTTACGTTGCATTGATCGTCGCGTTCACATATTTCTATGCATTCGTACAAGTGAATCCGGAAAATGTGGCAGATAACTTGAAAAAACAAGGTGCTTACATTCCAGGTATTCGTCCTGGTGAAAGCACACAAACGTATTTAACAAGCGTGTTATATCGTCTGACATTTGTCGGTGCGATTTTCTTAACTGTTATTTCTGTAATGCCGATTATATTCACAAACTTTATGAATCTACCTGCTACAGTGCAGATCGGTGGTACTAGTATAATTATCGTGGTCGGCGTAGCGCTAGAAACGATGAAACAGCTAGAATCTCAACTTGTTAAACGTCACTACAAAGGCTTTATGAAATAATGTTGGTTTTTAGGGAACGTTCTATCGTTTCCTGAAATCAGCAAACCTTTTGTGGGGGGAATATTTCCGTATGAATATCGTTTTAATGGGTCTGCCAGGTGCTGGTAAAGGTACACAGGCAGATAAAATCGTTGAGAAGTACGCGATTCCTCATATTTCTACAGGCGATATGTTCCGTGCTGCTATGAAAGATGGCACAGAACTAGGCTTACAGGCTAAATCGTTTATTGATCAAGGTGCTCTAGTACCTGATGAAGTAACGATTGGTATTGTTCGTGAGCGACTTGCTAAACCTGATTGTGAAAAAGGATTCTTACTTGATGGTTTCCCACGTACTGTTCCTCAAGCTGAAGCTTTAGACAGCATTCTTGCGGATCTTGGCAAAGTTATTGAGCATACGTTAAACATCCAGGTTGAAAAGGATGAGCTAATTGCTCGTTTATCAGGTCGTCGTATTTGTAAAACTTGTGGTACATCTTATCATTTAATTTTCAATCCTCCAGCAGAGGAAGGGAAATGTGATAAAGATGGTGGCGAGCTTTATACACGTGCGGATGATAATCCTGAAACGGTTGCGAACCGTCTGGAAGTAAATATGAAACAAGCACAACCTTTACTTGACTACTATCAAGTAAAAAATGTGTTAACAAATATAGATGGACAGCAAGATATTAATATAGTGTTTGCTGATCTTGATGCTCTATTACAGGGCAGCCGCAGCTGATACCCGGCTCCGGGCGCAGAATACTGCTTCCGCGGGAGGCATGCGGGAGCAACAACGAAACATAATTTTTTTGAGAGTTGCAAAAGCATATTGTGCCCGGTATATATTTCTTTTAAAAAGTGCAACATTACTTTTGAAAGAGTATAATGGGTTTCGTGGAAGCATCTGTGTAACGGGTATGAATATCTCATCAAAGACATTCCGGTATTCGTGTAAACATGGGAGATTCAGTTCCCTTACTGGTTCTGTATATTCCGTGGATTGTGTGAAGCGAAACCAGACGAGCGTCTTTCAAACATCTCTCATACAATCCAAACATATGTTGAAACGAGGTTGCTTCTATGGTTGCAGCAGATATCCGTTTGATGTAACGATGAGAACTTTAATTTGCATATAGAGAGGAGACAGAGTAGATGGCGAAAGATGATGTAATTGAAGTCGAAGGGACAGTTGTTGAGACTTTGCCAAACGCGATGTTTAAGGTAGAATTAGAAAATGGACATGTGATTCTAGCACACGTTTCTGGTAAGATTCGTATGCACTTTATCCGTATTCTACCTGGAGATAAGGTTACTATCGAGTTATCTCCTTATGATTTAACTCGCGGTCGTATCACATACCGTTTTAAATAATCTTTTGCGCTCCGGACTACTAAGGAGGTTAGGTTAGATGAAAGTGAGACCATCTGTGAAACCGATCTGCGAAAAATGTAAAGTAATTCGCCGACGCGGTAAAGTAATGGTAATCTGTGAAAATCCTAAACACAAACAAAAACAAGGTTAATTCTAAAGGAGGTGCACAACGTACATGGCACGTATTGCTGGTGTTGACATTCCTCGCGACAAACGCGTGGTAATTTCATTAACGTACATTTTCGGTATTGGTAAAACTACAGCTCAGAAAGTACTAGCTGACGCAGGTATTTCAGAAGATACACGCGTACGCGACTTAACTGAAGATGAGTTAAACAAAATCCGTGAACAATTAGATTCATACAAACTTGAAGGTGACTTACGTCGCGAAACTTCATTAAACATTAAACGTCTGATGGAAATCGGTTCATTCCGTGGTATCCGTCACCGTCGTGGTTTACCTGTTCGTGGTCAAAATACGAAGAACAATGCGCGTACGCGTAAAGGTCCTCGTAAAACAGTTGCGAACAAGAAAAAATAATAAGTAAAGGAGGTTCCTTCTTAACATGGCTCGTAAACAACAAACTCGTAAACGTCGTGTGAAAAAGAATATCGAATCAGGTATTGCACATATTCGTTCTACATTTAACAATACAATCGTAACGATTACAGATATGCAAGGTAACGCTGTATCTTGGTCAAGTGCTGGTGCTCTTGGTTTCCGTGGTTCACGTAAATCTACACCATTCGCTGCTCAAATGGCTGCAGAAACTGCTGCTAAAGCATCCCTTGAACATGGTCTGAAAACGTTGGAAGTAACTGTTAAAGGTCCTGGTGCAGGTCGTGAAGCTGCAATTCGTGCACTTCAAGCTGCTGGTTTAGAAGTAACTGCTATTAAAGACGTTACTCCAGTTCCTCATAATGGTTGCCGTCCGCCAAAACGTCGTCGCGTGTAATGGGTGCGTCTCATATTGTATGAGAACATCATTTTTTGTACAGACTGTCTTGTGCAGATAATAAACGATACGTCATTGACGATCGAATCTATGATGGAAAGAACCTATACATTCGATGTTTTGAGGGAGGGTAAATGAAATGATCGAAATTGAAAAACCAAAGATTGAAACGGTGGAGATCAGCGAAGATTCCAAATATGGAAAGTTTGTTGTAGAACCGCTTGAACGCGGATATGGAAACACTTTGGGTAATTCTTTACGTCGTATCCTTCTGTCTTCATTACCAGGAGCTGCTGTCACTTCAATTCAAATTGACGGTGTTCTTCACGAATTCTCAACTGTAGAAGGCGTAGTAGAAGATGTAGCTTCAATTATTTTGAACGTGAAAAAACTAGCTCTTAAAATCTACTCTGACGAAGAAAAAGTTATTGAGATTGATGTAAAAGGCGATGGTACAGTTACGGCTGCTGATATTACACATGACAGTGATGTAGAAATTTTAAACCCGGATCTATATATTGCAACAATCGCTAAAAACGGTCATTTACGTATGCGTATGTACGCTCAACGCGGCCGTGGTTACACTCCTGCTGATCAAAACAAACGTGAGGATCTTCCTATCGGCGTGATCCCGATCGACTCTATTTACACTCCAGTATCACGCGTCAATTTCCAAGTGGAAAATACTCGTGTAGGTCAGTCTTCTGACTACGATAAACTTTCTCTTGATGTGTGGACAGATGGTAGCATCGGTCCGAAAGAGGCGATTTCGCTCGGAGCAAAAATTTTAACCGAGCATCTAAACATCTTCGTTGGCATGACAGATGAGGCACAAACTGCTGAAATCATGGTCGAAAAAGAAGAAGATCAAAAAGAAAAAGTTTTAGAGATGACTATCGAAGAACTTGATCTTTCTGTTCGTTCTTATAACTGCTTGAAACGCGCTGGTATTAACACAGTACTAGAACTTGCGAATAAGTCAGAAGACGATATGATGAAAGTTCGTAACCTTGGACGTAAGTCACTAGAAGAAGTAAAAGCGAAGTTAGAAGAGCTTGGTTTAGGATTACGCAAAGAAGACTAAGCGATTTAAACAAAACTTACAAGATCAGATATTTTTTAATAAAGGAGGGAAACATCCATGGGTTACAGAAAACTTGGTCGTACAAGTTCTCAACGTAAAGCGATGTTACGTGACTTAGCTACTGATTTAATCATCAACGAGCGTATCGAAACTACTGAGGCTCGCGCTAAAGAAGTACGTAAAGCTGTTGAAAAAATGATTACTTTAGGTAAACGCGGAGATTTACACGCACGCCGTCAAGCTGCTGCATTCATCCGTCGTGAACTAGTAACAACTACTGATGCAGAAGGTAACGAAACAACTTCATTTGCACTTCAAAAGTTATTTGATGATGTTGCACCACGTTATGCAGAGCGTCAAGGTGGTTACACTCGTATTCTTAAAGTAGGTCAACGTCGTGGTGACGGTGCACCTGTTGTTGTGATTGAATTAGTTTAATCATAATAGAAGACAAGTGGTGAAGAGGGTGGAATCACCACCCTCTTTCTTTATAAATGATTTATACGACAAATAATTAAGCTGAGCGTTATGATGAGCGGACACTGTTGTGTGGCGTCTCGTTTAGCTCTCCGCACCTCATTCAGAGGAAACAAGGGCTTGAGCACCCATGTTTCTTGAAAATGTAACGACTAGCGCATTTCTATCGAATGAGGTGCGCGCTTTTTTATTTTTTAGAGAAGTATTTGATAGCGCCAATAGTGGTGCTTTTTTTAATATACGGGCTTTTTATATTTTGTTTCTAAAATAATTGTTATCAGAACGTTTGGATAACTTTTAAGTCTTTACTTTAATATTTGATGTACTTAAATTTGAGATATCATTTTGTATATTAAAAGATAATTTATACATTAAATTTAGAACTATATAGGAAAACAAAAGAAAGTCTTTTTTGCACTTTTCTTTTATCGACATAATGATTGTAGTAGAATTCATACATAAAAAAGTGTAAGTTAGTTAGTAGAGCTGAGCAAGTAGAGAGGAGTTCTAGAAATGCCAGAAATTTTATCATTAAATAATGTGACATTTTCATATACACCAGAAGAAGAACGAAGTCGTAATGCTGTTGAAAATGTAAGCTTTTCGGTACAGGAAGGGGATTGGATTGCCATTGTCGGCCATAACGGTTCTGGTAAATCCACGATTGCGAAGCTTATGAATGGCTTGCTATACCCACAACAGGGCGATGTGCGTATACTGCGCGAAGTGTTGAATGAGGAAAACCTATGGGAGAGCCGTTCACAGATGGGCATGGTTTTTCAAAATCCAGACAATCAATTTGTTGGAGCGACAGTGCAGGATGATGTTGCTTTCGCCCTTGAAAATAACGGAGTACCGTTCGAAGAGATGGTGGAACGTGTACATGCAGCACTCGGACAAGTAAAAATGGGTAATTTTTTAGATCACGAGCCACATCACTTATCAGGTGGGCAAAAGCAGCGTGTTGCTATTGCCGGTGCACTTGCATTGAAACCAAAGCTCCTGATTCTAGACGAAGCTACGTCAATGCTAGATCCACAGGGACGTGCGGAGGTATTACAGACAGTACAAGCATTACGTGCTGAAACAGGGCTAACGGTAATATCCATTACACACGATTTAGAGGAAGCGATGCTTGCAGATCGTGTTCTCTTTATGAATGATGGAAAAAAATTTGCTGAAGGTTCACCTGATGAAATTTTTGCGCTGGGGGACAAGTTAGTTGAGTTCGGGCTAGACTTACCATTTGCCATGAAGTTATCAAAGTTATTACAAAAGGAAGGTGTTCCGTTAATGGGACAACATATGACAGAAGAAGAGTTGGTGAATGATTTATGGACATCAAACTTCAACAAATAAGTTATGCCTATGCACAGGGTACGCCTTTTGAAAAACGTGCATTATTCGATGTAGATTTTGAAATTCCTTCACATACGTATCAGGCGATAATTGGGCATACTGGCTCCGGTAAGTCGACAATTCTTCAACATTTTAATGCACTTCTAAAACCAACTTCAGGGGAAGTACATATTGGAGATCGCATTGTTGTAGCTGGAAAAAAGGCGAAGGATTTAAAGGCTGTACGTCAAAAGGTTGGTATTGTGTTTCAATTCCCGGAGCATCAGTTATTTGAAGAAACGGTATTAAAGGATATTATGTTTGGTCCTATGAACTTTGGTGTATCGGAGAAAGAGGCCGAAGCGCGAGCAAGAGAACTTGTAGGCTTAGTAGGTTTACCAGAGGACGTACTTGAAAAATCACCTTTTGATTTATCAGGTGGCCAAATGCGCAGAGTGGCCATTGCTGGTGTATTAGCGATGGAGCCTGAAGTTATTGTATTAGATGAACCAACTGCAGGGCTTGATCCACGTGGTCAGAAAGAGATTATGGATATGTTTTATAAGCTACATCAGGAACGTGGTTTAACGACGATTCTCGTTACGCATAGTATGGAGGACGCAGCTCGTTATGCAGACAATATCGTCATTATGCATGAAGGGAAAAATGTATTACGTGGTACACCACAAGACATTTTCAAAGATGTGGAGACATTAAAAAATCTTCGCTTAGAACCACCTCGTATCGTACGCTTTCAACAAAAAATCGAAAAAATGATTAATACACCCTTCTCAAAGATATGCTTAACCGAAGAAGAGCTAGCAACTGAAATTGCTCGAGTGCTAAGAGAGGAGCGTGCAGAATCATGATGGAGAAAATGATATTTGGACGCTTCCTACCAGGGGATTCTCCAGTTCATAAGCTCGACCCACGATCAAAGCTTATATTTGTGTTTGCG
The DNA here is from genome assembly GCF_042019215.1 of Lysinibacillus sp. RS11. Lineage (NCBI taxonomy): Bacteria > Bacillati > Bacillota > Bacilli > Caryophanales > Bacillaceae > Lysinibacillus > Lysinibacillus sp. RS11. The sequence goes on along the minus strand of NZ_CP168124.1, from coordinate 4,685,828 downwards.
TTCATTATTATTGTTTTTTTAGCAAACAATACAGTGACATATGCCCTACTATTGGCATTTACCTTACTCGTTGTACTAGTGTCACGTATTCGCCTGTATTTTTTAATTAATGGTCTAAAGCCAGTGCTCTTTTTAATGGCTTTTACATTCCTGCTGCATATTTTTATGACGAGGGAAGGCGCTGTAGTTTTCGAATGGAAGTTTATCACGATCTATGAAGAAGGTCTCCGACAAGGGATATTTATTTCGATACGTTTCTTAGTTCTAGTGTTTATGACATCTATCTTAACGCTTACCACATCACCGATTTCTATTACGGATGGTATTGAAGTACTGCTAAATCCATTAAAAGCGGTGAAAGTGCCTGTGCATGAGTTAGCTCTGATGATGTCTATATCATTGCGCTTTATTCCAACGTTAATGGATGAAACAGATAAAATCATGAAGGCGCAAATGGCACGTGGCTCTGATTTATCTTCTGGACCGATAAAAGATCGTATCAAAGCGGTTGTACCATTATTGGTGCCTCTCTTTGTAAGTGCTTTTAAACGAGCCGAGGATTTAGCAACAGCTATGGAAGTAAGAGGTTACCGTGGAGGAGAAGGCCGTACAAGATATCGCAAGCTAAAGTGGGATATGAGTGATACATTTGCACTCGTGCTATTAGGAGCAATGGCCGTTTTACTATTCTTCTATAGAAGTTAAAAGGAGTAACTTTATGCGACGATTAAAAGTAATAATTAGTTATGATGGAACGCAATTTTCTGGCTATCAAATACAGCCTGGGGAGCGGACAGTACAGGCAGAACTTGAGCGTGTTCTAGCCATTATGCATAAAGGGGAAAAGGTAAAGGTAACAGCGAGTGGACGTACAGATGCAAGAGTGCATGCAATAGGCCAAACCTTGCATTTTGATTCACCACTTGCGATCCCAGTAGATAAATACATGAAGGCATTGAATGTTCAACTGCCAAGAGATATTCGAGTAATGTCGATTGAAGAAGTAGCTGTGGATTTTCACGCGCGCTACAGTGTAACAGGGAAGCGGTATCGATATATATGGTCATGTGAGTCTGTACAGAGTCCATTTCGTAGACATTATACGGTAGAGACAAATGGTGTAAAACCAAATGTTGAGGCAATGCAGGAGGCAGCAAGAGCTATTATCGGTACACATGATTTTTCATGCTTTTGTGCAGCCAATACAAGTGTCAAAGATAAGGTGCGAACGGTAACGACGCTACAATTTGAATGGCATGGTGAAGAGCTACATATGGTAATTGAAGGGAATGGCTTCTTGTATAATATGGTACGTATTATCGCAGGCACACTTTGGGAAGTCGGTATAGGACGTCGTGACATTGAAAACGTGGAGTTAGTCGTTAAATCTATGAATCGCGATCAGGCGGGTAAGACTGCACCTCCACAAGGTCTGTATCTTGAGCAAGTCTTCTATTAAAGAATCACCACCAAAAGTTAAGATGCCATTTTAGAACGTATGCCATGCAGATAAGTTGATTGGAGTGGAGGCTGGGCGACTCCTTGGGGATCAGCAATAGAGGAACGCAGGCTAAAACCATCACGTCCTGTGATAACGCCTTCGTGACCAACATCGTGTTGGCCCGAGACCCTGGAGCGAGCAACGCGAGTGAAGCGGCTCATCGGACGCTCCCAGGAAGCTTTGCTCTGTGCGAAAGCGTAGTGCTAACGAAGCGACAGCAATGTTTTATCTGTGCGAAAGTGCAACGACAGCAACAACAAATGTTTTATCTGCGCGAAAGCGAAGCGTCAGAGGCAAAGCGCCCAGCCGGAACGGAAATCAACCCCACGTTATGGTGACGAATCATTAAGAAGAACAACTAGCAAATGTTATAGAATCCTTGAAGCGAAATATCATTGTATTTTTACAAAATAAAGGCTCACAGACGCCTTAATTTTAACAATTAATGAATCTGAACAACTTCTCCAGGTGTTTATTGAAATTGCTTGACTTTAAAAGTCATTCATTATATGATAACAGATGGTATTTTCATTACCACCACAAATAAGCCCCGAAAACTTATAGTGTAGTTTAATGAAAAATAACGGTAATCGAATCGATTAGGAGGATATATACATGCGTACAACATTCATGGCTAAAGGTCACGAAGTAGACCGTAAATGGCTAGTAGTTGATGCAGAAGGCCAAACTCTTGGACGTTTAGCTTCTGAAGTAGCTGCTATCTTACGTGGTAAACATAAACCAACATTCACACCAAACGTTGATACAGGTGATCACGTAATCATCATCAACGCTGACAAAATCCATTTAACTGGTAACAAATTAGAGGGTAAACTTTACCGTCACCATACTCAATTTGCGGGTGGTTTAAAAACTCGTACTGCTGGTGAAATGTTAGATAAATACCCAACACGAATGATCGAATTAGCAATTAAAGGGATGCTTCCTAAAAACTCTTTAGGTCGCAAAATGTTCACTAAACTTAACGTTTACACTGGAACAGAGCATCCACATGCTGCACAAAAACCAGAAGCTTACGAGCTTCGCGGATAATATAAATTAAGAGGAGGATATTACTTTGGCACAAGTTCAATACATCGGCACTGGTCGCCGTAAAAGCTCTGTAGCTCGCGTACGTTTAGTACCAGGTACAGGTAAAATTGTTATCAACAAACGTGAAATCGAAGAATACGTACCATTCGCTGCATTACGCGAAGTAATTAAACAACCATTAGTGGCTACTGAAACAACTGGAAGCTACGATATCCACGTAAACGTTAACGGTGGTGGATACACTGGTCAAGCTGGTGCAGTACGTCACGGTATCGCTCGTGCTCTACTTCAAGTAGACCCAGATTTCCGTGCTGCATTAAAATCTGCTGGATTACTTACTCGTGATTCACGCATGAAAGAACGTAAAAAACCAGGTCTACGCGGCGCTCGTCGTGCACCTCAGTTCTCAAAACGTTAATCATACGATTATATCAACGTTTTCAAGCCCTTTCCCGGTTCTGTCGGGAAAGGGTTTTTTGTATGCATTGAACCCCTTTGCTATGTGAGTGGTTCTGGAAAGCTGGTAGGAAAATACCCCAAACGCACAATAAAGTTTGGTCTGGTCAACCGACTTCATGCGAAAGGGGCACCCAAATGTTAATGCTATAAGAAAGTACAAAGAATGGCAGGTAGCTTTAAGTTAGGAGTCACAGATACCTACCAAAAAAGATAGATACAATTCTTCTTTTATAACAGAAAAGGGCTGGAACAAAACTGGGCCAAACCCTTAAAAAACGCGAGAAATCAATTTTAGAAACGTTGATTTCTCGCGCTATTCTGATGAAAATTATTCATAAGCCTTTCCCGACGATAAGTTCAATGCTTCGCCGCATAAAACTGGCGATGAAGTTTATGAACTTCCTCCACAAGCTCAGGAACAGGGCCTTCTATTGTAGTATCACGTATGACTTCATGAATAGGCAAACTGCGTACACGTGATGTATAAACGACGTCCATCGCATTCAGCCATTGTGTTAACTGTTTTGAGGAACTTACATAAACAATCCGACCTAAGCCAACCCATCCGTGAGCGGCAGCGCACATTGGGCAATGTTCACCAGAGGTGTATACGGTTGCCTTGCCTCGCTCTTCAGTAGTCATGTTTTCAGCAGCCCAACGTGCCAGCGCAAATTCTGGATGCTGAGTATAATCCCCGCCCGAAACATGATTATGGTCTTCCGCAAGCACGTCTCCGTTAGCAGAAACGAGAACTGAACCGAATGGCTCGTCTCCAATCTGCAAAGCAAATTTTGCAAGTTCAATACAGCGTCTTAGATGCTTTAAATCTGTCTCGTTTATCATGTTGAATCCTCCTTGAATATTAGAAGTAACTTACGATATTAAGTAATGAACTTTCATAAACGCTTTCCAATTAACGAGCCATTGCCTAAGATTTACCTATTATTTTCCTCTCCAACTTTTATTAATATGTTGTCGAATTTCATGAAATCCTAGTTTTCGAGCACGTTGCAACGGTGTCATCCCATCTCTATCCCCAATACTTGTATCAGCGTCAGATTGAACATGTCCGCGTTGAAGCAGGGATAATCGTTATGCCTCTTTCCGATTCTCGTTTCATCGTTCATTAAAAATATGGTAACATGAAGATATTTAAACAAAAAATATATTAATACTATCAATTACTTAAGTTTTTCATATATAAAAGGAGGTTTTCTTCGATGGACATAAGACAACTGCGATATTTTATTGCAATTGTAGAGGAAAAAAGCATTTCAGCTGCTGCGAAGAGACTGCATCTTTCTCAGCCTCCATTAAGTCAACAATTGAAAGCAATGGAAGAAGAACTAGGCTCAATATTAATAGAGAGAAGCAAAAAACATTTAGAAGTAACGGAAGCAGGGAAAGCCTTATATAAATATGCTTTACAAATGATTCAGTTAATGGACGAGGCAAAGATGGAAGTGAAGGAAGTAGGAAGTGGAGTAAAAGGTAGACTAACGATAGGTATAAATACGTTTTCGGATGTTTCGTTACCTGAAATCCTCCATCAGTTCCGAAATTACTACCCTAAGGTGACGTTTAAAATTCAGCAAAATGAGTCTGCTGTCCTTTGTCAATTAGTAAGAGATCGTGTAATTGAGTTAGCAATTATTCGATTACCGCTTGAGTTAAATGACTTTTCAGTTGTCCATCTTTATAATGAACCCTTTTATTTCATCACATCTAATAAACAGAAACCGTTCAATCATGAAGTGACGCTTACAGATGTTCAAAACTATCCAATAATACTACCAAGTACACAAGGTTTAGGTGTTCACTATTTGATTTTGGAAGCTTTTTCTCGAATGGATTTAAATCCTAATCTAGTTGGTGAGTGCTCTGATATTTCTCTGTTAATGGATTTAATTTCATCTGATTTTTGCACATCGATTGTTCCAGAGACATTGCTTAAACGTCATAAAGGGTATGCTATACATGCTTATAAAATTTCAGGTGCAACTGAGTTTTCGTCACCTGCTGGGTTAATATGGATGAAGAATTATCGCTTGTCCAATACCGCCCAACACTTTATCGAATTACTTAAAAATCATTTGCAACTGCATACATAACTGCATAGAATTGCAAAAACCTTGTCACTTCACTTTAGTGGCGGGTTTTTTGCGTTTTTTAGTACTAGAAAAATAAACATATATCAAGTATTTGCATTTACCGATAAAAAGTTACCGCTGATTTAGTAATAAACAAGGATGAGTATTTAATGTGAAAATGGTTGATACTACTTATAGGTTGATTATTTATGCTAAAAAATGGAGGTTAGTACCTATGAAAAAGCTATTAATTGTATCACTTGCAACAATGGCACTACTTGCTGCATGTCAAAATAAGGAAGATGTTAAAAAAATGGAGGAAGTAAAAACAGAAAATACTGCAGATAAAAGGCAAGTAGAAATAACAAAAGGTCAAGCAAATGCCAATATTCTTAGTAGTACAAACTGGCAGGGAACAAAAGTTTACGATAAAAATAAAAAAGATTTAACAGCTGAAAATTCAAATTTTATTGGTTTAGCCAAATATGACGCTAAGTCAGGACGTTATGAATTCTTCGATCCAAATACAGGTCGAAGCCGCGACGATAAAGGTGTTTTCTTTATTACGAATGATGGAAAACATAGAATATTGATTTCAGAGACGAAAAATTATCAAGCAATTGTTGAAATTACTGAGCTAAAAAATAATATGTTCACTTATAAACGAATGGGGAAAGATGCAAATGGTAACGATGTAGAAGTATTCGTTGAGCATGTCCCTTATAAGGATAAAAAGCTTACATTTACTGAACCAGATAAAACTTTAAATACTTCTACAGGCACTATCGTAAAAGATGTTGATGGAGATAAGATTTTAGCCGATACACTTTGGCAGGGAACCGTTGTATTAGATGTAAACAAAAATGATGTAACACAATATAATACTAATTTTATTAGCCTTGCGAAATATGATGCTAATACGAATAAATATGAATTTTTCAACCTTGACACGGGTAACAGCCGTGGTGACTATGGTTACTATAATGTTATCGATGGCAATAAATTACGAGCACATGTTTCAATTGGCGATAATAAATATGGAGCTGTACTCGAAATTACTGAGCTAAATAATAAGAAGTTCACGTATAAAAGAACTGGCAAAGGCAAAGATGGTAAGGATATAACAGTATTTGTTGAGCATGAGCCTTATACAGGTAAGTTTAAACCAGAATTTACACTAAAATAAACAGCAATAGTCCTCGTGCAGATCAAGATCAAACTCTCAAATTCAATACTTGAGAGTTTTTTTTACTTTCTGGCATAGTTTAATCACTAACTTCGTACACTGAATGTAAAAGGGTGGTGGATATAGGTGAAGCGCTGGCTTGCACTAGGAGTAATTATGCTGATGAGTATAGTGGTCGTGGCATACGAAACGAATGCTTCGGACCGCAACTTCTTCTTACCGGACCCACTTGGTGGCCTGAAAATAGTTATTGATGCGGGGCACGGAGGTCAGGATGGAGGGGCTTCAAAGGGCGAAGTAATTGAAAAGGAGATTACACTTGCAATTGCTCAGCATGTGGAGAAGCAATTAAAGAAAAAAGGCGCAACAGTCGTAATGACACGAACAAAAGATGGAGATGTTATCGACGAGCACGCGTCATCAGAAAAGTATGGAACATTAAGAGAACGAAAGAAGCAGGACATCTTTCTAAGAAAAGACATAGTAGAAAAGGAAAAACCGGATGTTTTTATTACAATTCATGCAAATGCCATTCCTGAAACAAAATGGCGTGGAGCACAGGTGTTTTATCATAAAGAGGGACATGCTGAAAGTGAATTATTAGCCAAGAGCATTCAAGAATCTATTCGTACTAATTTGAAAAATACCGATCGAGAAGCGTTGTCTATAAAACAAATATATTTACTGAAAAAAGCTGAGGTACCTGCTGCTCTAGTAGAAACAGGGTTTATAAGTAATGATGAGGAACGTGCACTATTAACTGATAAAAAATACCAAGAAAAAATGGGAGATGCAATTGTTGAAGGTATTGAAGCGTATTTATTAGCTAAAATTGAATAGAGCAACAACACAACGTAAATCAAATCATTTATGATATACTAACATTGAGATAATATAAGGGGAGTGTTCGTCGTGATAACTGAACAACAAGTACATGAAATATTAGGACAACTACAAGATCCATTTTTACATAAATCACTTGCAGAAACAGACGGTATTACAAATGTAGCAATAAAAGAAGAGAAAAATCATGTCAGTGTAAAAATTGCGATTGCAAAAACAAATACACCTGAACAATTACAGTTCCAAATGAAAATTGTTGAAATTTTGAAAGAAGCGGGTGCTGATACAGTTGGTATTCGTTTCGAAGAGATGTCTGCAGAAAAACTTCAAAGCTTCCGTGGAGTTGCAACTGAGGCTGAGGCACAAGATATTTTATCTCCGCTTAGCACGGTACAAGTTATTTCAATTGCCTCTGGTAAAGGCGGTGTAGGGAAATCTACAGTATCAGTTAACTTAGCTGTTGCATTAGCTCGTCTAGGTAAGAAGGTTGGCTTGATTGATGCTGATATTTACGGATTCAGTGTACCTGATATGATGGGTGTTACAGATATGCCAAAAGTGGTAAATAATCGAATTTTCCCTGTTGATCGCCTTGGAGTGAAAATGATTTCAATGGGCTTCTTTGTTGAAAATAACGCACCGATTGTATGGCGTGGACCAATGTTAGGTAAAGTGTTAGATCAGTTCTTCCGTGATGTAGAATGGGGCGAGCTAGATTATCTACTATTGGATTTACCACCAGGTACAGGTGACGTTGCATTAGATATTCACCAGATGCTTCCTTCATCTAAAGAAATTGTCGTAACAACACCACATCCAACGGCAGCGTTCGTAGCAGCTCGTGCAGGTGCAATGGCTCTACAAACAGACCATGAAATTTTAGGTGTTGTTGAAAATATGGCATGGTATGAATCGAAATCTGGTGAACGTGAATTCGTTTTCGGTCAAGGGGGAGGTCCGAAATTAGCAGAAGAGCTACGTTCAGAGCTACTTGGCCAAATTCCTCTTGGTCAACCTGACTGGTCAGATGCAGATTTTGCACCTTCTGTTTATGCTGAAAAACACACAACAGGACAAATTTATTTAGACATCGCGACGAAAATCATTAATAAATTAAATAAATAATGAAAACGGATTTCCTCAAACAATAGAGGAAATCCGTTTTTTACATATAAGGGGTTACTGAGTGCTCTTTCCTTCTTTGTTTGTACCTTCACCGCCAGCTGCTTTTTTTCCACTGCCTTCAGCTTTCCCAGCTTCACCGCCGCTCTTCTTAATAAGCTCCTGCCATTTTGCTTGCATAAGTGGACTTTCTATCGTTTCTTTCACAATTTCCTCCACTTGTTTCCTCATGTTGGAGGATTTTAAAATAGTCTCTAACTGTTTTTGCATATCTGGCTGACCAAAGAATGCCTCCATATCCTTTTGGAAAGCAGGGTCTTTCATTAATTCCTTCATAATATCTTGCTGCTGCTTTTGCATACTTTTAGCTACGGTTTCCTTAAATTTTGGATCTTCAAATGTTTTCTTCCAAAATTCTTCTGCTTTCGGGGAAAGCAAGGTTTCCTCGGTAGCCTTCTTCACTTCTTCATGTTCCAAAACCAATAATTCACGGAAACTGGGGTCCTCTAAAAGCTGCCGCAACGCCTTTTTACCATCCTCGGTTTGTAAAGAGTCGATCATTATTTTTTTTATTTCATCATAGGACATGGTAGAGGTTTTCTCTTGTGAACAGGCAGAAAGAAAAAGTATTAGAAATAGCAATAAGGTAAATTTTCGCATTAATAATCAGTCCTTTCTATAGATAGACTCTTTCAATTATTGTTCACATTTACGATGACTTTATGTATTGGTTAGGATGAGAAATAGCTTTTTTAACGATGCATTGTTAAAATGAATACAGATATACATTGAGAAATTGGGGGACTTTTAGTTGTGACGATACGAAATTGGGCAAAGTTTTTCTTCTTTGCGATGCTCGTTGGTGGCGCAGTCAACGGAATTTGCAGTTTATTTATTCGATGGGAATTCTTCCAACCATATGCGGCAAATGGTCAATGGGGTGAATTTTTGGCCGGACTTTTATGGATGGTCTTCTTAGGATTTACAATGAGTGTTATTGCACAGGCAGGCTTTTTTGCGTATTTAACGCTCCATCAAGTGGGAGTTAATATTTTCAGAACACTTACATTATGGAATTGGGTACAGCTGTTATTAATTGCTATTACTATTTTCGATATTATTTTCTTCCGTTTTGTACCTGGCGTCAAGGATGGGCAAAGTTGGGTGTTCTATATTGGCTTGTTAATTGTATTAATATTCGGAGCCGTAGCAACAGCCGTTCAAAAAGTAAAATTAACAGGAAAAAAACATGTTTTCATTTCAGCTTTATTTTTTATGGTTGTCGTTACAACATTGGAATGGACAATTGCATTAATGGGTCGCGATGAAAATATTAACGAGTATGTTGCATTATTACTATTTCCACTACTCGCGGTAAATGCTTATCAATTATTAGTATTACCAAAATATAATGCGAAATCCGATGAGGATCGTCAAAAATTAGAAGCACGCCGTAAAGCACGTCTTGAACAAGCAAAAAATGCATAATAATTTAAAGAAAAAGTTGCCCCTAGAAAACGTAGGTGGCAACTTTTTTGTTATGGTGATTTTTTAGTTTGCACTTTATAGCCAAATATATTTTCCTCAACCGACATAAATTTATTTTGTTGTAGAAATGTGTTAAGCTCTTTAAACGAGATTTGATTATTTTGGTGTAAAGAAATAAAAACAAAATCTCCCTTTTGTATTTTTGGTGTTTTTTCCCCTTTCCAGATTAGAGAGGGAGAAAGTATATTCATCTGCTGTTGAAATAAGTTTTTTTGTAAACCCTGAGAATATTGATGGTTTCGAGTTGCAAACCAAAGCGGTGTTTCTTTCATGTGTTTTTCGTAAATATCAATATCTTTTTGCACGACGGCAAGATCAATGGGTTTATCCACTGAATCCTCAGGTCCTAATAATCCTATAGGTAGTTTTCTCTCTTGAATAATTTTTATGTGTTCGGGTGAACGTTCAATCCAAGCAGCATCTAACAAGAGAAGCGGATAAGGTGCTTTTACAGTTTTAAGCCAGTCCAACAGAGTTTCATCAGAAAAAGAAATTTCGACAATAAGTGATGTACCATAATATCCTTTTGTTACAACTGCTGGAGCATCAGCGATGTTAAATACAGAAATCATAGTAGAATTTATCGGCTTTATAAAGACAAAGAGTATTACAATAAAAAGCAGTGAAATCAACGTTTTACGAAACATCATAACGACCTCGTTTCTAGATAAAAATAAAGTTCTTAAAAAAACTTATGATTTAGTGTTGACTTTCATGAATAATCGATGTTATTATGTATAAGTCGCCAAGAGGTGACGCATTAAACGAAAAAATGAACCTTGAAAACTGAACAAGCAAAACGTAATCAATAAAGTTTTTAGTAACTAACCTTGAGTTAGTGAACAAAACAAAATTTTGGACATCAAACATGATGCCAGCAAAACAATTTGAGCTAATCAAATTTCTTTTTATGGAGAGTTTGATCCTGGCTCAGGACGAACGCTGGCGGCGTGCCTAATACATGCAAGTCGAGCGAACAGAGAAGGAGCTTGCTCCTTCGACGTTAGCGGCGGACGGGTGAGTAACACGTGGGCAACCTACCTTATAGTTTGGGATAACTCCGGGAAACCGGGGCTAATACCGAATAATCTATTTTACTTCATGGTGAAATACTGAAAGACGGTTTCGGCTGTCGCTATAAGATGGGCCCGCGGCGCATTAGCTAGTTGGTGAGGTAACGGCTCACCAAGGCGACGATGCGTAGCCGACCTGAGAGGGTGATCGGCCACACTGGGACTGAGACACGGCCCAGACTCCTACGGGAGGCAGCAGTAGGGAATCTTCCACAATGGGCGAAAGCCTGATGGAGCAACGCCGCGTGAGTGAAGAAGGTTTTCGGATCGTAAAACTCTGTTGTAAGGGAAGAACAAGTACAGTAGTAACTGGCTGTGCCTTGACGGTACCTTATTAGAAAGCCACGGCTAACTACGTGCCAGCAGCCGCGGTAATACGTAGGTGGCAAGCGTTGTCCGGAATTATTGGGCGTAAAGCGCGCGCAGGCGGTCCTTTAAGTCTGATGTGAAAGCCCACGGCTCAACCGTGGAGGGTCATTGGAAACTGGGGGACTTGAGTGCAGAAGAGGAAAGTGGAATTCCAAGTGTAGCGGTGAAATGCGTAGAGATTTGGAGGAACACCAGTGGCGAAGGCGACTTTCTGGTCTGTAACTGACGCTGAGGCGCGAAAGCGTGGGGAGCAAACAGGATTAGATACCCTGGTAGTCCACGCCGTAAACGATGAGTGCTAAGTGTTAGGGGGTTTCCGCCCCTTAGTGCTGCAGCTAACGCATTAAGCACTCCGCCTGGGGAGTACGGTCGCAAGACTGAAACTCAAAGGAATTGACGGGGGCCCGCACAAGCGGTGGAGCATGTGGTTTAATTCGAAGCAACGCGAAGAACCTTACCAGGTCTTGACATCCCGTTGACCACTGTAGAGATATGGTTTTCCCTTCGGGGACAACGGTGACAGGTGGTGCATGGTTGTCGTCAGCTCGTGTCGTGAGATGTTGGGTTAAGTCCCGCAACGAGCGCAACCCTTGATCTTAGTTGCCATCATTTAGTTGGGCACTCTAAGGTGACTGCCGGTGACAAACCGGAGGAAGGTGGGGATGACGTCAAATCATCATGCCCCTTATGACCTGGGCTACACACGTGCTACAATGGACGATACAAACGGTTGCCAACTCGCGAGAGGGAGCTAATCCGATAAAGTCGTTCTCAGTTCGGATTGTAGGCTGCAACTCGCCTACATGAAGCCGGAATCGCTAGTAATCGCGGATCAGCATGCCGCGGTGAATACGTTCCCGGGCCTTGTACACACCGCCCGTCACACCACGAGAGTTTGTAACACCCGAAGTCGGTGGGGTAACCTTTTGGAGCCAGCCGCCGAAGGTGGGATAGATGATTGGGGTGAAGTCGTAACAAGGTAGCCGTATCGGAAGGTGCGGCTGGATCACCTCCTTTCTAAGGATATTTTCGGAATACAAACCTAGGGTTTGTAAGATTACGTTTTGCGTTCAGTTTTGAAGGTTCATTCTTCTGAATGAAATACTTCAAAACTTGTTCTTTGAAAACTGGATAAAACGACATTGAAATTGTAACAAACACATTTATTTTTTAAGTTTTTTTTATAGGCTTAATAATTTAAGAAGGTTTCAAGACACGAGTAGTTCTAGGAAGCAAACGAGAGAAGGAAGGAGCGTACCTATGTACGTGACTGACTGAACGAGTGAAGCTGACGACGAAATACGATGTGTATTGAAAGCTGTAGGTTAAGTTATTAAGGGCGCACGGCGAATGCCTTGGCACTAGGAGCCGAAGAAGGACGGCACTAACACCGATATGCTTCGGGGAGCTGTAAGTGAGCTTTGATCCGGAGATTTCCGAATGGGGGAACCCACTACGTTTAATCGCGTAGTATCTTGACGTGAATACATAGCGTCTTGAAGGCAGACCCAGGGAACTGAAACATCTAAGTACCTGGAGGAAGAGAAAGAAAAATCGATTCCCTGAGTAGCGGCGAGCGAAACGGGAAGAGCCCAAACCAAGAGGCTTGCCTCTTGGGGTTGTAGGACACTCAATACGGAGTTACAAAAGAGCGAGTTAGATGAAGCGACTTGGAAAGGTCCGCCAGAGCAGGTAAAAGCCCTGTAGTCGAAAGTTCGTTCTCTCCTGAGTGGATCCTGAGTACGGGGGAACACGTGAAATTCCGTCGGAATCCGGGAGGACCATCTCCCAAGGCTAAATACTACCTAGTGACCGATAGTGAACCAGTACCGTGAGGGAAAGGTGAAAAGCACCCCGGAAGGGGAGTGAAAGAGATCCTGAAACCGTGTGCCTACAAGTAGTTAGAGCCCGTTAATGGGTGATAGCGTGCCTTTTGTAGAATGAACCGGCGAGTTACGATTACGTGCGAGGTTAAGCTTTAGAAGGCGGAGCCGCAGCGAAAGCGAGTCTGAATAGGGCGAATTAGTACGTGGTCGTAGACCCGAAACCAGGTGATCTACCCATGTCCAGGGTGAAGGTGAGGTAACACTTACTGGAGGCCCGAACCCACGCACGTTGAAAAGTGCGGGGATGAGGTGTGGGTAGCGGAGAAATTCCAATCGAACTTGGAGATAGCTGGTTCTCTCCGAAATAGCTTTAGGGCTAGCCTCGTGATGAGAATACTGGAGGTAGAGCACTGTTTGGACTAGGGGGCCATCCCGGTTTACCGAATTCAGACAAACTCCGAATGCCAGATATTTATACACGGGAGTCAGACTGCGAGTGATAAGATCCGTAGTCAAAAGGGAAACAGCCCAGACCACCAGCTAAGGTCCCAAAGTAATCGTTAAGTGGAAAAGGATGTGGCGTTGCACAGACAACCAGGATGTTGGCTTAGAAGCAGCCATCATTTAAAGAGTGCGTAATAGCTCACTGGTCGAGTGACGCTGCGCCGAAAATGTATCGGGGCTAAACGATTCACCGAAGCTGTGGATTGACATCTACGATGTCAGTGGTAGGAGAGCGTTCTAAGTGCGTTGAAGTCAGATCGGAAGGACTGGTGGAGCGCTTAGAAGTGAGAATGCCGGTATGAGTAGCGAAAGACGGGTGAGAATCCCGTCCACCGTATGACTAAGGTTTCCTGAGGAAGGCTCGTCCGCTCAGGGTTAGTCGGGACCTAAGCCGAGGCCGATAGGCGTAGGCGATGGACAACAGGTTGATATTCCTGTACCACCTCCTCACCGTTTGAGAAATGGGGGGACGCAGTAGGATAGGGCAAGCGCGCCGTTGGTTGTGCGCGTCCAAGCAGTAAGGCGTGTGTGTAGGCAAATCCGCACACTGTAACGTTGAGCTGTGATGGCGAGTCCGTATGGACGAAGTTCCTGATTTCACACTGCCAAGAAAAGCCTCTATCGAGGTGAGAGGTGCCCGTACCGCAAACCGACACAGGTAGTCGAGGAGAGAATCCTAAGGTGTGCGAGAGAACTCTCGTTAAGGAACTCGGCAAAATGACCCCGTAACTTCGGGAGAAGGGGTGCTCTTGAGCGTGCAAGCGCATGAGAGCCGCAGTGAATAGGCCCAGGCGACTGTTTAGCAAAAACACAGGTCTCTGCAAAACCGTAAGGTGACGTATAGGGGCTGACGCCTGCCCGGTGCTGGAAGGTTAAGAGGAGTGGTTAGCGCAAGCGAAGCTGCGAATTGAAGCCCCAGTAAACGGCGGCCGTAACTATAACGGTCCTAAGGTAGCGAAATTCCTTGTCGGGTAAGTTCCGACCCGCACGAAAGGCGTAACGATCTGGGCACTGTCTCAACGAGAGACTCGGTGAAATTATAGTACCTGTGAAGATGCAGGTTACCCGCGACAGGACGGAAAGACCCCGTGGAGCTTTACTGTAGCCTGATATTGAATTTTGGTACAACTTGTACAGGATAGGTAGGAGCCAGAGATCTCGGAGCGCCAGCTTCGAAGGAGGCGTCGGTGGGATACTACCCTGGTTGTATTGAAATTCTAACCCATGCCCCTTAGCGGGGCAGGAGACAGTGTCAGGCGGACAGTTTGACTGGGGCGGTCGCCTCCTAAAAGGTAACGGAGGCGCCCAAAGGTTCCCTCAGAATGGTTGGAAATCATTCGTAGAGTGTAAAGGCACAAGGGAGCTTGACTGCGAGACCTACAAGTCGAGCAGGGTCGAAAGACGGGCTTAGTGATCCGGTGGTTCCGCATGGAAGGGCCATCGCTCAACGGATAAAAGCTACCCCGGGGATAACAGGCTTATCTCCCCCAAGAGTCCACATCGACGGGGAGGTTTGGCACCTCGATGTCGGCTCATCGCATCCTGGGGCTGTAGTCGGTCCCAAGGGTTGGGCTGTTCGCCCATTAAAGCGGTACGCGAGCTGGGTTCAGAACGTCGTGAGACAGTTCGGTCCCTATCCGTCGTGGGCGTAGGAAATTTGAGAGGAGCTGTCCTTAGTACGAGAGGACCGGGATGGACACACCGCTGGTGTACCAGTTGTCTTGCCAAAGGCATCGCTGGGTAGCTATGTGTGGACGGGATAAGTGCTGAAAGCATCTAAGCATGAAGCCCCCCTCAAGATGAGATTTCCCATTACGCAAGTAAGTAAGATCCCTCAAAGACGATGAGGTAGATAGGTTCGAGGTGGAAGTGTGGTGACACATGGAGCTGACGAATACTAATCGATCGAGGACTTAACCAAAATGTTTGAAACATTCAATGCACGTTTATCCAGTTTTGAAAGAACAAAACCTTTCATATAAGGGTTTCAAGATACGAGTAGTTCGAGGAAGCGATGGAGAGAGGGAAGGAGCGTACTCAAGTACGTGACTGACTGAGCGACAGAAGCTGACGAAGAAATACGACGTATATTGGAAGCCGACAATAGTCTAGTGATGATGGCAAAGAGGTCACACCCGTTCCCATACCGAACACGGAAGTTAAGCTCTTTAGCGCCGATGGTAGTTGGGGGCTTCCCCCTGTGAGAGTAGGACGTCGCTAGGCGCAAAAAGTCGCTGCTGATAAAATCAGTAGTGGCTTTTTTTATGTTCAAAAGTAGAAGGAGACATTTCAACCGAGTAATTGGTGAAATGTCTCCTTTATTATTTTATACAGTTGCTGCTCGTAACTCTATACGACGAATCTTGCCCGAAGTTGTTTTTGGTAGTTCATCGATAAAGACAATACTACGAGGATATTTATAAGGAGCTGTTAATGCTTTAACGTGCTCCTGTAGCTCTTTTGTTAACTCCTCTTCATCTCGATCTCTGAACCCTTCTCGTAAGATGACGAAGGCTTTAACAATATGTCCTCTAATTTCATCTGGTGCTGCAACAACAGCACATTCTTGTACAGCTTCATGTTTATTTAAAGCATCCTCTACCTCGAATGGACCAATTGTATAGCCTGATGAAATAATAATGTCATCTCCTCGACCTTCAAACCAGAAGTAACCGTCTTCATCACATTTTGCTTGGTCACCAGTAATATACCAATCGCCACGGAAGGCAGCTTGTGTGCGTTCAGGTTCGCGATAGTACTCTTTAAATAGAGCAGGAGATGATTTGTGTATTGCGATATCTCCAACCTCTCCAATCGGTACCTCGTTGCCTTCATGATCTATAATACGGACAATATTGCCTGGGGTAGGAACACCCATTGACCCCGGACGTAACTCAGTGTTTTCAAGTGTGCCGATTAATAAAGTGTTTTCCGTTTGGCCATAGCCATCGCGCACTTTAAGATCAAAGTTGTTCTTAAATGTTTCGATGACTGGTCGATTTAATGGCTCACCAGCAGAAACTGCACTACGTAGAGAAGATAGATTATAGTCTTTTAAATTATCAAGCTTCGCCATAATTCGATATTCCGTTGGAGTACAGCATAATACATTGACCTTTTCATCTTGAATTAGCTGAAGGTATGTTTTTGGATCAAATCCTCCGTGATATACAAATGCAGTTGCGCCCAACATAATTGTGGATAAAAATGGACTCCAAATCCATTTTTGCCATCCTGGAGCTGCTGTAGCCCATACTAAATCACCTTCGCGTACACAAAGCCATTGAGACGCGGCTGTTCTAATATGTGCATATCCCCAACCATGAGAATGAACAGCTCCTTTTGGTTTGCCAGTTGTACCAGACGTATAAGAAAGGAATGCCATATCATCTCGTTTAGTAGCAGCTGCCGTAAATGTATCTGGCTGTGTACTAGCCAATTCATTTAAAGATGTCCAATCACCTATAGCAGAACCTATAATCAATTTATTATTTAAAGCCTCTACTGAAGAAGTAATACGATCAACCTCACCAATGAACGCTTCATAGGCAATTACGGCACTTGCAGAAGAGTGCTCCATACGATACTCTAAATCACTAGCACGTAACATTTCTGAACATGAAATAGGAACAATACCAGCTTTTAGGCAGCCAAGGAAGACAAAGTAAGCCTCAGGCAAACGTGGAATAATAACTAATACGCGATCTCCCTTTTGAAGCCCCTTCTTCGTAAAGGCATGCGCGTATTGATTCATTTTTTGTACAAGCTCAACATAGGAAATTGTCTGGCGCTCTTGTTGAGTATTTAGCCATCGTATTGCTTGACGGTCATTATCCTGGGAAAATTTCTCTAACTCCTCTGTAATATTATAAAATTCTGGTGCAATTAAATCGTTTGTTACCATGTGAACATTCCTCCCCCAAACAAATTTAATAGAAAATTCATAAAACTATTCTCATTTTAACAATTACAATAATATACAGCAAGAATATTTTATACATAGGATAGAAATATTAGATTTAATAGAGAACTATTATGGTATTTGTTAATGTCCAGGAAGGCTTCGACAAAAAATATAAAAATTTTCACAAAAAGTATTGCATAATTTAGTGTGCTTGCTATAATAATAAATGTACTTAAGAGGTTTTAAAAACCAAATTGAATACTATTGTTCCGAAGTAGCTCAGTTGGTAGTAGCACCTGACTGTTAATCAGGTTGTCGCAGGTTCGAGTCCTGCCTTCGGAGCCATTTTTTTGCTCATTTTTAAGATAATCTTATACATATAAATAATTTTAAAAAAGTGTTGCATTAAAAAACAAATAGTGTTAGAATAAATATTGTCTTGTTTGAGACATTGAAAAATGGCCCCTTGGTCAAGTGGTTAAGACACCGCCCTTTCACGGCGGTAACACGGGTTCGAATCCCGTAGGGGTCACCATTTTAAAAGCTTTGTAGTAATGCGAAGGCTTAAAAAGAATATAAACTGTTAAGAAATAAACACCTGTTTCTATGGAGGATTAGCTCAGCTGGGAGAGCATCTGCCTTACAAGCAGAGGGTCGGCGGTTCGAGCCCGTCATCCTCCACCATAATGTGTTATTTCGGAGGGGTAGCGAAGTGGCTAAACGCGGCGGACTGTAAATCCGCTCCTTAGGGTTCGGCGGTTCGAATCCGTCCCCCTCCACCAGTTTTTATAAATGATTGGGGTATAGCCAAGCGGTAAGGCAACGGATTTTGATTCCGTCATGCCTAGGTTCGAATCCTAGTACCCCAGCCATTTTTTTCTTTTATGAGCCATTAGCTCAGTTGGTAGAGCATCTGACTTTTAATCAGAGGGTCGAAGGTTCGAGTCCTTCATGGCTCACTTTTTTATAGAATAAAACTTATTCAAAAGTGTTACATTAACTACAGATACTAATCTCTTGCTGAAAACAGTAGGAGATTTTTTTTATGTTTTTTTTCTGACTCTTCATCGAAATATGTACTTAACTGCACATTCTACTCCGGGAGAGCGCTTTCTACAAACATAGTCTAAAGCCTCCTCGTTGCTCATACTTCGCTCCTGCGGTGTCTGAGATCTCACGGCTATTCCTCCAGAAAGTTTTGCTCTGTGACGACAACAAAGCGACCGTAGCTTCTCGCCTTCCTTCGCGCCATATGCTTTCATGACAACAAACCTTTTAATGAAGACTAGATTTTAGTTGTATAAATATGCGAAAAACTGTTGAGTTGAGCCAAGGTAGATGTAGGCTTTACAATAGTCTTACAACTCAAAGGGGGTATGGAAAGATGAATAAATTAAATATTTCTATTATTGGTGTGCCTACTGATTATGGGCAAACACGTAGAGGAGTAGATATGGGACCAAGTGCTATTCGCTACGCAGGTGTTGTAGAACGCTTAGAGGCAATTGGTCATGAGGTACAGGATCAAGGGGATATACGTGTTAGTCAGAAACAAGAAGGTACTATTGTGGATAAACAACTATTAAATTTAGAGGAAGTTATTGATGTAAGTACATCTTTAGCAAACAATGTAAATGAAGCATTGGAACAGAAGAAGTTTCCACTTGTATTTGGTGGTGATCATAGTATTGCTATTGGTACACTTGCAGGGCTTGGCGAGCATTACAAAAACTTAGGCGTTATCTGGTTTGATGCACATGCTGATTTAAATACTCCTGAAACGACACCGTCTGGTAATATACATGGTATGCCGTTAGCTGTTAGCATTGGGCTCGGTCATGAACGCTTAGTGCAAATTCGTAATTATGCGCCAAAAATTAAACCGGAAAACGTTATTATTATTGGGGCACGTTCTGTAGATCCAGGAGAGCGTGAATTGATTCGTCAACAAGGAATCAAGGTGTACTCAATGCATGAGATAGATCGTCTTGGTATGACGCGTGTAATGGAAGATGCTCTGGCCTATTTAAGAGAGCGCAATGTAGATGGTTTGCATTTATCACTCGATTTAGATGGGTTAGATCCACTTTATACGCCAGGGGTGGGGACACCTGTACCTGGTGGTATTACGTATCGAGAAAGTCATTTAGCGATGGAAATGATTCAGGAATCAGGTATGCTAACATCTGCTGAATTTGTTGAGGTTAATCCGATTTTAGATGAAAAGAATAGAACAGCAGATGTTGCTGTTGCATTAATGGGTTCTTTATTTGGTGAAACACTAGTTTAAAGAAATTTAACAAAAATTTGCCTATTGCCACAATGTATAAAAATCTTTTGATATAATTAATAACAAAATGAAACTTTTCTTATAGTTGGGTCGTATAGTATAAGACAGTTGTAAAGGTGGAGAAATCAACACAATGGATGCGTTCGTAAACAAGAAAATAAAACAAGTGCTTAAGGGCGATCAAAACGCATTTGCCGATATTGTGAGTCTCTATCAGCACAAACTGTACCAAGTATGCTATAGGATGTTAGCAAACAAGCAAGAATCTGAGGATATTGCTCAGGAAGCGTTTGTTCGTGCCTATATGAACTTGCATACTTTTGATCAGAAAAGAAAATTTTCGACGTGGCTTTATCGTATAGCGACAAATCTCTGTATAGACCGCATCCGGAAGAAAAAGCCGGATTATTATTTAGATGCGGAAGTAGCTGGTACAGAAGGGCTTGATATGTATTCGCAAATCGCAGCAGATGATCAGCTACCAGAGGAACAGGTAGAGCAAATGGAATTACAAGATCGGATTCAATATGAGATTGGATGTTTGCCGGATAAATACCGTTCAGTTATAGTGTTGAAATATATTGAAGAATTATCGTTGCAGGAAATTAGTGAGATTTTAGATATGCCTCTTGGAACGGTGAAAACGAGAATTCACCGCGGACGTGAAGCATTACGTAAGCAATTAAACAATCTGTAGGAGGGGAAGCGTCATGAATACTTGTCCAGAGCATATTATAGACTATATGCATGATTATTTAGATGGTGACATTAGTCGTGAGCATGAGCAAGAGTTAAAACAACATTTGCATACATGCAGTGATTGTAAACAATTGATGCAGGAATTGAGTGAAACAATCGCCTTTGTGAAGAGTGCTTCCCATATTACAGCACCTCCGCATTTTGAAGAAGCTGTGATGGCTCGTTTACCGAAACCCAAAAGTCGTGTAGGCATACAAAAATGGATTCGCCGGCATCCGTTCTTTGTGGCAGCAGCAGTTTTTTGTTTATTCATGAGTGCAACTTTACTTGGTAATTTTATGGATGACCAGCATTTCTCCGTGACCACACAACCAAACCTAGTTGTTGAAGGGCAGACGGTTATTGTGCCTGAGGGAGAAGTTGTAAAAGGCGACATTGTTGTTAAAAATGGTGATTTAATTGTTGAAGGTGAAGTGGATGGCAATGTCACAGTTATTAACGGACAGTATATGGCATCTTCAGCAGTTGTTTCAGGTAAAATAGAGGAAATTGACGAAGCATTCGAATGGCTCTGGTATACGATCAAAAATTCAGTAAAAGATGCCATAACATTCGAAGAGAACCAAGAAACTAAATAACACTCTATACGTCCTAAAAGATAGTGCACGTGAGAGGCTGAAAGGTCTACTCTTTTGAGTAGACTTTTTATTTGAAAAAAGTTACATTTGTTAAGGATGTGCTATACTAAAATGTGTATGTATTCGCAATGAAAAGTGGGGGATGCCACATGCAAATTATCGAACAATTCACAGATTTAACACCCGTGAATATTGTTATTAACTTCATAGATGTACTGCTTGTTTGGTACGTTGTTTATAAAATTTTAACCCTCATTAAAGGTACGAAGGCTGTCCAATTATTAAAAGGAATTTTCGTGATTATTATTGCGCGCATCGCTACTGATTATTTAGGGTTACAAACTTTAGGTTGGATGCTAAATCAAGTCATCGAGTTCGGTTTCTTGGCGATTATTATCATTTTCCAACCTGAAATAAGACGTGGTCTTGAACAAATTGGTCGAGGTAAGTTATTCCAACGTTCAACTAGTCAAGTGGAGGAAGAGCAAACCAGACTTATTGAGGCCATGAAGAAATCTGTTAGTTATATGGCCAAACGTCGTATTGGGGCGTTAATTTCTATTGAGAAGGAAACTGGTCTAAATGAATATATCGAAACAGGCATAGGTCTAAATGCTGAAATTTCATCAGAGTTACTGATCAACATTTTTATACCTAATACACCACTTCATGATGGAGCGGTTATTATGCAGAAAGATAAAGTAACGGCAGCAGCCTGTTATTTACCGCTTTCTGAAAGCCCGTTTATCTCAAAAGAGCTTGGGACACGCCACCGTGCTGCACTTGGCTTAAGTGAAGTGACAGATGCCATTACTATTGTTGTATCAGAGGAAACTGGTGCCATCAGTATTACACTGAATGGTAATCTACACCGAAATCTTACTCTAGAGGAATTCGAAGGTCTGTTACGTAAAATGTGGTTCGGATCAACACAAGAATCAAATGCAGCCTCTAAGTTGACTTGGAGGGGGAAAAAGAATGGATAAAATGATGGATAGCCCTTGGGTGTTACGAATCATCGCATTAGTTCTAGCTTGTTTGTTATTTTTCTCCGTTCGTACTGAATTATCTCCTTTAAGTAAAACAATAACAAGTGAGCAAACAACGGTAATTCGCGATGTACCAGTAGATGTTTTTTACGACGATAAGAACCTTATTGTTACAGGGATACCAAAGACTGTGGATGTTACAATAAAAGGACCGATGCCGCTTGTTATACAAGCACAGACATCGAAGGATTTCTCCATATTCGCAGATTTAAGTAAATTACTAATTGGTGAACATACCGTAGCGTTGAAGTACGAGAATATTTCTGATAAGTTGCAAGTTACATTAGACCCAGCGACTGTAAAGGTAAGTATTGAGGAAAAGGTCACGCAGGAATTTCGTGTTGACCCTGAGATGAATAATCGTTTAATTGAACAAGGCTATATATTAGAAGGCATGACTGCTAATCCAGCTACGGTGTATGTTACAGGTCCCAAAAGTGTTATTGAAAACATTAGTTATGTAAAAGCTACTGTAACGGGTGAGCAAGGCATGAAAGAACCGTTCTCACAGGTAGCGACAGTTAAAGTACTAGATCGTGATTTAAATAAGTTAGATGTGAAGATTGAACCAGAAACTGTGAAGGTACAAGTAGATATTGGAGCATATAGCAGAGAGCTGCCTGTTGTGCTTAAAGAAGTAGGGAAAGCGGCGGATGGTATTATCGTCAACAAATTAACATTTAATCCTACAACGGTGAAAGTGTATGGTAGAAAATCTATCATAGATGCTTTAACGGCCATACCAATAGAGGTGGATCTATCAAAAATTACAGAATCAAAAACTTATGAATTTGATGTGAAATTACCAGAAGGTGTCACAAGTAGTTCTGCTTCAAAAATTAAAGTGAAAGCAGATATTACGAAGGTAGAGCAGGAAAAAACAACGACTACAACAACGACTACGACTCCTGAACCTACACCTGATGCTAAGCCCGATACTAAGCCTGATAGTAAGCCTGATACTAAGCCTGATCTTAATCCGTCGCCTCCTTCAGAGGAATCTAACGATCATTCTGAGGACAACACGACTACTGAGAAAACAGAAGATATTGATTCTTAAACAATAACTGACTATAATTTTATTTTGATTCAGTAGAGATTTTGTTCTCTATCGGTAAGGGTATTCATTTTCGAATTTGAAGCATTAACGAAAACGAGGTACTCAGGCTAAAATCAAAATAGCCTATGCTAAATTAATCTGTGCTGACTAGAAAGTGTAACGCATTACAAGCCCAGATAAATTTGGATAGGGGCATAATTAATGGTTACAGTAAATGAACGAAAATAGACTTTTCCAAAAGTAAGCAGATGAGCGGTCTAGTTGTCAGTGTAGACAAGCATGACCACCATCTTGCATTGAAGGAGAGAATAATCAAAATGGGTAAATATTTTGGAACAGATGGCGTCCGTGGCGTCGCGAATAGTGAATTAACACCGGAATTTGCATTTAAGCTTGGCCGCGTAGGTGGCTATGTTTTAACAAAGGATGCAACTGACCGTCCAAAGGTTTTAATCGGTCGTGACACACGTATTTCAGGTGAAATGCTTGAAGGTGCACTTGTAGCTGGTCTTTTATCAATCGGCGTAGAGGTAATGCGTCTTGGTGTTATTTCTACACCAGGTGTGGCTTATCTTACTCGAATTATGAGCGCAGATGCAGGCGTCATGATTTCAGCTTCACATAACCCAGTTGCTGACAATGGTATTAAATTTTTCGGTCCTGATGGCTTTAAGCTAACAGATGCGCAAGAAGCCGAAATCGAAGCGATACTAGATGCACCAGAGGATACATTGCCACGTCCAATCGGGGCAGATTTAGGCTCTGTAACCGACTACTTCGAGGGTGGACAAAAATATATTCAATACTTAAAACAAACAGTGGATGAAGAATTTGATGGTATCCATGTAGCATTAGATTGTGCGCATGGTGCTACGTCTTCACTAGCTACACACCTATTTGCAGATTTAGAAGCTGATATTTCAACGATGGGTGCCTCACCAACAGGCTTAAATATTAATGACGGTGTTGGCTCAACACATCCAGAGGGCTTAGCTAAATTCGTTACTGAAAAGGGTGCTCATGTTGGTCTAGCATTCGATGGCGATGGTGACCGTTTAATCGCAGTAGATGAAAAAGGTAATATTGTTGATGGTGACCAAATTATGTTCATCATTGGGAAGCACTTGAATACAGTTGGTCGTTTGAAAAAGCAAACAATTGTTTCGACGGTTATGAGTAATATGGGCTTCTACAAAGCTGTTGAAGATCATGATATGCAAAGTGTACAAACAGCTGTAGGTGATCGTTATGTCGTAGAAGAGATGCGTGCCAATGATTATAATTTAGGTGGCGAGCAATCTGGTCATATTGTTTTCCTAGACTTTAATACAACGGGTGACGGCTTATTAACAGGTATTCAGCTTGTCAACATCATGAAAGCTACAGGTAAAAAACTGTCAGAGCTTGCTTCTGAAATGAAAATTTTCCCACAGCGTTTAGTCAACGTACGTGTAACAGACAAGCATGCTGTAACGGAGAATGCAAAGGTTGCTGCAGTGATTGCTGAGGTAGAAGCTGAGATGGCTGGGAACGGTCGCGTTTTAGTGCGTCCTTCTGGTACAGAGCCACTTGTACGAGTAATGGTGGAAGCGGCTACAGAGGCAGACTGTGAGCGTTATGTAGAGCGTATTGCAGATGTTGTCCGTGCTGAAATGGGCTTAACAGAATAAACAGTCTATAACTCGATTTCCTTAAACAAGGAGGTCGAGTTTTTTTAGGTTCCATAATATTGGTTGGAGTATCTGTACAATTAAAGGCGATTATGAATACAGGGTGCAAGTTTCCTATTGTACCTGTAGAAACAAGAGTGACGGAGGATAGAAGAGCCAAGGTGATGGGTAGAACTTTATAAGCCGCCAGAACGTTTGGGGAAGCTTCATATTGTGCTTCTGCCTTGACATGAATCCCTTGTAGTAAGAAGTTACAATAACAAGAATTAGCATCATATTTCTAATAGAATTTCCAGTTATTGTTTTATAGCAGATGTTTGTCTACATTTTGTCACTAAAAAGAAGGGTAAGTAGGTGTTTTTTATAACGAAAATTTGACGTACAGCATATGATTGAGTATGATAGTGAAGTTGAAGATGAGGTCCGACCTTATCATTTAACGAGCGCATAAGGAGGGAAGGAAGCGCAAAAACGGAAAACAATTATAGCGCCTGAGCTGAAGAAATTGGACGAAAGTATCTTCAGCAGACGAGGTGGAGGTTTATCGAAAGTTCGGCGGATGCCTCCCGATCGACATACCCGATTGTCACTTTTCATTTTGAAAGCATTTGAGTGATTGAATGTACAGAAGATGGAGAAGGTATAGTTAAAGCAATAGATAAATAGAGAATCTCTCGTATCGAATGATAACTCTTCAGACGGCTGAATGAGTGTTGATAATATGCATGTATTTGTATGTTTATTTTATCTTTTAGTGGGTGTCCAAACACCTGCTAAATCGGACGCAATTATGCCGAGGCAAAATGATAAATAAGCATAGCTTTTACGTTCATAAAAAATTTCGATAGGCTGAGGTCAAATTTGTCATTGCGTCAAATTGACAATATCGGAGGATAAGAAATTTATGTGTGGAATTGTAGGATATATTGGTGAATCAGATGCAAAGGAAATTTTATTAAAAGGTTTAGAGAAACTAGAATACCGTGGTTATGACTCAGCGGGTATTGCAGTACGCAATGAAGATGGTGTAACAGTCTTCAAAGAAAAAGGACGTATTGCAGATTTACGTGAAGCTGTAGACGAAGACGTTGCTGCTAAAGTAGGTATTGGTCATACACGTTGGGCAACTCACGGTGTGCCGAACCGTTTAAACGCGCACCCTCACCAAAGTGCATCAGGACGCTTTACGCTAGTACACAATGGTGTGATTGAAAACTATCATTTATTACAAAAAACTTATTTAAAAGGCATTCCAATGAAATCTGATACAGATACAGAGGTCATCGTGCAATTAGTAGAGTTATTTGTGAAAGAAGGTCTAAGTACGACTGAGGCGTTCCGCAAAACTTTATCTTTATTACACGGCTCTTATGCATTAGCTCTTTTAGATGCAGAATCGGCTGATACGATTTTCGTTGCGAAAAACAAATCTCCACTTTTAGTAGGTGTTGGTGACGGCTTCAATGTTGTAGCTTCAGATGCGATGGCGATGCTACAAGTAACAGATCAATATGTGGAGCTACACGATAAAGAAGTCGTAATCGTACACAAAGCTGGCGTTGAAATTACGACATTAGACGGTACAGTAGTAGAGCGTGCACCTTATACAGCAGAGCTTGATATGAGCGATATTGAAAAAGGTACTTACCCTCACTATATGTTAAAAGAAATGGATGAACAGCCAACAGTTATGCGTAAAATTATTCAAGCATACGAAGGCGAAAATGGCGAATTAACAATCGACGCTGATATTTTAGAAGCATTACGAGCAGCAGACCGTCTATACATTATTGCAGCCGGCACAAGCTATCACGCGGGCTTAATCGGTAAGCAATATTTCGAAAAAATGGCTGGTATTCCAGTGGAAGTTCATATTTCAAGTGAGTTCGGCTACAATATGCCATTACTATCAGAAAAACCATTGTTCATCTTTATTACACAATCAGGTGAAACAGCAGATAGCCGTCAAGTACTAGTGAAAATTAAAGAGCTAGGCTACCCAACGTTAACAATCACAAACGTACCAGGCTCTACACTATCACGTGAAGCGGATCATACGCTTTTATTACATGCAGGCCCAGAAATTGCAGTAGCTTCAACAAAAGCGTATGTAGCACAAGTAGCTGTACTTGCTCTAGCAGCATATGTAACTGCGAAAGCTAATGGCAAAGGCTTAGAATTCGATTTAAAACAAGAGCTTGCGATTGCAGCAAACGGTATCCAAACAATTATCGATTCAAAAGATGTCTTAGAGGATATCGCAGAGGACTACTTAAAGATCGCACGCAACGCATTCTTCATCGGCCGTAACATAGACTTCTATGTAAGCCTTGAAGGTGCCTTAAAGTTAAAAGAAATCTCTTACATCCAAGCAGAAGGTTTTGCAGGAGGCGAGCTAAAACACGGTACGATTGCCTTGATCGAAGAAGGTACACCAGTGTTTGCCCTTGTAACACAAGAAGCAGTAGCATTAAATATCCGTGGTAACGTCAAAGAGGTAGCTGCACGTGGAGCATACCCATGCATTATTGCAATGGCTGGCGTAGATGAAGATGGTGACCGTTTAGTAATCCCTCATGTGCATGAATTACTAACGCCTCTTGTATCTGTAGTGCCATTACAATTAATTAGCTATTATGCTGCCTTACACCGCCGCTGTGATGTAGATAAACCACGTAACTTAGCTAAATCGGTAACTGTTGAGTAGTTGATTAGTTAGAGTTCGCTACTATTGTAGCTTTGAAACAAAGTCGCGATGTTTATAAAAAAGATGCGACGTTTAAAATAAAGTCGCGACGATTGTAAAAAAGTTGCGAATCTTTACCCCTTTGGTTATTATTTAGCCAAAGGGGTGTTTTTTATGTCTAAAAGAACTAGAACATCTAAAGTTGAAAAGTGGATTAAAGAAGGTCGTGGCTCGGGAATTGGTGCCGATTATAAACCGTGGTTGAATATTCAAGATGTTTCCTCATTGGGAAGATCCACTCGTTTAAAAGGTATTAAAACGAAAAGGCAGCATGAATTTTTATCAGATTTGGAACGAAACTACTTTTATTTAATTGAATATTCGGATTTTGTTGTTGATATTCGAGAACAATTTCCTTTATTGCCGTTGGAAGAAACAATTGTCATTGCTGATGAATTAGGTCTAAAACATCCTACAGACCCTAAAACGAATGAGCCAGTTGTAATGACAACGGATTTTTTATTAACTGTAGAAAAAGGAGATGGGTTAGTAGAGCTTGCACGAACAATAAAAATGAAAGATGAGCTACTAAAACAGCGAGTTATTGAAAAGTTTGAGATTGAACGAGTTTATTGGGAGCGAAGGCAAATTGATTGGGGCATTGTAACAGAGTTGGAGATTCCTAAAGAAATGGCTCGGAATATTAGCTATTTTCATGATTATTATGATATTCAACAATATGATGCATTTCAAAATGTGAACCGACAACATATTGAAGATTTAGCAATGGCACTGTTACAGAGAATATTATGTGAAAGCAAAAGCATTAGAGAAGTTACAAATGTATTTGATAAAGAGACACATATGCCTTTAGGAAGTGGTATGACGCTATTTTATCATTTACTGGCACAGAAAATCATTCGGGTAGACATGTTAGAGCCGTTAAACGTGGAACAAATAGTTGTTATTCAATCAATAGATGAAAGCAAGTTGAAGAAGGTGAAATACGGATGATTTATATTAATCAAGTACTTCAATATACAGCTGATTCACAACGCATTCGTATTATTGAAATTGAAGAATCGTACGCCTATATAGTTAATATCGACACAACGAGTGCTATGCCTAAAAGAGAGCTATATAGCCATTTAGAGATAGAGCTTGAGCAAGGTGAATTATTGAGAATAAGCGATCCTTTTGCAAAAGCAATTCCAGATGATGAATTAACGTCTGTTCAAATTAGCAAACGAGATGAGGACTGGGCAACTGTAGAAAATTTTATCCTCCCTAATATGAAAGAGCTACTAAAGAAAAAGGGACGTGAAGTAAAAATAATAGAGATTACCGCTGAGAGTGGACTAGGCAAAACAAAGGTGAAAAAACTGCTAAGTCGCTATTGGCAACGTGGTATGAACAAAAATGCTATGTTACCCGATTACGCAAACTCAGGTGGTCGAGGGAAGACTAAAAATCTTAGCAATGATAAGGTTGGTCGCCCACGTAGAGTAACTGTAAATGGTGAATATCGAAGTGGCATTAATATAACTGAGGAGATTAAGACGCAATTTGAACATGCCATTAATAAATACTACCGCAAAGCCAACAACTATTCGTTAAAAGATGTGTACCATTTTATTTTGCGTGATTTTTATGCAGACCGTTATAAAGAAGATGGAGAAATTCAATATCGTATTTGGGAAGCAAATCGTATTCCTTCATATCATCAATTTTACTACTGGTTTAAAAAGCTTGAAGACCCTAAAAAAGATATTGAATTTCGTAAAAGTGCTAAGGAATACGAGTTAAAACATCGTCCTATTTTAAGTAATTCTAAAATTGAAACAAACGGACCTGGCACACGCTTTCAAATCGATGCAACGATTGCGGATATTTATTTGGTTAGCTCTTTTGATATAAATCGAATTATAGGTAGACCTGTTGTTTATGCAATTATTGACGTATATTCACGTATCGTTACAGGGATATATGTAGGATTGGAAGGCCCGTCTTGGCTAGGAGCAATGATGGCTTTAGATAATATGGTTGCTGATAAGGTTGAATTTTGTAAGCAATATGATATTGAGATTACTGATGAGCAATGGCCAACTTATCATTTACCCGAAATAATTATTGCTGACAGAGGCGAATTTGAAGGCTACGCAGTAGCTGGTCTTATTAATAATTTAAATATCAAAATCGAAAATACAACAGCGTATCGAGGGGATTTAAAAGGTATCGTTGAACGTAAATTCCGTACAATTAATGGCAAAGTAAAGCAGAAAGCGCCTGGTGCTATTCAAAAAGAATATCGAGAGCGTGGAGATAGAGATTATAGGCTCGATGCTACGCTGAATTTAAAGGAGTTTACGGCATTAATCATTACGATGATGCTTCAGCATAACCATAAAATCATTGATAAGTATCCGATGGAAAAAGCGATGATTACAGATGGCATTGTGCCAACTCCTGTAAATTTATGGAACTGGAGTATTCAAAATCGGAAAGGTCGTCTTCGTACAGTAGATAGGGATATTTTACGTTTAAATGTGTTGCCACGTGGTAAAGCCACAATTTCACGAGCAGGTATCAAGTTCAAAAATTTATTATATGGATCAAAGCGAGCAATCGAAGAACAATGGTATGCAAAGCTGAAAAACAAAAGTATTGATATTGTGTATGATCCACGTCATTTAGACAAAATTTATATCCCAAATGATAACGGAATGGATTATGAAACGTGCATTTTATTAGAGCCTAGCCAGCAATATAAATTGGATTTTTTAGAAGAAGTTGTTTTCCAGCAACAACTACGAAATGAATTAGAGGAAGAGGAGCGCTCTAAGCAAGTGCAACTGACAATTAATACAGATACGATGATGGATCAAATTATTAAGGCAGCAGAGCAAAAGAAAAAACAAGCCCTACATCAACCAACAAGTAAAAAAGAAAAACTAGCTGCGATTCGAGATAATAAAGCGAATGAAAAACAAGCTAATCGCGAGGGAGAAAAATTTGATTTGTCACACACTGTAGCTGAACAATCAACAGAAATCATAGATTTTACATCAAGAATAAAACTAGAAGAGCGACCGCAAAAGAAATCACCTTCACGTCTTATGGAAAAATTAAAGAGGAAGCGAGATGAGGAATTTGGAAAAGATGAATAATGTCGTCTTAAAAGGAGATATGGAAGAAGCAAGTTATAAGACTCAAATGCTTACTGAATATGCTCATAATCCTTTTATTGAAGCCCTACCGCCAATCTTTGATGAAGATGATGTGTTGGATCGTTTTATGGTGACGCCACGTATTAGTGAACAAGATAAGAAGAGTGCAGCGAATATTCGGTACCATGTTTTAAAACGTGTGAAAAACTTCATTCAGCCCTTGCCAATCCATTTTGAAGTAGAACGTCGGTTATCGACTTTGATTCGTCGTGGTTATTTAGCCCGTAATCCGTTAGATAAATCATTCCTTGAACGGATTCGAATATTGCATCACCTACGTGAGGATGAAGAGCAGGCACATCAATATATTGATGAACGCTTAAACCATATTCGTTCAACAGCAGATAGTCTATCGATTATTGGCATCTCAGGTATAGGTAAAACAACTGCAATTGAACGTTTGTTGTTAATGTATCCTCAAGTCATTAAGCATGAATTGTATAGAGGTCAGCCTTTTAATCGCACTCAAATCGTTTGGCTTAAAATAGATTGTCCTTATGACGGTAGTTTATCGACCTTATGTAAAAGTTTTTTCAAAGCAATTGATGATTTATTAGGCACACGTTATTTGGAGAAATTCGGTTATTTAAATCGTGTTACATCAACAATGTTATTACACATGACATCATTAGCTAGTATGTACGGTATTGGTATTCTTGTTATTGATGAAATTCAACATTTACTTCATTCTAAAAATGACCAGGAAGAAATGCTGAATTTCTTTGTGACATTATCAAACACAGTAGGTATACCAACAGTATTAATTGGTACCTCGAAAGCACAACAGCTATTTAAAGGGAACTTTCGGCAAGCTCGCCGTGCAGCAAGTGATGGTTCAATTATATGGGATCGTATGGTAGAAGATAGTGAAGAGTGGGAATTCTTCTTAGAAACTCTATGGGCATTTCAATGTTTAAAGGTTCATTCAGAACTAACAGAAGAGTTGAAAAAAACATTTTTTGAAGAATGCCAAGGAATTACCTCAGTAGCAGTTAACTTGTTCATTTTAGCTCAAGAAAGAGCCATATTTGATGAAGCAAATGGAGAAGAAAGAATTACACCGAAAGTAATAAAGAAAACAGCAAGAGAAGATATGAAAATTATCCAACCAATGATGAATGCATTACGTACAAATGACTTAAAGGCAATGTATAAATATGAGGATATTATGATTAATCTAGATGATCTTATGATTAATCATAAAAAGAATACCGAATATGAGGGTAAAGTCAAGGAAGCTATGACAGAGCGTCAAAATACTCTTCAGTACAGACGACTAGAGATAACTGAAAATCTTAGTTATGAGATTGCTTCATTAGGAATTTTCGATACCTTAAATCCTAATGATATAAGAAAGGTAGTCTCCAAAGTTGTAGCTAACCAGCCAATTGAAAGTGAATATAACAATTTAAAGTTAGAAGCTATACAGAATGCAATGACTTTAAATCAAAAGAAAAAAGACCAGAAATTAAATCATACACATAAAGATGAATTGTTACCTTTAGTAAGGTTAAGAGCAAAAGCGTTAGAAAGAAAAAAGCATCCGTATGAATTATTAAAAATAAATGGATATATAAAACCATTTGTAGAGGAATTTATTAAATGATTTATAATACTATTTCATAACTATTGGCACATCTTATGTCTGAAAAGCTAGTTATATCGGCACTATAGAAATAAGTCGAGTATTCCTAGGAGGACATTAGATGTTACCGTTTTTTACAAATCCTTATCCAAATGAATTAATCTATTCAGCAATTGCCCGGTATCATTTTTATAGTGGCAATATTGATTGTAAAGATACGTTGGAAGAGTTG
Source organism: Lysinibacillus sp. RS11 (assembly GCF_042019215.1). Taxonomy (NCBI): domain Bacteria; kingdom Bacillati; phylum Bacillota; class Bacilli; order Caryophanales; family Bacillaceae; genus Lysinibacillus; species Lysinibacillus sp. RS11. The sequence continues at coordinate 4,653,214 of NZ_CP168124.1, read as the reverse complement.
TTTGACAATCGTTCTGTGATACCGAGTGTAGGAATTGGTAGCTATTTTTCTGTTTTAGCAGAAAAACTAGGTGCTCAATATTCTGTAGAATCGCTATTGGCTAACCATACAATTTATCCTTATTATTCTTCATTTTTGTCGAAGCAGCGTCAACAAGAAATATTAAACGATGTAAAAGAAGATGGTAAGGCACTTTATACAAGGCTAGGGATGATCGCTGGAAGCATTTGTATTAAAAACGGTATCTATTATTGTGCTATTTGTGCAAAATCAGATATAGAGCAATATGGAGAGCCATATATTCATCGGGAGCATCAACTACAAGGAATAGATTATTGTCCCCACCATGAAGTTCTATTAAGAGAATACCCTGTAATTAAAGATAGTCGCATTGAGTATATTCGTTTCGAATTAAACCATATGAATTTATCAGAGTTATATGAGATTGATCCACATAAAGAGATGTCAGTATATTTAGCAAAGCAGGCCTACAAATTGCTTCATTTACCGTTGCACAAACTTTCAAGGGAAGACATTAATTCTAAATATAAAGCATTGTTACGAGAGCATAATTTAATAACAGCTTCGAATCGAGTTCGTCAGCATGAGTTGTATCAAGCTTTTAAGATTACATTTTCAAGTGACTTTTTAAAATGTTATCAAAGCGAGTTAAGTGAGGAAGATGAATATAATTGGATAAAGGTATTAACTCGTAATATGAAGCGTCATGTACATCCATTTCGTCATTTGCTCTTTCTTTATTTTTTAAAGCACGATATAGAGGAACTTGTTGTGCTTACAAAAGACTTAGGTGCTTTTGGTACAGGACCATTCCCTTGTTTGAATAAGGCTGCATCGCATTACAAGCAACTAATAATTCAAAAGGTAGAAGTGACCAGAGACTATAAATCCAAAAATTTGATTGGTACATTTACATGTTCATGTGGTTTTATTTATGCAAGGAAGCAAACAACGGATATGTTTGAAATAGGTCGAGTAAAGGCATTTGGTGGTGTATGGATAGAAAAATTAAAAACTCTTACACAAGAAAAATTGAGCATTCGAGCGATGGCAAAAATATTAGGGGTAGATTCTAAAACAATCAAAAGGTATTTAAGTGGAAGTGTCGAATTAAAACAAGCAGCAAGCCATGAACACAGTGTTAATAAATTGAGTCAATACAAAAAAGAGTTGTTAAATGAAATTCGACAGAATCCAAGACTATCCCATACTGAATTACGAGAACAATTTCCAAAGCAATACATGTATTTATATCGTAATGAAAAAAGCTATTTAGAAAGCATGTTACCTAAAGTACAGAGACAGAATAAACCAACAACATCTGTGAACTGGTTGAAACGCGATCAGCAATATGTTCAGCGAATAAAAAAATTATATCTGAAACTAATACAAGAACCTAAGCCCATTAGAATAACAAAATCCGTTTTAGGCAGACGATTAGGTATATTAGCCAATTTAGAGCGTCATTTAGATAAGCTCCCAAAAACAAATAAGTTATTGCACGATATTACCGAGTCTGTCCCAGAGTTTCAATTACGTCGATGTTATAAAATCATTGATGAATTATTAAAGCAGAACAGCACAATTGATTTATGGAGAATCCAGGGAGTTGCAGCAATTAAATCACATCATTTTCATGAAATAAAACCTCAATTAAAACGTTATATTGAAATCAAGCAGGAAGTGAACCGAAAATGAGCGAACAACAAGTTAAACTAAAAAATTGGCCATTTCAAGAGGGAGAGCAAGCACAATTAATTTGGATTAGCTCTCCTTTCCAATATGAAAAGAAAGTAATGATGTATGCCTACTTTAGAGCAGGTGGAAAAACAGAGGAATTATTAGTTGATTGGGGAACACTTCCAGTACTAGCCATTCAACATTATTATATTGATGGTGATATTAGAAAAAGTGCGCCCCCTGAAGAAACAGAGGAAGTAGAAATCACCATTTATCCAAACAATGTTGCTATGTATGAAAAGGAATGGCGTGTGCAAGGGACTAATGATAAAGATGTTTCAAGGAGCTTTATTGTAAAGCAAGGGAATCAGAGTTATATCTTGCCCTTAATTGAAGTGGTTCGTAGCATTTTAGCACCGAATCGTTTTTTATTATATAGGCTTTTTGAGGCGAATTCCTTTCCTCAATATTTTATAGAGAACTATGAGAGTAATAAAATTCATTTGTATTTTTCATCGCAATACCACCCAAAATATACGCAATCAAATTATCTGTACCAACTTGTATGGCTGCTTACAAATCAAGATTTAAGAAATGTATTTGAGAATGTAGCATTTACATTTAACAACACTGGGATTTTAAAGTTTGATTGGTCATTTAAACAGCCAATTAGTATTAAAGCGATAGTGAAACCTAATATAAACGGTGGCACAATTCTACGTGTTGTAAGTGTGAAGAATAAACATATTCCTTATAACGAAATCTCATTTGAGCACCCTGAAGTAGTTCAATCTGAAAAATCAAGTGAGCCTAAGAAATTTACATTACATAATAAGAAAAAGCTAAGTGGTCCACAAGATGAATTATTATTAGATGAAGAAATGCAAGGAACAAGCGATGACTTTGATGTTGTCGAAATGGATAATCAAAAGCATGAATATATTCAGATGCCTAAAATAACTAAACTTCGTAGAAATTCCAATAAGAGACGTGATTTTGAGGATGAGCATACTAAGAAACGATTTATTAATGACTCTTTAAAACGATCAACAGCTGATGTTGGTGGAAATCAAGTTACAAGAGGATTAGAGAAGCAAGTATTATCAGATGTAAAGATTGATGGTGAATTGGGTGAGTTTATTAAAGTAATGAGAGTGTTGCAGGATTTTCCTGAAGTACAGTCCATTAATATTATTCAAGGCAGCTTAAAGGAATTTTCTAGTACGAAACGTTTTGTATATTTGAGTGATGGTGTGACAGAGAGAAAATATGTGATTGCTGAAGTATCTATGAAAAGTGGTAATAGTTATAATATTGTTGAAATAGAGAGAGAAGGTAAATCTCTTTCTACATTAATTTTTTCTTCAATTCAAAGAGACATATATGATAGGATACATAGAGTATTAATAAAGTCATTAGTAAATGATGGAGGCACATGGAAATTCGACTCTTTAAAAAGAGTCGAGAATTATGGTGATAGAGTTGTAAAATGTAGACATACAAATAAAAATATATACCAGAGAGCGAAGATGCTGATGGGGAAAATACATTTTTTAAATATGTAAGTTTTAAGTATTGAAAGGAACACTATAATGAATGAAAAATGTCAGATATTTACTCCGGAAGATATTGCAGAAGAAATGCTGAATATTGTTAATTACGAAGGTGATTTATTTGGGAAACAAGTATTAGAAAATTCTTGTGGAGACGGAAATATTCTAAAGAGAATAGTTATTAGATATATTGAAAGTGCCTTAGCCAATAAAATCCCCCTTGAAGATATTAAAATGGGATTAGAAAAGGATATTTATGCAGCGGAAATTGATGAAAAATACTACAAAAAATGTATACAAAATTTAGATGAATTAATTAATGGATATAATATCCATGACGTTAAGTGGAACATTATAAACAAAGATAGTCTGAAAATACAGTGGAAAGTAAAATTCGATTTTATTATAGGGAATCCACCGTATATTAAATATAGTGAGATGGACGTAGAGTCTAGATTATTTTTAAATAAAAATTATAAGTCATGTATTAATGGAAAATTTGATTATTGTTACGCATTTATTGAAAATAGTATAAATAATTTAAATACTAATGGAAAGATGGTGTATTTAATACCGAATAGTATTTTTAAAAATGTGTTTGGAAAAGAGCTAAGAAAAATTTTATTACCGAAATTAACAGAAGTATATGATTATAAAGGAAAGAAGTTATTTAAGGAAGCATTAACTTCCTCTGCAATCATTGTTGTAGATAGTGGTGAGAATTTAAATCACATAAATTATTATGATATGAATGAAAAAAATATACAAGCCCTTGATAAAAGTAAATTCGGTGATAAGTGGGTATTTTCAAACCCCTCTGATTTATTAGTAAAAGAGAAATGTAGATTTAGTGATTATTTTAACGTATCTATTTCTATAGCTACTTTGCTAAATAAAGCATTTGTTATTAATGATTACATAGTTGATAATGAATATTTAATAGTTGGTGAATACAAAGTAGAAAAAGAATTAGTTAGAACTGCAGCAAGTCCTAAAAGTTTAGCTTATAAAAAGAACGAAATGATAATTTTTCCGTATCATTACGATAAAGGTATTCTAAAAAGATACGAGACAAAAGTCTTTGAAGAGAAATTTCCAGAAGCAACAAAATATTTGCAATCGTTCTATTCAAAATTAAAAAAAAGAAAGTCAAGTAAAAATGTTTCCTGGTTTGAATATGGGAGAACCCAGGCATTAAAACATTTAAATCAACCTAAGTTACTATTGTCGACTGTCGTAACTAAAACAGTGAATATCTACGAGCTACCAGCCTCATGTATTCCTTATTCAGGAATCTATATTACACAAAAAGAAGACATTGAATTAGAAGTAGCAAAAAAAATACTATCTAATAAAGATTTTTATGATTATGTTAAATTAATTGGAATAAATGCTAGTGGTAATTCATTGAGAATAACTGTGAAAGATATAGGCAATTTTGAGTTTGAAAAGGAGATGCTAATCAATCATGGGGAAAATGAAATATAAAATTTCTTCTCGAGCAACTATTTTACTTGGTAGAGAAAGTGTTTCAAAAGTTGATAGTGCCATAATAGAACTTGTTAAAAATACTTATGATGCTGATGCTGAATTGTGTTATATCTTTTTTGATATAGATAACGATAGCATATATATTCTAGATAATGGCGTTGGTATGACAAAAAGGATAATCGAAAATCATTGGATGATGATTGGTACTGATAATAAAAGAGAAGAATATAAATCAAGCAAGAGTAGAATTAAGTCTGGAGAAAAAGGTATAGGAAGGTTTGCGCTAGATAGATTAGGTAGTATATGCGAGATGTTTACTAAAAACGAAGAAGAACAATTAATAATATGGAAAAATGATTGGTCTATGTTTGAGCAGAGCGGACTGACAATAGATCAGATAGAAGCAGATTTCGAATATGACTCAAGATTATTTATTGAAATAATACCTGAATCTATACTGGACAATATTGAACATACATTAGACAGTCCTAATACTAAGGATTTAAAAACGGGAACACTTCTAAAAATAAGTGATTTAAGAGATGAATGGACTTCTAAAAGTATAAATAATGTACTAGACTCATTAGGTTATTTAATCCCTCCATCCGAACAAAAAGATTATATTATTTGTGTGCAAGAAAATGTTAGTAGTCCTGCTTATATTATTGAAAATAAAATCTCCGAAGAGTACGATTATCGAATCTGTGCTGAATTTATAGATAATAAGTTTAAAATTCATTTAAATAGAAATGAATTCGATATAAATCGAATGCCTAAAGATTTATTTGAAATGGAAGAATTTAAATTAGCTCCATATACATTGGAGGATTTTAAACAAAAAAGTTTGAATTATGAATACGAAGTTTCTGAGTTAATGCAAACTAATAACGAAGAGTATATTCATAAAGTAAAAGAACTAGGTAAGTTTAAATTTGATTTTACATTTATGAAGTTGACTATGAAAGAAGCAGATAAAAATAATTATTTTTATAAAGCCATCAGTAAAAATAGAAATGAATGGATGCGGCTGCACAACGGAGTAAAAATTTACAGAGATAATTTTTTAGTTAGGCCGTATGGTGATCCTAATTCAAATTCTTTTGATTGGTTAGGAATTGACGCTAAAAAAACAGGTAATCCGACTTCAGTAAGTCATTATTCTGGTACTTGGGGAGTTGCTCATAGACAAGTTCAAGGCACTTTACATATATCTAGAGTAGAAAATTACAATATTATCGATAAATCTAGTCGAGAAGGTTTAATTGAAAATGAGTATTTTAACATTCTAAAAGATGTCATAAAAAAAATCATTAGCATATTTGAAAATGACCGAGCATATATTGCAAGATATATAAAAAAATACAATAATATGGTAAACGAAAAAGAAATTGCAAAAATAGAAGGTAGTAAGATAGCTAAGGAAATTATTGATGACCAAAAGAAAAGCAATGAAAAAAATAGTAAAGATCCTCTTCAAAATAAAAACTTAAATATTGTTGCTGATGAACAAAATAATAATCAAAGAGTTGAAAAATTAGCGAAAGCTGTAACATATTTTAAAGAAGAACGAGAAGAATTAATATCAGAAAATAAACTTTTGAGAAGGCTAGCAACAAACGGATTGATGACTTCTTCAATTGTTCATGATTTGAAGAGCATAAAAGCTACCTTTATTAATAGGGTAGATTCTATTGAGTATTTAATGGAAAATAACGAACAAGATTTACTCAAGCGTAGTTTAGAGGATTTAAGGAATTCTGATGAATTTTTAAAAGCTTGGATTACTATATCAACACATCAGAAAAATGACAAACGTAAGCGTCCAAAGCAAAATTTATATGAAGCGGTAAAGAGTAGTGTAAATTTAATTAGCTCGATATTGAAACAAAAGAATATTGCTATAAATGTTAATGATGATGGAAAAGAAACCTTAAAAAAAATTTATATTTCTGATTTTGAAAGCATTTTGTATAATTTGATCATCAATTCTGTAGAGTCTTTTGAACGAAATAAAGTAGGAAATAGAAATATTGATATTACTTTAAGTACGGATAAAGAATTTGTTATTCATTATGAAGATAATGGGAGTGGTATTTCTACTATTTTCAAAAATCCTTATGATATATTTAAGTATGGTGTCACAAGTAAGTTAGACAAAGATGGCATACCAATAGGAACAGGATTAGGAATGTATATTGTAGAATCAACATTGAGAGAATACGATGCTAAATATAAGATTACCAAAAGTCAATCGGGATTTGGAATAGAAATCACATTCTCTATTTAAGGGAGGAAAATTGATGCAATTTAAGATCGGGATTATCGATGATGATCGAGCAAAAGTTACACAAATAATGATTAAATTAAAGCAAGGGTTTGACAATGCTAGTGCTGAAAAACAAAGTAAGTATTCGCACTATAGGTTAGAACCTGTTGAAATTGAAATAAAAGAAGAATTTGAAGAAATATTGAAAGATATTCTTGAGAAGGAATTGGATTGTTTATTAGTTGATTATAAGCTTTCCTCATATAAAAATGTTGATTATTCTGGGATTGATATTGCTAAGAAAATGGATAGCATCATCCAGGATTTCCCTATTTTTATTCTAACTTCATTCGAAGATGATCTTTTCTTAAATGAAATTTTTAATGCCTATCAAGTGTTTGATTTTGAAAGGTATTTAAATGAAGAATCAGAACGAATTGAATTAAATTATAAAATCATTGAGCAAATATTAAAATCAAAAAAGCAAGTTCAAAAATGGGAAGAAGATATAAAAGAACTGTTACCAAGAGCAGGTGAGAGTAGGGAAATCGATGAAAAAATATTAGAGATAGATTCTAAATTGGAAAGATCTATTAATTCTAACGTTGCTTTACCTGAAAAATTAAAAAAGGATTTGGATAGTAATAAATTACTTCAGTTAATAGATAAAATCGACTCTATTTTAGATAAGGAGTAGATAAGTTTGGGTAAAATTCACGACACTAAACCTATAAGAAGCCATACTGGTGAAGTATGGCGTACTAATTCATCTAACAAAAAAAGACTAGCAGTAGACTTTTACAATAAGTGTGGCTATTGTGGAGATCATGATATTTACAGTGGAGGGTACAATGTATATCATGTTGAACACTTCGCTCCTAAAGAGAAATTTGGAGAGTTAGAGTTCACTTATGATAATTTATTATACAGTTGTCCTTACTGTAATATAGCTAAGTCAAATAAATGGATAGGAAAGACATCCAAAGAAGCGGTTGTGGGAAATAAAGGATTTGTTGACCCATGTACGGATGAATACGATATACACCTCGGCAGAGATATAGATGGTAAAATTATATATAAAACATCCTTGGGTCAGTACATACATGAAGAATTAAAATTATATTTAAAGAGACATGAGATATTATTTAATTTAGAAAAGATAAGAATGAAACGGAAAGCCCTTAAAGAAAAAATAGAGTTCCGTGAAAAAAATAATCAAGACTACAAAGATTTAGAAATTATTTATAAAGATTTGAGTGCTGTTTTCTGTGACTATTATGAGTTGATAATCGATGAAAGTCCTGTACATACATTTTAATCAATCTTTAATATTAAGACTAATCCAATTGATTTTGATCAAACTTTGTTCAAAATTGGTTGGATTTCTTTTATATAAAATCAACGTCTGCAGCATACTTTTAATAAAACGTTTTCCAAATCAACAGTTTTATATATTTATTAAAAGGCGTGTGGTGAAAATATAGTTGGATGGAATATTGGGATTAGTAAGAATTGATTGTATATAATTGAATAAACTCCCTTTATACGGACGGTGATAGAAGTGACAAGAACAATTTATAAAATTACAGAGGAGCTCTTAAAAGAAAAAGGAGAAAGTGAAAAGAAAGATTTTGATAGCCAATACTCCAATAATTGCAAGTATTTAGTAGAAGTTTTGAATAGTGTGGCGATTGATGAATTGATCTTTAAAAATGGAAACAATTACGAATTTAAAGAGGAGTCTAAGGAATTTGTAAAAAATTTAATAGAGCATCATTCAGTGTATAAAAAATTAATGAAAATGCATCCTGACAAAAGAGATACTCTTCTTCTTGATGAATTGACAACAAACTTACGAAGTTTATTAACAATTGAAATTGAAGATGAAAAAGAATTACATAGGCAACTAGCTACTGTCGAATTTATGACGCACAATATACGAATTCAATTTAATAATTTTGTTCAGAGTATTTCCGCTGTATCTTTAAGTGAAACACTTAATCCATTTGATGAAATTGAGCTTTATTCTTATTACGTTAAGGAGCTTAGTTTATTGAAAGAGAAGTTTGAGGAAGTTCGCAAGAATATGATTGAAATTCGTAATGACGAAGTGATTATGGCGAGTTTGAGAGCAATTGAACGTAATGAAAATGTTGAACTTTACCCCGAAAGAGAAGAACTAGATCGATTAGTCGTGAAAATTTTGTTAGATAGTAAAAAGAAGAATCATGAACTTGTCAGAATTTTCTATGACACGATAACTACCCGATTCTCCTTATCAGAATCTGAGGCGCGAAATGAGCTTAAGCGATTTAAAGAGCAGGATTATAAAGGTCATCCATATTTTGTATTACGATCAGATAAAGAAGAGGAAGAAGGGGAATATATCCCTCCGTATGAGGCTCTACAAAAAGCGTTGGAAATGTATGAAGAGGATCTTAATGAGCCACCACCACCAAAAATAACTGAAGAGTCATTACAAATAATCGAGTCGGAACTTAAACGATTAGGCAAATTAAATGGGTTAGATGATGACTATTATGAATAGCAAAATAAAAGCACGCTCAATTGAGCGTGTTTTTTTAAGCAAAGGGGTATCTCAAAAAAATAAAAATGAGAGAGTCCAAAAGAAAAATTTTTTATGAGACAATATCTCTAACATAAAGTTGTCTTTATGAAATACGTAGAGGGGGGAGATGACATTGAAGAAAAAAGAAGGAGGTGAAAAAATGTTTAGTCCTAGTATGACAAGAATTGAGATAGAAGACTTGGTTTTAAAAAAAGAAAGGGAAACGGGATACTCTATTCATGAAATTGCAGAAAAGCTACCTGTATCTGATTTAGAATTATATGAACATGCATGTAAGAAGGAATTCCATGTGGAAGCACTTACTAATGAACATCTAAATGAAATAGGTTACATTGGCAATATATTGACTTCGAGACTCCTCACAAAACGTCGAGAACGAATATTTAAAACAGAGTCTTGGCCTATTTTTTAAATTACAGGGGTGTAGTAGTTGCTAAAAAACCTTACAAAGTACAGATCATGAAAAGATGAAAAATTCTCGTTCTACGGTTGTCAAATTTGATTTTACATTTCGAGTAAATAATCTAAAGGGATCTGTAACTTACCAAGTCCTCTAATAGGTAAAAAAGTTTGTCCGATAGCGACAAAGGGAGAAAAATCCCCTACAAAATTGACCTAGCAAAAGGAGCTTGAAAAGGTGGCACCTGCAAAACTCAGAAGCCATTTTATTTAATATTTTGATCAATCTTTTTTATAAAAACTTTCATCATGTCAAAAAAAACCTACACATTTTGATCAATCTTTTTTCAAAATGTATGGATTTCTTCTATTATAAAATCAACGTTTGCAACATACTTTTGATCAAACTTTATTCCAAACCAACAACTATTGTTGTATCGAAAAAAAGATTGACACTTGTTAAAAAAGTGCGTTACTTGAAAAAAAAGATTATTACCGCTGTAGCTGTGGAATGACAAAAAAGTCGGGAACTGACATTCAACGATATAAATGAGAGTAGAAAAAATAAAATCAAATAAAAAACTCGATCCATTAGTCATGGATCGAGTTTTTTATTTATTTTAATGAACAAGGTGAAATCCTAAAGTCATTAACTCAAACTTCGCAGCTAGAAAAACCAGTTCAAAACAGATAGCTGTAGGTTGCACTATATGGATTTATGTTTCTTGACACAATTTTAGGTATACAAAAAGCACCTCATTCTTTGGTATAGTGTGATTGACTAGAAAACACTACCAAGCAGAAGAGGTGCTTCCACTATGATAGAACAGAATGACCAAAAGAATCAACTACCAAAAGAATTTCGTGAATTAGAAATTAATAAACATCTAAAAAACGCCGGGATTATAAAAGTATTTGGCTTTTCGACAAGCTATTTATTTCAGCTTGTCTTTTGCCTCGTATTCCAACACAAAAGCTGGTTTACCCTACTTCAAAGTAAAAAAGTGATCAATATCCAGGAAAAGATACGGTTTATCGTTTCCTAAACCATTCGAAATTTGCATGGCCCCGATTTCTCACTCTATTCAGTGCACACACGATTAAAAAAGTAAGTGTGTTACAACTTCATACAAAATACAGATTGCGAGACTATAATGATTAGAATAGGAGGGATCAAAACATGTCATACCATATTTTAGTAATCGAAGACGACCAAGATATTCAGGAAGTCATAAAAGAGTTTTTATTGGCTCAGAATTATATTGTCCATGCGGCATCGGATGGGTTGGAAGGCGTACAATTATTTAACCGATTCGATTTTGATTTGGTGATTCTAGATATTATGATGCCGAACTTGGACGGTTATCAAGTATCTCAATTGATCAGAAGTAAATCGAACGTACCGATCATTATGCTGACCGCACTTGATGAAGAGCAGAATCAAGTGAAAGGCTTTGAATTAGGCATTGACGATTATATAACGAAACCTTTCTCTTTTCACATTTTTATCAAAAGAGTCGAGGCGATTCTCCGAAGAAGCCACTCTAAGGAAAATGAAAATATCCTTAAGTTCCACGAACTTGAGCTTGATTGTGATGGGTATAAAGTGTTCATAAATGGAAGCGAAGTGACTCTGACTATCAAAGAATTCGATATCGTTCAGACACTGCTCGAGAACAGGGGCAAGATTGTAACAAGAGAAACCCTGATAGACAAGCTTTGGGGCTACGACTTCTATGGGGATACCCGCATTATCGATACCCACATGAAGAACATTAGAAAAAAAATAAATGTTCCTTATATCAAAACGGTGAAGGGTGTGGGATATAAAATTGATCAATAAACTGCGAAAACGGGCTTTCTGGAAAAGTATAACCTGGAAAATATTTGTCGTGACTACGCTGCTTTTATTTATATCTGCGGCGATTATTTATTCTACCTTGTATTTTTTTCTGCCGATATTTTACGAAAACTATAAAAAGGCGCAAATGGATACCGCTGTAAAGGAATTGATAACAGACGCCCATAGTCTTTCTTTTCAAGATGCTCGTCAACGCCTCGATGAATTTGGACAAAAGACGAATGCTATGCCATTTTTGTTTAATGATCAACAGCAGATCGTGTACCCCAATTTTGTTTCGTCAAGCGGCAGCGCGGTTGTGAGCGGTTCTTCCGTGGATGATATATCCATTTTTATATCGTCGGGCAGTCCCCTAACGGAACATTCTCCGAATCAATACATCATTACCGAACCAATTGCTTTTAAGGATCGTGTATTGACGCTTAGAGTAAATACAACACTGCAGCCGATAAATGAAGCATCACAAGTATTACTTATGTTGATTCCCTATATCGGCCTTTTTATTTTCTTTGTCTCGGTTAGCGGGGCGTTGGTGTACTCGCGAATCGTATCCAAGCCGCTGCTGGCGATTAACCAGGCGGCCAAGAAAATGTCTAATCTGGACTTTGCGGTTAAAATCGAACATAAGTTGACGGATGAAATCGGCGAGCTGTCTGATAGCTTAAATGACATGTCGACAAAATTGCAGAGAACGATGCAGGACTTGAAAACAACGAATATGAAATTAAGAAGCGAAGTGGAGAAGGAAAGGCAAATCGAAACCAAACGTCGGGAGCTATTCGGAGTCATTTCCCATGAACTAAAGTCGCCGATTACAGCTGTGAAAGGGCAGCTTGACGGGATGATTCACGAAATTGGCATTTACAAGGATCGAGATACGTATTTGAGAAGGTCCTATAAGATATTGGAAAACATGGAGCATTTGATCCATGACATCCTACATATATCTAAATTCGAACACCAAATCGTTTCTCCAAAATCGGAGTATATCAACCTGTCTGCATTGATCGGAGCGATTATTAAAGACTTCGATTATTTTACAATGGAGAAAAATATTCGAGTAATCATTGATATTGAAGCCGATCTTTTTATTCATACGGATCCAAAGCTTTTAGAAAAAGCGTTAAAAAATGTGATTCATAATGCGATTGTCTATTCCCATTCGTCAGAGCAAGTGATGATTCAATTAAAAAAGACGGAGAGCGGAATATTAAAGTTTCAAGTTTTAAATACAGGCGCCCATATACCGGAGGATGCTTTCAATCAAATCTTTGAGCCTTTTTACCGTCTGGAAAAATCAAGAAACCGAAATACCGGAGGCAGTGGGTTGGGATTATATATTGTAAAGATGGTACTCGAAGCGCTGTCGATCAATTTTTCAATGAGAAATACGGAGCAAGGCGTTTTATTTAGTGCCGATATTCCCGGGTAAAATACACACAAACTCCAGATTAACTACAAATCAACTCCAGTTAGCCCTGTTAGATTTATAGACAAGAGGAAATTGAAAAACAAAAACAATTTTCCTCAAACCAAAATGGAGGGATTCACCATGAAGAAAAAACTTTTGTTAGGCACATTTGTATTGGCAACTGCACTCGCCCCGCTCAGTGCATATGCGGAAAATGGGGCACAATTCGGAGGAAAGATTGGCAACACTTATAGCACGTCTGTCAAAGTGCAGCCGGGAATAGAATCTGAAAATGAGATTGGATTTGCGGGAAGCGTTCCTCCGAAGGAAATACTTACGCAAATGATTGAACAGGTGAAGAAGAACGTAGACAAAACAGGTTCTCAAACAATTGTTGTAAAATATGTACCACAAATGGGTCAGGAAGAAAAACTGACGGTTTCGCTTGACGACTCGACAGGGAACATCATTACCAAGATTCAAAAGAAATTTAAAGATGCTAGGCCTCTTAGCGCAACCGCAGCTCCCGTAGGCAAGCAGGAGATAAACGGTTCGGCTGCGAGTAGCATCACAAGCGTGTCTGTCAAAGTGCAGCCGGGAACAGAACCTGAAAACGCGATCGGATTTACGGGAAGCGTTCCTCCGAAGGAAATACTTACGCAAATGATCGAACAGGCGAAGAAGAACGTAGACAAAACAGGATCTCAAACAATTGTTGTAAAATATGTACCGCAAACGGGTCAGGAAGAAAAACTGACGGTTTCGCTTGACGACTCGACAGGGAACATCATTGCCAAGATTCAAGATAAATTTAAAGATGCCAAGCCTCTCAGCGCAACCGTAGCTTCTTAGCAAAAATAAATAGTAAAAATTATGGAGAAGGTTATCAATAAAAGTCTCTCGCTTGGGTACGTTGTTTATTGATGATCAAGATCAAGACCATAAAGAAGAGCATAAACAGGCCAAAATCTGAACTCAGGCAGATTTGGTCTGTTTGACATTTGTTCGGTTATTGCTGTCGAACAAGGTACCTCCTTACATACTCAGTGGCTGCCCAACTATAGGGTGCAAGTCCCGAACCCCGAAGACAGAAGAAGAGGTTAGCCAAGAGCAAGGGTATCCGTGGCGACGCGGAATCTGAAGGTAAAACACCGGTCCAAGGAACACGAATCTCATATAAGGCTAGGTATGATTGGATGAGTGTGCATAACGAGGAATGATATCAGAAATCGTAATTGAAAAAGTATATCTTGCATAAGGGGCAACAGATTTACGTAAATCAATTGATGAGCTAGCGGCTATTGTAAAAGAAGAATTTGAGTTAGACACCTTTTCAAACGCGAGCCATGAAGCAATCAAACTTGTTTTGTAAACAAAAATGACCACTCTTAGGACGTGGTCACTTTTCATACTAACTTATCTTTTTTAAATTGAGGGCTGGTTTTATCACTGCTCCTTTTTTCACAACATATAACCCAGCGAAAATAACAAGTCCACCAAACAATTGCATGATATTCACCTGTTCGCCTATCGTTACAGCTGCAAATATAACTGCAAATAGTGGAACAAGATACATATAAACCATTACTTTTGTTGAACCAATTTTACTAATTCCAACATACCACATTGCTAGTCCAAAAATCGTTGCAAATATAATAGAATATCCTAACGATCCCCAACTTAGCGTATCAGACGGCAATGTTAAGGAGTCTACATTTATTAAGCAGTATAAAACAAGCGGGACAATTCCTAATAACGTTGACCAAGCGGTTACTCGCATCGCAGAATATTTTGTAATTAGCGGCTGAGCAAGGATTGGATACCAGCCCCATGCGATTGACGCAACCAATCCAATTATATTTCCAAACCATGCATATTCATATGCAGATTGGTTCGTATGCCCAGTTAATAGTACAAGTGCTGCTCCTCCGAAAGAGAGCATAGATCCGATTTGTATTTTCAGAGAAAAACGTTCTTGTTTATGCAATACAGCTAAAATCCCTGTAAAGATTGGTGACATCGCAATTAGTAATGAGGCGTTCGTCGCAGAAGTATATTTTACTGAAAGCATAAATAGCGTTTGATATAATGTTGTCCCAACAATACCAACCACCAAAAGTCTCAACCAGTCTTTCCTCCCTATACGTAATGAACGTTCCATAATAAAGGTAATAAGTAGCAAAATTGGTGATGCAATTAAAAATCGCATACTATTAAATTGAATGGATGACATATATGCCACTCCATATTTTCCTATCGAATAGTTTGCTCCCCATACTAAAGCAACTGACATTAGGAGCCATTCCATTTGCTTTTGTTTCATCCAAATCTCTCCTTCACATATTTAGTATAGAGAAATTGGCCCCCTGTTACACCAGCCAATTCACTGTTTTTTCACACAGCCAATTTGCTATAATGGTTAGAATGAAGGAACAAGGAGACGTTACAATTGAAATGGAAGTTAGATCTAGATAGTAAAATTCCGATTTATCTACAAGTTCTTGATTATATTGAAAGGCGTATTATGTACGGAGAGCTTCCACCAGGGAGTTTTCTCCCTTCGGAACGCAAGCTAGCAGAACAGCTTCAAGTAAATCGAAGTACAATTACAACAGCCTATAATGAACTACGTGCAATTGGAATTGTTGAGAGTACAACTGGAAAAGGAACAAGGGTGAGTACACAGATGTGGGGTGTATCACCAAAATTCGCACCGAATTGGAGTGGTTTTGTGGAAGGTGGGACATTTTTACCTAACTTACCACTACTTCGTTATATTCGTGAGGAAGTACAGCAAAATGAAAATATCATTGATTTTGCAAATGGTGAACTTGGATGTGATTTATTTCCGCATCAGCAATTACAAGCAATTTTGCATCAACAACCACTAACGCAATCGTTAAGCTATGATCACCCACAAGGATATCTTCCTTTACGAAAAATTGTAGCTAAGTATATGAAGGAGCATTTACAAATTGATGCAACCGAACAATCGATTATGATTACTTCCGGTGCGCAACAAGCACTGCACCTTATTGTGCAATGTTTATTAAATCCAGGTGATGCAGTAGCATTTGAAAGTCCGTCGCATTGTTATTCCTTACCTCTTTTTCAATCAGCTGGCATTCGCATTTTCCCATTACCTGTTGATGAACATGGCATTCATCCAGATGATGTTCATGAACTTTATCGAAAGCACCGGATTAAAATGATTTTCTTAAATCCCAATTATCAAAATCCAACAGGGACACTCCTTCATCCAAAAAGAAGAGAAACACTTCTATCTTTATGTGCCGATTTACGAATTCCGATTGTCGAAGATGACCCTTCTAGTTTATTAACATTAGAAAATAGAGAACAAACATGTTCAACATTAAAATCAATCGATACAAACGGAACAGTCATTTATGTTCATTCTCTGTCTAAACTGATAGCACCAGGCTTGCGAATCGGCTGGCTCGTTGCTCCTCAGTCCGTTATTGAACGATTATCAGATGCAAGGCACCAAATGGAATTAGGCTTAAGTATCTTTCCGCAATGGATTATGCAACAATTCTTTGAAACAGTTCCATTTGAAACACATTTACAACAGCTACGTTCTAAATTATTGCAAAAAAGAAATGTATTGGTAGACGCATTACAATGCTCCCTACAGAAGGAACTCTCATTCCCCGTGCCGACAGGTGGCATTTACATATGGGGAAAATTAACGCAACCTATACAAGAAAAACAACTCACTATTCAAGGTTTAAAACAACAAGTTGCCTTTATGCCTGGCAGTATTTTTGGTGCAAAAGATGGTTATATCCGTCTATCATATGGAAAAGTAGATATAAATGATATTACTGAAGGGATCTCTCGACTTCAAAAAGCAATCAACTCTTGTTATAAGTAAAGGCTTCCAACTATACAATTGGAAGCCTTTTGATTTACCTATTTGATTTGTACCAATCCGGTATATAAGTAAATGTAAAGTAACTCCAAAATATACGATAAAAGTTGATTTTGGAGTTATTTTTTGTTTACCTCACTTTTTTCGGCACACTACAACTGGATGGCATATCCGTTGACCATGGCAAGACTTTATCAATTTCTTCTTTATTTTTCAATCGGTATTGGGGAGTGTTTCAAACAAATAAAGAAGATAGTGATAGGGACTTAAACTAGTAGGTGGGGAATATTTGACGCTTACAATTAAAATGGATTTAATAATTGGAATAGCTATTGTACTTATTGTGTTTTTCTCTTCAAGCATAATTGAAAAAAGGTTAAAATCTATTAAAAAAAAACAATCGTGTAATAGAAATACTGGAAGACATTAGAGATAAAATATAAATTGATATTCCACTAATAGGTGCTTTAGTGCAACAAGGATTTATACAATATACAAAACAAACCTAATAAACGTTCTCAAATGAAAGTTTGGAAACACATCAAAAAGCCACAAATGTTGTTAAATCAACGTTTCGTGGCTTTTCTTGTGAACATTGTTTATACATCTTTTTATACATGTGGCGCAAACGGTTGATGTAGCAGTATTTTTACTTGTTGGTTTGTTCTTCACTTTGCATAAAATCCTGTATATTTCTGTAACGTTATACGCATAAATCTGACGGGCCCCATGTTGCGGAAAATATGATAATTAGAAAAAGTAAATTAGTTTAAACTAGTTTCAATTAACTCATTTTTTTGAATCAAAATTACTAAGAGCCATAGGTAATAAAACGAATCGTACAAACAAGAACAATCTCGTTGTTCCTTTATTGGTTCGTTTAAATCATCTTAGAATCAACGTTAGTTCGTTCTTTCGTTGGAACGTCCGCTCAAAGATTTGGAAGAAGAATTGTATCGAAAACGTATGGTTTCATATGGCGGATTGCTGAAAGAAATACATAAGCAATTGAACTTGGATGACATCGAAGTTGGTGATTTGATACGGGTGGATGATGAGGATTCGGATGTTGAAGAAAAAGAGTATTCGATTGTTATCCAGTGGAACTGGAAGGCGCAAAATTATTTCATTTGTTAGGAGGAGCAATTAATATAATAAAAGAGGAACGAAAACATCCAAGTGAAATGGTCAATAAAGAATTGCTGGAAGCTTACAGTCACTATAACCGTATCTATCAGCGGTCGCCAGAAGAACAAGACTATATTGCTTTGTTGCGAAGAGAACTGTTAGACCGAATGGAAAAAGAGTAAAGGAGTAGCGAATGCTACTCCTTTACTCTTTTTAGAATTACATATTTTTATTAAGATTTTTTTTTTCCAATAGAGTTAATTTCATAATTCTAATCCCTTTAGCATCAGGGGTTCTGAAACAATAAAAAACGGGCACCTCCCCAAATTCGGTATAATGATAGCGACGAAACTAACATACTGAATGAGGTGAATGCCCTATGACTATTGTAAAGCAAATGAGCCTATTTGACATCCAAGAATTATTGGAAATGGAAAGTTCCCGTCGTTTTGATGCGATTTTTGCCACTTTCGACGTACAACCTATTTTTCAGTTATTTTTAAAAAGGACATTGCGTGGTGCCCCACGTGAACTAAACTATGGTGCGATGATCCAATCACTGATTATTCGCATTGTCGAGCGTATTCCAACGATTAAGGATTTAATCAAACGTTTGGTCAATGACCCTTTATTCCGCTTAGATTGTGGTTTTCTTGTTTCAGATGTTGTGCCTTCTGAAGCGTCTTATTCGCGTATGATCGACGTCATTAGTCAATCAGATGTCCTCGATTGCATGCAAGATACATTGATTGAAACAGCCTTTATAGAAGGGTTTCTTTGTGATGAGCACCTCGCGATTGATGCCACGCATTTCGAATCACGCGATGCAGCGAAACCTTCTGAGAAAAAAGAACCTACACCACTTAAAAAACGAGGACGGAAATCAAAAAAAGAACGCGATGCTTGGCTGACGAAACAAGTAGAAATCAAAGCCAATCAGTCAACTTATGAAAAAGAAATCAAGGACCAACTCGACACACCGCTGGAGACACTGTGGCAAGATGCGCCCATCGAACCGAATTGGGGCATCAAAAAGAACAGTGACGGCAAAAATACGTTTTGGTTTGGCTTTAAAGGTCATCTCGCCGTGACAACAAAAGGGCAATATATCGTTGGACGCCTTATGACATCTGCCAATTTGTCAGATAGTAAAGCCGCGATTCCTCTTTTAAAGAAAGTAGAAAACCAATTTCCTGAACATTTCACGACCGCTATATTCGATGCAGGGTATGATTATGAACCAATTTACCGTCAACTACATAAGTATCAAATGCGTGCAGTCATTCCCTATAATGTCCGCAATGAAGGCGAATATCTTGGATTTGATGAGAATTTCAGACCGACTTGTGTACGTGAACATAGCTACCGTTACGACAGCTTCGATGAAAAGTACCGTACACTAAAATTCACAAGACCAAAGCAATGTGCAACCTGTCCGTTACGTGATGATTCCCTCTGTCAGAAAGGTTTCAAAATCAAATGTGACACGGATTTACGAAAATTCACTTATCCAGCACGAGGCTCCGAACTATGGAAGCAACTTTATAAGGAACGTACAGCCGTTGAACGTGTAAATGCATACCTAAAGCAATATTTTCAGTTAAACAATGTCCGTCACAGAACAGGAAGAAAAGCTAAACTACATTTCAACCTGGTGACGTTTATTTATAATGCCTGCAAGTTAGCGGTGGATCGTCTGAATGCTTTTTCACAAGTACAAATTCAAGCAGCATAATTTTTAAAAACGCAAGTTTTCTTAATAGGAGTAGTCTAGGCTTTTGAAAAATATGATTTATGAAATTGATTCAATAATGAAACAATTAATAATAAAACGATAATAAAAACAAAGGGAATAGAATAAGGGATATTTGAAATAAAATTAGGGATATCAATTATTTTTAAAAAGGTTAGAAGCGAAAAAAAAGCCATTATGCCTAAAACTCCTGATAACATTAGTCTTATTTTTTTAAGCATAATTTATCATTCCTTTCGTTAGTAGTTTCCGTTTGCTTACCTACGCATTCTGAACATTCTTTTGTTCATTGCTATCAATCTTTTTCATGTTCCTCTTTTTTTTACTTTTCCCCGGGTATGTTAATAACATATCATTAGTTATGAATATTAAGAAATCAAGTTTTGTTGATAATTGAACAAAAATTAGGGAAAGTCAGTAAATTATCTATTACTTCCGAGAAATTTGTTTTAATTTTGCTTGTTTTTATAGTGTAATAAGTTACTATCTTTCACTTAATCAATATTTTGTGTTCATATCTACATGAAATAGTTCCTAATTTAAATCGTGTTTTCCGCCTTCTTTGCTTTTTATCAATTTTTGTAATAAATAGAACAAAAATTGATAAGTTCAAAAGAATACTTATCGACAAAATTTTGGGTGACAAAATCGGCGATCTGTTTCTAAACGTAGCCGAAGAAACTATATTAAAAGTAAAAGTGAATTTATGCGATTAATTAAACAAAATGGTGTTTCTTTAAATGGTGAAAAAATTACAGTAGATGACACTGACCAAATTTTAATGAATGGGGAGGTTTTACAAATAGGGAAGAAACGATTTGTAAGATTTTTAAAATAAGGGGTAAGAGGAGTGGTCAACTTTCCGTTGCAACCACTCCATTTTTTATGGAGATCTGAATTCGTTATTATCACTAGTAAACCTTATAAATCTCTCCTAAATATACCATTGACGATAATAATTAATATTGATATTATCTTTCGGTAATGATTATCATTATCAATTATAAAAGGTAAATCCATTGAAAAAATCATGACAATTTTGCACTAAATACGATCTTAATAGTATCAGTTGCTAAACACCACGAAGGAATGGATGGAGATGTAATGATAATTCATAGGACTGAAAATGGAATGGAGATTAAGGCTGTTTATATACCCTTAAAGGAAAAGAGGGAAGATGACTGAGATCGTCACGTTGAAAATTTGGAAGAGTTCCACGAACCAATAAATTAAGTCTGATAGGTCTATAAAAAATAGTAAGTTAGAATATTAATAATAGGGGATAATTTAAGCTTATGACATTATTATCAAAACGATTTGGAGAACAAGTCTTTCAATTACTAGTTACTTTAATGCGTCTTCTTTTTGGGGTTGGGTGGCTTTTTGCTGGTATAACGAAAATTACGGAGAAAAATTGGTTTAGTGAACCTGGAGTATTTATAAAAAACTATTTAATAATGGCACTTGATAAACCAAATGTGCCAGAATTTTATAAGTACTTCATTGCACATTTCGCATTAAAACATATTATGTTTTTTAATTACATGATTCCAATTGCTCAGATTATAATTGGTATTGTTTTAATAATGGGATTAATGATTATTCCTTCCGTTATCATTTGTCTTCTTATGCATATTAATTTTATTCTTTCCGGAAATATGAATTTAATTAGTTTAACTCTTTATACTAGTGCATTTTGTATATTGCTATTTTTAAATCGTAGCTATGTTTTAAGCTTAGACCGTTACCTTGGTATTGAAAAACGATTTAAAATAAAGAAACAAAAGATTGGAAAAACCATTAATTCAATAGCGTAGATAGATCCTTTTTTACGAAGTGTTTGTAATCAAACTATATTTTAAAAAGTGGATCTCTAATACATCCATAGAAAAAGCTGATTCAATGAATCAGCTTTTTTACTATAGAACTCAATATAATTAACTTATCCTTAAATAGTGAATTTTTTCATTTCTCCTCGTAAAGCATCAGCAATAGCATTCAGGTCCTTAGCTTTTTCAGAAACAGTCTCGATGCTGTTAATTTGTTCATTTGCGGAAGCAGAAACTTGTTCTGTCCCTGCAGAGGTTTCGACTGCAGAAGCAGATATGTTTTGAATCACACCAATGATTTGCTCTTTGCGCTCATTCATCTCATAAGATAAATGTTTCACCTCTTGTGCTACTTCACTTGTTTGATCTAGAGCTGCCTTTATTGTATTAAAGATCTCACTCGTATCCTCTGTAGCTTTAGCGTTTTGTTCAACAATGCTAAGGCTCGTACTAATTTCCTGTACAGCACTTTTAGAAATATCCTGAATTGCGGTGATTTTGTTTTTAATAACTTCAGTTGCTTTAGATGTCTGTTCTGATAATTTTCGAATTTCATCAGCAACAACTGCGAAACCTTTTCCTGCTTCGCCTACACGAGCTGACTCAATGGAAGCATTTAGAGCTAATAAATTCGTTTGATTTGCGATATCTGTAATGGTATTGACAATACTTGATATATCAGAAGATGTTTTATCTACTTCTTGAACGATGCTACTTACCTGTTGTGAAGACACGCGATTCTTCTCTGACCAAATAGAGAGTTGGTTGACGGTTTCCACACCTTGATTACTTAAATGATCAATATCCTCTGTCATGGAAGCAATCTTCTCTGTACGCTCCATAACGCTGTCAATATTTACAGAAAGCTGATTTAATTGTTCAGCACTTTTTTCTGTATCATGAGCCTGTTCTTCGGTAGCTTTTGCTATTTCATTAATGGCTAAGCTAATTTCATCAGTTGTACGTACTGAATCTTCAGAAATTTGCAATAAAATATTAGAAGAATCTGATAACTCGGAACTGGTTTTATGTATATTGACGGTAACATCCTTTAATGCCGACCGCATGCCAGAGATTCCTTTTGCCATAAGCCCAATTTCATCTTGATGATTTAATAACTTCTCTAATTCTAGGTTTTCTGTAAAGTCTAAACTTGCTGTTTGATGAATGGCTTTTTCAAGATTTTTAATGGCAGCCACAATGCGACCAATAATCCACCACATTAAAGCACCAATAATTAAAAAGCTTACTACACCAGTAATAATCTGATAGCTTAGTACAGAGTTTGTAATGGATTGAATGCCGCTTTCAGGCACCCCAATGTCGAGCACGCCATAAAGCTTGCCATCTTTATATATAGGCTCCATGATGTCATATGTCCATATACCTTGAACTTCAGCATACCATCTTGTAAATTGGTTTTTCCCGTTTTTAGCTCCATCAATCGTGTATTCGTCTTCATACACTTTTCCTAATTTATTTGTATCACTATGTGCCACCGCTTGAACGTTTGTATCAATGACAACAGCATAAGTTACATTATCTTGTTTTGCCTTTGATTCCACAAAATCTTGTAAAGATGGAATGGGGTCACTTTCTGAATTTAAGATAGTCTCCGCTTGTTTTGCCATTTCAAAGACCTGTTCGTTGGCTTTTTCAATTAAAACTTCTTTGCTGTTTTTTCCAACAAACCATACTCCAAATAAAGAATTGACCACAGATGACAATAACAGCAAACCTAATGTAAATAACAATAATCGACGCTTAATACTTTTGCTTTTCAAATAGTTTCCCCCTTTTAAATAATTTATATGTAAATTCAGTTATTGAGGTTCTTTATGCCTATGAAAACTCAATAAATGCATAATTTTCAACTTTAGTATTATGCAAAAAAGACGGATTGTCAATAACAGATTATATAAGGCTTATTACTTAATAAATAAGAAATTAAGGTGTAAAAGTCCCTTTGTTGTTTAATGAGTTTTGAAGTTTTGAATAGGTCGAAAATGCCTGTTTAAAATATATAGTAAGTTGGTAAAGCGGAAGTCAACCACACGTTATGGTGATGAGCCTATACTTCAAATTATATGGTATAATATGGATTAAACTTACAGAAAACAAGGGGGATTGTTTGATGAGAAGGTATACTATTTCTGCATAGCGAAGGCTATTGCAATAAGATGAAATGGCCTTTGCTCTTCCTAAAAAATACGAATGTTTAGGAGTGCAATATGAGCTATAAAAAAGCAAAGCATATTCTACCAGTGGAGTTACTTGAGTTGATACAAGAATTTGTTGATGGTGAATATATTTATATACCGCGAAGAACAGAACATAAAAAGACCTGGGGATCCAGTACTGCAACTAGAAAAGAATTGGAAGTAAGAAATTCTAATATTTATAACGATTATCTATCGGGAGTGGATACGGGTACTTTAGGTGAAAAATATTATTTGTCCTCAAAGAGTATTCAAAGAATTGTACTAAAAGAGAAAAGAAGAAGAATAGAATAAGCCAGTGTGGTTTTTGACTGCAATGGCTTATTCTCTTTTATGAAATATGTATAAGGTTTTTTCTAGTAATATAGGTCAGCTATAATCTAATCAGCTTCTTTTGATTTCTATTCAAAAAATAGGAGAGAAAAAAATGAACTTTTCCAAATTATTAGGAACCACTTTCCCAACAGTACAAACTGAACAAATTAAATTAAGGAAGTTGAGATTGGAGGATGCCCCTACATTATTCAATTATTATTCAAATGAAAATGTATATCGTCATCTCGATTGGAATGGACCAGAAAGTTTAGAAAGATGTTATGAAGTAATGAATGCTTGGAATGAAGGCTATGATGAAGGTTGGATTTTACGTTTTGCTATTGCCAACAAAGTAACTGATGAAATTATTGGGACCATTTTCTTGAGTGAATTTGCAGGCAAACGAGCTGAAATTGGCTATGAATTATCTGAAGAATATTGGCATCGTGGTATTATGTCGGAAGCTGTTAAAGAAGTATTATCAATAGGATTTAATCAGTTAGGTTTAGTGAGAATACAGGCAATTGTTACGGAAGAAAATATAGCTTCAAAGAAGTTATTGACGAAATTCAACTTTAAGGAAGAAGGCTGCTTAAGACAATTTGAATGCCATAGTGTTACGGGAGAATGTAAAGATATGTTGATCTATAGTTTATTGCATACAGAGTTTTCGAAGAAGAATGACGAGTATTGATCTGTATTTTTTCACTTATATCAATAAGGACTAGGGGATGGCTATTAACAATTTATTTACAATCGACTGTGGTGAAGTATTACTAAGAGAATTTAGAATTGAAGATGTGGAGGCAATTTAGCTTGGACATAGCAATTAATAGTTTACAAGAACATGACGCAGGAGAATTGTATCAGTTTGAGAAGAATAATAGACTATTTTTTGAACAAATGGTACCTAGTCGTGGGGAAGATTATTATAAGTTTGAAACGTTTCAATTAAAACATAGAGAGCTATTAGCAGAACAACAAGAAGAAAAATCAAAATTCTATTTAATAAGGGACAACTCAGGCAATATTGTTGGAAGAATAAATTTAGTAGATATTGATACAACGAATAATATTGCAGAAGTTGGATATAGAGTAGGTAAAGAATATGGCGGCAAAGGGATAGGGGCTACAGCCTTAAAACTACTTTTAGAAACAGAGATCAGTGTACAAAAGATTAAGGCAAAAACAACAACAAATAATATTGCATCTCAAAAGGTTCTTGAAAAAAGTGGCTTTAAACAAATCTGTATAAGTGATGATATGTTCGAAATGAATGGTCAAATATTGCAGTTTATACATTACCTTTGGAAGAATGATTCTAATCATTAGCCGTCTGTCAAATTCAAATTTTTCAACGAGTTGTGATGATGAATAGGCAAGGTTAACAACATATTTAAATACAGAAAACATGAGGTTTGTTTTTTCAATCTCATGTTTTCTTTTTTGTGTTCAATACTAATTTTACTTGCAAAATAATAAAAATGTAGATATATTGTATATAAAGTATATATACAATATATCCTAGAGAGGTATTTGCATGCAAATTATAATTTCAAATAGCTCAAAAGAGCCAATTTATGAGCAAATTTATGCTCAAATCAAAAAGCTTATTTTAACAGGTGAATTACAAGAAGGGCAGGCATTGCCTTCTATGCGACAGCTTGCAAAGGATTTAGAAATTAGCGTTATTACAACAAAACGTGCTTATGAAGAGCTTGAAAAAAACGGGTTTATTTATTCGATTGTTGGAAAAGGTTCATTCATCGCCGAACAAAATAAGGAAATGATGAGAGAAAGAAAAATAAAGGTAATCGAAGAAAATTTGTTGATTGCTATCCAAAACGCAAAAGAAATGAATCTAAGCTTAGCAGAGCTTAAGGAAATGCTTACATTATTGTATACGGAGGATGCATGATGGAAAATGTTATTGAATTACAGCATATTCATAAATCTTTTAAAGGATTTGAGATAAAGGATTTTTCTATTAATGTGAAAAAAGGCTTTGTTACTGGATTTATTGGAGGAAATGGTGCAGGTAAATCAACGACGATTAAGTTGATTATGAACTTACTTAAGCAAGATAGTGGTACGGTTTCAGTGTTTGGCATGGATTATAAGAAGCATGAAAAAGAAATAAAGGAACGTATTGGTTTTGTCTATGATGAAAATATCTTTTATGAAAATTTAACGTTAAAGGATATGAAAAGGATTATTAAACCAGCCTATAAAAACTGGGATGATAACGCTTTTCAACGCTATGTTAACGAATTCGAACTGCCACTGAACAAAAGTATGAAAACATTTTCAAAGGGAATGAAGATGAAAGCTTCGTTAGCGATTGCACTAGCTCATCATGCGGAATTAATTATTATGGATGAGCCAACTGCCGGGCTCGATCCAATATTTCGTAGAGAGTTACTAAATATTCTACATGAACTAATGCAGAATGAAGATAGAACGATTTTCTTCTCGACGCATATAACAACAGATTTAGATCGCATTGCGGACTATATTACCTTTGTTCATAATGGGGAACATATTTTCACGAAAGAATTTTATAAAATTGAAGAAGAATATGCCATTGTAAAAGGGACATTAGATTTATTGGATCGTGAAACGGAACAGGAGTTTATTTCAATCCGAAAAACGAACACAGGTTTTGAGGCATTAACAGCGGATAAAAATCGTGTGATAAACATATTTGGAGATACTGTTATTGTGGAAAAGCCAACGCTTGAAGATATTATGTATTATACGAAAAAAGGACGGTAATTGTATGGTTAACCTTATACTTAAGGATATTATAATACAAAAGAATACGATAATATTCTACATTTCTACGATTATACTCTATTTGTTGGTAGATGTTTCGCCAATCTTCTTAGGAGTTTTATATAGTGTCGTATTTATCATGACTGCTTTTTCTACGGATGAAAAAGGTAACGCGAATATTCTTCTAAATTCACTTCCATATACAAGAAAGGAAGTCGTCAGTTCTAAATATATGGGTGCATTAATATTTACATCCGTTATTATTTTTATCATATATCTTGGCGATTTCTTCTTGAATGGAATGGGAGAAGTGTTTTTATGGAGAGAAATACTGCTTATTATGGGGCTTGTTATGGTTACAATATCTTTTATACTGCCAATCTCTTATAAATTCAAAAGCAAACATTTATTGATGATTTTAGTTGCTTTAGGTGGTATCTATCTAGTAACAATCACCATTTTACTTCCTAATCTCCATGATATATTAAGAGGGTTTGTTCAGAACTTCCTGACTTTACAAGAAACGCAAATGTATTTCGTAGCTATCCTTACAACGGTTATTTTATATATTGGATCGTGGCTACTGTCTATTCGTATATATGAGAGAAAAGCTTTTTAGGATGTAGTTTAAAGGAGGGTAATTGTGGATAAATCTAAAGCCCTTATTTCTACGTTAGTGACCTTACTTGGGATTTTTATTGTTTTTGGGTTATTGGATAAAATCGAAGTTGATGTAAGGGGAACTGACAATCTATCTGGAACTTTAGATAATGTAGGCATTACATTTATAAATTTATACAATATAGAAGCTTATAATATTGGTGCGAGTATTGCTGTAATGATCTCTGTATTATATTTGATTTTTGTTTTAGCTAATAAAAAGCCAGCAAATGAAAAATAACTTGATCCGATTAGACCAAGTTATTTATACATAATGATTCAAGATGGAGTTGCACCTCTTTAATAAAATGCTCCAAAAAACAGCTTGATCTCATAAAAATATGAGGTTGAAGCTGTTTTTGATTTTTACTGTGTATGCTCCTTTCTGTTTATCTTATGTTCAGTGTAATTGATTTAGGAAATATCTATAAATATAATATAATAAGGAGAAAGAATATTTTGTCTATTTTAAGAATGTGAAAAATTCAGAATGGTTGGCGTAAAATGCTAATTAAGTCGAATGAACAATTGCTTGTTTTACTGGATAATTTATTGCGTGAACCACAAAATTTTTGGAATGAATTTTATGATAAAACATTTAAAAAGATACCTTTCTTTGTTAATAAACCTGATGAAAATCTAGTCAGTTATTTAGAAAAAAAGATGATTCAGCCTAGTAAAGTTTTAGAGCTAGGCTGCGGTGCAGGACGAAATGCCATTTACTTAGCGAAGCAAGGTTGTTCAGTTGTTGGTGTTGATGTATCGGATAGAGCCTTACAATTGGCGCAAGAAAGGGTTGATAAAGCTAACATAAATGTAGAGTTAATTGGTTCCAATATCTTTGAGCTGGATCTACAAGAGGAGAGTTTTGATTTTATTTATGATTCAGGCTGTTTCCATCACATAGCCCCTCACCGACGTGTGACGTATATTGAATTGATTCATACATTATTAAAACCTAATGGATACTTTGCTTTATGCTCGTTTGAAGAACAAGGTGCATATGGTGGTTCTACCATCTCGGATGAAGAAGTTTATATTAAACGTAGTTTAGAAGGTGGATTAGGGTATACAAAAAATCAGCTAAGAGAAGTATTTCAGTCATTAGAAGCGCTTGAAATACGAGAAATGATAGCCATGTCTAATGAAGAGCCATATTTCGGGTTAGAAGGATTTTTAGTAGGTTTATTTAAAAAGAAATAAGCAGATGAAGTGCCAAATTTCATAGATACTTTAAGTGAAATTGATTATGAATATGTTCTGAAACCAGAGCTCATCTCTATTATGTCCTGATAGAGAGAAACCCTCAATCTGATTGAATGGAATCATAATAAAATTAAATAGAAGTTAGTTATTTTAAACTGTATAAATGAATCAGGCGTGTTGATTAGGAAAAAATAGGTTTATTTTTGAGCGATAAAAGGATTTTTTTATTGCTATTTTGCTAATATATTTTGATGTTAGTCTAAATAATGGACACAGAGAATTGGGAGTTTATAAAGTATAATAATCTTAACAATTTACGAGGAGTGTCTAAGATGACAAAACGAAAAAGTTATGACAAAGAATTTAAATTAGAGGCAGTACAATTAGTTGAAAGTGGCAAGAGGGTTGCCGAGGTTGCACGTGAGCTGGATCTTGCAGAACAGACATTACACAATTGGGTAAAGAAATTTAGTAAAGATGGCGAAGCTGCATTTGTTGGTAGTGGGAATTTAAAGCCTGAGGATAAGGAAAATAAAGAATTAGAAAAAAGAATACGTGACCTAGAAGAGGAAAATGCCATCTTAAAAAAGGCTATGGGCATCTTTGCAAAAGACCGGAAGTAGTTTACAACTTTATTCAACAGCACCGACATGAATTCCGTGTGGCAAAGATGTGCGAAGTATTAGGTGTTTCAAGAAGTGGTTACTACGAGTGGCTGAACCGATCAAAGAGTAATCAAAAAGAACGGAAAGAAAAGTTAACAAGCCAAATAAAACGAGTGTATTTGGACTCAAGAAGAAATTATGGTAGTCCGAAAATCACAAAACAATTGAATTCAGAAGGAGTCTCTGTATCGCAAAAAACAGTATCGCGAATTATGAAAGAAGAAGGCATTCGCTCAAAAACAGTGAAAAAATACAAAGCGACGACGAATTCAAAACATAATCTACCGGTATATCCAAATCTATTAGACCAACAATTTAAAGTAGAACGCCCTGGACAAGCGTGGGTAGCTGACATTACGTATATATGGACCAGTGAAGGTTGGCTCTATCTAGCAACGATTATGGAGTTGTTTTCAAGACGAATCATCGGTTGGGCAATGGATGAGAGAATGACAAAGGAATTAGTGATCCTCGCCTTAAAACGAGCAATCAGAACTCAGACTCCAACGCCTGAGCTCATTCATCATTCAGATCGTGGGAGCCAGTATGCGTCGAAGGAATACCAACAAGTATTACGAACTAACAAAATGATTACAAGTATGAGCAGAAAAGGAAACTGTTACGATAATGCATGTATCGAGTCATTTCATAGCGTCATCAAAAGAGAGTTAGTTTTTCATGAAAAGTATAAAACGAGAGATCAAGCCAAGAAAAGTATCATTGAATACATCGTTAGTTTTTATAACTACAAGCGTATCCATTCTTTTACAAATTATATGTCGCCCATTGCATACGAAAAGCAATATTTCAAAACTTCACAGAAAACTAAGGTCATATAATTAAACCCCTTTAACCTTACAAATAATTTAAGGGTTACGCCCCTTAAATTGTTTGTGAGGCGAGCAAGCGATAGCGCGCTTAGATTTAAAGCAAAATCTCAATTTTCCCTGTCCATTTTCTTGACATAGTATCAATTTCTATCTTAACTGATCAATAAAGGTGGATAAAAATGATTAATCAATACACCTGTGAATGAATATAACTTCCATTTTGATCTATTTTTTTTCAAAAAGGGAGTTTTTCTTTTATTATAAACACAACGCTTGCAATAAATGTGGTTTCTTTGAGCAACCACTACGAAAGAAAAATACATATGGTGTGGACCTTTTAGGTTAAATGTAGTTATGCAAAAATGAGGCAAGGGGGTCAAGGGAGTGTTTAATGATTTTAAGCTTATAGATGATCGTCCGGTATATGTGCAGTTAAAGGATTATTTAAAGGAAATGATTGTGAAGGGACATCTGCTGGAGCATCAAAAGCTTCCTTCTACCCGTGAACTAAGTAAATTATTAGCAGTCAGCAGAAATACGGTACTGAATGCATATGCAGATTTAGAGCAAGAGGGCATCATCTATGCGGTGAAGGGAAAAGGCAATTTTGTAGGAAAGGTCACAACATTGAAAACACCATCCATTGAATTGAACTGGAAGGAAAGACTTAATAAGGCTACCCTGTTAGCTGATGAATTAGATTTAATAAGGCAAGATATTCATTGGAAAAAAGGGATGATTTCATTCAATAGTGTTGCTCCGGAAGAAAAGCTATTTGACGTTGAAAATTTTAAGAGAGCTTTTTTGACGAGGATGTCTATGGAAGGGGATATCGTTTTGAATTATGGCTATGCGAAGGGCTATAAACCTCTAATCGAGTACCTCCTGCACTATATGGAAATAAAGGGCGTCGATATTTCCAATAAAGACATTTTGATTACGAATGGTTTTACGGAGGGACTGGATATTTTAATATCCTCCTTAGCTAAAAAATCTGGCCGAGTACTTTGTGAAAACCCTACACACCATGCTGCAATAAAGCTTTTTCGCTTACATGGACTTGAAATACACGGAATTGACATGCAGGATGATGGTATCGATATTGATCAAGTAGAGAAAAGCTTATTAGAAAAGGATTTTGATTTTGCATATTTAATTCCGTCCTATCATAATCCGACAGGGATCGTTACCTCCTCTGAAAAAAGGAATGCAATCATTCAACTTTTTTCGAAACACCAAATCCCTATTGTAGAGGACGGCTTTAATGAGGAATTACGTTATTCAGGCTCCCATTTAGCGCCGCTTATGACTTTCATTGGAGCGGGTAACAGTATTGTCTATATTAGTAGCTTTTCAAAAATTTTATTCCCAGGCTTACGTGTCGGTTGGATTTTAGCAGATAAGCAACTCATCCACTGTTTAGAAAGTATGAAAAGAGCGCGGACTATTCATACATCAACACTAGATCAGGCTGTTCTTTATCAATATTTACAAGACGGCTATTTTGAAAAATACTTAAAAAAGGCCAGATCGGTCTATAAGAAAAAATATGAACTAGCGCGTCAAGCTTGCAAGCAATACATTTCTTTTAAAAGAATGACTGGAGATGGTGGACTTCATCTCTTTATTGAGTTAGAGGAAGGAATAAACGCTCGGATCATATTGGAAAAGTGCTATAAAAGAGGAGTTGTTTTTTATCCTGGAGATGTTTTTTACACGAATGGTGGGGGAAGTAACACATTTCGATTAGGGTTTTCTCGGTTACAGGACGAGGATATTGTCCGTGGTATTCAAATCATTGGTGATACTTTAAAAAATGACATGGGGAGTTGAAAAAATGAGAGTTGGCGTTGTTATGGGAGGGGTATCCTCAGAAAAACAAGTCTCAATTATGACAGGGCAAGAAATGATTGCTCATTTAGATAAAAGTAAATATGAAGTTGTAGCAATTGAACTACATGACAAAAAAGAGCTTATAGAAAAGGTGAAAAACCTGGATATAGCCTTGTTAGCGCTTCACGGTGAATTTGGAGAGGATGGAACGATTCAAGGTGCCCTAGAAACGTTGGGTGTTCCATATACGGGAAGTGGGATACTATCAAGCAGTATTTGTATGGATAAAAATGTATCCAAAAAAATTCTTCGTTATGAGGGCGTTGAAACACCGGACTGGCTTCATTATTCAAATAGAGAAGAGCTTCAGTTAGATCAAGTAGAAAAAATGGGCTATCCTTTAGTCGTAAAACCAAATTCGGGTGGCTCTAGTGTAGGCGTACAAATAGTACATGATAGTGAATCTTTATTAGCCTCTGTTGCTGAAGTATTCAAATGGGGCTCTGAAATCATTATTGAAAAGTATATTAAGGGCGATGAAATAACATGTGCCATTATTGATGGCAAGCTTTTACCTATCATCTCAATTAGCCATACAGCGGCGTTTTTTGACTATAAGGCGAAGTATGATGATGCAGCAACGATTGAAGAGGTTGTTGAGTTACCGCCTGCAACCCATGAACGTGTTGCTAAAGCCGCAAAAGCCTGCTATAACGCATTAAAATGCAGTGTTTATGCCAGAGTTGACTTGATGGTGAAGGATGGAATCCCGTATGTCATGGAGGTCAATACATTGCCAGGGATGACCCAAAAAAGCTTGCTACCTAAAAGTGCACTTGCGGCTGGAATCAGTTATACGAAATTGTTGGATATGATAATTGAATCCTCCTTAAAGGTTAGGAAAAGCGAGTAAGTATGCATAATAAAAAAACACCTCTACGTTAACAGGTGATAATCCCTGTTTCAACAAAAGGTGTTTTTCAAATTCAGTTCTTATAAACTAAGCTTTCGATAATTCAATAAATCCTTGTCCAAACACATCTCTTACATCGTGAATGGCGATAAAGGCATCCTTGTCTATTTCTTTAACGATTTTCTTTAGCTTTACAACTTCCTGTTTACTAATGACAATATAAAGAATTTCTTTTTGCTCTTTCGTATAATAGCCATGACCTGATAGGACTGTGACGCCTCGATTCATAAAACCACTCACATGGCTGGCAATCTCTTCGGGCTTTTTCGAAATGATCGTAACTGCCTTTTTAGGGTTCACACCTTCAATTACAAATTCCATTACCTTCGTTCCGACATATAGCATAATAATAGTGAGCATTAATGCTTCTGCCCCAATAATAAAATAAGATGAAAAAGCAACAATTAAATCAAAGAATAATAAGCCATAACTAACACTCCAGCCTAGATATTTGTTCGTCATTCTAGCTAAGATTGTTGAACCTGCTGTTGTTCCACCAACTCTTATAATTAAGCCTATGCCAACGCCAGCAAAAACCCCGCCAAAAATAGTATTCACAATAATTTCATTTGAAGAAATAGACCATGATTCTGTCAAATGTAAAAAGAGTGAATGGAAGGATACGGCAATAATCGTATAAATCGTCGTTTGTCTACTTAAGAATCTATAACCAATCACTAATAAAACTGCGTTTAGCAAAAAGCTTACAATACTTGGCGACCAACCAAACAGATAAAACGCGATAATTGTTATACCTGTTACGCCACCTTCACCTAAATCATTAGGAATAACAAATAAGTTTACAGCCAGCGCAAAAAGCAGCGACCCAACCATAATCATTAAAATATCCATAATGTATTTCTTCATACACACACCACCATAAAAAATTGATTTTTTCCTAAAGAACATACTATATCAAGTTCTATTCATATTATATACTTTTTGGAATGTTCATTTGTGATAAATCTGTAATTGTTAGTATGTCCTTTGTCAGAGAGAAAATTGAATAGTATATTTGCGTAGAAGAGATGGCCAATGGTGATGCCGGAAATATTGGTGTAAATTGGGGTATTTTTGAAAAATTGCCTATATAAATATAGTAAGTTACACTATTAAGGAGGTCTAGGCTCTTAACATCTCGGAGGCATTGAAGTGGGGAGTTACTAAAAGTGCAGATAGCATTGCGTGTGGATAATGCTAACTGATGTTAGTCTAAATAATGGACACAGAGAATTGGGAGTTTATAAAGTATAATAATCTTAACAATTTACGAGGAGTGTCTAAGATGACAAAACGAAAAAGTTATGACAAAGAATTTAAATTAGAGGCAGTACAATTAGTTGAAAGTGGCAAGAGGGTTGCCGAGGTTGCACGTGAGCTGGATCTTGCAGAACAGACATTACACAATTGGGTAAAGAAATTTAGTAAAGATGGCGAAGCTGCATTTGTTGGTAGTGGGAATTTAAAGCCTGAGGATAAGGAAAATAAAGAATTAGAAAAAAGAATACGTGACCTAGAAGAGGAAAATGCCATCTTAAAAAAGGCTATGGGCATCTTTGCAAAAGACCGGAAGTAGTTTACAACTTTATTCAACAGCACCGACATGAATTCCGTGTGGCAAAGATGTGCGAAGTATTAGGTGTTTCAAGAAGTGGTTACTACGAGTGGCTGAACCGATCAAAGAGTAATCAAAAAGAACGGAAAGAAAAGTTAACAAGCCAAATAAAACGAGTGTATTTGGACTCAAGAAGAAATTATGGTAGTCCGAAAATCACAAAACAATTGAATTCAGAAGGAGTCTCTGTATCGCAAAAAACAGTATCGCGAATTATGAAAGAAGAAGGCATTCGCTCAAAAACAGTGAAAAAATACAAAGCGACGACGAATTCAAAACATAATCTACCGGTATATCCAAATCTATTAGACCAACAATTTAAAGTAGAACGCCCTGGACAAGCGTGGGTAGCTGACATTACGTATATATGGACCAGTGAAGGTTGGCTCTATCTAGCAACGATTATGGAGTTGTTTTCAAGACGAATCATCGGTTGGGCAATGGATGAGAGAATGACAAAGGAATTAGTGATCCTCGCCTTAAAACGAGCAATCAGAACTCAGACTCCAACGCCTGAGCTCATTCATCATTCAGATCGTGGGAGCCAGTATGCGTCGAAGGAATACCAACAAGTATTACGAACTAACAAAATGATTACAAGTATGAGCAGAAAAGGAAACTGTTACGATAATGCATGTATCGAGTCATTTCATAGCGTCATCAAAAGAGAGTTAGTTTTTCATGAAAAGTATAAAACGAGAGATCAAGCCAAGAAAAGTATCATTGAATACATCGTTAGTTTTTATAACTACAAGCGTATCCATTCTTTTACAAATTATATGTCGCCCATTGCATACGAAAAGCAATATTTCAAAACTTCACAGAAAACTAAGGTCATATAATTAAACCCCTTTAACCTTACAAATAATTTAAGGGTTACGCCCCTTAAATTGTTTGTGAGGCGAGCAAGCGATAGCGCGCTTAGATTTAAAGCAAAATCTCAATTTTCCCTGTCCATTTTCTTGACATAGTATCAAACTCCACAGCATTGCAGGAAGGGGCTTATTAATAATGGAGGTATTAATTTGAATATAGTACTTTGGATTATCGCAGGTATATTAGTTTGCGGTGGTTTAGTGATGGGAATTGGATTTTGGATGTTTAAGAAAGAAATAAATGAAGAGAATCCTGACTATATTGTACAATTCATCAGGGACAATATAGCTAGTGAAAATGTATCCTTAGCGATTAATTACAATAATGAGAAATGGGTAGATGTTAATACGAATAAGCAATTTCCTTTAGCCAGCACGGTTAAAATTATTATAGCCATAGAATATGCACAACAGGCAGCAGACGGACGTATAAGTCCTCAACAACAAGTTAGTTTAAAGGAATTAGAAACATTTTATATTCCAGAAACAGACGGTGGGGCACATGAAGCATGGATCTCTGAGTTAAATCAAAGCAAAAATATTGATAGCGTACCTTTAAGTGAAGTAGCAAATGGAATGATTGCTTACAGTTCTAATGCAAATACGGAATATTTAATGCGAGTACTAGGGCTTCAAAATATTAATGAGGTTCTAAAGAGTTTGGATCTAGTAGATCATGAACTTTTATATCCAAGCACAAGTGCAACGTATATTCCTACTCAATTGATGAATGAAAAGAATATAACTAAAGAAGAAACATTAAAAGTTATGAAAAATATGGATATGGCTGAATATCGGGATCGAGCGCTGAATATTCATTATAACTGGTTAAAGAATCCTCTTACTGATGAGGAGAAAAAACAGTCATTAAAAACTCTAAATATGGATATACAAAAAGTATGGTCTGATCGTTTGGTAAAAGCAACTACAGCGGACTACATTTCTATTTTAGAAAAGCTCAATAGTAAAAAATACTTTCATGAAGATGTACATAAGTATCTTGATCCAGTCTTGGAACAATTAATGCAAAATCCTAAAAATCGCGAATGGCTAACTCATGCAGGTCAAAAGGGTGGATCTACTGCATTTGTTTTGACACTAGCGTTCTATGCAAAAGATAAAGATGGTAATCAGACGGAGATTGCTTTTTTTGCTAATAACTTAAATATGATAGAACAAGCAAAATTATCTAAAAACCTGAATGGTTTTCAATTGAAATTTTTAAAAGAAGAGAAGTTTCGTATGCAACTAAAAAAAGAATTGTCCGAGATATAAAATTCTTGTATAGTACTGCAGGTGTGTTGTTTAACCACTTTTATTCATCACAAAGCTCTATTTCCACTACGGGTAATCCTCTCTGATATATGAAAATGAAGTACATTCCGTCCGTGCTTTGCATACGATAATTTTATCTACATTCAGCAAATGGTTTGTAATGAAAGCGAAGTTCCTACCTCTGAAGAAGCTGGGATGAATGCGGATGTGGTTTCTTTTCAGGGTATCCAAACATCTACTGAATGAAGAGATAGCCTCCGGCGGATGTCACGGATTTTGAAAGGATGTTAGCCTAAAACCTTCGCATCCTGCGAAAACGGCTAATTGACCTGCATCGGTAAAAACGCCACATCCTGTGGAATTACTGAAATGACCGACATCGTGTCGGCTCTCGTGCAGGCCTAGGCACAGGTCAAAATCCGGATGCATTGTTTATCTGTAGCGAAAGCGAAGCGTCAGCTACAATTACGCCAAGGCGAAATTGATAATATGTATGAGAGGATTGAAGTAAATGTACTATCCTTATTACGGAAATACATCGGTGTATAATTATGGTTATCAACCTGTGTACTGGGCTTATCCTAACAATGTAGCATATGATAACGGACCGAATTCCTTCTATTATGTCAACAATGGCAACAACAATCCCCAGCTAAAGGATTATGGACCAAAGCCCTTTGTCGTTAACATCGAAGAAGCTACTAAGCAGAACAATAATTACCGTACTACGCTATGGACGGGATCAAATTTGCAGGTTACAGTTATGAGTCTTAATGTTGGAGAAGATATTGGCTTAGAAATGCACCCTCATGTTGATCAATTTTTACGTATTGAACAAGGCAATGGAGTCACTCAGATGGGTCCTAGCAAAGACAATTTAAACTTCCAAAGAAATGTAAATGAAAATTTCGCAATAATGGTTCCGGCTGGTACGTGGCATAACGTAACGAATACAGGGAATATACCCCTAAAACTTTACACGATATATGCTCCGCCAAACCACCCATTTGGCACTGTACATGTTACGAAAGCAGATGCGATGGCTGCAGGTGATTAAGGTTTAATGAAAAAGACAACTCCTACTTAGAGAAGTTGTCTTTTTTGATGTCGTTTAAATGATATATAAATAGATAATAAGCCATTTAATGTTAAAAGAGTAACCATTAATATAGTCAAAAAGGCAATGTCAGGAGAAAAAGATCTAATAGTGTTCCAAGGTGATCCTGTACTATAACTTAATAACGGAACGGTGAAAATTGCCAAAACTAAAAGTATCATACCGAAAATACGCCATACACGTCTTTTTTTCGATTTTTTTGATTTTGCCTTTATTAGTAGGCAAATAAACATCGCGAAAAGTAAACATAATAGAGCAATTGTTATGAGTTGAATAGTAGGTTTATATTTAGGTACATCAACCGGTTCTTCTCCGTTTAAAATATTGATAATCCCTTGTTTAAGATATAGAAGTGCCTCTTCTTCTAATATATGGCTTTTATTAGTAAGAATCACACCGCCCCAACCTGTTTCTGGTATAAAAAATACTTCTGAACGTGCATCAGGGTTTGAACCAGAATGCCATATCATCTCTTCTTTTGAGTTTGGATTTGTGATTCGTACACCAAGGCCATAATATCGATTTTTACTAGTTTGAACGAGAGGGGATACATAAAGGTCCATAGCATTTTTGCTTAAAAAATTATTATTGTCAGATTGACTAAGAAGTCTAATGTATTGGACCATATCTGTTGCACTTGCTGTTATATATCCATATGGTGCCCCGCCATTATCGTAGGTTACTGAGCTTTTTCTTGGAAGACCAAACCATGACTGATAGCCAGATAAATATCCTTTTTTATAGGCCATGCTTTCATTAGCGGCTGCATTTTTCATCCCTAATGGTGAAAAAACT
Source organism: Lysinibacillus sp. RS11 (assembly GCF_042019215.1). Lineage (NCBI taxonomy): Bacteria > Bacillati > Bacillota > Bacilli > Caryophanales > Bacillaceae > Lysinibacillus > Lysinibacillus sp. RS11. The sequence continues at coordinate 4,614,187 of NZ_CP168124.1, read as the reverse complement.
TGTTCTTCCATATACTCAGAGTAGGTTTGATTGGTAACTTCTTCGATGAGAGCACCAAGAATAGAAAAGTTAGCATTACTGTACTGATGTTTTTCCCCAGGTGCAGCAGTCAACTTAACATTCGATAAACTTTCTACATTGTCTTTTATAGCACTTAAATCTTTAGATTCTTTATCAGAAATAGATAAGCCAGAATAAGTGCTTATCCCACTAGTTTGTGTGAGTAAATGTTTGATGGTAATTTGGGATGCTGCTTGTTTATCTTTAAGCGTAAACCATGGAATATACTTTTGGACTGGATCATCTAATTGAACCTTGCCTTCATCAATTAATCTCATTATGCCTAAGCCTGTTAATGATTTACTAATAGAGCCAATTGCAAAAGGAGTGTCAGTAGTTACTTTTTCAGCAGATTCGCCCGTTACGCCCCACGATTTGGAGTAAAAAAGATCATTATTATGAACAATGGCAATAGATGCCCCAGGAATTCGCTGTTCTTTCAAAAAGTTTTCGACATAATTATCTAAAGTACGCTCAATATCTTGTTGTGCGGAAATTTGTGAGACTGGGAGAAATAGATTGAACGGAATAAATAATAAACATATTAATATAACTTTAAATATCGGAAATGTTTTCATCGTTATTTCACCTATTTCTTCTAATAAATTTTACTGCAAGTATAGATATTGAAAAGGAAATAGAAATACTCATTAACATCAGTAAGGAATTCCACCAAGCATTATTAGAAATTTGGTAGACAATATGATAATCAAATGTTGCGTTCATATGTTGCGGGTTAAAGGAATCCGTTAAAAACATTGATAGTATTAGTTGGGAGCCAAGATAGGCAACAATAAAAGTACAAAATCCAATAATTAATGATAATCCTGGTCTACTTTTCCGTATTTGTTGTATTTCCGAATGAAGGTCGATCCCCTTAATCTCTAGAAAATCTTTAATAAATGTCGTAGTATCTCCCAATTCATCTATACTATCTATTCCATAGTCACGACATTCTTGAATATGTTCTACCAGCTGCTGTTTGATATTCCTTCTTTCTGTTGTGCTGATACGATACTGTTTCAATTCCTTTAGGACTTCGTTTAAATATTGCTTTTCTGCTAAACTCAATTCCATAGTCATTCAAAAAGTTCTCCTTTCAAACCACTTTGCAGTAGTGATTTTATATCTTGTTGTAACGCCAACCACTCGCTGATTTTTTTTTGAAGATACACTTCTCCTTTTTCATTGATTTCATAATAAACTCTAACCTTCCCGTTGTCCGTCATTTCACGGTAAGTATCAACCCATTCATGATCCTTCAGCTTAGTCAAAATGGGATAAATGCTGCCTACTCCTTTCAGTTTTAAGTTGTGTTTTTCTAACTCCTTCATAATTTCATAACCATAACTTTTTTTCTGCGACAATATAGACAACACGCACATTTCTAAATGACCTTTTATTAAACTTGTTCTATCCATAAATTGACTTTAACAAAAGTATATACTTCTTTCAAGTATATGTTTTTGTTACGAATACTTTTGGGAGGACATAAAATTTCAAAGCATATATCATGCAGCATAAAGGAAATGTGGTATTTTAAGTTCAAGAACGCTAATTTTATTCATTGGAGGATTATATGAATGGAATATCAACTATTAGTAGACGAAATTGAAAATTTAGTGGAATTACTAACTCAAAATAAGTGGATTCATCATGTTGACCAAATTTTAAAAGAGGAATCTATTCGAAAAGCGTATGCAGAAGGATACTATCACAACGATCGCGAAACGCATTGGATTATTGATAATGAAGAAAAGGTTGGGATTATCATAATTCATGACATAAATGACACAATCCCATTATTCGATATCCGTTTAGATGCACGTTATAGAGGAAAAGGATACGGGGTAAAGACACTTCTCTGGTTACAAGATTACTTGTTTGAAGAAAGAGGTAAGATTCGTATTGAAGGTTATACGAGAGTTGATAATATTGGTATGAGAAAATGCTTTACGAAAGCAGGTTTTGTGAAAGAAGGTTATTTAAGAAATGCTTGGGAAAATGCAGATGGTACGGTGACAGATAGTATCTTATATGGTGCAATTAAAGATGATTGGATGTTAGGTAGAACAACGCCTATAAAAATGGATGATGTACCCTATTAAAAATTTTAGGTTAGAAAAGGGTGTAGTGGAATGTACACAGAAAAAGATTTGCTAAGAGCTTTAAAAAAATCCTGGTCAAGTCAATCAAGTTCAAAATGGAGTCTAGATAATCCGGCAAGAGGACAATGCGGAGTTACTGCATTAGTTGTAAATGATATTCTTGGAGGCGAGATTTATAAAACATGGCTTGATGAAGGCTGGCATTTCTATAATATGCTCGCAGGGGAAAGAAGAGATTTTACAGAAGAGCAGTTTTCGTACAACCTCGAATATCAAGACCTTTGTTCAAGCAGAGAAGAGGCTTTTCAAGATACCAATGATGCTCAATATAGCTATTTAAAATCGCAAGTTTATGAGAATTTAGGACAAGGATAGAGAGTCGAAGGCAGAAATGTTGGTATCACAACAACTCTGCTAAATCTCGTTTCCTCCATGGTGAGGTTTACATTGGATGAAAAATATCAAACATATCTCATTCTAATTTGTCTGATTCTCTTGATAGTTTAGTATGGCATAGTACTATTTTGATTCCAGCTTAGCGATTCATCCTGTGATAAAGTAATCTTTGAACTTTTGCGGAAGTGTTTTTTTGAATGATAATTCACCTTTGTTCATTTCTATATTTAGCTATTCACCAAAAGTTGGAGATGGAATATTCATGCAATAATACATCCTGTTGCCCCGACGCCCTCAGGAAAACGCTCAGCAGGAACGAAAATCACCCTATTTTATAGTGATGAGCCATATTAATTTAAATTTATTCTTTTGTTTATAGTTAAACAGAGATGTTGTTAAGATAACATCCTTGCTTTTTTTAACATTAAACAAACTTGTTGACGTAAATTAAACCAGCGTGTTACTATTATCTCGAATTCAAGATAACTGAATTCGAGATAAATGAATTCTAACCTTTTAATCCGGGTGGAAAGTTTAACTTTTCACATCATAAGGAGGTAATCATAATGGGTTTTTTAAATAAATTTTTCAGTTCAAAAAAAGAGGAGGAAAAAACAATGGCAGAATTAAATATCGGGATTATTATCGGATCAACACGTGAAGGGCGTGTTAGTCCACAAGTAGCACAATGGGTAAAAGAAATCGCAGATCAACGAGGAGATGCTAATTATACAATTATTGATATTGCGGATTACAAATTACCTTTACTAGGTGAACCAGAGCAAGATGCTTCAGGCGCTCAAGGTTGGTCAGAAATTATTGCAAAACAAGATGGGTTTGTATTTATCGTACAAGAGTACAATCACTCTATTACAGGTGCTCTAAAAAATGCACTAGATTATTTACGTGTAGAATGGAATAACAAAGCTGCAGGTATTGTATCGTATGGTTCTGTAGGTGGTGCACGTGCAGCTGAACATTTACGTGGTATTATGGGCGAGCTTTTAATTGCAGATGTCCGTGTACATCCAGCATTGTCACTATTCACAGACTTTGAAAATGGTACTGATTTTAAACCAAAAGAGGTACAAACAGATTCTGTTAACCAAATGTTAGACCAATTAATTCCTTGGTCAAAAGCTTTATATACAATTCGTTAACTTCTTTCAGCAAAAGTATTTTGTACCGAAAGCGTAGCGACAGGTACAGAAGTCTCCCACCTCTATAGGTGGTGAATTGAATGCGAATATAAGCTGTTTTTCAGCGGGTGTCCAAACGCCCGCTGAAATAGAGGAACTCAGTCTAAGAACGCCACGTCCTGTGGCGACGACTGAGTGACCAACATCACGTTGGCCCAAAGCTCCGGCGGATGTCATGGAATCGGAAAGGAGTTCAATAAAGGATGTTAGCCTAAATTCATCGCATCCATGCGATAACGGCTAACTGACCTGCATCACGCAGGCCTAAGCACAAAGCCGATTCCAGACGCAATTATGCCAAGGCATAATTGATTTTTGTTCAAAGATTGAGGTAGAACGGTATTGGATAAAGTATAGGTGAGAAATACATTTATCATGAAAGGGACTGTTAACATGAAAAAACATACTGCGGGTATTCACCATATCACAGCCATTGTAGGGCATCCACAAGAAAATATTGATTTTTATGCTGGTGTTTTAGGCCTTCGTTTAGTTAAACAGACGGTAAATTTCGATGACCCAGGCACATATCATCTTTACTTCGGTAACAAAGGTGGTAAGCCGGGGACAATTATTACATTCTTCCCATGGGCGAATGCTTATCAAGGTCGCATTGGTGATGGTCAAGTTGGTGTAACTACTTATGTTGTACAAGAGGGAGCACTATCTTATTGGACTAATCGCCTTGCAAAATTCGCTATTCCATTCCAAAAAGCAGAACGCTTTGGTGAACAAGTAATACAATTTGATGATCCACACGGACTTCATATTGAATTAGTGGCACGTCCAGAAGGCGAATTGAATGAATGGACATTTGGTGAAGTAACTCCTGAGGTTGCGATTAAAGGATTTGGTGGTGTAACACTTTATTCAAGTCATCCTGAAGAAACAGCAAAAGTTTTAACTGAAGTCATGGGACTTGAAAAAGTAGCAACGGAAGGTGAGTATACTCGTTACAAATCTAGCGCAGATATTGGTAATACAGTAGATTTAAAAGTTGTTCCTGGTATGCGTGGTCAAATGGGAGTCGGAACAGTTCATCATATTGCTTGGAGAGCCCAAGATCATGCGGACCACCTAGAATGGCAAGAGTATGTAATGAATCATGGACAACATGTAACTGAAGTGAAAGATCGTAATTATTTTAATGCGATATATTTCCGTGAACCTGGTGAGATTTTATTTGAAATTGCGACAGATCCACCTGGATTTGCTCATGATGAAACACCTGAGACAATGGGTAGCCAATTAATGTTACCAGCTCAATATGAACAGCATCGTGAACAATTAGAAAGAACATTAATTCCAATCGAAGTGCGTGCGCTTGATTAAGGAGGATGAGTCGTTTGATTTCGATTGATCCTACTAAAAATACTGAGCGTGAAAACTATAAATTATTAATTGGCAGTATTATTCCGAGACCAATTGCCTTTGTTACGACGAAGTCAGAGCAAGGAGTCATCAATGGCGCACCTTTTAGTTTCTTTAATATTGTGTCATCAAATCCACCTATGATTTCTCTAGCGGTTCAAAGACCACAGGAGCGCTTAAAAGATACCGCTCGACATATTCATCATCAGCAACAATTTGTTGTGCATATTGTAGATGAGGGGAATGTTAAGCAGGTGAATGAAACGGCAGCTTCATTACCTGTAACTGAAAGTGAAATTGATAGAGCTCAATTTACATTAACCGATAGCCAGTGTATATCTGTACCAGGTATTAAAGAGGCAAAGGTTCGAATGGAATGCAGCTTAGTACAGACGATTCCTTTGATGAATGGTGACGAACAGACAGGTGATTTGTTCATTGGTCAGGTTGTACAATTTCATATAGATGAAACCATTTATAATGAAGGTCGTATTGACCCGAGGGAATTAAAAGCGGTTAGCAGACTGGCTGGCTCAAATTACGCAAAAAATGGAGACATATTTGCGCTAGAACGTCCTCAATAAAAAATGCGAAAATGTTGATATAACAGCATTTTCGCATTTTTTGTTTTATTTTTTTATTAAAATTCCTTCTATATTCAGTAAATCTCCTTTTGTTAAAAGGACATCGGTTGCTTTTACATTGGTAGCTACTTGTTTTTTATGTTTCCCGCCTGGGATAACTGCATCAACGCCATCTTGATCTAATAACCAAGCAAGTGCTAGATTTGGTAATGTGGTTTCCTTTTCCTCAGCAATTTTCTTTAATGCATCCACTTTTACTAACGTACGCTCAAATAATTCATCTTGGAATAAAGGATCTGAAATTCGCCAGTCTCCTGTATTTAATTTAAAGTCTTTTGTATATTTTCCACCGAGTAGGCCATATGCAAGTGGACCATATGGAATAAATGAAATCTCCTTTTTTACACAGTATGGCAATAAATCTTGTTCTGCTGATCGATTCAACATATTGTATGGAGATTGTAAGACAGCAATATCATTATGCACATTCGCTTCTATAAGCTGATCTAATGTTACGTTTGAAATGCCTATTGCTCGGATTTTTCCTTCTTCTTTCAAGCGTGATAATTCACCAATCGCCTCAGCAAGAGGAGTTTCATTATCCGGGAAATGTAAATAGTAAAGGTCTACATAATCCATCTGTAGTCGGTTCAAGCTATTTTCGAGTGCACTTCGTAAATATTGCGGATGATTATTTGTCTTTACTGAACCATCCTCAAACCAATGTCTACCTCCCTTTGTCGCTAAAACGAAATCTTCCCTTGGATATTTCTTTAATACTTCGCCGACGAGCTCTTCTGAACGCCCTGTTCCATATATGTCTGCTGTATCAAAAAAATTTATCCCTAAATCAAGTGCAGCTGAGACTAGCTCCTTCCCATCTTGTTCATTTAAGTTTTCATATAAGTTATGTCCACCTACAGCATTCGTCCCAAGACCAATTTCTGAAATGTTGATATTCGTTTTTTTTAATGTATGGAATTTCATATTCCTACCTCCTCGCTTTTCTGTAATCAGAATAGAGTAAAAAAATTAAATTACCAACATACATAGCTGCAGTTTCATATATAGAAACAAATGCGTTTTAATTGCAAATAGAACTTTCCAAAGAAATTAACATTATGTTAAAAGATAATGGATTTCTTCTGTCAATTGCTGACTTGCCTCCACTAATTTTTTTGCAAACGAACGAATGGCAGTTTTCTTAATTTGTTCCGTTGAACCATGCAAAGCAATCGCACCGAGGACCTTTTCATTCACATAAATCGGGACGGCAATACAACATTTACCTAGATTCGTTTCTTCATGATCAACAGCATATCCTTGTGCTTTAATGACCTGTAAGTGAGGAATCAAAAGACCATAATCATAGAAGGTTTTTGCTGTAAATGTATTCAGTTCAATACTATTTAATAGTTCACGTTGTTTTTTAGGTGACAGATGAGCTAATACTACTTTTCCAAGTGCGCTTGAATGCATGGGTGTTCGAGTATCGATTGCGTGAAAAGCAGGCTGTTCAAAAGGCTCCCTGATCACATTTTTTATCACCATCTCACAATCTTCCAAAATACCAATATAAGTCGTTATTTCTTCTTGCCGGGCTAATTGATAGGGCGCTACGAGAGATGTCCACTGGATATCTTTATGCCAAAATAAATGTTCATCCCTAAAAATATGCGGATTTAATTGATAATACTTATGATATTTAATCACATAGTTCATTTTTTCTAGTGTATAAAGCATGCGAAAAACGGATGTCTTGTTCATTGATAATTCTTCCATAATTTCAGTTAATGTAAGAGAATGTTTTTGACGTAATACATCCAAAATCAAAATGCCTTTTTTTAATGTCGATACTTCATAGGACTCCATTTTGCCCGCTCCTAACTTCTAAAATAATTTAATCTGTACGTGTGAATTATTAATAGTTACATTTTTAATATTATAAAGGCAATCATTTATTTTTTAGCATAAGCAAAACTCAAATTTGTAAAGTAGTAGACAATTAAAGCAAGAAATCCCATTATTCATATTTTGAAACCCTCACATATGGAAATTGAAGCATCTTCTATCGTCGCGCTTCCCTGTAAATTAATAACCTGAGATCGGTAAATTCTGTATAAAATAATATGTCGGATAGCTTCATTTTAAGCAAGGTATTAATTGAGTCAATAATCTTATTATTGACTCAATTCTAAAAGATAGATAATATAATAATTATTTTAAAAAATGTATAAATATTATGTTTACTATTTTTATTGAATACGGAGTGGTTATTATGGCAAATTTTTTACGAACAAAGTCAATCGAGCAAGCCAATAAAATAACTGAAGTTGAACGCTTTAAACTTAAACGTGAACTGGGATCGTTGCAATTATTGCTGTATGTACTAGGAGCCACAATTGGAGCGGGGATTTTTGTACTGCCAGGAACTACAGCTGCTTTACATGCAGGTCCTGGTGTCGTTGTTTCTTTCCTAATTGGGGGTCTTGTAACAATTGCAGTTGGACTTGCTTATGTCGAATTCGCAGCGATGGTACCTGTCGCCGGGAGCGCTTATACTTATTCTTATATTGCATTAGGTGAAATTATTGCTTGGATAATCGGTTGGGACTTACTATTAGAGTTTATCGTTATTTCTAGTACAGTTGCAGTTGGTTGGAGTGGATACGTCAATTCGTTTTTACAATCGGTGGGAATTCACTTGCCAGGAGTTTTAACAAAGGATATTGCTCATGGTGGGATTGTGAATCTACCTGCTGTGGCTGGTTGGCTTATTGTGGCTTGGATTGCACTAAGCGGAATTAAAAATGTGGGCCGATCAAATATGTTATTTACAGCTGCAAAGGTTGGCGCGATTATCTTATTCCTTGCTATTGGGGCTTTTCACGTTAACCCTATAAACTGGACACCATTTACACCGTTTGGCTGGTCAGGTGTAATGGCGGGAGCGGCATTAGTGTTCTTTGCTTTTACTGGATTTGATGGTGTAACAACTGTTCTGGAAGAAGTAAAAAATCCGCAAAAAACAATACCAAAAGCTTTAATTGGTGGTTTAAGTGTATTAACGCTTATTTATGCACTTGTTGCACTAGTATTAACAGGTATTGTACCATCCCCTGAGTTAGATGTTCCAAATCCTACTGTATATGCACTACAATCTGTTGGTATTCAATGGGGAGGTGCTATCATTGCAGTATCAGTTATTTTTGGATTGCTTGCTACGATGATTGCCAATACAACTAGTGCGACACGCGTGCTGTTTGCAATGAGCCGTGATGGACTTCTACCAGAACGTATTGCACAAACAAATAAGAAAACAGGAGTACCTGTATTATCAACTTTAATTGTGGTTGGAACAGGAATTCTCTTATCAGGATTTTTATCGATCGGAGAATTAGCGGAATTTGCTAATATCGGCGGTTTAACTGCTTTTGCTTTAACAACAGTTAGTGTTGTTGTCCTTCGCTATACACGACCAGATCAACCACGTGTATTCAAAGTACCAGCGTTATGGCTTGTAGCAACTGTAGGTGTTGGAGGATGTCTTGTATTAATTTTTAGTCTCCCATTATTTACGATACTACGCTTTTTGTTATGGTTGGCAATAGGTTTAGTTATTTATTTTGCCTATGGATATAAACATGCTAAAATGAACGCTAAAAATGAAAATCTATAAATGTGACATACACCCCTTTGGTTCTAAAGGGGTGTTTTTATAACTAACTAACTAACTTACATACAGAGCTGGACGCACATTCTTGTTCATACCAACATATTATAGGTTTAAATTTCCTGACATGCCCAGGCATCAATCTCAACCTTTAGGGTAGGGGCAGCGAGTGCTACTACGTAAATTAATGTCGTACATGGAAGGTGATCACCAAGAAAATCACTTATTATTTGTTTTCTTTGATCTGCATTCATTTCCCCAACGCAATAAAAGACTAGCTTCGTTAAATCTTGAATTTCCATATTTGCACTTTCAAGATTCTTTCGGATATTTTCTAATGCTAACTTCATTTGAGCTAATGGCTCTTCAGGTACAGTCCCGTCTTTCTCCATTCCTATTTGTCCAGATAATGTTAACCATCTCTGTGGTCCTGTCACCTCAATCTGATGTACATAAGGAGCAACTGGTAGATGAATGTCCTCCGGGTTTCTTGCAACTTTCATATAATCAATCCTTTCTATTATGGTGAAAATTGTAATGATAATATCATACTAAAACTAATTCTAATTTTACTACCATCATGAAAGAACTTACATTGGATATGGTGGTTGAAAAGGTTATAATAGAATAATAGAATCAAGGCTTATAACGCTGATACAGCTTTCAATAAAGTACAAAAGTAGTGTCATTAATTTTTATTATGATAAGGCATACAATTCTTTTCGCTCCTTGGATTAATTATTTTCTAATAAGACTTAAAAAGCGCATGCATTTAAGTGGTAATAGGAATAATATTCCAATGAAGGAGGGAAATTACATAAGGATGATACGTAATGTTTTACATCAATTTTTTACTTGCTTATGTTCATTTGATAGCGACACCCAGGCAGTAAAGACAGCGAAGCCGTATTGTAGAAGGAGTGAATACATGAGTAATTTCTTTCGAAGTAATGGATTTAAACGATTTATAATTCTAGTCGGGATCGCTGTTGCACTATATTTGATGCGAAGTATGATTAATCTTGTTCTTCTCACGTTCATTATTACTTACTTGATGAATCAGCTTACCACAAAGACAACAAAAGAGATTAGAAAGTATGTACCAATGAACGAGAAAGCCGTGACAGTTACCCTCTATCTTTTACTTGTTGCAGGGATTGTGGCTGTTATCTATAAGTATTTGCCCGTCGTAACCCAACAAATTACGCAGCTTTTTGACCTTATTGCTAGCTTTAGTCTCGATCCAGATGATAACGAGATTACAAGGTATTTAGCTCCAACTTTTGAGAAAATTGAACTTGGCAAATATTTAGAGCAGGGTGTGGACCTAACTCTTAAAAATATTACGAATATTGGTAAAATCATCTTACATGTGTTCATCGCCCTAATTTTAAGCTTGTTTATTTTGCTTGAGAAGAAACGTATTACGGAATTTACAGCGAAATTTAAGGATAGTAAAGTGAGTCACCTTTACTATGAGTTACAATATTTCTCAAGAATATTCATTCGTTCTTTTGGTAAAGTGATTGAGGCACAATTTATAATTGCAGCCGTCAATTGTGTTTTATCTGTTATTGCCCTATATATTATGGGCTTCCCACATTTGATTGCATTAGGGATTATGCTCTTTATATTAGGGTTAGTACCTGTCGCAGGGGTCATTATGTCTTTGATTCCTCTAAGTATCATTGCATACAGTATCGGTGGTTTCATGTACATTTTTTATATCTTGGTTATTGTTATGATTTTACATGCTATAGAGGCATACTTCTTAAATCCAAAGCTTATGTCGGCGAAGACAGATTTACCGATTTTCTATACATTTATCGTTATTCTCTTCTCAGAGCATTTCTTCGGTGTGTGGGGCTTAATTATCGGTATCCCATTATTTATGTTCTTACTCGATATTCTGGGGGTTACGTCCTCAGAGGGTGAAGAGCAACATGCCACGGCAGTGCCAGGTAAGTAAAGTGAATAAAGTTTTTGTTCAAAAAGGAATCAAGTGTGTATGATTCCTTTTTGTCTTTGTTAATTGAAAAAAATATATATGCTAAGATAAACTTGAATAAATTGACAACGTAAGGGGGGATAGAAGTGAGTGAATATAGTAATTTCCTAGATACGGAAGCAGCCCATGCAAAGCTTAATTTTAATATGGCAATACTTTGCATGGGGTAAATTTTAACTTCTTTCAGCAAAAGTCTCCCACTTCTATAGGTGGTGAGGCATAATTGATTATTTGCCTCGAAGTATTTCTTATAAAATTAGCTTTGCTACCTTATTTTATTTTCAATATAAAAATGAGGGGTTGGCAATATGGCTTATAAGAAGGCTTCAGTTATCTTACCGAAAGAGCTTTTACTAGAAATCCAAAAATATGTTCAAGGTGAAATGATTTATATTCCTAAAATAGAAAACACTTATTTAGAGTGGGGTGCACGTTCAGGCACAAAGAAATATATTGAAGGTAGAAATAAGTCGATAAAAGAAGCGTTTACGAATGGAACTTCAATTGAACAACTATCTACCCAGCATCATCTAGCGGTAGAAACGATTAAAAAAATTGTTTATACAAGGTAACTCGTAGAAGCACTAACAGCTGAAATGTTGGTGCTTTTCGTATGTCTAAAACGTTTCTTAAAGGAACTAGGCATATTATTTCTAATCGAAATCCCTTTTAATATAGTTCAAGGGAGGGGTTTTTAATGATTATAGGACAAGATGTATTTTTAAGACCAATTACTGAAAATGATGTAGATAGTATTTTCATGTGCTTTCAAAATGAAGAAATTATGTATATGACGGGCACTCGTCACCTTTTAACGAAAGGTCAGATTAAAGAGGCTTTGAATCGATTTAGCGAAGATTCCACACGTTATGATTTTGCTATTTGTTTAGTAGAGAATAGTCAAATTATTGGTGATTTAGCCATTATGGAAATAGATTTGGACAATAAAAAGGCCATGTTCCGTATAGCTTTACACAGTATAGAGAATTGCGGCAAGGGATATGGGGCTGAAGCGGTTCAGCTTACTCAAAAATTCACGTTCGAGGAGCTTCAGCTTAATCGCTTAGAATTACAAGTGTACTCCCATAATCTCCGGGGGATAAAATCGTACGAAAAGGTAGGTTTCAAGAAGGAAGGCATACTAAGGCAATCCTTATATATGAACGATAAGTATTCTGATGAAATTATTATGAGTATTCTTCGTGATGAATATATGGAACTAAAAAAGAACCATTAGAAAATATAGATCGTTGCCAGCGCTGATTTAGTAGTGCTGGATTTTTTTATGATAGATCGTCATAAATAAATCTGAGGGGAGAATATACAATTTCGTAATTTTGATTTAGATGATTTTGAGCAGGTGGTAGACTTATGGCGAAAATCAGGATTAATACCTTCACGTTCGGATACATTGGAAGGCATGAAGGCAAGTTGGCTGTGAAAAAGTAAATTTATTAATTGAATTAAGTAATCATAATGTTCAAGACTTTTATGAAAAACAGGGTTATAAAAGGGATGACTTAATCTTTATGGAGAAATGCCTTAACTAGTTTCTTAAAAAAGGAGAGTCCTAGATAAAAATACAAGATTTTTCTATATTTAAGTAATAAGAGTTACAAATGGTAAAATATGATATACTTTTATAGAAATACAGTTAAAGGGGGCGGTCATTATGACAAACAAAACTGTTTTTATGATGAAATACTGGGGGATAACGCATAATTAACAATGATATGAAGCGTTTCCCTGAATTCGGAAGGGGAAAAATGTATGAATAAGAATGCTGTGAAAATTGTAGAAGTCAATGCAGAGAATTGGTATGAGTGTTGCCTATTACAAATATCAGAAGAGCAAAGAGATTATATTGAACCAAACGCTATTTCAATAGCACAATCAAAGTTTGACCCAACATTAAAACCATACGTTATTTATTTTGAAGAGCGAGTAGTAGGTTTCTTAATGTTTAATTCTGTAATAGAAGAGCTTGATGGCTATTGGATATATAGAATTATGATAGATAAGCATTTTCAAGGTAAGGGTATAGGGAAAGCAGCTACTGAGCTAATGATTGCAGAAATAGCTAAATTACCAAATGCGCAAAAAATTATAGTAGGTTATCATCCAGAAAATAAAGGTGCACATTATTTATATTCAAGCTTGGGATTCAAAGATTATGGTGATCGCTTTGGTAAAGAAATGGCTGTCATTAAATATTTAAACGAATAATAATCAAGAAAAAGGGGCCTATTTAAGGTCCTTTTTGTATTTTCTTTCAGTAAGTCTGTTACTTTAGTATTGTTTCTGTATTCTATATTCTGTAATATTATCCATTAGGAGGTGTTATAGTGAAAAAACTACTTATAACTTTATTAACAGCAACTTTAGTATTCTCAGTCACATCATTTAATGCTGATGTACAAGCGAAAGAGACATTTAAAAACTGTAAAGAATTAAACAAAAAATGTCCTAATGGTGTGAAAAAAGGTCACCCTGCCTATCAAGATAAGCTTGACAGAGATAAAGATGGTTGGGCTTGTGAAAAATAGAAATTAAACAATTTAAACCCCTTTCGAAACAATAATCGAAAGGGGTTTTCTTCTTCGTTTATAGCACTAATTTAAGCTGCTCCTCTCTGAGAAAATCGTATGTGCTTTTCTCTTCAGAAAGATAAAAATGAGCAATGCAGTAATGCCTTCTGCGACAGGGAAGGTCCACCAAATAGCTTGTGGGCCAAGCAATTTAGGTAACAGTATGAGCGTAGGGATAAATAGTATAATGCTCCGTAATAACATAATGGTAGTTGCAAGTCGGATTTTTTCAATCGATTGGAAGAATTCCGCAAACACCATATTCATACCAAGGAATACATAGCCAATTGCAAAGTGTGTAAAGCCCTGTGCCGCCATGTTGCGAATTTCAAGCGTGCTATCACCAAATAGTGCTATTAGCTGTGAAGGGAATAACATAGCGATGATGGCAGTAGTTAAACCTAAAATAAGGGCAGTGGCAATACCGATTTTCAACAGCGCTGTTAATCTCTCTGTTAATTTGGCGCCGTGGTGATAACTAACTAGAGGCTGTAGAGCCATGCCAATACCAAGGAATACCATTAACAGTACCGTATGAATATAGTTAATCATGGCGTATGCAGTAACTCCGTTTGATCCTAAATAATGTAAAAATGTCACGTTATATAAAATGACCATTACGGCGACAGAAGCTTCAACGATAAAGCTTGGTAGCCCAATAGCAAACATTTTCTTTAAATCAGATAGGCTGAAAAAATTACGTACAAATTTTAATTCGGATTGCTTTCTGAAGAAATGAAGGCAGAGCACGGACATACCGATTATTGTGGAAAGAGATGTAGCTAAGGCACAGCCTGTTACGCCATAATCGAGCACGAAAATAAAGATATAGTTTAATATAATGTTTAAAACAGATGTAGTAATTAAGCCCATCATGGCGAGCTTTGGATTACCATCATTGCGAATAAAAATGCTTAATAGGTTTTCAATCGTATAAAAAACACCGAATACTAAAATAACATGTAGGTACTCTTGGACATAAGGATAGGTAGCATCACTTGCCCCGAATATATAGGAAACTTCCTTTAAATTTAATAAAAGTAATAGGACGATTGCCATAACCACAACGACCATGGTTGTAAATGCTAATGTAAAAAGCTGGTGTGCTTGTTTCTTATTGCCTTCACCGAGAGAGATTGAAAATAGCGTAGCTCCACCCATACCAATCCAAAGGGAAATGGATAGCAAAATAGAGAAAATTGGTACGGCGATATTTACTCCTGCTAGAGCGGTTGGTCCAACTCCGTGACTAACGAAAATACCATCCACTAAAATATTTACTGACATCAACAACATGCCAATCATCGCTGGGAATAAGTATGATAAAAATAATGGCTTTAGTGGCCTGGTCTCAATAGGATTAATGGTTGTCATGAGCATGTACCTCCAATAGCATTACCTTTTCGCCGTTTTCATCGAGTTCACCGTTAAAAACGAACCCAAATTTTTCATATAGCTGAATGGCTACTATATTGTTGTCATAAACGCTTAAATATATTTTTTGGCAGCTGAAGTTAGCTACTAAATATTTAATAAGTTGTTGTAAAAAGTATTTGCCCAATCCTTGGTGCTGATAGCGTTCATCAATGAAGTAGCGATCTAACCAAATACGCTGCGTATTGTTCTTATATGGGAACGCACCATACATAGCGAAGCCAACTGCAATGTCCTCTCTATACAATCCGACTGGAATAAAACGTGTATCAGCTTCTGCCTCCGCCAAACATTGCACGGTACTCTCAATAAAATCCTGCTGATTATCTGCAATGCGTAATGATAAAATTTCCTTTTTGTTTAAAGCTGTAATGTCACGAATTTCCGTGAACATAATGTCAAAACCTTTCTGTTTATAATTTCTTTCAGTAGATGTCCAGAAATCCGCTGAAATAGACGATTCCGGACGCAATTTTGCCGTAGCATAATTGATTGCGAATAGCTACAATTTAATGTATATAGTAACTATATAGTCAAGGAGGGGAAATTTAAAAATGTTTAATAAAAATGTAAAATATTTTACAACTGGTGAATTCGCTAAAATTTGTAAGGTGAATAAACAAACACTCATTTACTACGATCAAATTGGTTTATTATCACCAATCATGAAGGATAGTAAGGACTATCGTTATTATTCCATTGCGCAATATGAATTTTTTAGTGTGATAGAGCTATTAAAGGCAGTTGGTATGTCTTTAAAGGATATTCAAACATACATGGCAGAAAAATCACCTGAAAATTTCTTAGACTTGATGCGACAGCAAAAGGACATTGTAGCGAAAAAACGTCGAGAGCTTGAGATGATTGAAAACATTATCGATGTAAAAATCGATTTAACAGAGGAAGCCTTACACCTTGATTTTGATAGCATTACGATCGAGCATCTGCCAGAGGCAACATTGTATTTAAGTAAAAATATCGAGGATTCGAAGGAGGAGCAGTTTACGAAGGCTGTTTCAGACTTTATAGATGAATTAGACCGCTCTCAATTAGACACGGGTTATCCTATTGGAGGTATGACAAGAAGAGAGCAAGTATTAGCCGGAAACTATGATAATTATAGTTACTTATATATAGAGCAGCCACAGCCGAGAGAGGGCCATCCCTATTTTAAAGCGATTGAAGGGAATTTTATCGTTGGCTATCACGTAGGGCTGGCCACTACACTTGGTGAAACATACGAGCGATTATTTAAAGTCATGCGAGAAAAAGGTTACGAATTAGGGCAGTACGTTTATGAGGAATATATTTATGATGCCGTTATTAAAAATCGTGAGGAGGAATATGTAACGAAAATTATGGTGGAAATTAAAAAAGGTTGTTGATAACGTTTTTGCTTATCAACAACTTACTATTAGAAAGAGTCACTCTAAACAATTAGAAAAGAACTAGTAAAGGTAAGCAATTTAGCATGTGTATGGCGCTTTAATGGAAGTAAAATCCTAGTGTTTTAAAGTAAATTGAAGTCTAATCCTAATAAGTGAATGATTTCCTGACGATATAGTAGAGAATCTATAAATAATAGTAATACTTGGTGCAAACTTAAATAAAAGTATCTTTCTTAACGTGGGGGAGGAAATAGGATGTGGATTGAACGTTGGCATCATTTATTAAAACAGCTAGAACAGCAAGGGGCCTGGGTACATCCGCTTGAGATTAAGCCTGTAGCTACAGAGCAAGAGCTAATAATAGTAGAAGAGCGGCTTGGCGTTCGAATTCCTTCTGAGTTACGTGATTTATTACGACATTGCTCTCAACAAGTGGGGGTGTATTGGTCATTACCAGACGAGGCGCTGCTTCCTATTGAACTAGATAATACGCCTTCTGGTGACTTCGGTTGGAGCTTGGAAGAGCTAGATTTCCCTTGTTTTGGGGGAGATGATGAAAATTTAGACGAACAACTATATTTACAGTTTCATACGGCTGGCAACGGTGATGCGCTCCTTATTAGGATTGAGGATGGCTCTGTTTGGTATTGGAGTCATGAGGAGGATGAATTTGATCTACTTGCAGGGGGCTTTCATAATTATATAGAGCGAGTTACGACTTTAGGGTGTATAGGAGCAGATTGTGGACAGCATCGACAGTTTTGTAGTGAGGGTGGATTGGATTTAAGCCTAACTAGCTCTCAAATATGGCTAAAGTGGCTTGAACAATTTTTAACACTAACTGTTAAGCAAGCGATGTTCAATTTAGAGTCATTATTAATTTATGTATCCATGCATGGGGTGAAAGATGCTAGTATACAGGAAGCCTTTGCGCAGTTTGATGCATCGAAAGTGTATCATGCACTTCGGAGTAAAATTGAACAAGCACTGCCACCAGCTGATAAAAAAGCTTGGAGTGAAGTATTAGTAAATGTCTGTGCAGTGGAGGCAAGAGACTGGGTAAGAACGCTTTGGAAAGACCAAAATGATTTCCTTAGCTCAATTCGTGATTTTTTAACAGCCTATTGTCTACCAGCAGAAGAAGGGTTATCTCTTGTTCTTCTAGATATCGAGAAACAGAAAATTGATGCCTATACAGCTTTACATCGACTACGCCATTTCCATAATCCAAAAATTATAACGTGGATGAAGCATTATGTTGCATTTCCTATAGATGGGTGGGACACACTTTTTTCGGAATCACAGCCAAGTGCAGAGACACTATTTGAATGGCTAAATGGCAGTGAAGTAGAGCGACTTACGGCTATTCGCACAGTATGTCAAATGATGCAGAAAGGAATGAAACCAACGACTCTTATAGATAAGGAGAAATGGCGACAATTGCTTAGCTTTTGGAAAGAAAATGAAATACTAAGAAAAAACAAACAGCTATTTAGCCAAGCACTCGAAGGTTTGGATAATTCATTGTAAAGGAGAGAGAAGATTGAACCATTTCACGATATTTGCTTCTAAAAATGACATTGATGATATCGAGTTAAAAATTTCAGATGCTTTTGCAAAGGGCTTTGCTATTGTTAAAGGTGAAAATGAGTATTCGATAAAATCCAAAGCATTGTTTAAAAAACATAAATTTATAATAAGAGTCATATCTGAAGACACGAATCCAGATTACTTCACTAAAAACATTCCTGGGATGATGGGGTATTACGATAACATTCCTTTTGAAGATGATCATTTAAAAGAATTAGTGTTGACTCAAATATCCGTTTTAAATACAGTGATTGCTATTGAATCAGAAAAAGAGATAAATGAAGAGCAGCTGCAGTTATTTTCGAGGTTGTTATCGAGTATAGGTGGCATAGGCTTTTTACCGAATGGCACTTTATTAGACGATGAAGGGGCGGTTATTGTTTATCCTGACGGGCAATCAGGACCATCTGACTTTAGACCCCACGCTTGTACACGAAAAGTAGGGGGACAAGAGGTGTCATCAGAAGAAGGCGAACAAAGAAAAAATAAAACGATAGCATATTTAAAAGAAAAAGCTATTCCATATACAGCTTCCCTTCCTCAACTCCCAACAATAAAGGCTTGTCAGTTTAAAAGCCAAGAAGACATTGCTAGAAGAGCTGTAGCCCTGTTAATTGTCATTCAATTTGCCTGTGATGTAGCGCAAGGTGGAAATGTGGAAGAATCGCGAGACTTTTTCATCAATATGTTACGTACATATAAAGTGGAAGACGATCTAACTAGCAATGAAAGAGACTTTTTACAAGCTTCACAACCAGGTGTGCAAGAGGCCATTAATATTTCATGGCAATATGAGGCTTATTGGACGCTTATTTGGGCTCTTGGCTTAGTTGAAGAGCTTGATGTTCCTGATGAAGTATGTGATTGCGAGCATGCCATTAAAGTTGTTTCTAACTGTGAAACGTTTGAACAGTTTTATCTACAAACTGTTATGCGAAGTCAGGAAGAGATTTTGGATGAGGCCGACAAGATTTACAGATACCATTGGGCTTGTGTAGATAGTCGGATAAAAGAACACACAGCTCCTGCGAATATGAATGAAAGTATCGTCATGGAAAGACGTAGAGGGTTGTTCTGGATGATAGGGCATCGCGATGAAGCTTGGGATACAATTTCGATGGATACTTAAATTTTAAAAAAATAGCAAACTAGAAGAATGAACTAGTTTGCTATTTTTATATCCTTATTTTATCCCGCATTAACGGGCAGTAATTTGTCTGTACCGAAAGCGAAAAGTCAGGTACAAGACTGCACCTCCAAATTCAATGAAGGCAAAGAAAGGACTGCCCGTAAAAGCCCGATTGGTAAAGACTAATAATCAGTGGGGATGAAGAAAACCCACTGATTAAAGTTTTACTTTATATAATTTGGTTTACTTACTTTATCAATCAGAAGAATGCCATCATATTGATCGCGTGGAACAAGGCTTTCTTGCATGGATCCCCAGCTATACGATAAGCGTGGCTCAAACATCCATGAGTTTCCTCGTTCATTTTGACGATTGCGTAAGTCGATAAATGTGTATGGTTTATTTGTCGATGAAAGAATATCCTCGATAGATCCTTTTATTGGCGGTAAAACGGCCATAGGTTCCCCCAGATTGTCTGATGTTTCACCACCAGCCATATAAAGGCCAAGCACATAGCTATATTTCTTGTAGATATCTGGTAGACGCTCACCCATTAATTTTACCGGATAAGGAGAACCCATTACTTCGGATTGTGCTTTACGAATATGGTCATTATGCGCCCAGACGATAAATTTTTCAGTTGGATAAACCTCCTCCGCTAACCAAAGTAAGTTTTCCATCATTGCTTGGTCACGCCATTCCATTGTCTTATAAAAAGACTCAGGGTTATATTGTTCTAGATCAATATTTGATTGAATGCATAGTTCTACATATTCGTCTGCTAAACGGATACGGTCAGCTAAAGTACGTTCCATAAGCTTTACAATATGAGGCTCGCTCGGATAAGCCGCTTTTAACTCTTTTTCTTTAAGCGGTACTTGTGATTTTACTTGTTTATATACTTCGATAATGCTTGGTTTTGCCTTTTGATAACCCTTTAAATCCTTACCGAAGCTCCATTCTGCAAGTTGCTTCTCTGCTTCACTGAACTGTTTTGCGAGCTGACTATTTTGTAGCCAGTCACCGTTCGTAAATGCACCTTGCTGTTGAATATCGAAGCCTGCTAATTTTAATGGTTGATCTGTATTCTGTGTTTTTTTAGTATATTCAAATAACGGTAGTGTTTCTTTCGACCACCATACACCAAAAATAGCATCCTTCATTGTTTGTTGCGCTGTTTGTTTATCAATTTGACCTTGGGCATTCATGGCATTCCCCATACCACTTTCAAAGGCAAGAACGTTATAGCCCATTTCTTGGTGTAAAAATTGAATAATACGTGTTTTTGCTAGGTTAAATTCAGCCACACCATGAGAACTTTCCCCTAAAAAAACAATACGTTTATCTTGTAATAAAGGCTTAAGCATTTCTAAATCTTCAAATTTATCTGACGAGATTTTTTGTTGACCAACTGTTTCAGGCTGAATAGACGTTAAGCTATAGGCATGGTCGTTTGTCCACTTTTTCCAATCTTGTAATGTCTCATTGGATGTGCGGGCTTGCTTTACTTCCGAATTGTTCTCTACAGCTACACGCTCTTCTAATGCCGGAACTGCTGTTGATGCATTTGATACTCCGTTGAACGCTGCAAAGCTTGTCAACGCAATACTTAATGATAATAAAACCTTACGCTTCTTCCCTTTTGACACTTTCTATCAGTCCTTCTCTTTATGTTAAGGCTAATTATAGGTTGGTAAGTTTAAAGTAAAGGGGGTATTTGTTTAAATTTTGTTTAAATTTGGTTTGTTGTGATAATTTTGGGTTGATTTCCATTATTGAGATTCGTCACCAAAACGTGTGGTTGATTTCCGTTCCGACTGGGCGCTTTGTAGCTGTCGCTTTGCTTTCGCTACAGATAAAACATTTGCCGCTGACGCTTCGCTTTCGCGCAGATAAAACATTTGTTGTTGCTGTCGTTGCACTTTCGCACAGATAAAACATTGCTGTCGCTTCGCTTTCGCACAGAGCAAAGCTTCCTGAGGGCGTCCGATGAGCCGCTTCACTCGCGTTCCTCTACCGCTGATCCCCAAGGAGTCACCCAGCCTCCACTCCAATCAACTTATTTACATAGTATATGTTTTAACAAATGTCATCCAAAACTTTTGGTGATGAGCCATTATTGAATCTATTAAGTAAGTGCAATGATAGAGCACGCTTTGCAGATGCTATTTATTATTTATAGTGATACGTGCTAGCTCTTACATTATTTCGTTGTATTTGGTTGAACCATGCACGATCCTTTTCCTCTTGCTTTAATGTATTAACGATGGTTGATGAGCAGCTAACACAGATTTTTGCTTGAGTAATCTGTCCACATCGTTCACAAGGTGCGCCTAAATTAGGAAAAATTGATTTTTTTAATTTCCCTGATTTTACCCATTTATAAAGTAGCTCGGATGAAACCCCTGTTATTGCAACTACTTCATCATTCGTTAAATAGCGATTATTTTTTCTTAGTAAAAAATGATGTAATTCTGAAAAAATATCTTCTTCTCTCACATCAATTCTTTTTGTAAATAGCTGCATGTCTATTCCGCTCCTCGTTTACTTCAGTTGATGATTTCGCTTACACCTTCATTCACATTAATAGGCTCCACGTCATATTTATAGTTTTCCCAACGATTACGTGCTATTTTTCGATATTTATTGGAAACATTTCGGTCCGCAATTAATCGTGAGAAACCTTTCTTCGCTTCAGTAATATCACCAAGTCGGAGGCTTATTTCAGCATGCAAAAATTGAATTCGTTCTCCGCCCTCTTGATTGGAAGCAAAAGATTTACTGTAAAAGTCTCTAGCCGCAAAGAGGTAGTGCATTTCCGATTGATCATCATTTTTTAAGCGATACAGCCAAGCTATTTTCAGGGCGAAATTGGCCATAAGAAGTGATTCTTCCATGGATGCTCTTGATACAAGATAAGCTAATTTAAAGCTTATAATGGCATCATCGATAGTACGTTCCTTACATATATCCATAGGTTTTTGGAGTTCTTTAATGTACAGCTCATCAATAAGAAGCATAAAAGGCCCATAAGTTCTTGTCATAGATTTGTGATAGGCATAGCCACAATGCGGACAAACAGCAACTTCATATAACAGCGGATTTAAACCTTCATAGACTGGCATGAAGTCTGTTTGCTCATCGACTACTTTATAACGATTGGGACGTACTTTATATGTGGTAAAATGCTTTTTACAAAACTTGCAATCCACACTACTTTCATAGTAGTAAATGTTAAATGCCATAAGAATCAACTCCTTTACATCCAATTAGGTTATTATTTCTTTTGTTCTATGTATACGATGATTATATCGTCCAATATGTTTAATTAACTATCTTCTATATTAACAATTCTGTGTTCTTTGGTATACTCCTTTAGAATTATAAAAATTAAAATGAGCATTATTTTTTTAGTCTTTTGAAATTGTGAAACGTATTCGTAATAGTATTTATCTGTGCAGTTGAAATAAGTTACACATTTATTTTAGTTTGTAAAATTATGTACAAATGTTTAACTAAATTGCTGCTAATTTTTATATTTTACAATAGCTTATATAGGTTAAATTAACTATCTGTAATATAAGAAGAAAAATGCCATCTTTTCAATTATTCATGTAAAATTAGAGATATACTGATTAGGTAAATATAGGGATATTTTTGACTAAAAAAGGATTCTTAAGTGAAGAGACAGTGACAATGAAGCAGCTTGAACTTGTTTTGCATTTTCTAATTGGAATCATCAACAAAAGTAGGGAAGCGTATGCCATGTATATAAGTTGATTGGAGTGGAGACTGGGCGACTCCTTGGGGATTAGCGATAGAGGAACGAAGGCTAAGAGCATCACGTCCTGTGATAACGCCTTCGTGACCAACATCCTGTTGCCCCGAGACCCTGGAGCGCAGCGAAGCGGCTCATCGGACGCCCCCAGGAAGCTTTGCTCTGTGCGAAAGCGTAGTGCTAACGTAGCGGCAGCAACTGGGTTTTGTCTGTGCGAAAGCGAAGCGACAGCAACAATGTTTTATCTGTGCGAAAGTGCAACGACAGCAACAACAAATGTTTTATCTGCGCGAAAGCGAAGCGTCAGCGGCAAATGTTTTATCTGTAGCGAAAGCAAAGCGACAGCTACAAAGCGCCCGGTCGGAACGGAAATCAACCACACGTTATGTTGATGATCCTCTGATTAATGGAAATGGATAATAAATTTACACACCCGGTTAAAAATTATATAAAACGATAAGGAGCAAACGATGGATTATAAAATTGTATTTTTTGACGTAGATGGAACGCTTGTTAATTATGAAGATGGCTGTATAGAAGAAAGCACAAGGAAGGCTATACAACAATTAATAAACAAAGGAATTCGTATTGTTGCTGCTACAGGAAGACCTTTATCGATGTGCCAACAGTTAAGAAACATAGGAATAGAGACGTTTATTACGGCTAATGGCGCGTATGTTAAGCATCAAGATCAAGTAATACATAAAATACCTATTGCAAAAGAAATTGTCCAAGTAGTTAAGGCTTTTGCTGAAGAAAATAAACAAAGTCTCTCGTTTTTTACAGAACAATTATCGATGAATAACGTCCAAGAGAAAGAGACATTAACAGCTATGCAAGAGACATTATCTTTGCTAGAGTTTCCCGTTATTAATGAAGATATTTTAACGCAAGAGGTATATTTAATGTGTCTATATGCCGATGAGGAGATAGAGAGAAGATATGCATCACAATTCCCTCATTTATTGTTCAAAAGATGGCATCCGTACATTACAAATGTTTTGCAGCAAGATGTTTCCAAATCGATTGCTGTTCAAGCTGTACTAGATTATTTCAACTTGAGTCCTAAGGAAGCACTTGCTTTTGGGGATGGAGATAATGATATCGACATGCTGGAACAGGTTGGCTTTGGTATTGCAATGGGCAATGGTAGTGAAGCCTTAAAAAATGTCGCTGATTTTATAACGAAGAAATCAACT
The DNA here is from genome assembly GCF_042019215.1 of Lysinibacillus sp. RS11. Taxonomy (NCBI): domain Bacteria; kingdom Bacillati; phylum Bacillota; class Bacilli; order Caryophanales; family Bacillaceae; genus Lysinibacillus; species Lysinibacillus sp. RS11. Next base: position 4,589,682 of record NZ_CP168124.1, on the reverse strand, counting down.
GATGGTGGTATTGAGTTTGCTCTACGTGAGCTACAAATAATAGTTTAAGAAAACTATATTTATAGCATGGACTAGCCACTATACGTTGGGGAAAACTTTATGAACGTTATAATACTCATAATGCTGTCTACTTTGAGTTATTATAAAGCTAACATTGAAAAGAAATCATTATGCTTTAGGTGGGATGGATTTATGGCGCATCATGTGCAATCTCTTATTGAACATTACGGGTATTTTGGCATTATTCTTATCCTAATTGGAGGGATTGTCGGGCTGCCACTTCCTGATGAGATATTTTTAACCTATGTAGGATATAGCGTATATCGAGAAACTCTCTCGCATATTCCAGCTCTAATCAGCGCTGTGGTAGGTGCGGCAGGGGGAATTACCTTAAGCTACTATATAGGCTATAGATTCGGGCTACCATTATTGCGAAAATACGGTCCAAAAATCCATATTACTGAACAGAAAATTGACGTTACTAAAAAATTATTTGCAAAAATAGGACCGATATTATTAGTAGTCGGATATTTTATTCCTGGTGTACGTCATCTAACAGCATATATTGCGGCTATTAATAATTATCCTTTTAAAAAGTTTGCTTTCTTTGCTTATACGGGAGCAATTATATGGACATTTACTTTTATTACCTTAGGAGAAGTACTTGGGGAGGAATGGCGTTATGTTGGGTTATATTTATCCCGCTACAGTATGTATCTTATAGCATTGTTCATCATAATAATTTTGATCGTTTATTTTATTTTTAAAAAAAGGAATTCACCTAAATAAAAAGGGTCTGATTCAATACCTATCATGGTTTGATTCAGACCTATTGCTATTTTTAAGGCACTATTGCAAATGAACGCACAGGGAATCCAGAGGCCTTTTCAGGTTTTGGTACAATATTGAAAATAACAGCACCTTTAGGAGGTAGCTTATCCAAGTTTGTCATAAGTTCAATTTGGTAAGTATCTTGCTCAAGCACAAAATATTCGCCATCTAACTTACCGTTTTTACGAAAATCAGCTGCTGAATCCGTATCAAAAGTTTCGTGACCAATCGCACTAACGTTTCGTTCGTTGAATAAAAATTGTAACGCTTCTAATCCCCAGCCAGGAATATGATTATTACCATCAGCATCTTTGTTGCTGAAAGCCTCTTTATCTGGCCAACGCTTACTCCAATCAGTACGAAGCGCAACAAAGGTACCCGCTTCAATTTCCCCATATTCAGCCTCAAAGTCAAGAATATCTTGGATACTTAATGTGTAATCGTTATTCAATTCGGCTGCCTTAGATTGATCAATAACGATTAGTGGTAGGACAAGTTCTTTTAACGCCAATTCTTCTAAAAAGCGTGTATTTCGCACAAAATGGATAGGTGGATCGATATGTGTTCCATATTGCCCAGGGAAAGAGAATTGTTGCGCAAAGAAACCATCCTCATGGGAAAATAATGTTTCAAATTTTGCATCATCAAACATAAAGAAATGAGGTGAATTAGGACCAAATGTATGTGTTAAATCTATCCATTCTTTCGATTTCAATAGTTGAAGTGCTTGTAAAAGGTCGTTTGTCATAATATTTTCCTGCTTTCTTGTAATTATTTTTGGATGCTTAGACTTTACTTACTAGTGAATATAAAAAAGAGCCCTCCTTGTAGAAAGAGGACCCTTGTGCAAAGCAACTAAGTAAGTCTTCTCATCTTCAAGGCTGATTTCGCCAATTGGAATTAGCACCATACCTATAGGCTGGTTGCTGAGACATCATAGGGCCAATCCCTCCGTCTCTCTTGATAAGAAAAAGTAATATAAGAATTTTCAGAAATAGATTACGAATACTTTAGCATATTTATTTATAGTTTACAAGTTCAATAGGGATACATAGTTAAAAAATTTCCAGAACCTTCAGAGTGTCAATTTGTGGTAATTTATAGATTAGATGAAACTCACCAGGTCAAATTTAAGGTGAGCTTACAACAGTCACTGTCAGTAAATATTATACGGATCCCATCTGGTGTATAGTTAGTTTCGAATTTGATGGTAATACCTGTCGACGCAATTAATTTTTCAACTTCTGTTTTATTTGACAGTTGTGCTGCGTTCATCAGATCATGGGCAAATTGCTCGGATTCGTCAATTTTATCCGTAAGTAATTGTGCTTGCTGCATAATGGCCTTAATTCGTTTCGCAGAAGTCTTCAATTTATTTATATTGACGGGTGGGAATGGATTGCTGTTTGCTGGGTTCGTCGGCATTGCTAGATATCTTGAAGGTTGTTGAGTGGCCATTGCCCATGTTGGATAATAGTTAGGGTAGACAAAATACGGATAAGGATTGTAATACAACTAAATTCCTCCTATCCTATAGTTGATACTCTATCTTATGTATAAAAATGTTTTAGGTGTTAGTGACTGATGTGAAAAACCTAGGACTGTAGGGGATTAGGGAGAAAAGATTTTACTCTGAGATAAAAAGGGGTTTAAAGATGAATATTCGTGAATATATAAAAAAAGGTTTTGAAGTTTACTACGAGCACTATAATCAGGTTTCGGAAGATGGATTTTGCAGATGGATGCGTCCGGATGTTCCTGTTGAGATGAAATTAGCAGATACTGATGAAGAATGGTCAAGATGGAAGCTGGTCCCTTCTATAGTAACGGAAGATGATATTCAAGCTTTAGAAAAAGAGTTCGGACTTCCATTTCCTGAATGGTATAAAGCCTTTATTTCAACGTATCATCATTATTTTGATGTCATACCGGAACAAAGTGTTAATGAACCTTTAAATAACGTTAGAGATATGTATAATCCATCGTTATGTAGTTTAGGATATCTTCCGTTTTCATGGGATGAAGAGTATGGAAAAATATTTTGCATTGATTTAAATGACAATGCAGATGAAGAAACTTGTGCAATATATGAAATTGAACATGAAGTTTTATTTGATGATAACGCCGATATTAAAGCGTCATTAGACTATCTGTATCCAAATTTCAAGGCATACTTTGATGCTACGTTCCTTAAATAGGATGAATAACAAAAGGAAGCCCTGGCTATTGTTAAAGCTTCCTTTCATCATTTTATTCTAATAAATACATAGCAAGGGATCTATTGCTTCTTTCTATCAAAGAGTAACCATAGGAACGTAGTAACCGCGGCAATCATCACCATGCCGAATCCATATATAGGAGTATGAGCTAATGATTGGTGGCGAACAATGATTCCTCCAATGTACGAACCTAGAAAAATACCAATGTTAAAGGCTGAAATATTTAATGCTGAAGCCATTGAAATAGCTGATGGTATATATTTTTCTGAAAGCTGAACGGCATAAAGCTGTAATCCCGGTACATTCATAAACATAAATAGCCCCATCATAAAGACCATTATTAATCCAACGATTGTTGATTCTAAAAAGAAGTTGATGCCGAGTAGTGCTAATGCTAAGCCTATAAAGATAAAAAAGATAGCACGTAAAGGGTTATTATTCGCAAAACGACCACCTAATGTATTACCGATGGCAACACAAATACCATATACAACTAAGATTACGACAATTGCTTTAGGTGAGTAGCCCATATACTGCTCTAAAATAGGAGAAACATAGGTGTATACAACGAATGCGCCACCATATCCAATTGCAGTAATAAAGAGAATTAAGAGCATTCTTATATTCCCTAATACTTTCCCGATATCTCGAATAGATATTGGATTCCCTTTAGACAATTGACTAGGTACAAGTAGGGCATTACTAATTAATCCAATAATACCTATGATAACTATGAAAATAAACGACATTCGCCAATCAGTTACTTGTCCAATAAAAGTTCCTAGTGGGACACCAGTCACAGTTGCTAATGTTAGTCCTGTAAACATAAAAGCTATTGCACTTGCTCGTTTATTAGGTGCCACAACATCTGCAGCTATAACAGAGGCGATGGACTAAACACACCATGTGCCAATGCTGAAATAACACGCCCAGTTAGTAGTAATAAGAATGAGGGTGCTAAGGCTGCAAGTAAGTTACCGATAATAAACAGTACCATGACGAGCAGCAACACATTTTTGCGACTAAGGCGCGATGTTAATGCTGTTAAAAGCGGTGCACCAATAGTTACACCTAGTGCATATATGGATACGGTTAAACCTGCAGTACTTAATGTTATATCAAAATCTTTTGTAATTAATGGAAGAAGTCCGACGCTTATAAATTCTGTAGAGCCGATACCAAATGCACTGATTGCAAGTGCGAGTAATGTTAGTTTGGCATTCGGCACTTTTGTATCTTTCATTCTAATAATATCTCCTTTGATTTTTTTATAGTATATAGTAATATTCATATACATCTAAAAGTCATATAGGGTACTTTTAGTTACTTTTGAATATTACAGGGGGTTTACAATGAAAAAAGTTTATAATATTGGTGTTGAAGCCACTCTTGAAGTCATTGGGGGCAAATGGAAACCTATTATTCTTTGTCACCTTAACCACCATGGTAAGATTCGTACGAATGAATTTCGCCGATTGATTCCAGGCATTTCGCAAAAAATGCTAACGAGCCAATTACGTGAATTAGAGCAGTCTGGGTTAATTAATCGCAAGGTTTTCAATCAGGTACCGCCAAAAGTTGAATATTCGTTAACACCTTATGGTCAAGAGATGGACCCTGTGCTGAACATGCTTTGCACTTGGGGTGAAAAACATATCGAAGTGCTACAAGATAAAGGTGAAGATGTACTGTTAATGCAACGTGATGAAGATATCGCGATTAAGCATACATCTTAAATAGATTGGAAAGAGACTGTCTAAGAGAAGAAAATAAGACAGTCTCTTTCACGTTTACATAGCTATTGTTTACATGACAAAATCAAACTCATCTGGGTTTGGTCCAACACGTTGATCTAGATTCATGGCGTTAATGATTGCCATCTCTTCATCAGTTAGTGTGAAATCAAAAATATCAGCGTTTTGAATCATACGTTCTTTGCGCACAGATTTTGGAATTGTGACGATACCATTTTGAATATCCCAGCGCAAGATAACTTGAGGATTTGATTTCCCGTATTTTTCAGCTATTTTTGAAATAGTTTCATTATCAAGAAGTCCACCTTGCATTAATGGTGCCCAAGCTTCCACTTGGATATTGTGTTCTTCGCAGAATGAACGTACTTCAGTTTGTTGTAATCGTGGATGAAGTTCCACTTGGTTAATAACTGGTTTGATACGAGCTATTTTAAGAAGATCCTGTAAGTGTGAAACTTGGAAGTTACATACCCCGATAGCTTTAATTTTCCCTTGCTCGTATAAATCTTCGAGTGCTCTCCAAGCTTCGGCAAATTTATTTTTACCTGGCCAATGAATGAGATATAAGTCTAAATAATCTAGCCCTAATTTTTCTAAGCTGTCTTCGTATGCTGCAATTGTCTCTTCATAGCTCAAGCCATCGTTCCAGACTTTAGACGTAATAAATAAATCCTCACGTTTTAGACCTGTAGATGCTAATGCTTGTCTAATTCCTTCACCGACACCTGCTTCATTACCATAAATAGCTGCAGTATCAATACTACGGTAACCAACCTCAATCGCATTTTTCACCATTTCTGCTGTAACATCATTCGGTACTTGGAATACGCCTAGCCCCATACCAGGCATTTGTAAGCCGTTATTTAATGTAATTTTATCTTGTAAATGATTAATCATTGTTCTGTCCTCCGATTTTTATTAGTGCTTCGTTGCTTACTTATTATGCTTTCATGCCAATGCAAAATAAAGTACGCACTTTTTGGTTTCATAGAAACGTGGAGGTTACTTTTGTGAGATATCAAAGGTTCATCGTAAGAAATTTTTCTTTGTCCACATGGTTCAGCTTTAATAAAGTATTTAGTCTGTAGCAAAATGAGTGGTTTACAAAGGCGAAAAGGGAATTCAATGCTAAAAAGAGAATAAGTAATTAAGACTTTTATAAAGGAGATCGTGAGATGAACCGTTTAAATTTAATCACATTGGGTGTAAAAGATATGGTCGAGTCACTTAGATTTTATCGAGAAGGTCTAGGATTTGAAGTGATTGTTTATGGGGAAGAAACAAATCCTGATGTTATTTTCTTTAATAATGGAGGAACAAAAATTTCCTTGTTTCCGATTGACCGTTTAGCAAAAGATATTAACGAAGCAAATCCACCAGCGATCGGCAACGGCTTTAACGGAATGACACTTGCTTATAACGGAAAGTCTAAAGAAGAAGTTGATCAAGTATTTGATTTGGCTAAAGAAGCAGGAGCAACAATCGTGAAGGAACCCGAAACAGTATTCTGGGGAGGCTATAGTGGCTATTTTCAAGATCCAAACGGCTATTATTGGGAAGTGGCCTACGGAGACATGTGGCAGTTTGATGATAATGATATGTTGATTATTACGTAAAACCATATATGTGACATTTCAGAGCATGACTTCATCATTGTGATTGTCACGCTCTGTTTTTACATTTGTTAATAATTTGGCTGAATATAGCCTAATTTTATTCCTTTTGTCACTGCCTCTAGCGAGGAGGACACATCTAGCTTATTAAATATATGCTGAATATGGTTTGAAATTGTACGTTCACTTGCAAATAACATAGATGCAATTTCTTTACGCTTATATCCATCGCATAGCAATTGTAATATTTGTTTTTCACTGTCGGTCAATTCCTCGATATAATCCGCGGGTAACGGAAAATAGTAGGTACCCTCATTAATTTCTACTAAAGTTTGTAGTAACTTATCTGGCATAATGTTTTTATTAATAAACCCGCTGACGCCAATTTTTTGAGCTTCATACCGATAAACAGGCAAATCATACCCTGTTAATATGACTATTTTTGTAGAACATTTATTAGCTAAAATGTTCTTTGCTAATCCTAGTCCGTCCTCACTACTGATGTTACTTAAATTTATATCTATTAACGTAATTGTAGGTTTAATTTCATTGATAACTGAAATGACATTTTCAATATTTTGTAATGAATGAAATTGTTCTATTTCAGGGGAATCTGCTAAGACAATCTCAAGACTTTTAGCAAACAGAGCGTGATCATCTATTAATAAAATATTGATAGGATTCATCTCCTTTCATGGGAATAACAATAGTAATACATAAGCCAGAAGGGGAACATTTTGAAATTAACATGTTGCCATTCAATAAAAATAACTGCTCTTTGATAGAAGCCCAACCTCTATGGTCATTAGGTTCATAATTTTCATGATCTACTTGACCAATCCCATTATCCTTTACTATAAGCTCTATTTCGTCATTATTCAGTGCAAGTTTTACTACCAGATTAGTACATTTAGAATGTTTGAACGCATTTGTTACTAGTTCTTTTACTATTCGATATATAACTAAATGATAAGGTTCAACTAAAAAGAAATCATCATTGCAGTTAAATGTGATGTCTATATTTTTATTTCCAAATTTCTGCTGAATCATATTAATTAAATTACTATAATTTTCTTTTAATGTGAGCGTTTTTAATATGGTCGGGTGATATTCCTGCATCTGTTCACGGATAGACAAGTTTAAGTCATCCAGCGTATTCACGATTATTTCACGAACCTCTTGTTTATTAGATTTATTCATCATAATTTTTACGGCTAATATATCCTGTAATATTTCATCATGTAAATAATTTGAAAAAGAAACTTTTAACTTCTCTTCTTTAACTATCTGTATAAGATGCTGTACGTAAGAACTTTCAGGGAATGTTTTTGGTTGTTCTGTATCAAAATATAGCGTTTTAGTTTTAATGTCATGAAATAACAAGGTGAAATAAAGCAACACAAACCAAAAAATTGTATGTAGGATAATAAAATAGGTAATCATATTGAATTGAAACAACATGCCAAGTGAACTAATGAAAACGAGAAAACATAACAATAATAGCCCCATTTTATATTCTTTTAAAAGAAAATACTTCCTCATAAATTTATGGTTTTTAAAAGCAATTGCGTGGATACTAAATAAAGGTAAAAAAATGACTGTATACCATCCAAAATTATTTAAGTGTTCAGGGCTATTTGCAAACAACACAGCATATCCAAAAAGGGGAACTATAAGAATCGCAACAGATTGAAGTAAATGCTTTTTTTCATTTTTTAAGACAAATATAATTCGTTTTCGATGCTTCAAAAATAGAAAGACCATGCAAGTGAAACTTACAATTATTTGAAATGAAAATAGAAAGGCGAACAGTGTATCATTAATCAATTTTGAAATGAGTGTTAATAGGCATATCATTTTTAAAATCGAATCTTTTTCTTTTTTATAAATATAGTTGGAATCTTGGAAAAAGAACACGAGCAAAAATTGTACGGTCATATATAGAATGACTACACTAAGTACTATGCTTAGTGTATAAAAAAAGGGATTTCCATTAAGGGTAAGTAAAAATTGCCATGCTGTAAGAATTAACAAATTAGAAAATTGCGATAGTGTTTTATTTTCTTTAATATTTATAAAATGGATATATGCTCCGTAGAAAACCATAATCGTTATAAGTATTAATGGTAGTATTTTTGTTGTTCCTATAATACTTTCCTGCAAAAACTCATAGCATAAAAAAATAATTAAAAAAAGTTGATGTATTAAAATAAAAAGTTGTTTGTGTTCATAGTACTTTTTCATCCATTCACATACCTTTACTAGATTACATACAGATAAAGCTGATGCATGTACATCAGCTATATCTGTAATTTTTTACTATTTACTATCAAAAATAATTTTATTACATGCTTGTTTCGTTAACAAATAATAAATGATATATACTAGAGTGAAAACTATGACTGCGAATAGAATAGGTAATATAAAGGCGCTGTTTTTTCCTAATAAGTCGTCCATTAAAGCGGTTTTGTAAGTGATTACTGCAAAAATACTGTGTGCTAATCCTAATACATAGGGGATGCTAAAGATCGCAAAAACTTCTTTACTAATTATTTTTTTTACTTTTTTCTTGTTATAGCCCATTCTTTGTAGAATAGTAAACTCATCTTTTTTTGACATAGCATTTGATAGATTTTGGAAATACAGAATGCTACCTGTTGCAATAAAAAAGATAATTGTGACGAAGCTAATAAGTAAGAATGTTGAACTATTTTGTTGGATAAGAAAATCTACTTTTTGGTAGCTACTTGAAAAATAGTTGTTATTTTTAAATAGCGGAGCTAAGTTTTCGTAAACTTCTTTACTTTCCCTCATATTCGTCCCATTAATGCTGATTATCGTCTTTTCTGGTAACCCGAAGGATTTTACTTCTTTATAAAGTTTGTCCGATATTATAAGCGTTCCGACACTATTGGCAAATCCTATTGGGTTAAGTAATGTCGTGTCTTTGACTTTTATATCTACGCTATTTGTAGGTGTTAAGTTTAAGGTATAAATATTCCCTTTATCTAGCTTCTTTTTGTCAGGTCGATATTTAACTAAAATACTTTCATTTTCACTTAAATTTTCGAATTCTACATTTTTTCCCTGATTACGTATTAGTTCCTTATAATCTGATTCGGAGATGAGATCAAACCCTGGCTCTTCCTTAATACTGTATTCTTGGGGTAAATTATTAGAAGGCGATGTTATATAGATAATAGTTGTTTTTTTGTGTTTCACATTTTCTTTGCCAGCAGTACCCTCTGCAATTTTGATTGCCTCAGTAGCCAGTTGTTTGTCCTCCACCGGGAATTCTATAGCTGACGGAATAATACGTTCTGTGGCAACAACTGGATGGTAAAGAGTCAGGACAGTAGAGCCTAATAAAGCTAAAGTTCCTGAAACTAATAAAGTTAATAAAATTAAAGTCTTTGCCATTGAACGGATTTTAAAAATAAAATTTGGAATGATAATAATATTGGATTCGTTATAAAACCAACTTTTCCTCATCTTTAATTTTTGAATAGCGAATGGTAAAAAAGAATGAATAAAGAAAATAGTACCTAGAACTACACTTATCATTGTTACAAGTGCAATAGGTGAAAAACCTATTGTTTTCCACAACGATTGAGTTCCTCTTGTCATATCAAGCGCTAAGAAATAGCCGAACAAAATAAGAAGTAGACCAATGAACGAGAAAGCTGTATTAATTTTTATTTGTTTTTCTTCCTTCTTATCCAATCGTACTAACATCAGTAACGAACTTTTCCGAAGGATTATCCAGTTTGATAATAATAAGACAGCTAAAATAGCGAATATAAAAATAAATGTAAATACAACAGCGTTTATATTAATAAATGGAATTTCGGAAGTTTCAATTTGTAATTTTAATAATTTGACGATCGCTCCAACAATTCCTTTATGAGCAACAGCACCAAGAATGATTCCAACAATTAAAGCAGCGAAACAAATTAAAATATTTTCGAGCGTTAATAGTTTTACCATAGTCGACTTCCGATACCCTAAGAGCGAATAAATCCCAAGTTCTTTCGTTCTTTTTTTCATAAAAAAGGTATTAGAATAAGACATATAGAATAATACAAATGCCATAACAAACATCACTACTACTCTTGACATTGTTTCTACTCGGCCATCTGACGAAATTTTCTCCAAAACAATACTGTTCATGGAAAATGAAATAAAGGAGAAGAATACCGTCAGTACAAAGGCTACAGAAACGAAATAGAACGAATAGAAGGAAAAATTATTCTTCAAATTCTTTTTTGCAATTGTTAATAATCCCACCATGATGCATTCCTTTCACCCTTTAGTCTTTATTTAGAGATTTCCTTTAATATTTCTTCAAAAAATTGTTTTCTGGTTTGATTGTTTCTTTTTAATTCCTTTATGATATTTCCATCTTTAAATAGCAGAATTCTACTTGAAAAACTTGCTGCATAAGCATCATGAGTTACCATTAAAATAGTAGTATGGAGTTCCTCATTTACTTCTCTTAACTTTTGAAGTAACTCAGTTGCAGAGTGTGAATCTAATGCGCCTGTTGGTTCATCAGCAAATAAAATACTTGGCTGTTTCGCAATTGCTCTGGCTGCGGCAACTCTTTGCTTTTGCCCGCCAGAAAGCTGACTAGGGTACTTTGATAATTGTTCGAATATCCCAAAACGCTTTGCTAAATAGTTGATCGTTGAATCTATTTCTTCTGGAGATTTGTGCAGTAAAGTAAGGGGTACTGCAATATTTTCCTTTACGGATAAGCTATCAAGTAAAAAATACTCCTGAAAAATAAAGCCTAAATGATCCTTTCTAAAATCAGCAGATTGGTTATCATTGAGTGTTTTTATATCAACACCATCAATTAAAATTTCACCATCTGTAGGCGTATCAATCGTAGATAGAATATTTAATAAAGTTGTTTTTCCTGATCCAGATGCCCCCATAATTCCAACAAATTCACCAGATTGAATGTCAAAAGATACTTTATTGAGTCCAGGCACTTGATTTTTGTTATAAATTTTTGTCACATTTTTTGCGGATACTAATGTATTCATCTTTTTTGCTCCCTTCATTTCATCAGTACGTCAAGTTTATTATTCAATCCGAAAGGACACATGAGTAAAAAACGCAATCTTTTTGGCAATGGAGATGGGAGAGATAGTAAGAAGAGCTGTTACATAAATTTCAAATAGAATAAATAGTTGAAGGCTCTTCACCAAAAGTTGTAGATTTACATTTGTTAAGGTATATGCCTTTTATCTTCATTCAATAGAAGACTCCCACCTCTGAAGGTAGTGAGATAAATGCGGATGTGGTTCCCGTCAATAGGTTTCCACCTCTACTGAATGAAGATAAAGCCTCCAGCGGATGTCACGGATTTCAAAGGAATGAATTGTGCTGGCACAATTCAAAATCCGGACGCAATTACGCCAAGGCGAAATTGATATAAGTTGATTGGAGTGGAGGCTGGACGCCCCCAGCCGGAACGGAAATCAACCACACGTTAGGGTGAAGACCCTATTTGAAATTATATAATGCAAAATATGGGTTTTTAGTATAACGTTATTTTTAAGGCTATATGAATACATAGAATAGGAGGATGAACATTGTTTCGCATATTGTACATAGAAGACGAAAAAGAGATTGGCCAATGGGTGACGAAGGATTTAACCGAAAGGGGCTATGAAGTGACATGGCTAGAATCTGGTGAAGAGGTCGATCAGCACATAGCCTCTAAGGATATCGCGATATTGGATGTGATGCTGCCTGGATTAGACGGCTTTTCAATTGGTAAAAGAATTAAGCGAGAAAATAAAGAAATTCCTATTTTGATGTTATCAGCACGTACGGCTGTGGAGGATAAAATAGAGGGGCTTAATTTCGCAGATGACTATTTAACGAAGCCATTCCATCCTGATGAACTAGTAGCGCGTGTGGAAGTATTGTTAAGAAGATATCAAAAGAACGACGATGTACTGGATCTTCAGCATCTTAAAATTTTTACGAAAGAAATGCGAATCATGAATACGCAGACAGATGAAGAGGTTCAATTAACAGGCAAGCAGTTCTATTTATTTCAATATTTTGTTCGCCATTTAAATCAAATCCTAACAAAGGAACAGCTTTATGAGGGTGTCTGGGGTGAAAGCTACATAGAAGGCGATAAAACATTAATGGTGCATATTCGATACTTAAGAGAAAAAATAGAAATAGATCCAGCGAAGCCGACAATTATTGAAACCATTCGTGGTATTGGCTATAGGGTGAAGCTATGAAATTTTTCCGATCATTATTAGCTAAGTATATGTTGATTATTTTTTTAGCCATCTCTATTGTTCAATTATCATACTTTGCTATTGCTGCTTTTGTGTTTGGAATAGGAAAAACTGATTTTTCAAGTGAAGTTCTCAGGGAAAGCGAAATAGAGGAAAAATGGCATGCGGAAGCTAAAAGTATAAAAATCATTACAGAGGAAACAATTACTCAACGTTTTGAGGATTGGCAGAAGCAATATCCAAAAGCTTCTATGTTTTGGGTAAGTGAGGATGGAACTTTACTCACAAAAGTGAATGTGGAGGAACAGATTCCATCCAAATGGACACCAGCGTATACTACAAAATTTATTAAAGAGCGTTATGGTGGTGATCCGTTTACAGTTATCGCTTTTTTAGGAGATGACGAGTCCAATGGATTTATTGTTTTTGAAATGCCAAAAGAATTATTTAAACCACCACTTGTGAATGTTTATGAAAAATATGGTGCCATTATATTATTGGGTGTTATTTCCATTATTTTGTTTTTCATTGTAGTTTCCTTTTTATTTTTCAGAGGGATTCGGAAAAGACTATTGCACCTTCAAGAAGCGATGGAAATTCGTGATGTAGATGGCTTACCTATTGAAACGAAGGTCAAAAAGAAGGACGAGATTGGTCAACTTGAACAAAGCTTTAACCGAATGGTGTGTGAGCTTAGGGAGAGTAAAAATCGTGAGCAGCAGGAAGAACAGTTACGAAGAGAGCTGATTGCTAATCTATCACATGACCTACGTACCCCTTTAACGAAAATTAGAGCGCAATCTTTTTCTCTCAGCAAAGAGGAACTATCAGAAGAGGGGCAACAGGCTATTAAAGCAATGGAAATTTCGATTGTAAATATCGATGCTTTAATAGAAAATTTAATGTCCTATACTTTACTAATGGCTAGTAAATATAAATTTGAACAAAAAGAAATCAACGTTATACGATTTGTACGTGAGCAAATGACAACATGGTATCCGGTATTCGAAAAAGAAGGCTTTGAAATCGATATTGAGGTACATCCATTTGAGAAAAATGAGTGGCAAGTTGATCCGATTTGGCTTGGGCGTATATTTGATAATTTATTTCAAAATGTATTACGCCATGCAAATAGCGGGAAATATATTGGCGTGGAAACTGAATCGACGGAGCACTATGATGCATTTATCATTAAAGATCACGGAAACGGCATGAAAAATGAATCCAATGCTAAAGGTGCGGGCATCGGCTTATCTATCGTTGATATCATGGTAAAGGGCATGGATTTAGACTGGGATATTGAGTCAAGCGAATCCGGCACAAAGATTAAAATTAAACACTACAAATAGAATAATTTGTGAAGCATGTTAAGGCATGCTTCATTTCAGTAATGTCCAAACAGTATGCCAGCAAAGCTTATGGCATGCTTTTTTTTAATTCATAATACATACGGACTTCTTGGGAAAGTAGAATGGAGCAGTACTTAATAGTAAGGCGATTGGAATTGAATTGCTATCTTCTTTTTAATGCTCATCACAAAAGTAGGGATGCCATTTGTTAAAACGTACGCCATGTAAATAAGTTGATTGGAGTGGAGGCTGGGCGACTCCTCGGGGATTAGCGATAGGGGAACGAAGGCTAAGAGCATCACGTCCTGTGATAACGCCTTCGTGACCAACATCGTGTTGGCCCGAGACCCTGCAGCGAAGCGAAGCGGCTCATCGGACACCCCAAAGAAAGCACCCAGCCGGAACGGAAATCAATCCACGTTATGATAAAGTGTCTTTTTTAAACAAAATTTAAACTTGGGCCTTACCTGTTTTTAACCTTCATTACTTATGATAATGACAGAGGTGAGGACAATGGAATATATCGTACAAACAGAAAATTTATCAAAAAGCTTTGGTAAAGAGCAAGCTGTATCAAATATAAATTTAAAAATACGTAAAGGTGAAATATATGGATTTTTAGGACCGAATGGAGCGGGAAAAACGACGACTATTCGTATGCTTCTTGGGCTGATGAAGCCATCTTCGGGGACAATTAAAATCTTCCAAAAAGATTTAACGAAAGAACGAATAAATATTTTAGCAAAGGTCGGTTCATTGGTAGAGAACCCTTCCTATTATCCACATTTAACAGCCTATGAAAATTTAGAAGCGTTAAGAAAAATTTTAGGTGTACCGAAATCACGCATCGATGAAGTACTAGAGATTGTTCGTTTAAAGGATGTTGCCAATAAAAAAGTAAAGGGCTTTTCACTTGGGATGAAGCAACGTTTAGGTATTGCAGCATCCTTGTTACACAATCCTGAATTACTTATTTTAGATGAACCAACGAATGGTCTTGATCCATCAGGTATTATCGAAATCCGTAATTTGATTAAACGATTGCCTTCAGAATATGGAATGACGGTTATTATTTCAAGTCATTTACTATCAGAAATCGATCAAATGGCTACACAGGTGGGGATCGTTACGAAGGGAAAGATGATTTTCCAAGATTCAATTGAGGCAATGCGCAGATTTGCTCAGCCAAAGGTATTAATTAAGGTGAGTAATGGCGAAAAGGGTTGGCGTTCACTAGTAGCAAATGGTATTAAGGCAGAACATAAGGATGACCTGATTTTATTCGATGAATGCTCAGATGAAAAAGTAGCACATATTGTACAAATCCTCGTACAAGAAGGCATTTCGGTATACCGAGTAGAGGAAGAGAAACGATCATTAGAAGAGATTTTCCTTCAAATGACAGCAGGAGAGCAAGCGCTATGATAGGAAAACTATTAACTTCTGACTTTTTGAAAATTAAACGCAAAGGATTATGGTTTTTAACAGCTTTAGGACCCATAGGTGTTGTTGCCCTACAAATGGTGAATTACGGCGTAAGGAAGGACTATTTGTTAGAGCAAAGCAAGGACGATTGGGGCTACTATTTATTAAATGTTCATTCATTTACACCGCTTGCTATTGTTTTAGGGATTGCTATTTTAACTTCATTTATGGCAAGCATTGAAAACGAAACAAATGCTTGGAAGCAATTAATTGCACTACCTGTCTCAAAATTAACGGTGTACTTATCGAAATTCACAGTGCTAGCCATTTTATTGTTTTTGTCTTCCACGTTGTTAATGTTAGTTACGATGGCTTATGGCGTGTTTTTAGATTTAGGTGATAGCATACCAATTGGGGAAATTGCTAAATTTAGTTATTATCCATATTTTGCTGCGTTGCCAATATTGGCACTTCAGCTTTGGATTGCAAGTGTTTGTCATAATCAGGGGATACCAATAACAGTAGGTATTTTTGGCGTGATTTTTGCCTACTTATCATATTTTTTACCTGATTGGATGATTTGGAAATGGCCATCGTTAATGAATCAATGGGATGAGCCGATTATTAATGTCATGCTTGGAATAGGCATTGGTATTGTACTGTATATTATCGGAACGATCGATTTTGCTAGAAGGGATGTAAAGTAATGGGATCTATACTGAGCGCTGAATGGTTTAAATTGCGAAAATCTAAAATGGTGCCATTAATTTTGGCAGGACCTATAATCGGACTTTTTATAGGATTAGCATCAAACACTATGAATGGTTTAATAGGTTCTGAAATTAATGAATGGTACGTCTCTTTAATTTCCATGAATTTAACATATGCATTATTATTCCTGCCTTTAATTTCAGGAGTATTTGCGAGTGTTATTTGTAGATATGAACATCAATCGGGTGGCTGGAAACAACTTTTAGCATTACCTGTTACAAGAGGGAAAGTATTTGTTGCAAAGTATCTATTAATTATGCTTCTTGTGTTGGCGATGCAGGTACTATATTTATGCTCTATATATGCAGTAGGTCTTATAAAAGGCTACACAGATCCTTTCCCAATGGAGATTGTATGGAAAAGTATTTTTGGAGGATGGATAGCGACATTGCCATTAGTCGCGTTGCAGCTGTGGACGTCCGTTATGTTTAAAAGCTTTGCTGCTCCATTTGCCGTAAACGTCATTTTTACTTTACCTTCTATCTTAGCAGTCAATTCCAAACGTTTTGGACCTTACTATCCATGGGGTCAGCCCTTCTTGATGATGAATGTTGGTGGCGATACAGGGGAGGTATTCTTTGTGCCTTGGGATCAATTATTAACAGTTGTAGGCGGAGGGTTCTTACTGTTTTTCCTTGGAGGATATTTATACTTCCAACGAAAAGCTGTATAAAGTGAATTTTAAACAGTGGGGATTTACTTCATCTTCACTGATGATCAGCCTTCACTAATTGGGCGAGTACGGGCATTTAATAGAGTAAGGGAGATTTCTTAAAATGGTATTTGTTAAAAGGAGCTTTTTATTAATTTCAGCATTATTTCTTTTATTATCTTTAGCGGGCTGTGGAAAGGGAGAAGCCGTTAAGGATGCTCCAAAGTATACATCTGCAGTTGAAGATATAGATATTCCGAATGATGTGAAAGTAATTGGTTTCGGCGAAGCGACACACGGAAATGTTGAATTTCAAACATTAAAGAAGGATGTTTTTCAGGCTTTAATAAAAAATGAAAATGTCCGTGTTTTTGTATTAGAAGGCGATTTTGGTGGCGCTCAGCAAATCAATCAGTTCATTTTAAATGGTACTGGCACAGCTGAGGAAGCGGTAAAAGCTTTGGATTATGGTATCTATAAAACGGAGCAAATGATTGACTTTGTTCAATGGATGCATGATTATAACTTGACTGCCGATGAGAAAGATAAAATTTATTTTTACGGTAATGATATGCAACGCTATGATTTTAGTAAAAAAGGGTTATTGGATTATTATGAAGCAGTTGATCAGGACAAAGCAAAGGAATATGCAGTCCAATTACAACACGTTTCAAATAAGACAATGCGCGATTTAAAGAGTGATCAACTAAAAGAACTAGACGGAAATATTGATGCAATGATAAAGGATTTGCAAACAAATAAAGAAGCTTACATAAAGCAATCATCGAAAGAAGCCTATTTATTTGCTGCCCAATATGCACAAATCATGAAACAACGCACGCAATTATTTTTAAATGACAGTGATTATATGAATCTTCGTGATAAATATTTAGCTAACAACTTACAGTGGATTGTTGAATTTGAAGCGGCTCAAGGTCATGATAAAGTATTAATGTCTGCTCATAATGGACATATAGAGAAAACTTCTGCAAATATGGCAGGATACACATCTATGGGTCAATACTTAGACGAAGAGTATAAAGATGCGTACTTTGCCATTGGGACGGACTTTGTTAACAATACGTTTCAGGCACAAAATGGATCTGGTGAAAGAAAAACTTATACAGTTAAGCATCATAATGCATTAATCGATGCTTTCAGCGAAGTTAAGGAAAATATTTTCTATGTAGATTTTGAAAAAGCAAGTGAATCTGACGAGTTAGCAGAAATTCTTGCTGAGAAGCAGAGAATGGGGAATATCGGTGATGACTTTAGCTTTTGGTACAAGTACACACAGATGCTTTATACAATTAAAATGACACCTCAAGAAGCTTATGATGGCATTATTCTTGTTCAAGAGGCAACAGCAACAGAAGTTATTGAATAACAACGTATCATGCAACATAAAAATGCTATTACCTCCAAATAGGTAATAGTATTTTTGTATATAAACCCAAATATCATCACTTGCGGATAAAGTAATCATAGCATAATTAGAATGAAGCTTTTGAAGATAAATATAATTTTTCAGGTGTGTTGATTAACTATTTTTATCCACCTTGATTGATTTGAAGGCTCTGATTTCCGCTACGGGATTTGCGGATTAACCTTCTATTAATAAGTATTGAATACCTCGATTTTGTTAATGATAACAAAAGAGGAGGTGTGAAAAAAATGGCACAAGAAATTCTCTGTGAAGTAAATAACTGTACATTTTGGGATTCTGGAAACAAATGTACTGCAGAAAAAATTTATGTTGTAAGTCAAAAGGGACAGCAGGCATCTAATAGTGAAGAAACCGACTGCAAAACATTTGAACCTGATACGCATTAATTGAGGTAGGGTAATCATTATTTTTATGATTACCCTTTTCCAAACGTTCGATTAGTACATATTTACGCTGTCCTTATTAAACAATAATGAATGAGCATTTTTTACTCTTTCCTCAACATTGTCTAAAGAATACTTTCCAAATGAATCAGTTAGATCACCAATTGCACGCGATAAATTATCAATAACAGGAATCAATGTATCTAACTGAGTAAGTTCTTTCCCTCTGTTCATTTCATCCGTAATTTCATAGGCTAGATGTTGAATCTTTTTTAGTCGCAATTTTTCAGATTGCATGGAACCCTCCTTATTGAACCTATTTATAATGTCTAAATATATGACATACAATATAATTTCATGAATGGTTTCTAGCGGGACCAAGAAGAGTCAACAATCGCTCGGGCCCGCAGAAGAACAGCTCAGGTAAAGTCCAGTATCCTATTATTTTTTAGGCAATGTAATAATAAACGTCGTCCCTTTAGAAGGTTCACTTTGTACGGCGATGGAGCCTTTATGAGCTTGAACAAGCTTATAAACGATCGCCATGCCCAGTCCAGTACCTTCAGAAGAAGCATCTGTCGTAGTTCCGCGATAATACTGCTGAAAAATATTATCTAACATGTGCTTGGATATCCCCACACCGTTATCCACAATGTGAATTTCTACATGCTCGGACCTATTAAAAATCTGTGTATAAATATCTGTGTTATGTGGATTGTGGATAATTGAATTCATAAGAATGTTTTGCAATATCCGTTGCATGAATTTAGCATCAAATTCAACGTTAAGTATTGAAATATCCGTGTCAAAATGAAGCCTATAGGCATTAGCTTGTGGATTATTGCTCATAGTGGCAACAATTCGTTTAGTAAATTCAATTATATCCAGATTTTCTTTATGCAAAGGTAAGTAGCCATTCGCACTATTTAACTGAATAACGAGACTTAAATCTTGAATAAGTTCCTCCATATGCTTGCCTTTATCTGCAATTTCTTGAATAAAGGATTGGGCTTCCCCTTTAGACCATTCATATTGCTCGTTTAATAACAGAGTAGAGTAGCCTGTAACATAAGTTAATGGTGTTTTTAAATCGTGCGAAATACCCGCAATCCATTCTTGTTTAGCTTGCTCTACTTTTTCTCGTTCTATCTCCGCTGCTTGTAATTTGAAAGATAAGCTTTGTAAATGTTGAAGTACCTCTTGATATAAAAGATAGCGCATACGAAGCTTTCCTTTTCGAGTATAGATTTTAGAGAATCCCTCCGGCTTTTCGTAATTTTCTTGTGAAAGCTGATGAATCCATGTCATGATAAATCCAAGGGGACCCCCAAAATACCATCCAAATGCTCCGATACAAGCTATAGTGCTGAACCCGAAAGTCCATAGTACAATCATATTCTCAGAATCTTCATTTACAGATTTATTGATAAGTGGAAGGATTCCTTCTACACTAATCAAAATACAAATACCTGATGCAAATATCCACAAAATTATCCCCAACGCGAGGTGAAACATAAATCGTGTACTTATTCGCATCGTGAATCCTCTTTTGGTGGAATAAATTTATAACCAATTCCACGTAAGTTTACAATGATTTTAGGGTTACGCGTATCATCTCCAAGTTTCTTCCTTAGCTTCGAAATATGGATCGTAACGGTTTTCTCCTCACCATAAACGTCATTTCCCCAAACAAATTCATAGAGCTGTGTAGTAGTGAAAATACGGTTAGGATTTTTACAAAAGAACTGCAGTAGCTCTAACTCCTTAGCTGTACATTCGACGATCTGATTATTAACGATTAATGTTGCAGATTCAGGATTAAGAGCAAAATAACCGAAATCGAACTTCACACTTTGCTGTTGCTGTGAATTCTCATACATTTTTTGACGTCGAAGGATGACCTTTATCCGAGCAATGACCTCTAAAGGATTGAAAGGTTTTGTAATATAATCATCTCCACCGATCCCTAGTCCTGTTAATTTATCAAAATCTGTAGAGCGAGCACTGACAAAAATGATCGGTGTATTTGTATGCTTCCGTATTTCCGTACAGAGCTCAAAGCCACTTATATCTGGCAGCATGATATCGAGCAAAATAATATCGTATATATTGGTTTTGACAAGCTGCAATGTGTCTTTGCCCGTCGATGCAGTATCAATATTTGTAAAGTTTTCTTTTCTAAGTGTAATTTCTAATAATTTTAATATACCAATCTCATCATCTACGATTAAGATTTTTTCTGTAGATTCCATTTTTATCCCTCATTTCAATTTCATCATAACAGCTTCTGATTGTTATATCCTTACTCTCTTGCAAAAATTACTGTCATTTTCCATCGAGTTTACTTTGTTTTTACTTTCACTTATTAAGATAAATGTAACGAATTCAAAATGGTAAGGAGTAAACAACATGGAAACTGTTATTCAAATACAGCAATTAAGTAAGAGCTTTAAAGGAGTCGAAACTGTCTCGAATGTCAATATGAATGTTAAGAAGGGAGAGATTTATGGGTTTTTAGGTCCGAATGGGGCAGGGAAAACGACGATTATGAAGATGATATTAAATTTAGTAAAACCAACTTCAGGTGAAATAAAGATTTTTAATAATCTAATCACAACGTCCTCCTATCAATATTTAAACAAAATAGGCAGCATTATTGAGTATCCGGAATTTTATGAAAGGCTAACAGCAAAGGAGAATTTAGAGCTTCACTGTGAGTATGTTGGTGTTTATGAAAAAGGGGCTATACAAGAGGCACTAGCTATTGTAGGTCTGGATGGAGTGGAACATAAAAAAATACATGAATTTTCGCTAGGGATGAAGCAAAGATTAGGCATCGCACGGGCAATTGTTACGAAACCAGAGATTCTAATTCTGGATGAGCCGATAAATGGTCTTGATCCTATAGGTATTAAAGATATACGCGAGCTTTTAATGCTGTTAAAAGAAGAGCATGGAATCACTATTTTAATATCAAGTCATATCGTGTCAGAAGTTGAATCAATAGCAGATACTATTGGCATCCTTCACCATGGGAAATTATTAAAGGAAGTAAAAATGGAGGATATTCGAAAAGAAAACATGGAGTACCTGGAAATCAAAATAGACGATTTGAAAAAAGCGATTCGTGTGCTAGAGAACAAGTTAGGAATTCGGAAATATGAAATTGTGAATCAGCATTGTATTCGAATTTTTGAACATGATATTTCTCAATCTCAAATTAATAAAGAGCTTATTTTAAATGACATTGTTATCAATGGAATTGAAAAACAGCAACAGCATTTAGAAGAGTATTTCTTAAATCTTATTAATGGAGGGAATCAAATTGCTTAAACTATTAAGGCTTGAATGGAAAAAGAATTGTATAGCTGGTTATTTTAAAGGATTAATCAGTTGTATTGTTGGGATTTTGGCGGCGGTTGTGCTTATGGCCTTGGGTTCCGGAGATGAACAGGTGTTTCGGGATTATACAGATTTTATGTCTTTAACAAATATTTTAATTCGAATTGTTTTTATTATTTTTTCGAGTGTGATTTTATCGCGTTTAGTCATTGACGAATATAAAAATAAAACGGTCCAATTATTATTTACGTATCCATTAAAAAGGAAAAAAATAATTCTCGCTAAACTGTCTTTAGTTTTCGGATTTTGTTTCTTTAGTATTATTATTGCAACTTTTATGATTAATATTGCTGTTTATTTCTTAAATCCAATGATGAACCTGTTTGATACGCCTGTAGAGATTCAGGAGATGGTAGCTACAATTCCATCTACTTTTGTTAATGCTTTTATGATGGCTGGGGTAAGCTTAATTCCTTTGTACTTTGGTATGCGAAGAAAATCAACAGCTTCGACAATTACATCAGCGGTCTTAATTGGATTTGTTATTAATGCAACAGTTTCAAATGGGGATTCATCCGCTAGCTTATTCCAATTTGTCGGCGTCCCAATCAGCATGTGTCTATTAGGGCTTATTATTGGTTATCTCTCTTATTATAAAGTCGACAAAGTAGATTTAACGTAAATTTTTTCAGCAAATGTTGTTTGTACCGAGGCGTAATTGATATGAGAAATGAGGATGCAAAGTGAAAAAAGCGATCATAGCTTTGATATTTGTAATTGCAATAGGAGGAATTATATTCACCCTTAAAACAAATGGTGAAAAGGGTATTAACGAAGAACAGTCCTTTGATGTTCAGCAAATTGAAGAACTTGAAATAAACGGTGAGTCTTGGGATATAGCATTAGAAAATACAGATTCTGAAAAAATAACAATTGAAACTGAAGGTAAACTACAAGAAAAGCAGGAAAATAACCCTGTTGAAATTAAGAAAGACGGAAATAAAGTTGTAGTATATCAACAAGACACTGAAGGAGGGGTTATGAAAAACTTTAGCTTTGGAAAAAAGGGTACTATTCACATTTCTGTTCCTAAAAATGCTGTGAATAAGATTGCAATAAAAAACAGCTATGGTGATGTTAAAATGAACAACATTGAAACAGAGGAACTGTCGATTTCAACGGATTCGGGCTCTAAAATCATTAAGGGACTATCGGCCGATAAAGGTGAAATTACATCAAAGGATGGAGAATTGAAAATGATGGATAGTACCGTGAATGAATTAACGATCGCCTCTACGAATGGTGATAGCTATATGACTAGAGTCAACAGTTCGAAAACGAAAATTACTTCGACTAGCGGTGAAGTTTTTATGAAAGAAATCATCGAAGGAAAAGCATTATTTGTAGAGACTGCTTCGGGAGATATTACAATATCCTACAAAGAGGCACCCAAATCATTAGAGCTTATGGCGAATAGTGAATCATCCGACATAAGCGTTGATTTAGAAGGTTATCAGAAAGAAGAACATACGGAGCAATTAAAGAAAGGTAAGATTGGTGACGCATTAAATAAATTGGAACTAATTAGTAAAGAAGGTATAATAATTGTAAATTAAAATCTAAAAATCTATGAGGTCAACGAGAGATGTTAAGACGAGAACTGATTTCAGAAGTAGCCAATACTATTATAGATTTAAAACTTCACCATCCAATTAGAGTAGCAATTAGTGGAATAACAGCTTCAGGGAAAACAACTCTTGCCAATGAACTTGCTGAAGAGCTTCGTCGAAGAAAAAGGGAAGTAGTACGAACAAGCATTGACAATTTTCATAATCCAAGAGCGATTCGCTATAGGCAGGGAAAGGATTCAGCAATCGGGTATTATGAAGATGCACACGATTATCAAGCATTTAAGGAAAAGCTGTTAATTCCTTTAGGAGAGGATGGAGATCGGCAGTATCAGACAGTTTCGTTAGATTTAGAAAAGGATGCATATGTAAATCCAGAACAACTGCTTGCAACAGACGATACCATTTTCATTGTGGATGGAACATTTTTATTTAAAAAAGAACTAATACATTTATTCGATTATAAAATTTTCGTACAGACAGATTTTGAGCTAGCCCGAAATAGGGGAGCAAAACGGGAGACGATTGCATTTGGAAGCTATGAAAGTGCAGAGGCTATGTTCATTAACCGGTATCATGCTGCATCAAGTTTATATTTAAAGGAACATAACCCTCAAGACAATGCAGATATTGTGATTAATAACAATGATGTCGGTTCTCCATATTTTCTCTAGGAGGTTTATATGGTTAAGCATATTTATGTAATTAGACATTGCGAAGCTCAAGGACAATCGGCGGCTGCTCCTTTAACAGAAGATGGCTTTCATCAGGCAGAAGATTTAGCTGATTTTTTCGCTGACATAAAAATTGATCGAATCATTGCCAGTCCTTTTTTACGTGCAATTCAAACTATAGAACCGTTAAGTAATAGGAAAAATATAAATATTGAAATCGATGAACGGCTTTCAGAACGTATTTTAAGCACTAGAGATTTACCTGATTGGTATGAAAAACTTCAAGCAACTTTTACCGATATGGAGTTAAAGTTTGACGGTGGAGAGTCAAGTAGCGAAGCAATGAAACGGATCATTCACGTAGTTGAGGAAACTTTCCAAAGTGGTGCTGAGCATTCCATTATTGTTAGTCATGGAAATATAATTACTTTACTATTGAAGTATTATAATAATGAGGTCGATTTTCAAGTTTGGGGAAAATTAAGTAATCCAGATATTTTTCAATGTAGCACTAAGCATAATGAAATAACAATAGAACGTGTATGGAAATGATAAAAGTTTGTTTTGCTTAAAATCGCCTCCCGATACAGGAAGAAGATCGCTTCTGTAGCTACGTTTTCCTGCGGTGGTTAGGGCGGCAGCAGGAGCATATAAAAAAATTGCGAATTAATCAGGTGGTATGAAACGAATTTCATACCACCTATTTTGTGATTATTGGTAAAAGGAGAAGGAAGATGGAGAAGATTCTACAAGAAATAGTGAATTGGATAAAGATGAATGATAAAAGGATTATAATTGGTATCTCAGGACATGGAGCAGCAGGGAAAACAACGTTTGCCAATAAATTTGTTAATTGTCTACATCAAAATGAAGTGAATTATATGAATACAGATCCGTATATTGTTAGTTCAGATATACGTAAGCAAACAATTATCGACTATACATATCAAAATGAAAACCATTGTTTTAAAATGACGGCTTGTCATCCAGCAGCCCATCATTTGCCTTCTTTAGAAAGAGATATTCAGATGGTTCGAGAAGGTCTAGATTTATTGACAATAGATACGCATTATATGAAAAGTACGTTAATTTCTTCAAAAACTAAAGTAACGATTGTAGAGGGAATGAGTGTAGCATTTATTAATCCCGAATTATTTGATTTAAAAATTTATTTTTATACAGATAGTGAGACGGAATTAATAAGAAGGTTGGGTCGTGATGTACTTGAAAGAGGAACCGATATCAATTATTTAAGGCAGTCCCATGAAGAACGTCGGATTCAATATGAATTGTTTATGCATTCGTATAGTCAGCCATTTGATATTATTTTTAAAACATCTGATGAAGTAGTATGTCTAGAAAAAAATTTACTTAATCCTAAATAATATATAGTCATGTATGCGGAATATTCTTGATGTCCATATGTATTGGCATGTGTGTTGAATCCCAAGGAAAAGCGGATAGGCCTCTTTTCCTTGGGATTTTGACGTAACTAATTCGAATGTTTTCTCATGTAAACATAAAGTTCAATACCTAGCATAAAGAGCGTTGCAATTAAAAATCCAATCATAAAAATTTCGTGTACAAGTGCAAAATAAGCTATATAAATTACAATAGCAACTAAAAATAAAATTACTAGAAAATGAAACTTTACTGCTTTTTCATTATTCGCGATTTGCTTTTTTATAGGGCTGTTACCTTTAATCAAATGATCTAAACTAATATTCATTTCATCGCTTAATAAAATTAAATTTTCAATATCTGGGGCACCTTTTTCTTGTTCCCACTTTGAAATGGCCTGTCTAGTCACACCGATTTTATTTGCCAATTGTTCTTGGCTTAAATTATTACTTTTACGATAATCTAAAATCGATTTGCTAATTTTCATTTTTATCATTCCTTTTTATATTTGATATCATCACCATACCAAATTTAATGCTGTTGCAAACGAAACCAATAGTATCAAGTCCGCAATGCTACGTTGCAATTAGATTAAATATGGAATGAGAGTGTCATTGTCATTTTACTGTAGAAGAAAAGCGAAAACTCTCATAGCTTAATTGTTGTCGAGACAAATCAAGAGAGGAGTTTTCGCTTTGGAATTATACATTTTAATATTGAAATTTCACTCGAACAGTCGCATTAACGGCTATTTGACCCTGTTCAATAGGCGTAGAAATTTTGGAATCGGCCATCGCCATGGATCTATACAGAACTGGGGCGCGCTCTAGTTCCTCAACAATTTCGATAGGTTGTGGTTGTAAAGGCAAATGCATTGTCTCGGCAATCGTTTTAGCCTTCATTTGCGCATTATGAAGGGCTAAACTAAGAGCTTGTTGATAATAGGCATCGGCATTGTCAATATTGAATTGGATAGAGGAGATTCGATTTGCACCATTTTCCACGGCTGTATCAATAATTACACCAATCTGATTCATATCCGTTACTTTAACGGTAATACCATTTGTGACTTCATAGCCTTTAAAAATCTGTTTGCCGTCCTCATAATCATAAAGTGGTGAAATCGTATAGACAGCTGTTTGAATATTTTCCCTTGGGATATGAAGATTTAAAAGAGCTTGGATAACACGATTCATAATGATTGCATTTTCCTGCTGTGCTTCTTGTACATTTTTTCCTCTTGTCTGGACTTCAATTTGAAGTTGAACATAACTTGGAGTAGCCATTACTTTTCCATTTCCAGTGACGTCAATCACACGAGATGGATGGGGCGAGTGCTGACTTATATTTGCATAGTACATAGAATACCACCCTTCGAAAGGTTCATATTAGTTATGCTATGCTTACTATAGAGGAAAATTGTTTATCATCATTTAGCAAATATTTTTTGTATACGCCAAGGTGAAATTGATTTACTTTGCCTGCTTTTTCAATAATTTATCATGGAATTTTGTAAATAGCAGTAAAGTTAAAATGGTTCCAAGGAAGGCCGAAAACATGTCCCATTGTGCATCCCAGGGATCTCCCTGCATCCCTACAAAGTCTTTAGCACCCTTGCCGCCTTTTGAAACTTTTGTACTGAGCCATTCAATGATTTCGTAGAGAGCAGCAATTGCCAGCATAATACTTATTGTAATACCTGTTAACCAAGCACCTTTCGTTAGTGGTGTTTTTCGTATTAATATTTCCCTTATGACAATGGCCATCAAACCTTTAAGAAAATGTCCAAAACGATCGTAGTCATTCCGCTGTAAGTGAAATTCTTCTTTTATCCAATTAAAAAGTGGAACCTCTGAATAAGTATAGTGCCCGCCAATAAATGTTAAGATGGATAAAAGGGCAATGATCACATATGAGAAAGTTGTGAAGCGGAATTTGTTGTAAATAGCGACTACAATAATAATAGCAACCACAGCAGGGCTAACTTCTGCGAGCCAATCCAAATAGGTAGCTGGTTTTATGACAGACCAGACAAAAATAATAACGACTATTAATAATAAGATTACATGTATTTTCCAATGTTTATCTTTATCCAAAATGAACACTCCTTTGCCCAAAGTATAGGGAAAGAGTGTCTAGCTTATTCAAACTGTACATAATACATCAAAAAAAAGCGTCTAGTCGAAATTGAACTGACGCTTTGTTTATACATAAAAACTTCCGGTTATATCATTTTTAATAATGCCTCTACACCAGGCATTCCTTCTGTAATACCGAGCTGCTGCGCTTCATACGTCACGGATTCTAATGGGGCTGTCAATAGTTCATCGATTGTTTTCACACCAACTGCACGACCTGCAATAATTTTACGGTCAGCTAAGCGATCATTTAATAAACCGATATCTAAAGCCCCACACATGATGTAGCCCGTTTCATTTGAAATTGTTAGTAGTGTTGTTTTAGGTAATTGAACAATCACTGCAGTGAAAAAATGACCCTTAATCATAATAGGCTCAATTGTCACCATTAATATCACTCCTTTTCTCTATATACATATGGCAATAGATAAAAAGGTGTTCGACATTTTCCGTAAAAAAATTATTGTAAGCGTAATTCTGCCACCTTAAATAAGATATGTTGTTCGTAAAAAACTAAAAGAACCAACTCGATTTCCCTTTTGTAAGAATGAGTTGATTCTTTTTATTTATTTCGTATAAGAAAGCATTGCTGTATGCTTGAATTTTTTTAATGCAATTGTTGCCTCGTTTTTAGTGTCGTACTCGAACATACGATAAGTATTTTGTTCAAAAACTGTAATAATCCACATAATGAGATCCCCTTTATTGTTTTTTTGTACTATAACAATCGGCAGAAAAATTAATTAAACTTATAGTTGTTATATATCAGTTTGTGTTTTTTATTTTACATCAATTAGTAAAAAAATAAAGTGGTTTGTGAGTGTTTTCACAATTCGTTCAAAATTTAACAGCAATTTTTCGGTGACAAGGTATGAAAACCGCCAATCCTTTACGAGTATAATTCATTGTAAATCGTAAATAGTAAGTTGACGGAGTTATGTGAATTTGAACTTGGGAGGTGATGCTATGACACGTAAATATGTATTAAGTTTAACCCTTTGTTTTTTAATCATATCGGTATTTTTTACAGAGCTGACCATCTATGCGGATAAAGGTCGACCTTATTATGAGGAGACAGGGGAAGTTGTGTGGGATATTAAAACAGAAGACAAAATAATTGCTCTAACCTTTGACGATGGACCTCATCCCAAATATACGGCAGCAATTTTAGATGTATTGGCAAAGTATGATGCAAAGGCTACCTTTTTTATTCTTGGAAAAAATGCAGAAAAATATCCAGAGCTAGTTTTAAGGTCTTATTCTGAAGGTCATGAGTTGGCCAATCATACGTATTCACATCCGTTTAATGTTTCCGTAGCTGAATTGCAGAAGGAACTGCGTCAGACAAAGGGAATCATTAATAGTATTACTGGATTTTCCCCAGTTTTATTCCGTCCTGTAGGTGGTAATTATAACGATCAAATGATAAATGCTGCTGTAAAGGATGGATACAAAGTAGTTATGTGGTCTTGGCATCAGGATACTCAAGATTGGAAACAACCAGGTGTGAAAAAAATTACACAAAAGGTATTGAAGGGATCAAAGCCTGGAGATGTTGTTTTATTCCATGATGGAGGCGGCGATCGCACGCAAACCATTAAGGCACTGGAAGAAATAATACCAGAACTTAAAAAACAAGGTTATACATTTGTCACAATATCCGAGTTGATTGAACGCAAACAACAACAAGAGCAAGTACAGTAAGGGGAAATAAGCCATCTCAACCATTGAAATGGCTTATTTTTTCCTCAAATAAAAAAATGAGTCTGCCATATCGCAGCGGATATTGAGCATTGGACATTTCATTTTAGAAAAATAATAGAGGCGCGAGTGCAATTCCGATAATAGTTCCGAGTACAATCCCAACGCCAAAACCTGGTCTTCTAAAATTCCGACGACCAAAAAAACCTAAACCATATCCTCCATATCGTCTATCAGGTAGAATCCACACATGTTTTCTATCCACCATCGTTATCTCTCCAACATGTACTCTGCCAGATGTATCTGTAATTCTTACACGTTTACCATGATATTTACAGCAAAGATTATAAGTATCAGCTGGATTCATAAAATATCCCTCCTTTCGACTTCCTTACAAGTTAATATATGCTGTTTCATACATTCCTCACTAGCCGATTGTCTATTTGAGACATAAGCTATAGCAGGAGGTGAGGGGATGTCAGTAATACCTACCGATGAGTGGCTTAATGAATTAATAGAGAATCAAAGGCAAAATCACAGTAGGAATTTTAATGAAATACAGTGTTACATTCTTTGTAGTCGTTTAGTTGAAATTTTTAATGGTGGATATCCGGAAGAACTACAATTTGAACTACAGCAACAGGGTCTTTTTCAGCCACATGAAAAAATAGATATAAAAAAGTTAAAGGAACAAAATGTGTGGGAAGTTGTCCAAAAGGAATTTATTTATTTAAAAAAGAGATGGAGCGGTCCAAATATACCAATCTATATTTTTCCGATAACACAGGAACAAACAATGACAAATAAAAATGGTGTCGCCTATCCAAATGCTTTGTTTTTATTTATAGGAGAGCTTGAAAAAGAGGAACTTAAAGCGTTATTTGCACATGAGTACAATCATGTTTGTCGTTTACAATTTTTAAATAAGACGCTAGACGAAGTGTCCTTGTTGGATTCTTTAATTTTAGAAGGATTAGCAGAATGTGCAGTTGAAGAAATTTACGGAGATAAATGGTTAGCCCCTTGGTTGAGTTACTACTCTTTGGATAAAATGTTGAAGATATGGAAGAAGCGTTTTTTGCCTAAAATTAATATTCAAGGATTAGACAATCATATTGAATTTTTATATGGTGGAAAGCTTCCTAAATGGATAGGGTACTGTATTGGTTATGAAATCGTAAGGTCTTATATAAAAAATTTTTCATCAAATAAACTTCATGTGAAAAGTTCGAAGGAAATACTTGTCGGCTCTAATTTTCCGCTACAATAAAGGGGAGGAGTGATTGTAGTGTCAAATGAACTAAAAAATGTCTTACGACCAGTTATTGATTCGTCAACAAAGGTGCTAATTGTCGGTTCAATGCCAGGAAAGCAATCATTAGAGAAACAGCAGTATTATGGCAATCCACGCAATCACTTTTGGCCGATTGTAGGGGAAATATTAGAGGTAAATATACCAGATGACTATGAACGAAGATTAAAATTGTTAAAGAGCAATCATATCGGTCTCTGGGATACGATAGAATCGTGTGAGCGTAAAGGAAGCTTAGATGCAGCTATTCGTAATGAAAAACCGAATGATTTTAAAATGCTTTTTGAACAGTATCCAAATATTGAGTTGGTGCTTTTTAATGGTGGAAAGGCATTCGAAGTTTTTAAAAAACATATTGGCTTTGAGGTTTTAGTTGGTCGGGCCTATCAAAAAATGCCCTCAACTAGTCCGATACCAGGTAAAAATATTAAATCTTTTGAGGAAAAGCTTGAGGATTGGCGAGTGATGCAATCTTATTTATCTATATAATTTCACTAATGTCGCATGAATTTTAATTGAATTTTCTGTTTTCTATTCCTTCCGTTTTTAAAGAAAATGAAAGATACTTAAATAGAGATAGTAAACATCCATTTTTTTACTATAACCTTTGACTGGGGCAACTGACAGTTCTAAATCCTTATGGTACCGTAGTTCCTTCGATTTCCCGAAGCCAAATACGTGCGGGCTTCCATAGTGTTGCTTTTAAGTACCTACTAATTTGTAAGTACGTCAGTGAACTGTTTGTGTAAAGCTGTGCTAGCACGTTTAAGCAGTAAACGATCATCGCAATGTACACCTGATTATGCACAGCTTGCTCGCTTTGCCCGTAGAACTTTTTAATGTTCAGATGCTGTTTCATCCACTTGAAAAACAGTTCGATTGCCCAGCGTGACTTATACAGTTCAGCGACTTCATCTGCGCTTAAATCAAAACGATTCGTAATCAGATGTAGCTCTTTACCGTTTGGATCTAGTACTTCGATACGGCGAAATACATTTTCAGCACGATTTTGCGTGTTGCCAATCAGAATCATTTCATCCGATAACACCGATGACTGTTCAGGTACTTTAAATGATTCAATCACACGTGTTACGGCGTTTTTTCGCAAGCGTGAGACAAAGAAAAGTCCGTCATCTGTCATGCGGTCAAAGCGCTCATAATCTAAGTAGCCTCGGTCAAACACGTACATGCACTCCTTGTCATCAACGAGAATTTCAAGCTGACCACGATCATGTTCTTTCGCATTCGTCAGCACCGCTTTATCAGGGTACGAACAACCTTTTTCTAGGTAAACAAGGCGCAAATGTAACTTCACACCTGAT
The DNA here is from genome assembly GCF_042019215.1 of Lysinibacillus sp. RS11. Lineage (NCBI taxonomy): Bacteria > Bacillati > Bacillota > Bacilli > Caryophanales > Bacillaceae > Lysinibacillus > Lysinibacillus sp. RS11. Next base: position 4,557,448 of record NZ_CP168124.1, on the reverse strand, counting down.
TTTGTTTTACGGAATTCAGCCCATCTATGGTTGTTTAAGTTCAATGGCAATGTGCTAGAATCAATGATTTTTAGTGGTGTTGTGGTTTTTCGGCGCTGCTCAAAATGCGTTTTCTCATGAATTTGCCCGATTAAGTCTAGAAAAATTTGTTGGAAAAACTCAGTTGGCACTTGGTTTAATCGCCGACCTAACTGCGAAAAGCTGATGGACTCTAAATACGTTGCTTTTTGTAAGTCGTCTGATAACAACGTGTCACTAATGGCACGTAGACTTTCGGTTTCATTCAGTTGCGCAAACAGTAATAATTTCAAGAATGAAGCGATGTGAAGCTTCTTTGTATAGTAATTTAATTGATGAATTTCAACTAATTTCTCCATTTGTGTAGAAGAAATAGGTGAAAACCATTGTTCAAATGAAGTTTTTCGTGTAAACTTATCCATGCTTATGTCCTTTATTTTGGATTTGGATGGTTTACTACCACCCAACCATTATAAAGGCTTTTTTTGTGCACGGATAATATTGCAGAAAATTCAGTTTTTTAAAATACGTTGAAGTTTTTTAAAATACGTTGAATTATTTTAATGCGACGCTAGTGATATAATTTCACTTCTAAAAAATACCCTCTGATGAGTGTTGCAGAGGGTATTATAATGCTATTAAAGGACGTTACTGCCAAGTATTGTAGTGAGATCCAGCGGGGCTATAGAAAAATTTAAATTGATATTTCTCTGCTAAAGCACGACTTTTTTCTTCATCCTCAAATCCAATCGCCATCACCTGAGTACCGAATTTATCTCGTATGTGAACTAATTGCTTCATCCCATCCAATGCCCAGTCATCTTCTCCAACTACATCATACGAGAAGTTTTCCCACATTATAAAGTCGATATATGGCGCTGTATAGTCAGCTAATGTTTGAAAGCCCCAATTTTGCGCAACAGACAAGCCGTTATATTGCTGTTTTATTTTTTTGATGAAGGATAACATTGCTTCATTTTGTGCTTCCTGCTCTTTTTCAGGTAAATAAGAATTAATGTTGCCCACAGTGTCTAAAAACACACCATCTAACCCTTTTTGAACAATTTGCTTCTGAATTTCTTCTAGTAAAAGCTTTTGATAGTGTTGAGAGGTCATATCCATTAAATACGAATCCCACTCAGCGAAATACATCTTTTCTCCATGCGCATCTTTATAAAAATCTGCTTCATTTAATTGACTATAAAGCGCTGAATTCCATTTGTCTGCTTCCATAGCGTTTATATAGCCGTATATTAGTGCTCCATTTTTTTGAGCAAGGTCGATATACTTCTGCTGCATTTCGATTGGCTCCACAATGACCAAATCCAAGTTAGCCATTTCCTTGCCAATCTTATCGTTTCCTTGATCTAAATAATATTTGTAATCCTTTACGTTAGCTAGCTTCGCTTGGATCCTTGTTGTAGATTCAGTGGCTTGCTTCGAAGAAATTAGTAACCAAATGCTTAGTAACACAATTATAGTAGTAATGTTGAAAAGTAATTTACGCATGAGTGCTCCTTTTCTTGGAAATACTCTCCCATTATACAATATTAGCCAATGGAATAATTGGTTGAGTGTAGTCTACAAAGCTCCCCTGAAGATAGGCAATTGCTCAACGGTTATTCGCCTTTTTACATATATTGAAATATGTAGAAGGGGGAGTTTTTAATGTATAACAATCCATATGGAGAGGATTTCAGACCTCCAAGCGGGAATGAACCTAATTTCGAACCATCATTTGGCCCGCCTGGATTTGGCCCACCTGGATTTGGCCCACCACCATCATTTGGCCCGCCTAATTTTGGACCACCTGGATTTGGACCACCACCAGCAGGTCAAATGCCTCTTGGCCCACCACCTAGTTTTGTGCCATCGACTCCACCGTGGGGAATAGGTACAAGTGGTATTCAATCATGCTTATTTAGAAATACGTATATATGGATGTTTAATGGATCAAGCTTTTGGTTCTTCCTAACTGCTGTAGGGAGAGAGTCTATTGCTGGGTTCCGATGGAGTAGCAGAAGGGGTTGGCGCTTCCAAACCATTGCAAGAAGAGAGATTCGCTCGTATGATTGCTCGAGATGGTAATGAAGAGTAGGACACTATGAACCAATAAGAATTCTCTGATTAGTATGATGTTACTTGTGAAGAATTATTTTACAACTTTACCGTTGTTGTTTTAGAGACAATGATGTTACAATTATTGTAATTACTGATGAAGGGACGATGGGTGGCTAATGATTAACTAATCTTATTTTTTGCGTATGGAATATTATATTTCAATCAAAAATAGGATTAGTCTGCCCATTTTCCAAAACGCGCATCTCGTATCGACGAAGCTTTGTCGATACGAGGTTGTACGATACTTACAAGTGCTTCATTTTCCATCTGAACCTCTTTATTTAGAAGCAGATAGGAGAAGTGGCTTACTTAGTAATGGAACACAAACAAAGCTTTGTTCATAAGCTTTTTTGTGTATGATAATTTTTAAGACTAATCCTTCCAAAATACTTGGAGGGATTTTTTTGTCCCTTCGAACGGAAAAGGATGGATGTTATGAAGGAACTTTTAAAATTACAAGATGTACGTTATGAAATACAGGATGCAAAGATTTTTGAGCATATAACAGCAACGGTGAAGATGGGCGAGGTCATCGGCATTATTGGTAGAAATGGGGCGGGCAAATCCACATTATTGCAGTTGATTGCAGGCTCGATAGTGCCGACTTCGGGACAGTTACGTTGGTTGCAGTCTGCTAAAATTGCTTATGTAGAACAGGAGAGTGCGCATTTTGATACGCTGGAGGTAACTGCAAACGAGGCTGATTTGCTTGCTAAATGGCAGGTTCCAGATGTGTTATTTTCAGCATTAAGTGGTGGAGAGAAGCTAAAAATGCGTCTTGCTGATGGTTTTGCACAAAATGCTCAATTACTTTTACTAGATGAGCCAACGAATCATTTAGACGAGCGAAGTACTACACTGTTAATTGAGCAAGTAAAAAATTACGATGGTACCATCATTGTTGTCTCCCATGATCGCTATTTTTTAGACGAGATTGCGACTAAAATTTGGTCGCTAGAAGAAGGGAAGCTCATGGAGCATAGTGGCAATTATAGTAGCTATATAGCCGCTAGAGAACACCAAAGACTAACACAACAACGTGCCTATGATAAACAGCAAAAAAATATTGAACGTATAGAGGCACAGATGAAAGAGTTAACATCCTGGTCACAGAAGGCACATGCGCAGTCTACAAAGCAGGAGGGCTTTAAGGAATTCTATCGTGTAAAAGCAAAGCGTATGGACTCGCAAGTTAAATCTAAGAAAAAACGATTAGAGAAGGAGCTTGCGAAGGTTAAAATTGAAGCTGTAGAACCTGAAGAAGAGATTCGTTTTTCTTTAGACACAAATCAACGAGTGGGCAAGCGTTTTTTAGAGACAAAGAGTTTAACGAAGTGCTTTGAGCAACGAGTTTTATTGAAGGATGTAAATTTAATTGCAAAGTTTGGTGAGAAAATTGCTATTATTGGGACAAATGGTAGTGGCAAAACAACATTATTAAAGATACTCTTAGGGCAGGTAGAGGCTGAAGGGGAAATTTGGCTATCTCCTGCAGCAAACATCGGCTATTTAACACAGGAAGTATTTGATTTACCACTGGATCAGACACCGGAGCAATACTTTTATAAAGAAACCTTTGAGGAGCAAGGGAAAGTCCGAAATTTAATGAAGCATTTAGGTTTTACACCAGCACATTGGACTGCTCCAATAGGCAAAATGAGTATGGGAGAGCGTGTAAAGTGTAAACTAATGGCATATATTTTAGAGGATAAAAATGTGCTTATTTTAGATGAACCGACGAATCACCTTGATTTACCTTCTCGTGAGCAGTTAGAGAAAACACTTGCGCAATATAAGGGAACATTACTTGTTGTCTCACATGATAGATATCTTCTTGAGAAGGTAACTGATAGTGTGTGGGAAGTTCAAAATAAACGTATTGAGAAAAAATGGAGAAACAGTGCTCCTTCTCAAGCCGATGATAAAGCCGCTCTTCGTTTAAAACTTGAAAATGAAAGACAAGAAATACTCGGCAAGCTTAGTTTTCTTACGGCAAAGGATAAGGATTACGCTATGCTTGATCAAAAGTTTAACGAACTGACGAAGCAGATTAATGAACTTAAGTAACTACAATAGTTTTTAGGTAGGGAAGAAAGAAGTGACCTTACACGATTAGTTCTGAGATGAACCCGGGGGACCTGATCAGTTTCGGATCGAACCCGATCAGTTCTTCGGGGCATACCAGATTACTTCTAAGGTCAACTCGATCACTCTTAATAAAGGGGGCCAACGCCATGAAAAAAGTACTTTTTGCCTTCATGCTTTTAAGTTTCAGTATAATCACTGCATGCTCTGATAAAGAAGAAAAACCTAACGTGCCAAACAAGCCGCAAGAAGAGCAGCAATCGCAGGAAAATCAACAGGAATCTTCTAAACCGAATAAGGAAAACACAGTAGCATCGATTACACAGGCTGGGGCATTAAAAAATGTTAAGGACCAGCTTAAAACGGATTTACCTATAACTTTACCCAAAGGGCTACCAATCACAGAAGGTACATTTTTAACGGCAACAACGAAGGCAGAAGCTAACGAAGTTGAAATAGTATTTTTTGAAAGCAAAGAGTATTTGCCAATCAACGATATTAAACTAAAACAACCAGATAGAGCGACCGTTATTGCTCGTCTCTTAGTGAAGCAATATGAAAGTGCAGACGAAGCAAGTAAGCAAATTTCTTTTGAGAACTTTAGCCAAAGTGGCGGTCAAGAAGTTGATCTTGGTTCCAATATTAAAGGCTATCAGGATGCAGGGGCAGGCTCTTTATGGACTGGTTGGAATGAGGGAAGATGGGCAATAGCGACTCAAACAAGAACAGACAATCCGGAAGCCGGTGTAAAGCTTGCTAAGCAGGCGGTACAATTTTTAGAATCGCATATGCTTCCTATTCCAAAGCAACACGGATCTGCACATTTAGATGTAAATGAATCAGGAAATTTAATCGTGTGGCAGGACGACAAGCTTGTCTATACGCTTGATTCAATCAAGGATCCGCTAAAAGCACTTGAAATGGCTACAGCTTTTTACCATTAAATAATATTGTAAGGTGCCATATTAATAAAGTACGACTCTTCGGCAAAACGAGGGGTTGATTTCCGTTCCGACTGGGCGCTTTGCCGCTGACGCTTCGCTTTCGCGCAGATAAAACATTTGTTGCTGTCGCTTCGCTTTCGCACAGATAAAACATTTGCCGCTGACGCTTCGCTTTCGCGCAGAGCAGAGCTTCCTGGGGGCGTCCGATGAGCCGCTTCGCTACGCTCCAGGGTCTAATCTGTGACGCTGATCCCCAAGGAGTCGCCCAGTCTCCACTCCAATCAACCACTTCACATGGTGTGTATCTTCTCGCATGTCACTCTAATTTATAGTGATAAAATGCGAAAGCGAAGTGCAAACGTAGCGGCAGCGACAATGTTATTATCTGTCTGAAAGCGAGTAGCATGGAACGAAAGCAACCTCATTTAAATCGCCGCAACATTCACAAAGATTTCCTTGACCATTTTGTTTTTTAACATAAAAACTCCTAGGGCACTTTACACCCTAGGAGTTTTATTTATGATGGCTTAAATCATTTCTACGTCATCCACAAGTTGCTTATATTCTGCAAACCATTTTTGCCATTCTTCCATTGGAAATTCTTCATGTACAGTTCCATTTAATAAGTCTGAAAGCAGGTCTAAGCATATATGCCAGCCAGCTAAATCTTTTGGTGTATGCTCAGTTAGCTCACCAATCGGTTCAAGTAATACTAATATGGAACCGCTGCTAGTGGGGGAGAGTTCAAATCTGACTGTATCTTTGCCCCATTCAAATTCGAGCACTTCCTTCTCAACATAGTCTGTAATTGCTATTTCCATATAAGCATCCGTTCCATCATTCATATTAAAATGGATTTTACCGTTTTTTCGAAGATCAATAATTTCTAAATTGTTCATCCATTTTTGAAGCTTGCCATTCTTCGTTAATACAGCCCAAACAGCATCAACTGAATGGGACAGCGGACGGTTGAATTTTACGACATAGTTATTTTGTTGTTTCTGAATAGTAGCGAGCATTTGATATCCCCCTTTTTTACTTTACCTCGTCATAGACTGCTTGAAATAGTCTTGTCACGCCTTCTTCTATTTCATTCTTCTTTAAATGTCCATACCCTAAAATAATCCGATTAGTATTTTTCCCTTTCTCTATCGAATGATCCTCTACAGGGTATACCCTTACACCAAGTTGCTCGATTTTAAACAATAGCTCTTTAGAAAAATGAATATCCTCTAATTCAGCAATTAAATGCATACCAGTAGAGTAACCTAAAATCTTCACTTTATTTGAAAAGGTTGTTTGCAAACATTGGATAAGAAAATCTCGCTGGTTTTTATAAAACTTCTTCATCTTTGCAATATGTCTTTCTAAATAGCCTTCTTTAATAAAATGAGCAAGAATAAGCTGATCTAATGATGGTGTGTGTAAATCAGTAAGCCATTTCAGCTGCCGACATTTCTCGATTAAATGAGTTGGGAGAACGATGTAACCTATTCTTAATGCTGGAGAGAGAATCTTGCTAAAAGAGCCTATATAGAGTACACGTTCTAGATCTAAACCTTGTAAAGAGCTGACAGGTGGACCTTCATAGCGAAACTCACTATCATAATCATCCTCAACTAAAAAACAATTATTCCTTCTGGCGAAATTGATTAATTGAATTCTGCGCTGTATTGGTAACGTACCCCCTAGTGGGAATTGATGTGATGGAGTTAGGAAGACAAATTTAGGATGCAAATTTTCTGGTATTAAGGCTGTCTTCATCCCATATTCATCTACAGGTATTGGATAAAGAGAGGCACCTGAAGATTTAAAAATCGTTTGAATATCATTCGTAATAGGATCTTCTATAATGGCTATATCATTAGGTGATAAAAGCAATCGAGAAACAAGTGTCAATGCTTGTGTAGCGCCGGATGTAATGACAATTTGTTCTGGATGACAGTGAACACCTCTAGTTCTTAATAAGTAGTGTGCTAACGTTTGTCTTAATTCTAAACGACCCTCTGGAAAATCATATCCAAAATTAGTTGATTCAATATCATTCCACAGTTGATGTGATAGCTTGGCCCATGTTTTACGGGGGAATAAGTCCAATGCTGGAATACCTGAACGGAAATTAATAATATGATTTTTCAGCTTTTTTTCATCGACTTCAAATAAAAATGGTGCCTCATGCTGTGTTAAAAAGGCTCCCTCTGCAACAAATGTACCTGAACCACTTCGTGCAATTAAAAATCCCTCTGCTAACAATTGATCGTAAGCTTCCAGTATGACATTTCTTGAAACCTTCAGCTCGAAAGAGAGCTCACGTGTTGATGCTAGCCTTTCACCTGCTTGAAGATGGCCATTTAATATTTTTTCCCGAATTTGCTGATAAACTTGCCGGTTTAGAGGTATATCTGAAGAACGATCGATTGGTATCCATAACAACTTTCTCTCCTCCTACTTAAAATTGGTACCTTAAAAAATTCTATAAAGTGGTTCTACTCCTACCAATTTTATCATGTTAAAGTACTGGGAAATAGAAAAGAGGAGGAATAAAAATGAAAAAGACAGAAGAAATAGTGATTCAAGCATTAAAATCTGCAGCAAGAAATGCTCAAATGAAACAGGACGTTCAACAGTCAACAGAACTCTATCCGTTATTATGGAAGGCAGCGAAACGGTATGTTACCGGTAAAGGGAGAAAGGATGCTATTCCAATTGCTCGAGAATTCATCTCCAAGGATTATCAAATATCCCTAGAGTTTATAGGGGAGAATACAACTGCTTTGGTGGAATGTCAAAAGGCTAAAGATGAATATTTGCAGCTTATTGAGGGTATGGGTGCATTGGAGATAAGACAAACAGTGTCATTAGATTTGTCGCATATTGGACTTTCTGTTAATGCAGAACTAGCATATAAACACTTAATCGAGCTAGCTAAAAAAGCATATCAGTTCAGAATTACATTAATGATTAGTATGGAGGAGTCATCAAAGACGAGCGATATCCTCGATATTTATAAAAAAATAGCAAGCCAATATTCCAATGTCGGGATTACATTACAAGTTCATCTTTATCGTACAGAGGAGGATATACAGCAGCTTATTCAATATCCAGGGAAAATAAGGCTTGTTAAAGGTGCTTTCCAGGAGCCGATCGACCTTGCTATGAAGAGATCAGAAGCACTGAATGAACGTTATCTTCATTATGTAGAGCAGTTGATTGATGCCAAGCATTCTATCTCGATAGCTACGCATGATGAAGTATTGATTCAAGAAATGGAACAAAGACAATATTTTAATCAGCCAAATGTTGAGATAGAAATGCTTTATGGTATCCAGCCTGATTTGATACGTCAATTAAAAGAGAAGGGGTACCGCTGTAAGATTTATCTTACGTATGGAACTGATTGGTATTTATACTTATGCCATCGTCTTGCTGAATATCCGGAGAATCTATATTTGGCTGTAGCAGATATCATTAATCCAGCTATGTTAACTAGAAGTGAAAATTATTAAACAAGCAATACTACTAGCATGTACTTCTCGTAATTAGCCATAATGATATTCCTATATAATGGGATTTCAGCTAATATTGTTGGGAAAGGAGGGTTTCTTGATGTATCAAAAAGCTTTAGAGCGTTATATTACAGCGACAAATTCCCATGATTTTAATAACGTAAAGGGAATTTTGCATCCTCAAGCAGTGTATTGGTTTAGCGATAAATCATGCACAACCTTAGAAGAAATAGGAGCTTATTTTAATAATGCATGGAATTTGATAAAGGAAGAAGTTTATTCTGCTACTGATGTTCAATGGCTTACGGTGGATGAAAAATCTGCTACCTGTATTTATACATACCATTATGAAGGCTATCATAACGGAAAATTTGTATCAGGTAGCGGTAGAGCAACGAATATTTTTACTCTCTTAAATAATGAATGGAAGTTAATTCATGAGCATTTGAGTAGTTAAATTATTTTTATGGCTACTTGAATAAGTAGTAATGAAATAATAACGATTAGTAGTATTTTAGCTGCTTTTATCGGAATTTTCGGTAGAACTAAAAGTCCGAGTTGAGAGCCGATAATAGACCCTACAGCCATCGCAATCGCATAGTGCCATTGAATAAAGCCGGTTTGGTAAAATACTAAAAATGCTCCAGTACAGCTCCCGAATATAAGCACACGTGTGAGCTGTACTGCCTTTATGTAGGAGTAATGGTAGCGTAAATAATGTAGTATGCTGAAGGTTGAAGAGCCAGGTCCAAAGCCTCCATCATAAACCGCAATTAAAAATGGCTGCCATAATCTATTGGTGTGCTTCGTGTCATTTTCTTCCGAAGTAACAGTCCATTCTTTATTTTTCAACGTTACAAATAGGGCGAAAATAAGTAAAATACAAACAATAATATTCATGGTCTTTTCTGACATAGATACAGTTAGAAGTGCTCCGAAAATACCTCCTGCAATGGCTACTGCAACGTATTTTATAATAAATGTTAGACGAAGTTCCTGATGATAAAGAAGATAAAAGATACTCGACAACGCTGCAATGCCTGATGAAAATTTATTCGTAGCAATGCTTGTTTGAATAGGTATGCCAACAAGCATCATAGCAGGGATCGTAATAAGCCCACCACCCCCAGCAAGGGTACCGATAAAAGCGGCAATAATTCCGATACCAACAAGCGTCATTGAAAGCTTTGTATAAAAAAGTCCAATTACAATGGCAAAGGACACAATCAAAATAAAAGATTTTTTCATACGCGTCTCCTTTAACGTTATTAGTTAAAGGGTACTGGTAAATAAAATATAATTCTAATATATTATTTTTCGTTTTGTATAAATTAGATTTATAAATATAATCTGTATAATATACGGCAAATTTTCTCTCTTCTGCTATAAATACTACTCGAAATACAGGCCCCTTAAAGCTCTAACCTCACCTAGTTTGCCATGCTTATTTTTATCCCCTTAGCCCCTTTGAAATAGAACTAAAAATAGTTATTATTGTAATTAATGGAAGTAATTATTTAACAAGGGGGGATGGTAGAAATGAAGCAAAATATATATCAATGGGGTAACACACAAAATCCAACGTTAATCTTTTTACATGGGCTAGGGAGTACGGGCTTAGCATTTGGGGAACTAGCGAAACATTTACTGGAGTATCATATCGTCGCCTTTGATTTACCTGGACACGGCTATGCAAAAGCTTTGGAAGAAGAGAATGCTTATTTTCCTTCCAATTTGATTGTAGGTATAGAAAAAATAATAAATCAGCAGTTAGGTAGTAAATCGCATTTTTTAATTGGCCATTCTTTTGGAGCTGATTTAGCATTGCATTATGCTGCTAAATATCCTGAACAGATAAAGGGTATTATCTTGTTAGATGGCGGTTATTTGTCATCGCAAGATTTAGGTATGACATTAGAAAACGAATTACAAGGTATAGAGAAATTTTGTAATGAAGTGAGATTTCCATCTTGGGACGTATTTTTTGAATCGGAAAAAGAAGAGCTTTTTCGATGGTCGGAAGAGCTTGAAGAAGCATCAAGGGCTCAAGTTAAGGAACAGGATGGGGAAATTAGACTAACGATATCTACTTTTACAGGGCAATCCATCATAAAAGGTATTTATGCGGAACCAGTGACAGATTTCGTAGAGCAGGTGTATTGCTCAGCTTTGTTAATACGTGCAACGAAACCAGTTGAATTAGAATCTACTAGAAGGAAGAGTATTCAAACTTTGCAATCGAGAATGAAAAACCTTGATATTGAACCAATCGCTGATGCAGGTCATGATATTTTTCGTGAAGCACCTAAGGATGTCGCTGAAAAAATAAGAGCATGGCTTATGAATCATTCATAAAAAAACAGCGCAAACATTGGTATGACAAAATCAGAGGTAAATGAAACTGATAAAAACAAAAGAAAAGCTACAATTACCGGATTCATCGGTATGTGCTGGATTTGTTCGGTCTAAGGTGTGGGATGTTCTGCATGAAAAAAATACAGAACACCATTAGCTGATATTGATGTGATATATTTTGATAAAGTAAACTCTTTAGAAAAATATGAGAAGCAGTATGAACAAGAACTGAAGAAATATTTACCGGATGAGCCTTGGTCTGTGAAAAATCAAGCAAGGATGCATGTAGTAAATAACAGTAAACCTTATCGGTCATCGATTGATGGCATTGCACATTTTCCAGAAATACCGACAGCTATCGGTGTGAGGCTTGCTAATGGAAAACTTGAGATTGCTGCACCTCATGGGATCGAGCACTTAATTTCTGGGATTGTCGCTCCTACATCATATTTTCAAAAAGGTTCACAAATGCATGAGGTTTATGAGAAGAGGATTCAAAGCAAGCAGTGGAAATCAATTTGGCTGAAGCTACAGGTTGTCTACTAAAAAGAAGTGAAGGGGCTGAAGAATTTGTGTCACGATAAAAATCAAATAATCTTACATTATGAAAAATCTATAGCATTTGTGGAAAGTTTAGCAAATGTTACGGAAGAACAATGGCGTACGCCTATTGAAGCTGGCAAATGGACGGTTGCAGAGGTGATTGGACATCTTACGCCATGGGATGAATTCGTGTTAAAACAACGTCTTCCGTTTCTTTTTACAGAGGAAAGTCTACCAAAAGGGCCAGCTGTAGAAGAAATGAATGCAAGCGCGTCATATAACAGCTGTGTACAAAGTAAAGAAGAAACGATAGCCAATTTTATAAATCAGAGACATCAGCTAATGAACGCACTTTATCCAATAGATGATCAGCAATGGCAAAAGTCTTTTAAAATAGGTACATCTGAATTAACGCTTTACGGGTATTTTGCTAGTTTAGTAGATCATGATTTGCTTCACTTTTCACAAATCCAAAAAGTTTTAAAGAATGTAGGAGCTATAAAGTGGATATCAAGCATTTAATTGATTACTATGCACATGCGTCTGTAAGTTTTACAGATGTTTTTACAAATAAAATGGAGCCAGGTCAAGTAGATACAGGACGTACAACAGCTCCTGGGAAGTGCGGGTTAGTTGTGCCACTTGCTGGTAGTGCCATATTTAGTTTTAATGGTATCCCTTATGTAATGGAGCCAGGTATGGTCGTACACGCAGGGCCACAAATGCCAATTGAAATTAAAGTTTCTGGCGATAAAGTATGGGAGTATGCGGTTGTACATTATAATATTCCTCAGAAAGAAGTATCTTTATATCCATTAGCAGCTCAGCACTTTTTAATTCATACGGGCTATCATACTAAAATTATTGACTATGTACAGCAATTAATAGAAAGCTATTCACTGCCAGGTAATATGTCCATTTTCAAAGCAAAGACTCTGTTTATGAATCTTTTGGAAGCTATTCTTGTGTCGGCAAAAGTGAAGGTTCTCGATAAAGCAAGCGACCAGATGGAGCAAGCTTTACAATACATACATGAGAACTATGCTACACAACTTTCTGTTTCAAAAATTGCTGAGGAATTTGGCGTGGAGCGTCGTAGGTTTGCCTATTTGTTTGAACAGCATACGGGTATGAACCCTAGCGCCTACTTAACGGAGTATCGCTTACGACGGGCGAAGGATTTACTGCAATATGACGATGCTACAGTAGCGGAAATAGCAGAATGTGTAGGCTATGCAGATTGTTTTTATTTTAGTCGGGTATTTAAAAAGTGTACGGGAGTGTCCCCGACAGCGTATCGAAAAAAAATGCTTGAGGAAGCAAAATACGTATAAACAAGTTGTTTCTTGAAAAAGAAGCAGCTTTTTTTGTGACATTTGCCAGAGGCTTTGGGCCAACAAGATGTAACTTAGACCCGCATTCATCTCACAACCTATAGAGGTAGGAGACTTCTGTACCTGCCGCTACGCTTTCGGTACAAAAATATCTGTTGAAAGAAGTTGGAAATCGGCAAAAGTCCATGTTGTTCATGAAATTATCCATTCACAATTGTTTTTCGCTTTGTTAGGATAGTATCCGTAAATGATAATGAATATCAATTGAATCGCTAATTCCTATTGACTTATAGTTGAAAATGATTATCATTATCGGTATGTAGCGATTTGTTAGGAGAGAATATTATGAATAAATATTTTAAAATGTGTGCACCTGCTCTATTAGCGCTATCCTTGGCTGCGTGTGGGACGGATAAGGCAGAAGAGTCTACTACATCAACAAATAATGCGTCAGAAACAAGTGCAACAGAAACGCAAGCAGATCAAACGAAAACACAAACGATTACATATTTGGGAGAAAAATATGTAGTTCCTGCAGATGTGAAAAACATTGTAACGGCAAGCTTAGAATCTATGGAAGATGCGGCGATGCTTGGTATTAAGCCTGCTGGTGTACTAGAAGTAGGTGGCAAAATTCCATCATATCTTGCTTCAGAATTAGAGGGTGCTCAGCTTATAGGAAATAAAATGGAGCCGAATGCAGAGGCCATTCTAAGTCTTGATCCAGATGTTATTTTAGGTACCTCAAAGTTCCCTGAGGAAACTGCCGAAAAACTAAATAAAATTCAAACGATGATTCCGTATTCACATGTCTCTACAAATTGGAAAGAGAACTTAACATTACTTGCACAGCTTTCAGGTAAAGAAGATGATGCTAAAAAAATCATTGCAGATTATGAAGCGAAGGTTGTTGATGCGCAAGCCAAATCTAAAGAGCAACTAGCGGACAAGGAGATTCTAGTTATTCGAGTACGCGGTGGCGTAATGTATATTTATCCTGCAGGAGTTTACTTAAATCCTGTGCTATATGAAGATTTAGGAGCTCCAATACCAGAAATTTTAAAAACTACAAAGGCTCAGGCTGAACTATCTCTTGAAACATTAGCAGAGGTAAATCCTGATACTATTTTCCTTCAGTTCGAGGTATCAGAAAATGCCGATGCACCAAAAGCGCTGGAAGAGCTACAAAAGAATCCGATTTTTGCAAGCTTGAAGGCATCACAAAATAATCAAATTTTCGTCAATGCGATTGATCCTTTAGCGCAAGGTGGTACTGCATGGTCTAAGGTAAAATTCTTAGATGTCGCAGCTGAAAAATTACTTAAATAGTATCAATTATGCCTCGGCATAGATAGGCTGGTAGTAGATTTGGTGGCATCACCAGGCTATTACCAGCCTTTTATAAGATTGAGAGAGAAATTGATAAAGAAAAAGGTGTGGAAGTTGAAAAAAACAAACATTGCGGCATTTTCAATATTAGCAGCTTCTCCATTCCTCATTGCGATTGTGGCATTAGTCTCCGTAATGTACGGTACAAAAGACATTAGCGCAATAACGGTGTGGCAGGCGATTTCTGCATTCGACCCTTCAAATGTGGACCACCAAATTGTGCGAACAGGACGAATTCCTAGAATCGCCGCAGTTTTACTAGTGGGAGCATTTTTAGCAGTAGCCGGCGCTGTTATGCAGGGTATAACACGAAATTATTTGGCGTCTCCTTCATTAATGGGCGTTAATGATGGTTCTGCATTTGTGATTACGTTAGCGATCGTATTTTTCCCAGGGCTTCCAAATTACCAAATGATCCTACTCTCTATGCTCGGTTCTGCATTAGGGGCAGGTATTGTATTTGGTTTTGGCTCTTTAATTCGAAATGGTTTATCACCAGTACGACTTGCCATTATTGGGACAGTCATTGGTACATTTTTAAGCAGTATAGCCACAGCCATTGCGATGTATTTCCAAGTATCACAAACAGTAAGTGCTTGGTATAACACAAAGGTACATATGGTGGATGTAGATATGCTCTTGCTATCGATTCCATTTGGATTGATTGGTTTAATCCTTGCATTCGCTTCAGCTAAAGCTATTACGATCACGTCATTAGGCGAAGATATCGCTATTGGACTTGGCCAAAAAACAAAAGCGGTGAGAATCATAAGTATGCTAGCTGTTGTCTGTTTAACAGGTACGGCAGTTGCACTTGTAGGGAAGATAGCCTTTGTAGGGTTAGTCATTCCTCATATTACGCGTTTTCTTGTTGGAGTAGATTACCGCTTTATCATTCCATGTGCAGCTGTAATCGGTGCGTTCTTCTTAGCACTTTGTGATGTGCTTAGTCGTTTTGTTAATTACCCATATGAAACTCCAATTGGCGTATTAACAGCATTAGTTGGTGTCCCGTTCTTCTTATATTTAGTTCGTAAACACGGAGGTGAAAAAGGTGCGTAAAAAAACCTCGCGTGTATTCGTTATGACTGTTTCAATACTCATTTTATTTATTTTGGGTACCAGCTATCTCCATATGACAAATGGGGTCTTTGATATGTCGGTGATAGATGTTGTCAAAACATTGTTACGTATTGAACCAAATCCAAAATTTGATCTTGTCATTTTTGAATTCCGTTTACCACGTATTGTCATTGCAGCGCTTGTTGGTGTTGGCCTAGGGATGGCAGGGGTGGTGCTACAGGGCATAACACGAAATGGCTTAGCTGATCCAGGTATTTTAGGGATTAATGCGGGTGCTGGGGCAGCAGTGGTTATATTCATGTTTTTCTTTCAATTACGTCTCACATCTGCAGATATGAGTAGCTGGTTATCGATTTTAATGATGCCCATGTTCGGGTTTGTAGGCGGTGCTTTGGCTGCGCTACTTATTTTTTCATTTGCCCAGAAAAATGGTCATTTAGATATGCAGCGACTTATTTTAACCGGGATTGCTATAAACAGTGGTTTTGGGGCACTGTCACTGTTTTTATCATTAAAAATGAGTGCTCAAGATTTTGAATCTGCCGCAGTTTGGATGGCAGGCTCTATTTATAATGCAAACTGGATTTTTGTTGTGACTATGCTACCTTGGCTTATATTATTGGGCTTTTATGTCCATCGGAAAGCGTATTTGCTCGATTATTTTCAACTGGAAGAGGATAGTATTACAAGTTTAGGGATAGCGGTAGAAAAAGAGAAAAAGAAGCTGTTATTGGAAAGCGTTGGCTTAGTCAGTGCTTGTGTATCAGTATCAGGTAGCATCGGGTTTATCGGATTGATGGCACCACATATTGCAAAACAGCTTGTCGGTATACAACATCGTTATGTCATGCCAGTAAGTGCATTGATTGGCGCAGGATTGCTTATTATAGCTGATTTTATAGGAAAAACAGTATTTGCACCGTCTGAGCTAGCGGTTGGGATCGTTGTCTCGATTATTGGGATTCCGTATTTCTTATATTTACTAGTGAAATCAAAAGCATAGGAGGAAATAGGTGTGCAAACGGCATTTAGAATGGAAAATTTATCTTCTGGCTATGAGCAGGTTCGTGTGTTTGAAGGCTTAAATTTAACGATAGAGGATGGGAAGATTACGACCATCATAGGACCTAATGGATGTGGAAAATCAACATTATTAAAAACAATTGGTCGTATATTAAAGAAGCAGCAGGGCACGGTTTATTTGCAGGACCAAAACATGCAAAATTTATCGACAAAGGAAATTGCGAAAAAGCTAGCGATCTTATCTCAGACGCCTATTGCACCAGGTCAGCTAAAGGTTGAGGAGCTTATTGCTTATGGTCGTTATCCGCATCGAAATAATGTGAATCGCTTAACAAAGAAGGACGAGGAAATGATTGAGTGGGCCTTAACTGTTACAAATACAAATGACTATCGCAATCGCGAGCTTGGACAGTTGTCAGGGGGACAGCGCCAGCGTGTATGGCTTGCAATGGCCTTAGCGCAAGAAACCAATATTTTGTTATTAGACGAACCGACAACTTATTTAGATATGGCGCATCAGTTAGAGGTACTAGAAATTGTTAAAAATCTGAACGCGCAGCATAGTTGTACGATTGTTATGGTATTGCACGACATTAATCACGCTGCACGATATTCCGATCATTTAATTGCGATGCGACAGGGAGTTGTGATGAAAACGGGAACACCTCAGGAAATTTTATGTGCAGATGTAATGCGAGAAGTATTCAATATAAATGCACGTATTATGGAAGATCCTGTTACGAAAACACCCGTATGCTATGGCTATGATGTTTTGAAGGAGGCCGACAAATGATGATAGACAAAATTGCAGCAGCATCTGATTATACATCGCAGCAAATAACATCGAATTTTACGGATTATACGTATACAGTAAACATTTATGTACCGAGCGGAGACGTACCAGAAGGTGGTTTTCCAGTTTTATATGTATTGGACGGTTCATCATATTTTCACCTTGTGAAGGAAGCAGTCCGCCTGCAAAGTCGTAATGCATCGAAAACAGGTATTTTACCAGCTATTGTAGTTGGCATTGGGCATGGAGCTGATATGCACGAACGACGGTTTTATGATTTTACAGGACAAGCTGAGACGTATACGTATCCTGCAAGATTTAAAGGGAAGGGCCATAAGAAACATGGAGGAGCTGAGAACTTTAGTAGATTTTTAGAGGAGGAATTAAAGCCAAGCATTCAGGCGCAATTCCCTGTAAATGTACAGCAACAAGCACTGTTCGGCCATTCATTAGCGGGTTACTTTGTACTTTGGCAATTATTCCATCATCAAGCAAACTTCCAACGTTATATTGCGATTAGCCCTTCTATTTGGTGGAATGAGCATGAACTATTAAAGTATGCTCCAACATTTATAAAAGAGCGTCCATTTGCTTATGAAAAATTATTCATAGGGGTGGGGGAACTGGAAACCTTTATGGTGGATGATGCAAAACAGATTGCCGGCGATTTAGAGAAAATTATGGATATTGCTTTTTATGAAGCGTTGGAGGAAAATCATGCTTCAATTGTTCCAACGGTTATGAGTAGAGCAATTCGTTTTTTAAATAAAAATTAATAGGACAAACTGCATTATCTTGTGATGATGTGGTTTGTTTTTGATTATAAATGCAATGTATTGTATTTTTAATCTAAAGGAGTGTTGACACAGGGAGAAAACTGTAATGGGATTTCTCTTGCTATCGCAACCATGGAAAAACAGCTTACGTAATAGGGGGGACTGCTCTTGAGGAAAAGGCTTGGCTGCTTACATGCACACCATTCAAATATTGAGTATATAGAATATGCATTTCAAAACATTGAGAATGTAGAGCTAGTTCATTTTGTGGATCCAGGTCTTATACAGCAAGTTTCAAAAGGGACTGACGGGTTAGCTTTTGAGGTTAAAGAGCAACTTAAATGGATGGAACGTTGTGATATGGACGCCATCTTAATAACGTGCACGAATTATATTGCAGTGTTAGAGGAAGAACGGCTGGAACTCTCTATTCCAATTATTAAAATAGATGAGCCCTATTTTGAAACCATATGTGAAGAAAAGCAGCCTCAAACGATTCTTTTTACAAATCCGGAAACCGTAGAAGGTACGATGAACAGACTTCAGCAATATGCCGAACAGCATGGAAAGTCGATAGATGTTGTAGCAAAGGTTATCGACAATACGTTTGAGCTAATTATGCAGGGGAAAAAGGAAGCGTATAATAACGCTATTATACAAACCTTTCATGATATAGCGAGGGAGCAACGACGACGAATTTCAGTTGCACAGCTTTCGATGGTTGATGCTGCACAGCAATTCGAAAAGGAGTCTGCGTCAACGATTACTCACCCGTTAAAGTCATTAGTTAAATTTGTAATGAGATTAATAGAGGGGTGATTTTCTGAATAATCTGTAACAAAGTGTGTGAAAGAATCGTTTCATAGGAAATACCCTGAACTAGGAGTGATGTTTTGAGGCGATGTATACTTTTTCTTACAGTGATATTATTGTTAGCAGGCTGCGCAAATAACGAGAAAGTAGTCGCTCTGCCCGATGATTTACCTGATTTTGTACAAGAAAGTGACTTTACATCAATTGATTGGGACAAAAAGGCAGTAGAGTTTGGAGACAGAGGTATTGTCGGTAATGTGAATAAATCAGGTGTTATCGGGGTCAATATGCCAAGTTTAAGCACTCAAAAATGGATGTGGCATCTTTGGGGAATTGAAGAAGGTCGAGATAGCAAGTTAACCATTGTCGGGTATCATAAAGAATCTAAAACAGTGCATCCTATCTTAGTAGATGGTTGGACTATAGGGCTTGGTGGGCCTGTTAATGGTGCAGATGCTCATACACCTTCAAGTGTAAAAATACCGAAATCTGGTGAATGGGCGATTTTACTTTATACGAATGGAAGCTATTTTGATACGTTGATCTATGATATTAATGAATAGAAAAGTTAATGGTTCAAGCAATGACCTTTGTTTTGTAAGCTACAATTCTAGCAAAATGAGGGTTTTATACATAGTGGCACGGAAAATATTAAATTGGTAATATGAAAAGTAAGAAAATAGAAATGGAGGAGAGCTACATGACCGACTTACGATTTCCAATTGGACAATTTCAATTTCCTGAAGTAGTTACAGCACAGCAAGTACAGGAATGGATGGAGGATATTCGTCTATTACCGAAACAACTAGCAGAGGAACTTAAAGGAGTAAGTGAGCAAGCATTAAAAAAATCCTACCGAGAAAATGGCTGGACGGTTACACAGCTTGTTCACCATATTGCAGATAGTCATATGAATAGCTTTATCCGTTTTAAGTTAGCTTTGACAGAAGATGCTCCAACGATTAAGCCTTACAATGAGGAGGAATGGGCAAAACTTCCGGATGCAGAAATGCCTGTCGCAGCCTCATATCAATTAATTGAAGGTTTACATGAACGTTGGATTTTTTTGCTGAAAAGCTTAACAGAAGACCAATTACAGCGAGCGTTTAATCATCCTGATTCAGGGTTGATGACGCTTGAAAAAGCCTTAGCTTTATATGCATGGCATGGAAAGCATCATCTTGCTCATATTCAAATTGCTTTGGCTAAATAAAAAATTTTTCCAGAGAGAAAAATAGGCGATTTTCTGATCTAGAAGAAAATCGCCTATTTTTGAAATTGTTTTCAAGTAAATATCGTATGTTACACGGATAATGATATTATATGGTAGCTTTAATCTAACCTACAAACATAATCTTTTATACAATATTAATACCTGCACTTGCGTTACCGGTAACAGTAGCAACAATCCCCGACGAAGTAATGGAGAACACCATTAATAAACGATCACCAGCAGCTACTGGCACTGGTGTAACGTTTCTAGTACCAAATGTAATAGTACCTACTGCTATTGTTGAGAGAGCTGGAGCTAAATCAACAAATGCATCTGTAGGGCTGAAAACATTACTTCCCGCAACCGCGCGGTAAATTTGTGCTCTGACTGTTGCTGTTCCTGTAAGGGTTACAGCAACTGTTGCAGACAAAGATGCAGAAATAGATGTAATAGTACCGTCACGTGGAACTGAAAAGGCTTCCGTTCCTGTAGCAGCTGTTAAATCTATATTTGTACCAGTAAGAGTTACCCCTGGAATAGAAGTACCGAATCCTACCAAACTTACTGTGCCGATCGCGCCACCAAGAACTGATGTTAAAATAACAGGCACATTTCCTGATGCGAATGGGATAATGGAGCCTGTTGCTGGTGGAGTAGTAATACATGCAGCGTCTATAGCCTCGAAAGGACCAAGTGCATGACACTCGTTTTGATTATTAGAGCAGCCGCACATTGAATTATTCATACACATTTTTACACCCCCTTTCTTCATTATTCTATTCAACTAAGAGTATAGGGGTAGGGCCATTAACTACATTGCAGTTTTTATATGTGAAAATATGGAGGCTTCTTTAGAGGTGTTTTTGTCAATGGCAAGTATTCTCTAATGATATGACTTTCTGCTAATTTGTTAATTGAACAGAAAAAAGTCCAATATGTATATTCATACTTATTGGACGGTTTATCGTATAAATCTCCACTGTAACTATACACTGTACACCGCAACGTTAAGCTAGCTCCATTTTCGAAAGAAATTGAAAAACAAAGAACCTTTTTCCTTTTTTTGGCTTTCTTCAGGAAATTCTTCTTTTAGCTCGGTTTGCTTGTTGATCTCTTCAATTGAAGTGGGTTCAAAAATCTCAAATTCATCACTTTTTAAAATAGGGGATTTATTTACGTCCCCTTGCTCATTAACCGCATTAGCTGCTACAGGAATGACAGGTTCATTAACAACTTCAGAAGCTACAGGAATGACAGGTTCATTAACAACTTTAGAAGCTTCAGGGAAGGCAGGTTCATTAATTACTTCAGAAGCTACAGGAATAACAGGCTCATTTGTTATTACAGAGCTCACTCCATCTAAAGTGACAGTGTTATTAATATCTTCGGATTCTCTATAATTAGCTGAACCTTCCGCTTTAAAGTCATGGTCAGTAGAATAATGGATTTCTGCATGCGGTAAAGTATTAGATTCATAAACACTAATTGGAATTTCCTGTGCATTGGTAGCGTTTTTAAAATGTAAGGTGGATTCGGTAGTGGTATTTTTATATAAACCATTATATATTCGGCTTGGATGAGTATTTTTGGATTGAAAATATTGTTGATTAAAATGGCGATCTTCGGGTGTATTTCTTTGATTTCCATTGTGAGTAGGAGGTATACCGTTATTTACATCTAATTGTGCATTTCTTGCTTTACCTGCCAGACTTTGTAGCATTTTATAAGAGGGCTGTTTAAATACAATCGCCGATTGGCTTGTTGTCTGTGTAATGATCGGATCCCTTTGTAAACCGTTAGCAATAAATTTAGATGTGTTTTCAGTTTTAGGTGTAGTGATTGGAGCTTCAGTATTTTCAATCGTAAGTAATTTGTTTAAAGCCCTTAGTATTTCTTGGTTCATTTCCTCAATCGTTTGATTCAGAGACTCGATTTGCGTCGAAAGAAGTCTTATCTGCCCCTCATAGCCCCTAATTTGTGAATTTTGCTTATCGTCTAATGTTTCCGTTAGCCCTTCTAAATGGGCGATTTGTGTTTTAATCGCATCAAATTCCTTTTTCATAAATAGGTAATCTTCTATTGAAGTCCCCATTTTTAATGAGGTTAACGTTTCCCTATACGTTTCAATCCTTTGCTTCAAATTTTCAATGTCTTGCGTGGAGTACAATTTTGAATTTTCCATAGCAATTCACCCCTTTCAGTCCACTAATATTTTATTAAAAATATTTACTTTTTGTTACAAATATACTGGTCCTTTCAAACATTTTAGTTTCTCCTTAAGAAGAGGAGATGTAAGCAAAAACGGTACATAGTGATACTTAAGTATTTTAATAAAAATCAGAACGCATTACTTTTTAGCCCATGCACTTTTAGTCAGAAAACATAAGATACAAACGAAAGGTAAAAAAATTATGGAGGTGTCAAAAGGATGCACGATAATATGCCATCCCAATTGCAGGAACCGATTTGTATAAACGTCGATAAGGTGTTTGACTGGATTGTAAAGGAAGCTACGTTTGAGTTTTCTCCTACTGGCCCAATTGCTTTTCCAGGAGTAACAGCCACGACTGATTTAACTGGTGCAATGGTTACATGTAATGTAGTTCCAAGAGCAACTAACCCTGTTGTTATTTTGAACCGTGAGAATCGTCAATTCACTATTGATGGTGCAACGGTATGTCTTCAAAATCTGACTATTCAAAAGAACTTTACTGTTACGTTAGTTGTTACTTTACCAAATGGTACTAAGTTTACAAGCAATCCTATTACAGTTTCACGTTGTGAACAAGTTACATTATGCGCGCCGAAAGGGACAGATGTAGAAATTGTATTCACAGATTTAGATTGTTTCGTTTGTTCAACAGGAACTCTAACTGCTGCAGCAGGCACAATTACGTTTACTGCATTAACAGTTACTATATCAGTTTGCCAAAGTATTCAATCTACATTCCCAGTTACAGTGGAATTCTTAGCAACTTTCTGCGAGCCAAGAGCAGAATTACCGTTTGCGTGTCCGGGTGTAGTTCGCCCAGCGCAATGCCCTGCTGTATTTCCACCTGTCCGTTAATGGTACTAACACATAGAACAAAATCATATTGTAAAGAGAGGATAATCCTCTCTTTTTTTTATGAAAGGATTTCAGACAGTGGGTTGATTAATTTAATACTATTGGCAAGGGGGTTCTAATTATGACTACTCGTATCGATCATGTGGAACAAAAGATAAATGAACTAAAAAAACAAACGGATTTTTATGTTCATGAAATTAAAAAAAAGGTTGAGGAGCTTGTTATTCCGGAAAATGTAAATATCATTAGTTATTTCACATCCTCGTTCAATATTTCTTATAATCCTGATGAGGAGAGCTTATGCTTGGGCTCTTATCATATTCGCAATATAGGTAATCAGCCTATAACAAATCCGCATCTATGTATAAAACTGCCTGAAGACTCTCCATTCTCCTTCTCTGGAAGGTATGTCTATGAACATTTCGCACCAAAATTAAAAGGAAACAGTAGTTGGGAGAGAATCAATGATCAATCAAGCAAGGAGGAGTTCTGGCTTAGACCTATTGGAAAAACAACGTTAGAGCCAAACGAAACATTATCATTTCCTAACTTTCAAATTAAATGGAGTCATAATTTTTCTTATTCAGGAAGTATCATGGGTTTTACATATTGTGATCAGCTAAAAGATGGTGTCGTTGTCTTAAATCCTATTAATCTCAATGGCATTAGTTATGCACAGGAGGATGAAAATGAGTGAGTCTGAAAATATAAATCAAAAAATAGATAGTGTTGTCCATCAACTAATAAAGGAACAACTTACGAATCTATCTAACTCTAGTAATACGAAAAATAACAGCTTTGCGTATCTCGAAAAAGGCACATTGAATCTACTCATTGCCTATTTAATGTCAGGAGAAAAGAGAAAAACTGGAGAAATTGGTCATAAAGAAATTTACAACAAAGAACTAGAATTGAAGATTATAAAGCAGCTTGATGAAATGTTAGAGGATAGTAAGGAGCAATTTGAAGAAGTGATAAGTTTACTTAAAAAAATGTCGTGATAGGAGGTGCAATTGTGGATAATGATATTGTCAAAAACAATGATCCTGCTCAACTGCAGCAAATGATCATTTTTTTAAGAGCCGAATTAGCGAAATATAAAAATGAAGTTAACAGGCTCAGAGATAGCGATTATTATTCATTAGTACTAAGACTAGAGCGAGAAAATGTCCAATTAACCAATCAAAAGAAGGAGCTTTCGATGGAGCTTTTAAAGCTGAAGAGAGACTATGAAAAAGAAACAGAAGCCTACAATGATGATATTCAAATTAGAGAAATTCACAAAAAAAAACAAATTTCTTCGATAGAGACATTATTAAAAGAAATAGAAGAGCTGCGTGCAGAAAATAAACTATTAAAAGACACTAAAGTTGAATTACTTTCAGTGAATACAGATGTTAATTATAGGGCGGACATTGCTGGCCTTGAAAACAAGGTGAGTGATTTTACAAAAGAAATAAGCGAACAAATGGAGGCAATCGTTGAAGCAATGGAGAGATCGCGCTTAGAACAAGCCAATTCAGATAATCTCAATAAATATTTAACTAAAGAAATAGAGGAAAAAAACAGCGAGATAGAAAAATTATCGCAACAATTAGCGAATGAAAAAAAACAAATCTCTTCCTTGAATGGAAAAACGATAATTCATCCGGAAGTTTTTACACAATTGGATGCTCAGGTAAATAAAGTATTGGCTCAATCTGTAGATTTTGAAGGGCAGCTGGATCATAAATTACGTTTTCTTGATGAAATGGAGCAGAAATTGAACGAGCTAGCTATAGAAATAAACACTAATAAAACCGTATAAAGTAGGTTGTTGAAAGGGGATCATATCTTTTTTTCTTCCCGTTTTAAATAAGCTGTTTCAAAAGTAAGTGAAGTCACTTTTGAAACAGCCATTTTTATGTGATTAGGGGAATTATTTCGTTTCTCGGTGCAGTGTGACTCTTTTCAAACGTGGGGAATATTTTTTAAGTTCCAGTCTCTCAGGATTATTTCGTTTATTTTTCGTCGTGATGTAGTTTTTATCACCTGTTTCGGTACAGGCTAATGTTACTTGTACGCGCATAAAAAGCCTCCTCTTTTAAATAGTAATCATTACGCTTTATACATTATTATTTTTAATGAAATATGTCAATAAGGTAATTTCACTAAATTATGTCGAGGCATAATTGATCGTTGCATTATGTAGGAATCTGTGTTTTAATTACAAACTATAAATAGTAATGATTACGATTTGAGGAGTTGTAAAAATGGTAAAGAAAATTCCTGTTACAGTTTTAAGTGGTTATTTAGGTTCTGGTAAAACAACGATGATGAATCATGTTCTACAAAATGAAAAGGATATGCGTGTGGCTGTAATCGTCAATGATATGAGTGACATTAATATTGATGCAGAGCTAATCGCAAATGGAAGCGGCATTTCACGAACAGAGGAAAAATTTGTGGAGTTATCGAATGGTTGTATTTGCTGCACGTTGCGTGAGGATTTGTTGCTGGAAGTGGAACGTCTCGCCAAGCTTGGTACTATTGATTACATTTTAATTGAATCGACAGGGATTAGTGAGCCAATACCCGTTGCCCAAACGTTTAGCTATTTAGACGAGGAGCTTGGTATTGATTTAACAAAGTTTTGCCAGCTTGATACGATGGTGACTGTTGTCGATGCGAATCGTTTTTGGCACGATTACCAATCAGGTGAAAGTCTTTTAGAGCGTAAGGAGGCAGTAGGTGAATTAGATGAGCGGGATGTTGCCGACTTACTCATCGACCAAATTGAGTTTTGTGATGTCCTTATATTAAACAAATGTGATTTAGTATCAGTGGACGAGCTTGAAAGATTAGAGCGTATTTTGCGCGCTTTACAACCTGAAGCTAGGCTAATTCGTACAGTTAATGGTGTCATAGAGCCAACTGAAATTTTAAATACTGGGCACTTTGACTTTGAAAGGGTATCTGAATCTGCTGGTTGGTTAAAGGAATTAGAGCTAGGTCATGAAAATCATACACCAGAAACAGAGGAGTACGGTATTTCTTCTTTCACCTATAAGCGTAGTAGACCATTTCATCCAATGCGTTTTGTAGAATGGTGTGATCATATGCCAGAATCGATTGTTAGAGCAAAGGGGATTATTTGGAGTGCGAAACATCAAGATGTTGCATTATTACTATCACAGGCAGGCTCATCGGCAAAAATAGAACCCGTTTCTTATTGGGTAGCCGCTTTGCCAAAGGAACAGCAGCAAGATGTTTTCTTGCAGAGCCCTGAGGTACTAGAAGATTGGGATGAAAAATTCGGAGATCGGATGACCCAGCTTGTGCTCATTGGGATTAATCTAGAGAAAGAATCGATTATAAAAGAATTGGACAAATGTTTATTAACGGAAGATGAGTTTAAGAAACCGTGGGAGAGTTTACAAGATCCATTCAATTGGGAATGGCATTAACGAAAAAAACAAAGAAGATTTCGGCTAGGATTCCGAAGTCTTCTTTTGAAATACATGATTATAGTTCGTAGCATCACGCAAAGCTTTTTCCTCAATTGGAATGCGTACTGATAATATTGTCATATTTAAAAGTGTAAAGCAAAATGCCGTAAAATATGCTTGAAACATTAAAGGTAGAAGAAGAATTTCCAAACAAACAACTGCGTAATTTGGGTGGCGCATAAATGTATAAGGCCCTTTCTTTACCACCTCTGCGTTAGGTAGAATCAATATTTTGGTGTTCCAAAAAGTTCCTAGTGATCGAATACACCAAATACGCAATGCTTGCACGATCACAAACAAAAAGAACAATAACGGAAATAAGGGCGATAAACCAGTGTCATTAGTAATTACTTCAACAATTAAAAAGAGGAAAAAACTAATGTGCATCGTAACCATATATGAATAATGAGAGGCACCCACTTCATAGGCACCTTGTGAAAGCATCCATTTTTCATTGCGTTTTGCAATTGAAACTTCTGTCAATCTTTGTAGAATGACGAGAAATAAAATAATGTAGAAAATCATGCTACTCCCTCCATTTAAGTAATATAGCTTCAGCACAGAAGCCAGGGCCGAGAGCGACTAGCAGGGCAGTATCTTCCACCTGTCCTTCATTTAACATAAATTGCTCCAATACATATAGCACCGTAGGAGATGACATATTTCCGTGAAATTTCAATATTTCCCGAGAAATATCAGTTTTTTTGGAAGCTAGGTACAAAGTATCCTCATAAGCCTTTAACACTTTTTTACCGCCAGGATGTGCAATGAAATGGTTAAGCTGTTCACTGTATAGCTCATGTTCCAATAAAAATTGTTCAATGAATGGCCCGAACCATTTGGTGATGATGGCAGGAATACTTTTCTGAAAAACGACATGTAGACCATTATTTTTAATATTCCACCCCATCACATTTTCGGAATCAGGCATCCATTTAGATCCAGTCCCGATAATAGCAGGTACTGATTTTTTTACTGTAATTTCCGCCTCATCTCCACAGACAAGTATGCATGCGGCTCCATCTGCAAAAAGAGAGGCGCCGATTAAATTACTTTTTGAAAAATCATTGGGCTGAAAGGTTAGACTACAAAGCTCGACACAAACGACTAGAACTTTTGCTTCTGGATGGGCACGACAAAAATCATAGGCTCTACTAATGCCGGCCGCACCACCAGCGCAACCAAGTCCCCAGAGTGGAATACGTTTAAGTCTGTCTGAAAAAGGAAGTTTATTCATAACTCGGGCATCAATACTTGGAGTTGAAATGCCGGTGCTACTCACGAAAATAATGGCATCAATATCTTTAGGAGAAATTGGTGTTTCTAAAAACGCTTCATTTTGTAAACAGGCTTGAATGACCTCAACACTATATTGTGTAGCTAGCTCAATATATAAATTGTTACGTTCCTCAAAGGAATGATCCGTACGATGCCATTCTGGCGGCACACAAAAATGACGTGTTTCAATACCACCATTCTCAAAAACTTTTAAATAGCGCTCTAATTTAGGGATTTTTGCATGAAACAGCTCCTTCGTTAGCCCCTCCGCGTTTGTCTGTTGTAATGTGTATGGTGGTTGGTATGTACTGATAGAAGTGATTTTTGACAATTCAACATCTCCTTCGCAAATAGTGGTCTAGTTTATTGTATGCAATGGAGGAGGGGATACATGCTTGTAAGATTGTAATTGACATTTTAGGAAAATTCCGATATATTAAAAACAACTAATATCGGAAGTAGGTGATGTGACATGATGAATAGATCCGTTTTTAACGAACTGCAATTCGGTTTGTTCAATTTCACACGCCTAAAATATATAAATTAACCACGCAGTGTATTTAAATCACAATGGTGGTGATTTGTATATTCTCTTAAATGTGCCTGTGAATCTTGTAACTGCCGAATTGCGCAGAGACAAGGTTTTTTTATGTTTTTTATCAATTGATGACAAATGATATGCACATTTAGGAGGAAAACAAATTGAATTTAACAACTTTAGGATTTTCAACATATTTTGAAGAGCAAATGACTGGATTTAAACAGGAGGCTAAGTTAGCGAATTGTGTGCCGGCAAGGGTAACTTTAGAGCATAAGCATTCCTATCGTGTACTCGCTGAAGAAGGAGAGTGGCTAGCGACGATTGCTGGACATTACGCGTATACATCATTGGCACGTGAGGATTTCCCAGCAGTGGGAGATTGGGTGCTAGTTGAGAAAATGCCAGGTGAGGAAAAGGCGATTATTCATAAATTATTTACACGAAAATCAGTCTTCTCCCGCAAGGTCGCAGGGCTGGAAATACAAGAGCAGATTGTAGCGTCAAATGTTGATATTGTGCTGTTAGTTATGAGCTTAAATGCAGACTTTAATATTCGTCGTTTAGAACGCTATTTAGTAGCTGCTTGGGATTCTGGTGCAAAGCCGGTTGTTGTATTGACGAAGGCCGATTTATGTGAAGATATTTCTAGTATGATACGTGAGGTTGAGTCTGTAGCGTTCGGCGTGGATGTTTTTGTCACTAGCGCTTTGTCGGGTGAGGGCTTAGCAGATATTCGCGCGCTATTTACAGAAGGCGTGACAGGTGCTTTGCTCGGCTCTTCTGGTGCAGGGAAATCCACATTGACAAATGCTCTAAGTGGTGAGGACTTTATGAAGGTTGCGGGTATTCGTGAAGATGATGCAAAGGGGCGCCACACAACAACACATCGTGAGTTAGTTGTATTGCCGAGTGGGGGCTGTTTAATCGATACACCTGGAATGCGAGAGCTACAATTATGGGATCAGGGTGATAGTTTATCCTCTAGCTTTAAGGATATCGAGGAACTTTCGGCAGCCTGTCATTATCGGGATTGCACACATCAAAAGGAGCCACATTGTGCTGTACAGCAAGCGATTACAGATGGTGTGCTGGAACAATCGCGTCTCCAAAGCTATTTTAAGCTACAGAAAGAGCTTGCCTTTATTGAACGAAAAACAAATGCGCAGGCAAAACTAACTGAGCAACGCAAATGGAAGCAAATCTCGAAAGGCTTAAAGAAAGGTAAAAAATCAAAATAAATGACTCTTGATCTAAGAACGAGCGAGTTATCAGCGATATTGAAGGTTTTATCAGCGCAGATAGTAATTTATCAGCGGTGGGATA
Source organism: Lysinibacillus sp. RS11 (assembly GCF_042019215.1). Taxonomy (NCBI): domain Bacteria; kingdom Bacillati; phylum Bacillota; class Bacilli; order Caryophanales; family Bacillaceae; genus Lysinibacillus; species Lysinibacillus sp. RS11. Next base: position 4,527,755 of record NZ_CP168124.1, on the reverse strand, counting down.
GGATTTATCATCGATTTTAAACAGTTTATCAGCGATAATCACACTTCTATCAGCGATTTCAAAGTTAGGGGCACAGGCATGACAATCCAAAACATTAACCATTTATTATTTTCGGTGTCAAATCTAGAGGAATCCATTGCATTCTATGAAAAAGTTTTTGACGCAAAGTTATTGGTGAAGGGGAGCAGTACAGCCTATTTTGATGTAAATGGGCTGTGGCTTGCTCTTAATGTAGAAAAGGATATTCCACGCGATGAAATACATCAATCCTATACTCATATCGCATTTTCTATCCATGAGGATGATTTTGACAAAATGTATGAAAAGCTAATCCAACATAATGTCAACGTTCTAGAAGGTAGACAAAGAGATGTAAGAGATAAAAAGTCGATTTATTTCACAGATCCAGACGGTCATAAATTCGAATTCCATACAGGGACTTTACAGGATCGATTGGATTACTATAAGAAGGAAAAAACGCATATGGAGTTTTTTGATGTCTAATAGTTGAAACACTCCTTCTAATAAATACGTTGATACTATAGAAGGGGTGTTTTTATGAAAAAAGCGATTATTTTTGATATGGATGGTACTTTATTTCAAACAAATCTAATATTAGAGCCTGCGCTATCAGCAACATTCGATGTATTGCGTGCAAAGGGCTTGTGGCAGGGAGATACACCGCTAGAGAAGTACCGAGAAATTATGGGTGTTCCATTATCTGTTGTGTGGGAAACGTTATGTCCTATGCATACGTTAGAGACACGTGAAGAGAGCAATGCATTATTCCATGTTAAGCTGATTGAACAAATACGTAATCACCAGGGCGCACTGTATCCAAATGCAGAGCAAACACTTGAGGCTTTGGCAGAAAACTTTCATTTATTCATAGCAAGTAATGGACAAACTGAGTATTTACAAGCAATAGTAGAAACTTATCAATTACAGCGTTTTATTAAAGGTACATATAGCATTCAGTCTATTTCGAGTGGCCATAAATCTGATTTGGCCAAAAAGGTCATCGAGGAAAATGCTATTCAAAGTGGAGCAGTTGTAGGGGATCGTTCCTCTGATATTCAGGCAGCTCATGACAATCAGTTACTCTCAGTTGGAGTACGTTTCGACTTTGCACAAGAAACGGAATTAGAAAAAGCAGACATCGTCATAAATAATTTAAATGAGTTACTCTATTTAAAACTAGGATAAAATTTTATCGACTACATTTTCTATTTTACCGCCCAACTTTTTCATTTTATCGAGAACTATGAATAGTTTATCGAACGTTTTCAGTCATTTATCGACATTCATTGCAATTCATAAGGGAAAATAGTAAAATGATACCAATCTATAGTGAAAGCGTTGAGAAGGAAAAGTAAATTGGGTAAGCGTTAAATAGAGAGCCTCTGTTGGTGGAAATGAGGTAAATGACCCCTTTTGAAAATGACCTTTGAGCTTCGTACCGAAAGCAAGTTTGTGAGTAGATTACGACGAGATGGGCACTCGTTACAACAGCGGCAGTATCTCTCACTTCTTCCAGCAGGTGTCTAAACACCCGCTGGAAGAAGTTCAAGCCTCCGGCGGATGTCACGGAATCGGAAAGGAGTTCTTAGGGGATGTTAGCCTAAGATCATCGCATCCATGCGATAACGGCTAAATGACCTGCATCGTGCAGGCCTAAGCACAAAGCCGATTCCGGACGCAATTATGCCGAGGCATAATTGATTAAATAAAATGAGACGCACTGATGGAGGCAAATAGTGTGAGCTATTTGTAAATATAGGTGGTAACACGGGTATACTCGTCCTAATCAATTTTGATTAGGGCGTTTTTTTATACACTTTTTTAGGTATGTTGATTAGATAAAAATGGTTAATCAACACACCTTACACTTTTTTATAATTTTTTCGAGGGGAGCAAGTTAGGATGACGATTGTTATTGGAGGGGCATGGCCATATGCAAATGGTTCATTGCATTTAGGGCATGTTGCCGCATTATTACCAGGTGATATTTTGGCTAGATATTACCGACAAAAGGGCGAGAAGGTTTTATATGTTTCAGGTAGTGACTGTAATGGTACCCCGATTTCGATTCGGGCTGCACAGGAAAACACGACAACGGAGGCTATTGCTAATCATTACCACGAGGAGTTTACGCAATGCTTTAATGATTTAGGATTTACGTATGATTTGTATACGAGAACAGACGCTAAGCACCATCATGAATCTGTTCAGACAATTTTTTTACAACTACTAGCAAACAATTTTTTATATAGAAAGAAAATTGAACAAGCCTATTGTGAAACGGATAATCAGTTTTTACCGGACCGATTTGTAGAGGGGGTATGTCCAAACTGTGGTGCGAAGGCACGAGGTGACCAATGTGATCATTGCGCTACAATTTTAGATCCGCTCGATTTAATTGATAAACGCTGCAAAATTTGTGGGAATGAGCCAATAATCAAGGAGACAGAGCATTTTTATTTTGCATTTAGTCAGTTTCAAGGGAGGCTCGAAACTTATTTAGCAGAAGCAAAGGCAGAGAAACGTTGGCGAGACAACGCTATAGGTTTAACGGAGCGTTACTTAGCAGAAGGGGTTCCAGACCGCGCTGTAACGAGGGATTTGCCAAATGGAATAGATGTACCAGTACCAGGCTTTGAAGGCAAAAAAATATATGTGTGGATTGAAGCAGTAGCAGGTTACTTCACAGCAAGTATCGAATGGGCAAAGCAACATCAAATAGCTATTGAAGATTTATGGAATGAAGAAACGATTTCGTATTATGTGCATGGGAAGGATAATATCCCGTTCCATACAGTTATTTGGCCGGCCATTCTAATGGGAATCGGAGCAAAGGCTTTACCTTCACATATTGTATCCAATGAATATTTAACATTAGAAAAACGAAAATTATCGACGAGCCAAAACTGGGCGGTATGGGTGCCGTATATTTTAAGTCGTTATGATGCAGATTCTATTCGTTATTTTTTAACCATGAACGCACCTGAAAACCGTGATACTGATTTTTCTTGGCGAGAATTTATTTATAGTCATAACGGTGAGTTACTTGGCGCTTATGGTAATTTTGTTAATCGTACATTGAAGTTTTTAGAGAAATCATTCGATAGTAAAGTTCCTCATGCAGAGGTAGATGGTACTATTCAAAAGCACACGACTCAGCTGTTTCATGATGTTGGGGCACATATTGAAGCGGGTCATTTTAAACAATCTTTAGAGGCTATTTTTGAATATATTCGTGCAGCTAATCGCTATTTTGACGAGCAACAGCCATGGCTACAGGTGAAGGACAATGTGGAAGCTGGGAATCAGACACTTGCAACATGTGTTTATATAATTGCTAATCTAGGTCAGCTACTCCATCCATTCTTACCGTTTTCAGCTGAGAAAGTGAGAAAAATGTTAGGCATAGATGAAGTGAAGTGGCGTGAGCAAGTAGAATTGCCAGAAAGCATTAGTGAAGTGACACCACTGTTTGAACGTCTTAATGTTGAATTGATTGAAGAGGAATATCAAAAGTTAGTGGAAGGCAGTCGATAGGAAAAATACGAAAGCAGTATGACTCAATAATGTCATACTGCTTTTAACTTCTTTCCGAAGGTAATTATTTAGTTCATAACAGGCGTTAATTTAGCAACCACAATGCTATTGATGGCATTAATATAAGCTAGCGCACTGGCTTTTAAAATATCTGTATCTGCAGCTTTTGCGATATACTTTTCGCCTTCGTGCTCGATTGTAATTTTTACTTTACCAAGCGCTTCTTTACCACGAGAAACACTATTGATATTATATTCCACAAGTTTTACATCAATGTTTGTAATTTCTGCGATAGCTGAATAAAGGGCGTCGATTGGACCTGAGCCAACTGCACTTGCTTTATATACCTCGTCACCTTTACGAACTTTTACACTGGCTGAAGGGAAGCTCGCGTTGCTGACGACTTGTAAATCATCGAAATTAAAGAATTGATCGCTATAATGAGTGGCATTCGCATTGTTTGCGTCATGTTTTTCATAGTAGCTTTCCACAATAACGTATAAATCGTGATCGTAAACTTCTTTCTTCGCATCCGCAAGCTTCAGGAAGCCTTCGAAGATCCCTTCAAATTCATCGGTCGACAGGTTTGAGAAGCCAAGTTTTTCAAGGGCATTTTTCACTGCGTGACGCCCCGAGCGAGCTGTAAGAACCAGCTCCATATCGTCAAGACCTACATCTTCTGGATGAACAATTTCATAAGCATCACGTGATTTAAGAAGACCGTCCTGATGGATACCAGATGAATGTGCAAAGGCATTATCTCCAGTAATGGCTTTGTTTACTTGCACGTCTAGACCCATAAAGCTAGAAACAAGACGTGATGTATTCATAATCTCTCTTGTGTTGATACGTGTCTCAGCATTGTACACAGAGCTACGTGTTTTTAGCGCCATTACAACTTCTTCTAAGGCCGCATTACCTGCACGTTCGCCAATGCCGTTAATTGTACATTCTACTTTGTCAGCGCCATTTTTAATTGCAGCAAGTGTGTTAGCAGTTGCCATACCAAGATCGTTATGACAATGAACACTTAGTAAAACACTATCGTTTAAATTTTTCATGCGATCATTTAGTTTATAAATCATGGCCCCAAATTCTTCTGGCTCTGCAAAGCCGACTGTGTCAGGTACATTAATCATTGTTGCACCAGCCTTCATAACGGCTTCAATCGTTTTCCAAAGATACTCGAAATCTGAACGAGATGCGTCTTCTGTTGAATATTGGACTTGCGGTAGAAGTGTTTTTGCATACTTTACGGCATCCACGCCAATTTGTAGAATTTGATCTTTGGACTTGCTAAATTTTTTCTCAACATGAATATCAGAAGTACCAAGTACCATATGAATCATAGGATTTTCAGCGTATTTTACAGCGTTATAAACAGCATCAATATCTGACTTTACAGCACGTGCTAAAGCAGTAATCATTATGTCACTTGTATTACCAACTCTTTGTGCAACAGCTTTGACTGCATCAAAATCACCTTGTGATGAAGCAGGGAAACCGGCTTCGATAATATCGACGCCTAATTTTTTGAGTTGCTGTGCTATCTCTACCTTTTCGTATAAATTCAGTTTTGCACCTGGCACTTGCTCGCCATCACGTAAAGTTGTATCAAACACCCAAATTTTTCTTCCCATTTTCAAACACTCCTTTTGTAGTAGTTGTTATTATATTGATCATGTCTCAGCCTTGCGCAATAGAGACGAAATCTACACCTAGGCCAATGGATTTTTACAAAAATAAAAAAACCCGTCTCTATAAAAATATAGAGACGAGTTTATGCTCGCGGTACCACTCTAATTGACCCTCTCTTTACAGAGAAAGTCCCCTTATCGACAGCCATTACTGTCTATCCCGTTAACGGAGGAAACCGACATCCCTTACTTAAGGTTCGGGGAGTAGCTCATGGACGAGTTCAAAATGTGTGTCTATCGGTTTGCACCAACCACCGACTCTCTACAAGTACACTTGCATTTCTACTATTTCCAATCTTGGCCTACAATGTGTTGTTGAAAGCAATATTACTTGGATATCGCGTGAATGTCAATAATATTCTAAAAATTATTTTTTTTCTGTCTTGTCGTAATGGGGCAACAATTTATTATAAAGTTAATCATTTGATAGTAATAAAAAACCCCCTTATTTATGACTTATCTCCGGAATTTGGGGATGGTGTTGTTAAATCGTATGCCATGTATATAGGTTGATTGGAGTGGAGACTTGGCGACTCCTTGGGGATCAGCGAATAGAGGAACGAAGGCTAAAAGCATCACGTCCTGTGATAACGCCTTCGTGACCAACATCCTTTTGGCCCAAGCGGCTCATCGGACGCCCCCAGGAAGCTCTGCTCTGCGCAAAAGCGAAGCGACAGCAACAAGGTTTTATCTGTGCGAAAGCGAAGCGACAGTAACAAGGTTTTATCTGTGCGAAAGCGAAGCGACAGCAACAAGGTTTTATCTGTGCGAAAGCGAAGCGACAGCAACAAGGTTTTATCTGTGCGAAAGCGAAGCGACAGCAACAATGTTTTATCTGCGCGAAAGCGAAGCGACAGCAACAAGGTTTTATCTGTGCGAAAGCGAAGCGACAGCAACAAGGTTTTATCTGTGCGAAAGCGAAGCGACAGCAACAAGGTTTTATCTGTGCGAAAGCGAAGCGACAGCAACAAAGCGCCCAGCCGGAACGGAAATCAATCCCACGTTATGATAATAATCAATATTTTTCGCAATAAATGTAAAAATTTATGAGATAATATTTAGGTAATTAACAGTTTAGAAAGAAGGTGTGACTATGAAATTTGTATTTGATTTAGACGGTACGATTTGTTTTAAGGGACAACCATTAAGTGAGGGAATTACTAGTACTCTAGAAGCTTGTATAGAGAATGGGCATGAAATCATCTTTGCATCAGCTCGTCCAATTCGTGATTTATTGCCGGTATTACCTGAAACAATGCGTCAATTTCCAATGGTCGGGGGAAATGGGGCATTTGTTGCACGAAATGGCGAAACACTTGAGGTAACAGCATTTGAGGCAGAAATAGTAGAAGCGATTCAAAACATTATTTCAGCATACCAACTGCTGTATTTAGTAGATGGTGATTGGGATTATGCATATACAGGTAGTGAGGCACATCCAATTTATCAAAATTTAGATCCGTTAAAGCTTGCAAGAAAAGTAGCGTTACAGGACCTTAAGGATATAGTGAAAATTGTATTATTTCCTGGAGAGCATCTAAATGAACTATTAGTAGAGTTAAAGAAGTTACCAATCTCGATATATGAACATACATCAGAAAATATTGTAGATATGAGCCCAAATGGCATAGATAAATGGAATGGTTTAACGAAGCTAGGTATTGCTGAACGTGATTTCATTGCATTTGGTAATGACGCGAATGATGCGTCTATGTTTGTAAAGGCCAAAGAAAGTGTTTGTGTAGGTGAGCATAAAGTGCGTGAGCTTGCGTCCTTACAAGTATCAAGTGAGGAAGCAGCAGTAATTGAAATGCTACAAACGTTAAGTGAAAAGTACAAATAAGCGGCTTTTCCTAAGCGGATTCCTTGGCACCTGAACAGTTGATGGGCGCATCTTCCCGTAGTATCTCAATGGTGTATCAAGTTGGTTTCGTAATTGAGCATGAAATGACATAAGAAGTAGATAAAAATAATATAGAAGGGAGAGGCATCATATTTCCTCTCCCTTTTTAGAGAAAAAACAAGATAGATTAATCAAGTTTCTTAGAGTTCATTTGAATTATCAAATTATGCTTGAATACCTGAAAAAATGGATTTTAACAGTTTTGAAATTAATGCTATTATTTCGTTAATAAATTTAGGTTAAGGTCGTTAATGTTAAGCTTTGCTGAAAGGGGAGTTTCACCTACTCTTATCATTTTTACTCCACCTTAAAACGTGAAACCTGTGTTTGTAATTCTTCGGCCATGTTTGATAATGTAGCAGCAGAAGCGGCAACTTCTTCAATAGTTGCTAGTTGTTCTTCAGAAGCAGAAGCTACATTTTGTAGATTTGAAGAGGACGTTTGTGCAATGATTGCAATTTCATCGAAGGATGCATAAATTTGCTCAGCACTTGATGACATTTCTTCAGAAACTGTCGTTGCCTCTTGAATTTGATTGGATACTTGTGCGATCAGGTCAACGATTTTTGAAAAGCCTTCTTCAGCCACGTTTACAACTTGCATACCTATTTGAACCTCTTGTGTTCCATTATCCATTACGGTAACTGCACGATTTGTCTCTCGTTGTATTTCTGAAATCAGACTGGCAATTTGTTCAGCAGATTGCTTGGATTGATCCGCTAATTTCTTTACTTCTTCGGCAACTACAGCAAAGCCACGACCGTGTTCCCCTGCGCGAGCTGCTTCAATTGCAGCATTCAGTGCTAGTAAATTTGTTTGCTCCGCGATATCCGTAATGAGGCCAATAATATTTCCGATTTCAACGGAATGATTTCCTAAATTTTTCACAACGCTAGCAGATTCTAAAACTGCTGAATTAATTGTGTCCATCTGTGCAATCACACGGTGTAGTGATTCATTCCCTTTGTAAGCTTCTGTATTTGTTTCTATAGCCAGTTCAGAAACGGCAGCTGTGGTTGTAGCTAATTGTTGAATGCCTTTTGTCATATTTTTCATAGCCTCTGAGCTCTCAGTAGCATTTTTGCCTTGAGCTTCGGAGCCACTTGCAACTTCTTGTATGGAGGAAGTAATTTGTTCTGTTGCTTGGATTGTTTGCTCGGCACTTGCGGTTAACTCAGCAGCAGAGCCACTTACCTGCACGGTGTTATGACGTACATTTGTAATAAGATCCTTTAAATTTAGCGCCATTTGATTAAAGGCAAGCGCTAAATCACCCACTTCATCTCGATTTTTTATGTGAATTTGTTCAGCTGTTAAATCGCCCTCAGCAATCTTTTTAGCAGTCTTTGCCATACCTTTAATAGGGCGGGAAATAAGTCTTCCTATGACAATAGCAATGATCAGACTAAGGACAACAGCAAACACGCCAAGAATAATCATTTGGGATTTAATGGCTTCTATCTCTTTTGATGTAGCAGCGATATTCCCTGCTATATATTCTTCTTGATAGTCGGCAAGGTTTTCTACGCGTTCGTCAAATTGTTTAATAATAAGGCGGCCTTGTGTGCTATCCAGTTTTTCATATTTCTCTGTTTCTCCGGCAGCCCTTAATGAAAACATGCGATCTGCGAACCGTTGGACATCTTGCTCACTTTTATGGATAGCCTCTAATAATTCAATAGATTTTTTAGAATCGAATGATGCCATTAATTCATCATATTTCTTTTTAAATTCTTCACGTGACTCTGTATTACTTTGAAGATTGTGTTTATCCCCAAGTAATAGATAACCCCTCATACTTACAATTTCTTGTTTAGCAATCACTTGTAGTTCTTGAATACTAAGAGATTTAGTTGTTTGTTCTTCGAGTAACAAACGATTCGTCTCGTTTACGGAATTAAGTTGTTTGATATTTAATCCGATTGTGCCGACCAACACTAAAATAACAATAAAAAAAGCGAGTATTAATTTCTTATAGATTGTAAATCGCATAGTTGTAGTTCCCTTTCTCAGTAATTTAGTAGAAATGTTACAAAAATTTGAAATATGTATATATACCATTTATATCAGATTATATGAATTTTACAAAGTATTATGAGTATTTTCACATTGATCAATAGTATCAAAAAAGGAAGTAGGTTGTAGTTAGAATAATAAAAAAAGCAGAATAAATTGCCGTTTTACTGTTAGTGGAAGCGGATAATTACCGATAAAACATTTTTAATTATGACAATTTTCGTAAATTTGAAACTTGATAAGCGATAGCAACGTAGAATGAATAAAGAAGTAAGCGGGGGTGTGGGAAGATGTATAGACCTATTTTAAAATTACCAAAAACAAAATATGAAAAGATATGGGACTGTATTGGTGGCGGGTTATTTGTGCTATCCATTTTTTATATTTTTGTCATGTGGGGCAAATTACCTAAAGAGATTCCAGGTCATTTTAATGGTGCAGGAGAAGTTGATCGTTGGGGCTCAAAAATAGAATTATTCATACTTCCGTTTATCGGAATTTTTCTATGGATTTTCCTAGGTTTACTCGAAAAAGCCCCGCATATGCATAATTACCCAGCGCGCTTAAACGAAAGAAATGTAGAGGCATTTTATTTGAATAGCCGCAAAATGTTAAACGAATTAAAAAACTTCTGCCTAATTTTATTTGCAGCTATATCATTCCAAATGGTGCGTATTTCTCTAGGAGAGGCAGCGTCTCTAGGGTGGTGGTTCCTACCAATAGTGCTGATTGGAACAGCTATTCCGATTATTAAAGGAATAGTGGCCACTATAAAAATAAAGTAAATCTCAAACGCTCGAGAAAATGTTCGAGCGTTTTTTGGTGCGAAAATTTCACTAAATCAGCTATACTATCAAAACCAAGAGGAAAATTAGAAGAGGGCCAAAGCTATGCAAAAGAAATTTAAACTTAAGGATGGATTATCCATTGCAATTCATCATCAGCCACAGGATTTGATACTAGAGGGGGTTTCTCAATCAGGGGAAATGCCATATGATCGTATTATTGCTTTTGTGTTTAATATTGACGAAATGGTAACGTACTTACAAAATGCATTAGAGTTAAACACGCTCATAGAACAGGGCTATTTATTTTTTGTTTATCCGAAAAAGGGAAATAAGAAATATGAACAGTTCATCCATCGGGATGAGATTTTCCCGGCTATTCAAGTGGACGATGAAAAATATATTGTAGGCAGTGATTATAAATTTGCAAGTCTTATGTCGTTAGATGAGACGTTCTCTATATTGAGCATCAAGAAAGATGGCAAGGGGCGAGGTAAGAAAAAAACAGCCAGTAGTCAGTGCGTAAGTGACTATGAAAGTATGGTTCCTCCATTGCGTAATTCACTTGCAGAACATCCAGATGATTTAGCATTTTACGATGGATTAACACCAGGCTATCAAAAGGACTGGGCTCGTTATATTTATAGTGCGAAAAAGGAAGAAACACAGGTAGCACGCTTGGGGGAAATGCGTGAAATTATAAGATTAGGCTACAAAACAAAGGAATTGTATCGTAAGGCAAAAGCAGAGGGTAAGGCGTAAATGACGAATGGTCTTTAGGATGTTTGAGGTGACCTATTGACGATGCTAAATTCAATGTAAATTGGTCATCCTATCATTTAATTTATCGCGTAGTGTGAAGGTTCATCAGGTAGCACTAATACTATGTTGAAGAGAGGGCAGAGTATGAAAAACACATATATTGAACAAGTAGATGAAAAATGGCGAGAGAGTTTTGCCAAACTTGTGGATGTGGTCGAAAGTAACTTACCAGAAGGTTTTGAAGAAAGTATGAATTATGACATGATCAGCTACGTTGTCCCTTTATCAACGTATCCGAAGGGTTATCATTGTACACCGAATACTCCGTTACCCTTTATAAGCCTAGCTACACAAAAACGTCATATTGCGGTTTATCATATGGGTATTTATTCAGATCCAGCGTTGCTCTCCTGGTTCCAAGAGGAATATGCCAAACGAGTACCAACAAAGCTCAATATGGGGAAAAGTTGTATTCGTTTTACAAGCACTAAAACTATTCCGTATGAATTAATTGGAGAGCTTGTTTCAAAAATGACACCAGCACAATGGATTTCAAAATACGAGGGAGAGATTAATAAATGAAAAGTGCCACTACATTTTTAATGTTTCAGGGACAAGCCGATGAAGCTATTCAGCAGTATCAACAGTGGTTTTCTGATTTACAGATAGAAAGCTTAACTTATATGGAAAACTCACAACAGGTTGCAATGGCTGTTCTTCATTTAAAAGGTTTGAAAATTATGGTCAATGATAGTGTGATAAAGCATAACTTTACATTTACGCCGTCAACATCTATTTATGTGGAATGTGAGTCTGCTGAAGAAATCGGCAGTCTTGTAGCTCAAGTTTTAGAAGGTGGACAGGCGTTAATGCCACTTGATAATTATGGATTTTCTAAGCAATTTGCCTGGGTTCAGGATCGCTTCGGTGTGTCCTGGCAGCTAACGTATAATTGAACTGAATAATAACTTAACTTCATATGCCGGTAGAGGATGATACAAAAAATCCGATGCAATAAGGCGAAATTACGGTAAAAGGAGAATAGAATATGACAGTAACTTTAGTAAGACACGATATAAAATATGCTGAAGCAATGCATGCGTTGTCTTCCATGCCACAGGTTCGAGATGCACTAGGGTTACCTGTTGGCAAAGTTGAAGATACGATTAACTTTATTAAACGTGAATGTGTGGACGAAGAGGCTGGAAAGACAGTCCCTCGTGTTGTTTTAGATGAAGAAGGACAACTTATTGGTGTGACGGCGTTAATGTTTATTGATCACAATAAAAAGAGTTGTCATATTGGTTCATGGCTTGGCTATGAATTTTGGGGAAAAGGCTACAATCTCCAATCTAAAATGGCCATTTTAGATATAGCATTTTTTGAGTTAGGGCTAGAGCGTGTTTTTGCAGGCGCTAGAATGGTCAATATTCGCTCGCAAAAGGCACAGGAGAAGTTGCCTTTTATTCAATTAGGAGTAGAAAAGGATTTTCCTGAGGAGCATTCATGGTTAGAGGTTAAAGAAAAGCAGCCGTGTGTTTTAAATGTTTTTGAGCGCGAAGATTTTGTTCGATATCGCACAGCCTTAAAGAAAGTGGAAGGTGTACGGGAAGACTATGTACCACAATTATTATTAGCTGATGAAAGTGAAGTCGCTGTTCGAGAATATTTAAATGATGGTGAATTATATGAGATTAAATGTGGCGAGCAGTTAGCGGGTGTAGCGTTACTTCTTGAACAGTCTGATACGACAGTTGAGTTAAAAAATATTGCGATTGTACCGAAGTATCAAGGTAAAGGGCTTGGGAAAGAAGCACTACGACATATAACAACAGTTTGTCGATCTCAGGGATATAAAACGATAATAGTTGGAACTGCAAATTCTAGTATTGATAATATTGCCTTCTATCAAAAAGCTGGTTTTCGTATGGAAGCAATTGAAAAAGATTTTTTCAGTAATTACCCAGAGCCAATCTATGAAAATGGAATTCGTGCACTAGATATGATTTTCTTTTCTAAGGCATTATAATAAAGAAATACCCGTCCAACTTTGAGTTGTGCGGGTATTTTTATTCGCCAAGCAACAGTGCCATCAACTTCTCTTTCGAATGTAAAAAATCATCAAGTGTATAGCGATCTAGGACGGCTAAATAGGCTTGTAGTGCTTCATATAATACGCCTTTTAGCTGACATTCTGGTGCAATTTTACATAGATTATTTTCTTTATCAAAGCATTCGACAAGATGAAAATCCTCTTCTGTATGACGTACTATTTCACCAATTGTGATAGTTGTTGGATCAATTGCTAGACGTATACCGCCACCGCGCCCACGAATCGTTTCAATATAGCCTAATAACCCAAGTTGGTGTGTCACCTTCATTAAGTGGTTTTTCGATATATTATAAGCATCCGAAATTTCTTGGATCGTTGATAATTGGCCTTCATCCTTCGCACCCAAATATATGAGTGTTCGAAGAGAATAATCTGTGTATAAAGTTAAGCGCATAAGAACACCCTACTTTCTATAGTTCAAAATAATTATAGCATTTTTACATTGAAGTATAATAAATTCAATACTTTTTTAAAGATGTATTTATAATACATCAATTATGTCTATTTTGTTAAAGATGTATTTTATATATTGCTTTAACGTGTTGATAGCGTTATATTGTAATCACGAAAGGGTGGTAAGCGATATGTTAAAACAAGAAACAGTTCAAATTATTAAAGCAACAGTTCCTGTATTAGAGGTTCATGGTGTAGAGATTACGAAGACGTTTTACAGAAATATGTTTCAAGCTCATCCGGAATTATTAAATATTTTTAACCATACAAACCAAGAAAAAGGTCGTCAGCAAACAGCGTTAGCAAACACAGTTTATGCTGCTGCAGTTCATATTGAAAATTTAGAAGCTATTTTACCGGCAGTTATGTTAATTGCTCATAAACACCGTAGTCTAGGTATTTTACCTGAGCACTATCCAATTGTTGGAGAAAACTTATTGAAAGCAATTAAAGAAGTGCTTGGTGATGCGGCAACAGACGACATCATTAATGCTTGGGCTGAAGCATATGGTGTCATTGCAGATATCTTTATTCAAGTAGAAGAAGAGCTCTATCAAAAAGCTGAGGGTAATGGTGGATGGCGTTTATTTAAACCATTGAAAGTGGCGAAAAAAGTAGTAGAAAGTGATCTTGTCACATCTATTTACTTTGAAAATGAAGATGGTTCTCCTCTACCAGCGTATGAGCCAGGTCAATACATCAGTATCCGTGTGAAAGTACCAGGCGAAGAGTATTTATTGAACCGTCAATATACACTTTCACAAGCGAGTGCAAAAGAGGGCTATCGCATTTCAGTGAAGCGTGAAAGCGATCATACACCAAATGGTAAAGTATCAAACTTTATTCACGACGTATTACAAGTTGGAGATTTAGTAGATGTAAGTGCTCCAGGAGGGCTATTTGTTTTAGAAGAAACTGCTGCTCCAATTACATTTGTTAGCGGCGGTATCGGTGTAACACCATTAAACAGTATGTTGCAATCATTGAAAGATGATGCAGCTAATGAAGTGAACTTTATCCAATGTGCGCGCAATGAAAAAGTAGTAGCATTTAGTGATGATATTCAAGGGAAAGTGAATGCACTACCAAATGCAACTTATACAGCGTTATATTCAGATGAAGATAAACTGATCACAACAGAATTATTAGCTGAAAAAGTAGCCAATAATACAGATGTTTACGTTTGTGGACCTGTTGGTTTTATGGAAGCAGTTATTAAAAAGTTACATGAAATTGGCGTGAAAGACGAAAAAATTCATTATGAATTCTTTGGTCCGGCAATGCAGCTAGCAAAATAATAATAATGGATTTCCCTGTTATGAGTAACGGCTCATGGCAGGGATTTTTTTTGGTGGGGATGTTGAGCGACGGATAGAAGTGGCAAGGTGACGGATAGAATCTTCAGAGCGGATAGAGGTAGCGGAGCGACAGATAGAACAAGAACTCTCCAGATCGTGCGCTTCAAAAAGTCCGAGCATTCATGTTGACAATATACCTAATGGGGTATATTATAAATCTCGTAAGCGAGTGCAATCAATCGTTTTGAAAGGGGGCGTGAACGGTATGGCTTACGGTATAAAAACAGCTAATCGAGTGAAGCGTATAGAAGGTCAACTGCGTGGTGTCTTACGCATGATGGAAGAAGAAAAAAACTGCAAAGATGTGATTACACAGCTAACTGCCGTGCGTTCTGCGGTTGATCGGACTATTGGAGTTATTGTTAGTGAAAATTTATTGGATTGTGTAACGACTGCTGAAGGGGATGCTGAAAAAATGAATGAAGTCATCCGGGAGGCAATGGATCTAGTCGTGAAAAGTAGATAAATTTTATATACCCTAAATAGTATAAGAGAGGAGGCAATACTACTTGGAAACATGGGTGATACTTGCTGTTGTAATAGCATTCTTCGTGTGGAGAATGAAGCCAACGAAAGGGGTAAAGACAATTTCAGCGGCACAATTGAAAAATATACTGAATGACAAGGATAAAGTTTTTATCGATGTACGCACGCCGGCCGAATATAAGGGGCGAAACATCCCGCAATTCAAAAATATTCCTCTCGGTTCTAGCTTTGACAAATTACCAAAGGATAAAGAGATCATTGTCATCTGCCAAAGTGGCATGCGTAGTAGTCAGGCTTGTAAGCGATTGAAAAAACAGGGTTTTGAGCGTGTAACAAATGTCCGTGGTGGCATGAGCGCATATTAGGAGGAGAATAGCATGAAAGAGATTTCAGCAAAGGAAGTACAACAAGTTATAGAACAAGGTCGGGCATTAAATTTAATTGACGTACGTGAATTAGACGAAGTGGAGTCAGGACATATTCCGGGTATCATTCATGTTCCACTAGGCTTACTTGAATTTCGGATGCATGAGCTGAATAAAAATGAACCATATGTTATAGTCTGTCGATCTGGTAGTCGCAGTGGTAATGCTACTCGATTTTTAGAAAGCCAAGGTTTTGATGTATCTAATATGGTAGGTGGTATGCTCGCTTGGGAAGGTGAAGTAAAGTAAGGGAATCTGTAGCGTTTGCTATATTTTTTTAGTAAAAATAATACCCATATAGGTATGAAGGGGCGGAAGTTATGAGTATTAAGGTGGATTTTCAGCTGGATGCCAAAGGTTTTTCTTGTCCGATGCCGATTGTTAAAACAAAGAAGATGATGGCTGAGTTAGTGGATGGTCAAATTCTAGAGGTGTTAGCAACAGATAAAGGTTCAAAAGCGGATCTTACTGCATGGGCTGAAACTGTGGGTCACCAATATATTGGGACAGTGGAAGAGGAAAATGTGCTTAAGCATTACATTCGTAAATGTTCAAATGACATGTTGGATGAAAAAACGTTTGAACACACAATTGATTTAGAGCAAGTCACGAAAAGAGAAGGGTTAATTCTTGATGTGCGTGAGGAGGTAGAATTTGCTTTTGGTCATATTGAGGGAGCAAAGTCTATACCGATGGGGGAGCTGGAGGTACGCCTTTCTGAGCTAGATAAAGAGCAAGAGATTTATATTATTTGTCGAACTGGGAAGCGCAGTGATTTAGCTGCACAAAGGCTCTCGGCACATGGCTTTGCGAAGGTATATAACGTTTTGCCAGGTATGACATCCTGGAAGGGTACTTTAATAAAAAACATTTAGGAGGAATTTTATTATGTCAAATAAAGTAGCGATAATTGCAAGTAACGGTGGTCTTTTTGATGCGTATAAGGTGTTTAATATTGCAACGGCGGCGGCAGCTTCAGAGAAAGAAGTGGCTATTTTCTTCACATTCGAAGGGTTGAATTTAATTCATAAACAAGGAATGTATGCATTGCCGATGCCTGCAGGGGCGGAGCATTATGCAGAAGGGTTTGCGAAAGCCAATGTACCAGCAATTCCGCAATTAGTAGAAATGGCACAGGAATTAGGTGTGAAATTTATCGCGTGTCAAATGACGATGGATGTAATGGGTTTAACGACAGAGGATTTTATTGATGGTATCGAAGTTGGGGGAGCGGTGACATTCTTGGAGTTTGCTAAAGATGCAGCACCATCATTAACATTCTAATTTAACTTCTTTTAGCGGGTATCCAAACACCCGCTAAAAAAATCAACAGAATAATACTGCAGGGGGTAAGTGAAGTGTCAGTTCTAAAATGGAGCGCAGCCCAAGTGGCGGAAAAGGTAATTAACAATGAAGAGTTATTTATTTTAGATGTTCGAAATGCAGATGCATTCGAAGATTGGAAAATTGATGGGCGTAAATTTGAGTATCTTAATATTCCGTATTTTGAGCTTTTAGATGGTGTCGAGGATATTTTACCGGAGATTCCAACGGATAAAGATGTGTTAGTCGTTTGTGCGAAAGAAGGTTCATCGATGATGGTAGCTGAGATGCTATCAGAAGCAGGACGTACAGTTGCTTATTTAGCAGGTGGAATGAAAACGTGGAGTGAATATTTAGAACCGATTAAAGTAGGGGATTTAACAGGTGGTGGTGAGCTTTATCAATTTGTTCGTTTAGGGAAGGGTTGTCTTTCTTATATGGTCATCTCTGGTGGCGAAGCGGCTATTATCGATGCTGTGCGTTTTACAGACGCATTCACAAGCTTTGCAGATGATAAAAACGTAAAAATTAAATATGTATTTGATACACATTTGCATGCGGATCATATATCTGGTGGACGCCATATCGCAGCTGCAACTGGTGCAACGTATTATTTACCGCCAAAAGATGCAGAAGAGGTTGTGTTTGACTATGCACCTTTAATTGATGGAACAACTGTCCAAATTGGCGCATCCCAAATTGATGTAGGAGCGATTTATTCACCTGGTCATACAATTGGTTCAACGTCATTCGTTGTGGACAACAAGTATTTATTAACCGGAGATATTTTATTTATTGATTCAATTGGACGCCCTGATTTAGCGGGTCTTGCTGAAGATTGGGTGGGTGATTTGCGTGAAACACTTTACAAGCGATATAGAGAATTATCGGATGAACTGATTGTTTTACCAGCTCATTTTATGATTATTGATGAATTAAATGGAGATGGGACTGTTGCAAAACGTCTCGGGCAATTATTTGTAGAAAATCACGGTTTAAATATTGAAGATGCAGTTAATTTCCGTAGCATTGTGACAGATCATTTGCCTCCGCAGCCAAATGCCTATCAAGAAATTCGTCAAGTAAATATGGGGAAGCTGACCCCTGCGCAAGATGAGCAAACAGAGATGGAAATTGGTCCGAATCGCTGTGCAGTTCGATAATATGCTATATCCTATTTTTGTAAAGTTGTGTGAAAACAATTAGAACCGGCAAAATGGTTTACAACCTTTGCTGTTCCAAAGGAGAAAAATATGAAATCAAACTTACATTTAGATGCAAAGGGCTTATCTTGTCCAATGCCTATAGTGAAAACAAAAAAAGCTATCGATACATTGGCTTCAGGTGAAATTTTAGAGGTTCAAGTAACAGATAAGGGATCTTTGGCGGATATTCCTGCTTGGGCAAAAGCTGGCGGTCATGCAATTTTAGATAAATGTGAAGAAGCTGGTGTCATTACATTCTTTATTCAAAAAGCTTAAGGCTAGTGAGGGTTGTTTCTTCGGTTTGAAGTTTAGAACAACCCTCCTTTCATTTGATATTGGTAGGGATGAGTGGCTAGAAAGAAGGAAAAAAGATGGATTTGGCATGGGTCGTTACAATATTTTTGATTGGCTTTGTGGGTTCGTATATATCGGGAATGCTAGGAATTGGCGGGGCGATTATAAAATATCCAATGTTATTATATATCCCACCTTTATTTGGTTTTGCTACATTTTCGGCACATGAGGTATCAGGTATTAGTGCAGTAGAAGTATTTTTTGCTTCTCTTGCTGGGGTATGGGCATATCGAAAAGGTGGCTATTTAAATAAATCACTGATTATTTATATGGGTGGTGCCATATTAGTAGGAAGCTTCGTTGGTAGTTATGGCTCCAAATTTTTATCAGAAGCGGGGGTTAACGTCGTTTATGGTGTGTTGGCGTTGATTGCAGCGGTGATGATGTTTATTCCTAAGAAGCAAATTGACGACAAGCCGTTGGATGAAGTAACGTTCAATAAGCCAATAGCAGCTATATTAGCGTTTATTGTTGGTGTTGGGTCGGGGATTGTTGGGGCAGCTGGTGGCTTCTTGTTAGTACCTATAATGCTAGTGATATTAGGGATACCAACACGTATGACAATCGCTACAAGCCTTGCCATTACCTTAATATCCTCAATAGGTGGGACAATTGGAAAATTGATGACGGGTCAAGTTGATTACTATCCTGCATTCATTATGATTGTAGCTAGCTTAATAGCAGCCCCACTAGGTGCAAAGGCAGGGAAAAAATTAAATACAAAAGTTTTACAAGGCAGTTTAGCGGTGCTTATTTTAGCAACGGCCATTAAAATTTGGATGGATATATTGTAGAGGGGTTGTAGAAAATGAAAATTGAGGTTTTCTCAGATTTTACATGTCCGTTTTGCTACATTGGCAAACGAGAATTGGAACGTGCCATTGACATAGCAGGTTATACAGGGCAAGTAGAAATTGAATACAAAGCATATCAAATTGGTATAGATACGCCTAAGGAAAATGCGCCAGCTTTATATGAGAGTATGGCTGTAAAATATGATTCAACTTTAGAAGAAGTAAAGGAACTAACTAAGGGTATAGCAATGCGTGCTGAAGAGGTTGGGTTACATTACGATTTTCAAAATATGAAAACAGCGCATACTGAAAAAGCGCATCGATTGGCAAAGTGGACAAAGCAGTTTGACAAAGAGGGAGCCTATACAGAGGCACTTATGAGTGGCTATTTTACAGAAGGAAAAGACTTAAATGAGGATACATTTTTATTAACAGTCATAAAAGATTTAGACTTAGATGTTGAAATAGCGAAGAGTGTTTTTTCGTCAAAGGACTTCAGTGAAGATTTTGATAAGGATCGATATGATGCTCAACAGCTAGGTGTAGAAAGTGTACCGTTCTTTGTTTTTGAAAATCGTTACGGAATTAAAGGGGCGGAGCCGAATGAGGTTTTCGTACGAACTTTGCATCAAGCGGCAGAGATAGCGGGTATTCAGCCGGTCTTAAAGATGGTAGGCGACGGTGAAGCTACTTGTGCTGATGGTGAATGTAAATTATAAGGGAATTCTACAATGCCGGGTACAATGCTGTGCTCGGCATTTTTGGAGGAATTTATACATACTGCAACAGGTATTAAGTTGTGTTTTTTGTGTTGTATAACAATGATTACTACAAAATTTATCCATTTTTATCATCTGAATGGTTCTATTTGCACGAGGTGTGAGGAAAATCACATCGAAAAATATGCTATTTTGCTAAAATATAGGTGATTATACAAAGGGGGGTATTGTAGATGAAACCTTTAGTAGCGGGAGTAGCGGGGACAGTATTATTAGCAGGTACACTTTTTGTCGGGGCAGTCATTAGTGATAAAATTTTAGGTGATGCTAACGGAGAAAGCAAAGAAGCCGCAGAACTGGCAAAAATACCAACAACAGCAGCTGCTCAGTCAGCTGTCTATGCACCGCCGAGTATTGAAGAAGTACCAGATGGACCTATGAAAGAAACGATATTAAATGGCTATGAGCTTGTCAATAATACACATGTAGCTGCAGATGAATATGTTGGGAATCAATTGTCTTGCACAAGCTGTCATGCAGGAGCAGGCATTGATGAGCAAGCTGCGTCATTAGTTGGGGTTACAGCGAATTATCCGCAATATATTGCACGATCAGGAGATGTTGTAACGATTGAAGAGCGTATTAATGGTTGTATGGTTCGTAGTATGAACGGTAAAAAATTTGACATGAACAGCGAAGAGTTAGAAGCTATGGTCTCATACTTCACCTATATTTCAGAAGGTGTACCTATTGGAGCGGAGCGTGAATGGGCAGGTACAAGTACTATGAAAAACGTTCCTATACCGGACGTAACGAACGGTGAAGAGTTATATGCCCAGTCTTGTATTACTTGCCATGCAGTTGATGGTTCAGGTACTGGTGCTAATACAGGTCCGGCATTATGGGGTGAAAATTCATTTAATGATGGAGCGGGTATGGCACGTATGTCAAAAATGGCTGGCTACATTAAAACCAATATGCCAATAGGAGCAGCTGGAACTTTGACAGATCAAGATGCTGCAGATTTAGCAGCCTATATTTTATCGCAGGATCGACCTGAATGGGCTAATCATGATAAAGATTGGCCAAACGGTGGACGTCCTAATGATATTATGAATAAAGAAAAACGGGAACAAGTTAAAAATGGCACAATAGATTGGGAGAAGGTCCTTTCAACAAATTAAAGGATGCTGTGAATTGACAGAATTTCTTACAAGCTATTTAGAAACGATGAGATAAATTACGTAACAAATTCGAAAAAATTATAAAACGTTCAATGCCTTTTACCTTTAGACAATTTTTGTTTAAAGGTATTTTTTATTATAGCCTTCTAAATTTACACCTCAGGTCGTATGGGCACTTTATCCTTAAATTGCTATATTTAGTAATGATGATTGTGGATTTTTGACATAGGGAGGAACGAGTTTATTTTTAAAAAATTGTTGCGGAAGTATGGTTATACAAATGGCGTGTTAATAGCGCTTATTTTATTATTATGGATCAGTGCATTTTTTATTGGTGATATATTCGGTATATATTCATGGACAATACTTAAATTAATTTTACCAGTAGTAGGAGCTATAGGATTGATGATTAATTTTGTCATGTTAATCATATTAATTGTTAAAAAGCAAAGAAGTTTTAAGTTGTTTATGAATATAGTGATAAACATCATATTCATCTTTCCAATTTTAATGACTATGAATATTATTCTTTGTGCTTATCCGAACACTATTGAACGTACTCAACCATCTATAACTGTAGGTTGGCCTTTAACTGAAGAAACTGTTGTTGGGTGGGGCGGTAATCGTGTTAAAGATAATTTACCACATGCAGTATGGGCATCAGAGCGATGGGCCTATGATTTAGTAATGGAGCCTTATAACATTAACAGTGATAGCAATGAGGATTACGGGATATGGAATAAAGGAATTAATGCACCGGTTTCTGGAATTGTTGTCGCTGTTTCAAATGATGAAGTTGACATTACACCAGGGACAGAAGATTTTACGTCAATAGAAGGAAATTATGTGTACATAAAAATAAAAGAAACAGGCACTTATCTTTTACTTAATCACTTGAAAAAAGATAGCGTCACCGTTGAAGTGGGAGATACTGTAGAGCCAGGAGATGTCATTGGACGTGTTGGGAATAGCGGTTCATCCTCAGAGCCTCATTTACATATTCATCATCAAAGACAAGATCCTACTAAAGTTATTCACCCTGTCTTAGCAGAAGGACTGCCTCTATTTTTTGAAGAGATAGATGGCGATTTAATGCCGAAAAAAGGTGCAATGATAAAGCCGAAAATCGATAAATGATACAGTAAGTAACAAGAGTGATTAATCTTTTGTAAAAACAGGTATTTAAATATACAGAATCCATTTTGAGAGATCTTTTTTCAAAATGGATTCGTTTTATATTAAAAGAAGTACAGATCGTAATTTGTTATACTAGCAGTATTAGGAAGTAGCATCGGAGGTGACGCTGTTGATTTTTTTGAAATTTTTAATCCAAATCATTGCCGTATCAGGGATTATTTATTTTGTAAGTGGTCGATTAATTGGCTCAAATATCAATTTTGTTCGTAGGGTTCTTTCTGTAGTTATTAGTGTGACGCTGACGTCCTTTGTCTACTGGTATTCTTATTTGCGCCATACAGATTTTTTGTCTGAAACAGTGATGCAAACGGTGACAGAGGTCAGTACACTTATTTGGCTTGGTAGCATGCTGCTAATTTCTATGCTGCTCTACCTTGTTTTTGAGCTTTTTGACTCAAGTGGTATTACAGCTGGAGATCGTCGTAATGACCAAAAAAATTTATTGTTGCGCCTTCGTAGCTACTGGCGACAACAAAAGCGCTTACGACAGGTGTTAAAAATAGCTGTGACAAATGGTGTTGTGCAAACGATTAAATACGCAAGACAACGAGAAAATGAAAAGGAGCTTGCGATTGCTTTAAGGTCTACTTTGGAGCAATGTGGTGGGATATTTATTAAATTTGGTCAGGTGCTTTCTACACGTAAGGAACTGTTTTCACCCATCTTTATTGACGAATTGGAGAGGCTGCAGCATCGTGTGAAGCCTTTACCGTCAGAGCAGGTAACTCAAATTTTAGAAGGCTCACTTCCTAAGCCGGTGAATGAGATATTTGCAAGTTTTCAAATGGAGCCTATTGCGGCAGCGTCTATTGGACAAGTACATAAGGCGCGATTAAAGAATTATGATGAAGTCGTGGTGAAGCTACTGCGACCAGAAATAAAGGGGATCATGCGAGACGACCTTGAGATTTTGGAGGAATTTTCTAATTGGCTAACAAGCAAGTCTACATGGGCTGAATCGTTGGGCTTTCGAGAACTTGCTAGAGGATTTGCAGATGGATTACGCGAGGAAATTCATTTAGATATTGAGGTTCGGAATACATTGCAAGTGACTAATGCCCTTGCTAAAAGCGATTATAAGGTGCGTATTCCTAAAATCTATACAGCATATTGTGATGAAAATATTATTGTCATGGAATACGTACGGGGGAAAAGTGTTGCAGATGGTGCGGCTGTTTTTAATAGTTTAGAAATTGATCGTAGGCAGTTTGCGCGTACTGTTTTATATTCCTTCTTTGAGCAGATGCTATTTTCAGGTATATTTCATGCAGATCCTCATCCGGGAAATATTCATATTGATGAGAAGGATGGTACACCAATCCTCCTTGATTTTGGGGCTGTTGGTCGTTTGGGGGCTACACAACAAGAGGGCTTAAAGCTATTTTTAATGGGGATTCAGCTAAATGATTCAAATATTTTATATGATGGTCTAACACTATTGGTTGAAAATGCTGATCATGCAGAGCGTGCAAAGATGGAGCAAGCCATTGATCAAATTTTGTTGAAGATTTCTTACGTGGATCGAATTCCAACAGAAGAATTGATACATGCGTTATTTACGGTTGTCCGTGATTTCGGTCTTGCTTTCTATCCCGCAGTAGGTTTAGCGCTACGATCATTAGTAACATTAGATGGGACGTTACGGGTAATTGATTCGCGTTTTGATATTTTTATGGAAGCGAAAGATTTTTCATCTACGTATATGCGGGCATCTCTCCTAAAGCCATTTAAAGAACCGATGGCAACAAAGGAACGCTTGCAAGAAGAACTATCAATGCTTATTCCGACATTACGCAAAATGCCAAGACGGGTTGATCAGCTTATTCAACGAGTAGAGAGCGGAAAAATTATTTTACATCACGATGTTTTTTCGGATGAGCATAATGCACGTTTTATTACAAATCTGTTTTCCCGTTTGGTCTTACTTCTCGTTGGTATTACCTTTGGTATTATTTCTGTAGCACTTTTAGCAATCTCACAATTTATTCACGATTCATACGCCGTTTACTTAAATACAGCTGCATACATAGGTTTATTTTTGTGTGCTATTCTGTTAGTTCGGCTTTCTATTCAAGCGTTACGTTCTATGAAGCAATAGGTAGGGGAGATGTTCCCTTACCTTTTTTTATGTTCAAAACGTCGTCGAGAAATATTACAAAAACATTACAAATTAGTGAGCGAATCTAATAGGAAAGTAGCTGAAAATGATATTTTGTAGAAAGAAACGGTATTTTGTAGAATATTTTAGATTTTACACGAATGTTACAAATATATTTCGAGTTTTACTAAACGATTAAATAGGTGTGAAATAGTATAAAAGTTGTGCTGATAATGCTAAACTTTAAAAGGCTAATATAAATATAAGAAATTACAAAATAAATCGTTCAATTGATTACATTAAAACTCCAAGAGCGAAATTGACTAATGAAGGGAAAGAAGTAACGTGGGTAAGCGCAATAAATGGCGTAAGTCGATGGTGCTAGCATTAGCGCTAGCTGGTGGCTTATTATTTAACACAGTTCAACCGACAGAAGTGCACGCAGAAGAAACATCTCAACAAATGATTGATAAGAAAGCTAAAATAGATACAGAAGTTAAAAAGCTACAAGAAGAATTAACAAATTTACAAAAAGAGATCGATGAAAAAGTAAAAGTATTTAACAAAGTACAAACAGATATTAAAGACGTTGATGCAGATATTACAGAAACTGAAAAGCGTATTGAGCAACGTTCTAAAATTTTAAGTGAGCGTATGGCTGCGTATCAAGCGCAAGATGACACTGTGGGTGTTTACTTAAACGTTGTTCTTGAATCAAAAAGCTTTGCAGATTTAATGGACCGTGTCGTAGCGGTAAAAACATTAATGGATGCTGACCAAGAATTAGTAGATCAACAAGAAGCAGATAAGGCTAACTTAGAGAAACAAAAAGCAACATTAGATGAAAAACAAAAAGAGCTTCAAAAGCAATTCCAAGAGCTTCAACAAAAGGAAAGCGAAATGGAAGTAAAAAAAGCTGAAAACGAAGCGAAATCTCTTGCATTAAAGGCAGAAATTGCAACGAAACAAGAAGAAGAACGTTTAGAAGCAGAACGTAAAAAAGCAGAGGAAGAAGCAGCTCGTTTACGTGCGCTTCAAGCAGTTACTCCAGTTGTACAAGCAACAAACGGCAATGGTAACGATAATAGCAATAGTAACAATGAAAACAATGATAGCGATGGTAAAAAAGGTAATTCACAAAAAGTCGTTGTTGGGTCTGGCGCAGGCACTGCATCTTCAGGTGATGCTATTTCCACTGCGAAGCAATTCCTAGGCTCTAGCTATGTTTGGGGCGGCAATAACCCATCGACAGGATTTGACTGCTCAGGTCTTGTACAATGGTCTTACAAGCAAGCAGGTGTATCTTTACCACGTACAGCATCACAACAATATTCAGCAACACAACGTATTTCAGCAAGTGAAGCTCGTGTAGGTGACTTAGTATTCTTCAGCTATGGTTCAGGTGTAGCGCATGTTGGCATTTACTTAGGTAACAACACGATGATTGACGCTCAAAATAAGGGTGTTGTCATTGAGTCACTTGACTGGTGGAACCAATATTTAGTAGGCTTCGGTCGTGTTCAATAAGCCTTACATTATATAGACGTTTGAAATGACAAAAAAGTCATCTTTGTAAAGAAAAAATACAAAGATGACTTTTTTTGTTTAGGGGATGATTGAATTGATGTTTATATAAAATGCTATATTTTAAAATTCAGCTTGATAATACCTGTTTCTTTTAATGCAATAAAGAAAATAATGACAAAAGGTCCTGCGAGTAAACCGATCACACCAAATAACTGAAGACCAATAAACATGGCAATTAATGTAGGTAAAGTTGATAAACCGATATGGTGACCCATTAATTTAGGCTCGACTACTCGACGAATAATGAGTAAAATAGCAGCTAGTATGAATAATTTTACAGCTATAGATATATTTCCTACTAACAGGTGATAAAGCCCCCATGGTGCCAAAATAATAATAGAACCGAGGAAAGGAATAATATCAATTAGCCATATAATAATTGTCATCGTTATCGCGTATTTTGGTTGGATTAGTAATAGCCCAATAAGTGTGACGCCCCCAATAATAAAGCTAACGAGTAAATGTGCCTTCATATATCCGAAAATAGCATCCTTTAAACGATTCGCGACGATTTTTAATTTATTTGCAGTGCTAGGCTTTAAATATTTATAGGTGATTTGTTTTAACTTGGGTAAATCTAGCATAAATAAAAATAGAGCAATCGTATAAACGAGAAGACTGATAAATAGGCTTGGGATTTCAGCAAAGAAGGCTGTAACTTTAGTATAATTAAAAAAGTTTAAAAAAGATTCTTCGATTTTCTTTATGAAATCCATTGTTGTACTTTGAAGCGAGGCACTTACTTCAGGAGGGAAGTCTTCTGTGTATTTAGAAATGTTTTCTTGCATACTAAGCCACATTTCTGATAGTTTTGAAATATAATAGGGAGCTTGCTTTGAAATTGAAATTATTTGCGACATAAGTTGTGTAATAGTAAAATAGCAAATAATGGAAATTAAAATAACGCTCACTATATAAATAAACGCAACTGCAATTTTCCGAGACATTTTCCATCGCCGTTTAAAGAACATAACAATTGGCTCTAAAAAAAATGCAGTAACACCAGCTAATATAACGGGAACGGAAACTGGGATAATAAAATATGCAGCTACAATTAAAGTAATAATCATAATCATTCTAAAAATCAGTTTCCTAGAATTAATTTTATTCATAAACTCACCTTCTTTGCGCAAAGTAAGTTAAGTGTACCATAAAACATAAAAATATTATTACGGTCTGAAACAATAAAGGTAGGGATGAATCATGGAAAAAAAGATTATGCAACTTTTTAGTAATTTAACAGAACGTGACAGCGATATTCAATATGAATCTTACGAAGAATTGATGAAAATAATGCAGGAACCAGTTGATTGGACATATGCAGTTTGGGAACAACTTGTTCAGGCTCTTACATACAAAAATGGGCATGTTCGTGCAAGCGCGGCACAAATTTTATGCGCATTGGCAGCAAAAAGTGATCCAGAAGAGAGAGTATTAGAGGATTTCTTAAAGATTTGGGCAGTGACCTATGATGAAAAAACAGAAACGGCGAGACATACTTTGCAGGCAATTTGGAAAATAGGTTTAGCGGGGAAAGTACAAAAAGATTTAGTCGTTTCATATTTGGCAAAAAGATTTCAAACATGCTTAGACGAAAAACAACCGGCATTAATGCGCTATGATATTATTGTATCTTTTAAAAAGCTATTTGATGAAACGAAAGACCCGAAGCTACTAAAAATTGCGGAGCGTTTAATTGCGGAAGAAAAAGATGTTAAATACAAAAAGAAATATATGAAAGCCATCCATTAAAGACGTGGAATGGCTATTTGTTTTGTGAAAATTCTTTCGCTAATAGAGAAATAGTTTATAATATATCAGGCGTGCTGAGTAGGAAAATATAGGTTTATTATTGACCGATAATATGATTTTTTGTGGCTGTTTCACTATTGTATGCCTATTTTTAAGGTCCATCGGCATAACATAGGGTTGATTTCGTCTGTACTGAATGAAGATTAAATGACATACGTCTAAACAAATGTCATTCGCAACTTTTGGTGATGAACATGATGAACCATGTTTAACTGATTGTGGCAGAAAATTACATATTCTAATCAATTAATATTGTTAATCAACATTCCTGACAATTTAGGGAAAAAGGGAGTTAAACAATGAGTATTTATAATTATTTAGTTAAGAAGCCAAACGGTGAGATACTATCAATGGAAACTTATCGAGGAAAAACGCTGTTAATTGTTAATACAGCAAACAAGTGCCGTTTTACATATCAATTTGAAGACTTGCAAAAAATGTATGATAAATATGGGAAGGATAATTTTGTCGTTTTAGGTTTTCCTTGTGATCAATTTGATAACCAAAATCCTGAAGATGGCGAACAAACTACACACCTATGCAAAATCAACTATGGGGTAACATTCCCGATTTTTGAACTCGTGCAGGTAAACGGAGATGCGACACATCCATTATTCAATTATTTAAAGCACGAGATAGACTATCGTGAATTTGGCAAGGCAAGTATGCAGGAAAAAATGTTAGCAGAAGCAATTATCCAAATTGCACCTAGTTTTTTAGACGGTCGTAATATTCGCTGGAACTTTACAAAATTTTTAATAGATACAAATGGTAAAACAGTTGCCCGCTTTGAACCGACAGATTCACAGCTTGATGTTGAGCAAGCTATTGAAAAAATTTTATAAAACTTTGAATCAATACTTGGATCTGTTCTTGATTAAAGAAGTATGCTGATGAAAGTACATATTGTGGAGGGAGGATACGTTTGCAGAGAGCGTTTCACCACAGAATGTGCAGTCAAGTTGAAGGGGCATACTTCAAATGTCTTGAATTTAGATTAGAGAATGATTTTGTATAGCTATGTAGAAATAGGCTTACTGTTGTTCGTATTCATTTGTTTTCCGTTCATTTCAAAGCTATTTTTTCCTATCAATATGTGTTAAACTGCTTTACAAGTGAATTATTTTTGCAAAATAAAGGTGTTAACAAGCATAATTGGGAATTCGGTGAAAGACCGAAGCTGTTTCCGCAACTGTAAGTACAGGAATCATAAAGATATACCTTTGTCGAAATATCGGATGGGCAGGTTTTTATGACTCATAACATGATTGGATGTACAAGCCAGGAGACCGACCTTTATTTGAACGTATAGATGCTCTTCGGAAGCTAGGAGGATATGCGGCAAATACATAGGCTTTGTCGTGTCTATGCGACACTATTTATGCTATTTTCGTCGTCCCTTAGGAGTAGGGGCGACGTTTTTTTATGTATACTCACTATTAGTAAGAATTTTTCACGAAGGAAAGCGGGGACTAGAGTTGAAAAAAGATGCACGTTATTCTTGTTATCCATTTATGCGTGAAAAGGCATCAACAGTAGATTTTGAAATTCGAACAGATAGTCTTACAACACATATGGGTGTCGCTTTAGTAGCAGTAAATAAAGAGACAGTAAGGGTAGTGGCAGATGATTTATTAGCTATTTTGCCAATGGCTTACCATGTTAATGGCTCCGTCCGAGGGAAATTAGCAGTAACTGAAGATGACTTAGCGTGGCTTAGTGATCGTTATGATTTTTATGTTAGTCATGTGAAAGATGAGATTCAGAATTTTGTATTACCACAAGGAACAGAGGCTGCTGCTGCATTACATGTATGTCGTAGTGAGTCGAAAAAATCATACCGTATTTTACACAAAGTTTCTGAGGAACGGGAAGTACCAGCTATTCTGTTTGATTATATAGGATTACTAGCCAATGTATTTTTTGTTATGGCTGTCTATATGAATCAGCGCGCTGGTATTGCTGAAATACCGTTTATTAGTAAGTCATACCCAATGAAAAAGAAAAAGGAGAATCAATGAAATGAAGAAATTGTTTAATCTACAATGGCTTTCTGTATTAATGTTAGCACTCGTATTAGTAGGCTGCGGCACAAAAGAGGATGCTAACAAAGACACTTTTTCTAAGGACGAGCAACAAACTGAGAGCACAAGCTATAAAGTTACGGATGATCGTGGTGTAGAAGTAGCGTTTGATGCAGTACCTAAAACTATTGTTTCATTACAACCAAGTAATACAGAAATTTTGTTTGCCCTAGGTGTTGGTGATAAAATCGTCGGTGCAACAGAGTATGATACGTATCCAGAAGAAGCGCAAAAAATTGAGCGCGTCTCTACTGCTGCAACTTTCAATAGTGAGCGTATTTTAGCGTTAAAGCCAGATGTTGTTATTGCCTATACAACTGGTGGTGATGATGAAAACTTAAATGCTCTAAAAACTCTTGAAGATGCAGGAATTAAAGTTTTTGCTATCAAATCAGCTGCTTCATTTGATGATGTTTACGGGGATATCCAACAAATTGCATCTGTTATGGGGATTGAAGATAAAGGCGAAAAGTTAAACGAAGATATTAAAGCTAAAATTGCGGAAGTCCAGGCAAAAGTCAAAGATGTAAAAGAACCAAAAAATATTTACTTAGAAATTAGTCCAAAGCCAGACATCTATACAGCTGGTTCTGATACATTCCAACAAGAGATTTTAAATGCTGCTAATGTGAAAAATGTATTTGCTGACGTTCAAAGCTGGGCAAAGGTATCTGAGGAAGATGTCATTGCGAAAAATCCAGAAGTCATTTTAACAACAGTAAGCTATGTAGAAAACTCAGTGGGAGAAATTCTTGCACGTGATGGATGGAATTCAATCACAGCCATTCAAAACAAAGCGGTTTATTATATAGATACTGATATTTCGAACCGTCCAGGTCCACGTATTGGTGAAGCTGTTGAGCTAGTAGCAAAAGCAGCATATCCTGAGTTATTTAAATAATCTATATTGAAAAGTATTTTAGAGCTGTCCTTTATCCAGGGCAGCTTTTTTTGATGTTGGTCGAATCTAATGATCATTGTACAGGTGTTTCGCTTCGATGAAGAAGTGCTCGAATAGAACCATACATCA
This sequence comes from Lysinibacillus sp. RS11, assembly GCF_042019215.1. Classification (NCBI taxonomy): domain Bacteria; kingdom Bacillati; phylum Bacillota; class Bacilli; order Caryophanales; family Bacillaceae; genus Lysinibacillus; species Lysinibacillus sp. RS11. The sequence goes on along the minus strand of NZ_CP168124.1, from coordinate 4,496,812 downwards.
CTCGGCTTGAGACTAGCTGGTGACATTTCCTAGTGTGAAAATTGGTATTATAGCGAATTGTTTTATAGAATATAAATAAGAATGTTTATTAATAGAGGGAGGTGCAGTAAATGAAACAGTTTGATATGAAGATTATTCCGTTTGAGGCTGTTCATAATTTTCGTGATATGGGTGGATATAAGACGAGAGATGGGCGTTCAGTAAAGAATGGCTTGTTTTATCGTTCAGCGGCGCTTGGCAAAATGACGAAAGCAGATAAGGAGCTTTTTGGAACGCTAGGTGTGAAAACAATTTTCGATTATCGCGACAACCATGAGGCACAAAATAATCCTAATCCGATCTTCCCGCAAGCTAAATATATTCAAATTCCAGCAAAGGGCAATCATGCTTTTGAGATGCCTACAAACGCTGGAAAAAAAGATTTTTATAAGGTTGTAAATCCAGAGATGTTCCGAGAATTTTATGCACAAATGCCTTTTAATAATGCGTCGTTTAAGGAGTTAATGGTAACGATTCAAAACCCTGAAAATTTAGGGCTTGTACATCATTGTGCGGTAGGAAAGGATCGAACAGGTATCGGTGGTGCACTTATTTTGCTCGCTTTAGATGTGCCTGAGGAAACAATCATGGAGGACTATTTAGTTACAAATATACATTTACGGTCCTTGGTAGAACAGATGGCTCAGGCAATTCAGCAAGATTATAATGATCGAGAATTACAGCAATTTTATGCATTAATGTCTGCCCGTGAGGATTATTTACAGGCGGCATTTGATGCAATGGATAACCGATTTGGCTCAAAGACAGCATTTTTAGAGCAAGAATTTGGTCTAACAAAAGAAAAGCGTGAGCAATTGCAGGCGTATTGCTTAACTTAGTAGGCAACCCTTTCACACGGTCTTGTGAAAGGGATTTTTTTGTGAAGTGTTAATCTTTTTGATAATAAATACTAAAACTCTTTACAGCCTAATAATCTATGATAAGATACTATTATTTTATGACGCGTATAGGAGAAGTGAAACGTATTGGCAGATCCATTAAGAGAAAGTGAGAGAAAAGAGACTAATAAGTTAAGTTTGTTTCATTTAACGTGGCCGATATTTTTAGAAGTATTTTTATTTATGTTGATGGGACTAGCCGATACTTTTATGCTCAGTGCTTTATCAGATAATGCTGTATCAGGGGTGGGTGCTGCCAATCAATATATTCATATTGCCATTTTAATACTTGAAGTAGTTGGTAATGGTGCTTCAATTGTTGTGTCGCAATATTTAGGCTCAAGGCGTTTTTTGGAAGCTGCGAAGATATCCGCTTTAGCAGTAACGATGAATTTGATCGTTGGACTCGTGATGAGTATTTTATTTTTCTTCTTTTCAAGTCATTTAATGACGATGATGAACTTGCAGGGGGAAGTGCTTCAATACGCACAAAGCTATTTAGCTATTATCGGAAGTTTTATTTTTTTACAGGCAATTATAAATGCGTTAGCAGCGATTATCCGTGTACATGGTAGGACAAAGCAAACGATGTATGTATCACTAGGTATGAATGTGCTGCATGTTGTATTAAATTACGGTTTAATTTTTGGTAACTTAGGATTACCGGAGCTAGGTGTAAAAGGTGCAGCTATTTCCTCAGTTATAAGTCGTGGATTAGCAGTTCTTGTGTTTTTCTGGCTGTTGTATCAAGTTATGGAAGTAAGGTTGAAGCTAGATTATTATTTCGAGTATTCAAAGGAATATGTTCGAAAAATATTAAATATAGGCTTGCCGTCTGCATTTGAACAAGTTCTTTATCAGTTTTGTCAGATTGTCTTCCTATATTATGCAACGTACTTAGGCTCAGAGACGCTTGCAGCAAGACAATATGCCATGAATATTTCGATGTTTACGTATTTGTTTGCGATTGCAATCGGTACAGGAACAGCTATTATTATTGGGCGTTATGTTGGTGCTGGTAAAAAGGATGAAGCTTATCAGCAGCTTTGGTTAAGTGTGCGTGCAGCTTTTATCTTTACGATCATTATGGTTGCAGTTGTGACAATATTCCGGAAGCAACTTATGCACGTTTTTACTGATAATCCAGAGGTAATAGCCATCGGAGCATCTGTGCTAGCATTAAGTATTCTGCTTGAGACAGGCCGTACAATGAATATTGTGGTTATTAACTCTTTGCGTGCCTCAGGGGATGCGAGATTTCCAGTGAAAATAGGTTTTTTATCGATGGTTTGTATGAGCCTTCCACTCGGTTACTTGTTCGTTTTTGTTTTAGATTGGGGCTTAGTAGGTATTTGGCTAGCGATTTCGGCAGATGAATGGATGCGAGCCATTATTGTATACTTTAGATGGAGAAGTCGTAAGTGGGAGCGTTTCGCACTTGTTTCACCTACAGAACAGAAGGAGGTAAATTAATGGGGGCACTTTCAAAAAGAGCTGCAGGGGCAGCCTTAATGGATGAAAATATAACGCTTTTCGCTTGTCCAATATGTCAAGAGTCAATAGGTGTTTTTGAACAGGGAAGACTAGTATGTTCCTCAAATCATTCATTTGATATTGCCAAGCAGGGCTATGTCAATATGCTGACACATGGTGCTATTTCTAAGTACAGTAAAGAACTCTTTGAATCTCGAAAAGCGGTTATTGATAGTGGGATCTATGATTTAGTAGAAGATAAGATTGGGGAGCTAATTGCTAATGCAGAAACCGTGCTTGATACAGGATGTGGTGAAGGTTCACATTTAGCACGTATTATGGCGAAGAAACAAGGGATTGGCATTGGTATTGATATAGCAAAAGAAGGCATACTTGCTGCAGCTCGACATTATCCAGAGCAAATTTGGTGTGTTGGTGATTTAGCGAAAAGTCCATTTGCAAGATCAAGCTTCGATGCCATATTAAATATTTTATCTCCTGCCAATTACGAAGAATTTAAACGTCTATTAACTCAGAATGGTTGTGTTGTTAAGGTTGTGCCTCAAAGTGGGTACTTACATGAGCTTCGAGCACAATTGTATGCGGATTCTACCAAAGAGTCATATTCGAATGAACAAATAGTTGCTCGTTTTAAAGACAGCTTTGCCGATGTTAGTGTAGAGCGTATTACTTATACGGTACCGCTTGCTACTGAGCTTGTACCGGCATTGCTTGAAATGACACCAATGGGCTGGCATAAAAAAGAGGAAGCCAATATCCAATTAGAAGAAATTACGATTGATGTGGATGTATTAGTGGGAAGGGTTTAACTTATTTCAGCAGATGCAGGCGGATGTCACGGAATTCGGAAAGGAATTCACAAAGGATGTTAGCCTAAAATCATCGTATCCATACGATAACGGCTAACTGACCTACATCGGTAATAACGCCACGTCCTGTGGCATTACCGAAATGACCGACATCGTGTCTGCCTTCGTGCACGCCTAAGCACAAAGCCGAATCTGGACGTAATTATGCCGAAGCATAATTGATTTATTTCACATGCAATTGCAGTACATGGACATTTTCGATTACAATGGGAGTAACTATTGAATAAGGTAGGAATAAAACAGTGTATAAATTTATAGCAAGTGTTGTAAAAGTGATATTAAAATTATCGGGCTCAAAAGCGCGTGTATATGAAGAGCAAAACTTACCGAAGGAAGGTGGGTTTATTATTGCATGTACACACACGGGTTATGTTGATATTTTAAATCTTGGTGTTGCAGTATACCCTCGGGAAATTCACTTTATGGCTAAAAAGCAATTGTTTGATATAAAGGGTCTTGGTTGGCTTATAGAGCGTTTAAATGCCTTTCCGGTTGACCGTGACAATCCAGGACCAAGTGTTATTAAAATTCCTTCACAGTTATTGAAAGAGGGTAAAATTGTTGGGATTTTCCCATCTGGTACGCGAAATGCTGAAGGTACGGATTTAAAACAAGGTGCAATTACAATAGCACAGCTGGCAAAAGCGCAAATTGTCCCAGCCGCGTATATTGGTGCGCGTAATGCTGGTGATCTTTTTAAGCGTGGTAAAGGCTATCTAATTTATGGCGAGCCATTTTATGTAACAGGCAAGGGTAAAGAAGGGCGCGAGGAATTTACGCATCGCCTTGAGCATGAATTAGTAGCATTAACTGAAGAATTAGAGAAGCGAGTTACAGCGGAAAAGAAATAACTTGAAACATCATTCATGCCAGTAAAATGTGGGACAACTTAGAAGGCACTCAGAATCAAGTTGATTTTGAGTGTCTTGTTATAGGAGGAGCAAAAAATGATTCGAGTACTTTTTGTATGTTTGGGAAATATTTGTCGCTCGCCAATGGCTGAAGCGGTCATGCGTGATTTGGTAGAGAAGGAGCATTTAAGTCATAGAATTGAAGTAGATTCGGCTGCGACAAGCTCTTGGCATATAGGAGAACTTCCTCACAGAGGAACACAAGATAAGCTAAAAGAATATGACATCTCAACGAAAGGCATGCAGGGCCGACAATTACAAAAGGCTGACTTTAACCATTTTGATTACATTATTGGCATGGATGAAAGTAATATACGTAATATCCGAACGATGGTAGGCAATCCTGATTCACCAAAGATTTTTCGCTTTTTAGATTTAACTGACCATCAAAAAGACGTACCTGATCCGTACTATACAGGAAATTTTCAAGAAACCTATGATTTAGTTTTAGAGGGTTGTCATGCCTTGTTAGAAAAAATCAAAATAGAAAACCAATTGTAAAGTGACTATAAATGACACATTTTTTGATCCATCACCGAAAGCTAGGTATGACATTTGTTAAAACGTTTGTCATGTAAATAAGTTGATTGGAGTGAAGACTGGGGGACTCCTTGGGGATTAGCGATAGAGGAACGAAGGCTAAGGGCGTCACGTCCTGTGATAAAGCCTTCGTGACCAACATCGTGCTGTTGCTGTCGCTGCGCTTTCGCACAAACAAAACCCTCTGCTGCCGCTACGTTAGCACTACGCTTTCGCGCAAAAAACATCTGTTGGCCCAAGCGGCTCATCGGACGCCCCCAGGAAGCTTTGCTCTGTGCGAAAGCGAAGCGACAGCAACAATGTTTATCTGCGCGAAAGCGAAGCGACAACAACAACAACAAAGCGCCTGGTCGGAACGGAAATCAACCACACGTTATGTTGAAAATTCTATTTTTTTGACAATCAATCCTTAAGAAAGTCACCTTAAACATTGACATATCTAGCTTTGTAATCATCATTTATGATATTATTTGCAGAGTAAAGATACGATGAGTATTTAATTACCATTTACAGATGTGCAGCTGCGCATCTATGATTTTTTATAAACTTAAACATTGAAAGAGAGTGGAAACTATGGGTCGTAAGTGGAACAATATTAAAGAAAAGAAAGCGTCTAAAGACCAAAGTACAAGCCGTATTAATGCAAAATTCGGACGCGAAATTTATGTGGCAGCTAAATCAGGCGAGCCAGATCCTGAGTCAAACCGTGCCCTTAAAGTTGTTCTTGAACGAGCAAAAACATACAGTGTTCCTAAACATATTATTGAAAAAGCCATTGATAAAGCGAAGGGTGGCGGCGATGAAAACTTCGACGAATTACGTTATGAAGGTTTCGGACCAGCAGGCACGATGTTAATCGTTGATGCTTTAACGAATAATGTTAATCGTACAGCTTCTGATGTACGTGCGGCATTTGGTAAAAATAATGGGAATATGGGTGTCAGTGGATCTGTTGCCTATATGTTTGATTCAACAGCGGTTATCGGTTTAGAAGGTAAATCAGCAGATGAAGTTCTTGAAATTTTAATGGAAGCAGATGTTGATGCTCGTGATATTCTAGAAGAAGATGAGGCTGTCATTATTTATGCAGAGCCGGACCAATTCTTTGCTGCACAAGAAGCATTAAAAGCTGCTGGTGTTCAAGAATTTACAGTAGCAGAGCTTTCAATGCTGCCGCAAACAGAAGTAACATTAACTGGTGACGATGTAGCGAAATTTGAAAAACTAATTGATGCATTAGAAGATTTAGAAGATGTACAAAATGTTTACCATAATGCAGATTTAGGCGAATAAGAAAATAATTAATAGAACCAGTAGCGTTTAAAGCTACTGGTTTTTTTATTATGAAAAACTATTGTAAATTAAGATAGCGTATTAGATAAAGTATGGCTCTTCGGCAAAATGAGGGGGTGATTTCCGTTAAGGCGTTATCACAGGACGTGATGCTCTTAGCCTTCGTTCCTCTATCGCTGATCTCCAAAGAGGGATAGGACCTCCGAAATCGTGGATAGAAACGTCAAAGTGATGGATAGGACGTCCAAAATCGTGGATAGAAACGTCAAAGTGAGGGATAGAACCTCCAGAATCGTGGATAGAAACGTCAAAGTGGTGGATAGAACCTCCAAAATCGTGGATAGAAACGTCAAAGTGATGGATAGGACGTCCAAAATCGTGGATAGAAACGTCAAAGTGGTGGATAGAACCTCCAAAATCGTGGATAGGACGTCCAAAATCGTGGATAGAAACGTCAAAGTGGTGGATAGAACCTCCAAAATCGTGGATAGAAACGTCAAAGTGGTGGGTAGGACCTCCGAAATCGTGGATAGAAACGTCAAAATGATGGATAGGACCTCCAAAATCGTGGATAGAAACGTCAAAGTGAGGGATAGGACGTCCAAAATCGTGGATAGAAACGTCAAAGTGAGGGATAGGTCCGAAATCGTGGATAGAAACGTCAAAGTGATGGATAGGACGTCCAAAATCGTGGATAGAAACGTCAAAGTGGTGGTTAGAACCTCCAAAATCATGGATTGAATCTCAAACTAGGATAAAAATCAAAAAACTATTTTTCTAATAGGGTATGCCTCTGTAGAAAGATAGTTTTTTTCTTAACTATTAAAACATATTCCGTGTACATAAGTTGATTGGAGTGGAGGTTGGGCGACTCCTTGGGGATCAGCGTCACAGATGAGACCCTGCAGCGAAGCGAAGCGGCTCATCGGACGCCCCCAGGAAAGCGCCCAACCGGAACGGAAATCAATCCCTCATTATTAATCCGTATTTGGCTAAAAAAGCAAATAATTCGTCCTTGTATTGCAATTTACCCATTGTGAAAAAAATCAAACCATAACATAATATAGATTAATAGTCTTGGTTAATGAAGAAGAAAAGGGGGCTAAAGCATGAAATTTTTACGTTCGATACAGGGAAAACTAATTATTATTTCATTAGCATTATTAATTATACCAAGCCTGATTATAGGTTTGGTTAGTTATGGTAAAGCTAAAAATGGTATGGAGGATATTGGAGAACAAGTTATTCAGAATAGTGTTGAAACTACTTTGCAATTAATCGAGTTAGCCAATGAAAGTGTTGAAAAGGGTGATATTCCTTTAGAAGTTGCGCAGGAGCGAGTGCGGGAGGCGATACTCGGACCGAAGGATAGTGAAGGAAAGAGACCAATCAATTATCCTGGGGATTTGGGAGAGAACGGATATATATACATCTTAGATGAAAAAGGGACATTAACAACTCATCCGACTCGAGAAGGGGACAACCTATGGAATGATCAAGATAGTAGTGGTAACTATTTTATTCGGGAAGTAACCAAAAAAGCACTTGCTGGTGGGGGCTTCACGCAATATGAATTTGAGTTGCCGGGTCAAGATGTAATCGCTGATAAAATCATTTATTCTGCAAAAGATCCTCACTGGGGATGGATCATAGCATCAGGTACATATATGCAAGACTTTAATAAAGAAGCGAACTCATTATTACTCATTATTGGTATTACATTAGTAGGAGCTATCATTATGGGTACAGTAGTTGTCATAATGGTCTCTAGACATTTGGCTTTACCAGTCCAAAAACTATCTAAACGCGTACGTGAGGTAGCCAAGGGGAATTTGACTGTAGAAATTGAAGATCTACAACGTACAGATGAAATTGGTCAGCTAAATGAAGGCTTTAACGACATGGTACATCAATTAAAAACACTAATTACAGATGTTGAGGAAGCTATTGTAGAAATTCAATCGACATCGTCAAATTTAACATCTGTGGCAGAGGAAACAAACGCTTATGGAGATGAAATAGTAAAAGCAATTAACGAGGTTTCAAGCGGTGCATTAAAGCAAGCTTCAGATGCTGAGGATACAAATAGAACTGCCATTGAGTTTGCTCAGCAGATTGAAATATTACATGATAAAAATGAAGTAATGCTTGATGCATCTCAACATATGAAGCAATCAAATCAAAAAGGTCTCGTTAATGTAAATGGTTTAAAAGAGAAATCACATGAGTCTTCTGAGTTGATTAATAACGTTCAGGCTGTATTTAATAGCTTAATTGTGAAAGTTAGGGAAATTGAAGGTATTGTCGGTACCATAACTGAAATTTCAAATCAGACGAATCTACTTGCATTAAATGCATCAATAGAAGCAGCTAGAGCCGGTGAGCATGGTAAAGGATTTGCAGTTGTTGCTGAGGAGGTACGTAAGCTTGCGGATCAAACATCTGTAGCAACCGAGCTAGTGCGTACAACCATAAAGGGGATTGAAAGTGAAACTAATTTAGTAAACGATGAGATGAAAAAAACAAATGTCATTGTTCGTCAGCAAAATGATTCGGTTGCCATAACAGAATTATCCTTTAAGGAAATCGAATTAGCCGTAGAGAAAATTATTGCTGTCATTGGGGACATGACTGCGGGCGTAGAATATTTGAATAGCTCAAAGGATAACATTATACAATCTATCGAAAGTATTGCGATGATTAGTGAGAAAAATGCTGCTGCTTCAGAGGAAGTAACGGCATCTGTTGATGAACAACAGCATGCCATTCAAATTGTTAGTGAATCTTCCAATGATTTAACAGATGAAATAACGGCATTACAGGACTCTATTAAGCGCTTTATATTAAGATAATCAATCAGGATGCTTGTACAAAATTACTCGTACAAGCATCCTTTTTCTTCACTTATCGTTAATAAAAGGTAAAGGAGGGGAGAATTGTGAAAAAATGGGTGTTATGGGTTGGTATTTTGCTACTCGCTGTGGGTGGTGTTGTTTATATTTGGCTTGGCGAGGAGATGAAACAAGGTGTCCAGCCGGTTGCAAACGGCACAGCTGAATACGTGATTGTGCTAGGGGCGAAGGTAAAACCGGGGGGAGTTCCATCGCTTTCTTTGAAAAATAGATTAGAGGAGGCTGTTAAGTATTTAAATAAGTATCCTCATGTGAAAGTGATTGTTTCAGGCGGGCAAGGAGCGGATGAAGATCGAACAGAGGCTTCTGTAATGCTTAAGTACTTACAGGATAACGGTATTGATACGAACAGAATATTAGTGGAAGACCAATCTACATCCACTTATGAGAATTTATTGTTTTCTAAAGAACTATTGCCTACAGGAACAAAGCGAATCACGATTGTCTCTAATGATTTTCATTTAAAACGTGCAAAATATTTAGCTGAGACTTTAGATTTTGAAGTAGATGTCGTTGCGGCAAAAACACCAAAATCAGTGGAAGCAAAGCTAGAACTACGTGAAAGAGCAGCACTATTAAAAACATATATAATTGGTTACTAAATTGTTTCTTAATATGATAGATTTGGCATATAATAGAGAGATAACGGGGTATATGACAGAAAGAGGGGATTTCTATGAAAACGTTTAAAGACTATGAATACAGCCGTCCAAATATTGAGGTAATGAAAGAGCAACAATTATCTTTAATTGAGCAATTTAAAAATGCTCAAACGATGGACGAACAAAGTGGGATAATCGGAAAGTTAAACGCATTAAGTAATGATTATGCTACAATGGCGAACTTAGTGTATATTCGTGCTTCAATTGATACAAATGATGAATTTTATCATGCAGAACGCGATTATTTCGACGAGGTTGGCCCTGAGCTAGAAGAGGTAACGACAGAATATTATAAAGCACTAATCGCTTCTCCATTCCGTGAACAGTTAGAAGAAAAATGGGGTCAGCAGTTATTCGATTTAGCAACCTATCAAATTAAAGGCTTTTCACCAACAGTCATTGATTTAATGCAAAAGGAGAATAAGCTTGTTTCAGAATACAATAAACTAGTTGCCTCTGCGCAAATTGATTTTAATGGTGAAACATTAACACTTGCACAGCTTGGACCATATGCGGAGTCTACTGATCGTGCAATGCGTAAAGCGGCAACAGATGCACGCTTTGGCTTTTTTGCGGGCCATGAAGAGGAATTTGATCGATTGTATGATGAACTTGTCAAGGTGCGTCATGAAATTGCTGTTAAATTAGGATATAAAAACTATGTTGAGTTAGGCTATGTTCGAATGAATCGCATTGATTATAACGCAGAAATGGTACAGAAATTCCGTGACCAAGTTCGTGATTTGATCGTACCACTTGCAACAAAATTATACGAACGTCAGGCGAAACGTATTGGTATTTCTGACTTTAAGTTCTATGATGAAGCATTAAACTTCTTATCAGGAAATGCTACACCAAAAGGCGATCCGGAGTGGATTGTTGCGAACGGTAAAAAAATGTATGAAGAGCTATCACCTGAAACTGGTGAATTCTTCAACTTCATGATTGACCATGATTTAATGGACTTAGTGGCGAAGAAAGGAAAAGAGAGTGGTGGTTATTGTACATTTATCGAAAACTATCACTCACCATTTATCTTCTCGAACTTTAATGGTACTTCAGGCGATATCGATGTGTTAACACATGAAGCAGGACATGCTTTCCAAGTTTATTCAAGTCGTAATATTGGTATCCCAGAATACTTATGGCCAACATATGAGTCTTGTGAAATTCATTCGATGAGTATGGAATTTTTCACATGGCCATGGATGGAGTTATTCTTTAAGGAAGATACAGAAAAATATAAGTTTACACACTTAAGTAGCGGTTTATTATTCCTTCCTTACGGTGTTGCAGTTGATGAGTTCCAGCATGTTATCTACGAAAATCCGAATATGACACCAGCTGAACGCAAGGCTGCATGGAAAAAGATTGAGGAAACATATTTACCGCACCGTGACTATGATCATAATAGCTATCTAGAGGCGGGTGGTATATGGCAACGTCAGGGACATATTTATGCGAGCCCGTTCTATTATATTGATTACACGTTAGCACAAATTTGTGCATTCCAATTCTGGAAACGTTCACGTGAAGAATTTGAAGCTGCTTGGAAGGATTATATCCATTTATGTGGTTTAGGAGGCTCTATGTCCTTTACAAAGCTTGTAAAAGAAGCAGGGTTAATTTCGCCATTCGAGGACGGCTGTGTTGAATCTGTAATCGGTGATATTGAAGATTACTTAAATTCAGTAGACGATACAAAATTATAAACAGTTAAGTTATGCAACAGAAGTGAAGATTCGCTATACTCCTACGGGAAAACAAGTTATGCAAGCCCTTTTAGATGCTTTTGCATAGAGAGGCTTGCGGAACGTCCGTGGGAGGGGAGCGGATTTTTTTGTTTCAAAACCTATTTTATTTGATAATAAATAATAGGATACTTGCGAAATGGTAAATATATAAGTAGTATTCTCATTATATGTGATAAAAGGAAGTGAATGAAAGTGACGAGGAAAGTTTGGTTTCAAGTAGGTGTAGGGTTTTTACTTGTTCTATTAATCATTAAATATTTTGTAGAGATTCATTGGATCTTTTCACCGCTTGTCATTATTTTAAAAACTATTTTTGTCCCTTTGTTACTTGGTGGTGTTTTGTACTATGTAACAGAGCCAATTCAAAGGTTTTTAGAAAAACATGGATGGCCGAGATGGTCAAGTATATTGGCAATAGTTGTTGGACTTATAGCAATCGCTGTTGGCTTTGGTTGGGTTGTTGGTAATCCGATTGCGGAACAGTTAAATAAGCTAGTGAAAAATGCACCAATGATTAGTAAAGGTATTCAGGATGCAACTGACTACGTGGTGAGAAATATGGAAAATTTCCCACCACAGTTAAAAGAGATGATCGATAGTATCGCGAATTCTGTACAAGATATTGCCATTGTGGCAAGTAAGGGGCTAGTTTCGTTTTTACAATCAATTGTATCTGCCTCTTTATTAGCTATTTTAATTCCATTCTTCTTTATCTTTATGTTGAAGGATCATGAAAAATTTGCACCATCAATTTATAAATATTTCAGCGGTGAGCGCCGTGAATGGGTGAAGAAGACGTTAAGTGAAATTGATAGTGTATTACGTAGCTATATTCAAGGGCAGCTGCAAATTAGTTTTTTACTAGCGCTCATTATGTTTGTCGGGTATTTAATGATGGGTCTAGAGTATTCGTTGCTACTTGTTATATTCGCGTTCTTTATGAATATGATTCCGTTTATTGGACCTTGGATTGCCTTTGCACCAGCAGTAGTTGTAGCAGTTATTCAGGATCCCGTTCTAGTAATATGGGTATCGGTTGTCACACTCGTGGCACAGCAAATTGATAGTAACTTTATAACACCTAATGTTATGGGGAAAACACTCGATATACATCCGTTAACAGTTATTACGATTATTTTAGCTGCGGGTAATATTGCAGGCTTCATCGGCATTCTTATTGCTGTACCATTCTATGCCGTATTAAAAGTGATTGTATCCAATATTTATGATCAGCGTAACGCGATTAAGAATAAGGCTACGAAGTCAGTATAGGAGTCGAAAAAAATGGAACAGGAAATTGTGAAAGTTTTTAATGAGCAGCATGAACAGATTGGGACAGCAACAAGAGCAGAAGTACATGAAAAAGGGCTGTGGCATGAAACATTCCACTGTTGGCTTGTCAATGAGGACTATATTTATTTCCAAATCCGTAGTGCACAAAAAAAGGACTACCCTGGTTTACTTGATATTACAGCGGCAGGGCATCTGTTAGCCGCCGAGACAGTAGAATCAGGAATACGTGAAGTGAAGGAAGAGCTAGGACTTGATATTCACGTTCACGAGGTTGTTAAAATGGGCATGACGTCTTGTAGTATCGTTTCGGAAAATATGATCGACAATGAATTTTGTCATGTTTTTACATATCCATTCAAACATGATTGGGATTCGTTTGAACTTCAATATGAAGAAGTATCAGGGGTCGTTAGAGCAAAGCTTGATGAGGCAGAGGCATTCTTTTTAGGCGGAACAGCTACTCTTAATATTGAAGGCTATGAATATTTCCCTGATGGTAAACGAGTGAAAATTGTGCGCCCAGTTAGTACTGCACAATTTGTCCCTTATCGAGAACTATACGTTGCGCATGTTATTCAGTTTGTAAAAGAAAAAATGTTTAATAAAAAGTTATGAATTGTGGAGGATGTCTGAGAAAGCACTTCATAAGAATTCTAGCATAATTGTAAATGGTAAAATCCGCTTCGCCTCCTGCGGGCAAGGTACGAGCCAAAGTGCTGTGCTCCTGACGCTGCGTCTAATCACGCTTCGTCGCACAACATAGTTTCGCTAACTCCATGGTGGGTCTGGTCTCGTTCTCTGGCTTTCCCCGCAGAGGCATACGCGGATTTTTATCTTTATATCAGAAAATAATTAGTATCTTCCCGCATAAAAATACTATTTTTGCCTCATTATTAAAAATTGAGAATAAAATTTTTTAAAAAACAAATCTCATGTATATAAGTTGATTGGAGTGGAAACAGGGCGACTCCTTGGGGATCAGCGTCACAGATGAGACCCTGCAGCGAAGCGAAGCGGCTCATCGGACGCCCCCAGGAAAGCGCCCTGTTGGAACGGAAATCAACCACACACTATGGACAAGAAGCCACTATTTTCACTTTTAGAACTGCTTATTTTACTTCAAACTAACAGGAAAAATAAGTTATACTGTAAGGTAGATTGAATAGAAAAGGAGCATTTTTATATGCTAACATTTGAACAAAAACAAACTATTATTGAGTCATTTCCTGAACTTACAAAGAAGGAGATTTCATTAAAACGCTTAAATTATCACTTGATGGATAGCCTTTATGAGAAGACCATTGTTGTAGAAAAGCTACATCCAAATGGCAACGGCTTTGTCTTTGTTGGTGATTTATTGCGCTATGAGGAAGAAGCAAACGATAAAGGGCTCGTAAATATTCGTGACTACAATGAACAACAGCTTCGTGAGATTATTGAAGATGCCATTCAATATTTATCGGAAGAAGAAGAGCAAGAGCCAATTGAAGAGATATGGCAAAGTCGTGAAGGTGTTCAATTAAAGCTAGCCTTTGAGCAACGTTCATGGAATGTTTATCATGGCGAAAATTTAGAGGAAGCCTTTGGTACACATGATGCTGCGAAAGAATATTTACTAGAAGAGGGCTTTCGTAAAAAGAAATAAGTAACCCGGGGGATCATAACAAATGAATGGGAAAAAAATAGTGGGAATAGTGATTGTTTCTGTTATAGCTGTATGTTTAATTTCAGTATTTTCGATAAAAAACTTTTATAAAAACAATGTGGAACAGCCAAATCGTGAAAATCGAGAAATTAATAAGTCCAAGAGCTTGAATTTAATTTTGCCACAGGCTACAATTATCTCGAATTCAAGATAATCGAGAGGTGGACTGTCAATGCAGCACGTTTTTCATAAAGGAACAGATGAAACAAAGCCGATTCTTTTACTGTTACATGGTACAGGTGGAAATGAACAAAGCTTAATTGGTCTTGCAAAGGAAATTGATGATACGGCAAGCATTTTAAGTGTGCGTGGAAATGTGCTTGAAAATGGCATGCCACGCTTTTTCCGTCGATTGGCGGAGGGTGTTTTTGATCTAGAGGATTTAATTTTCCGTACGAAGGAATTAAATGACTTTCTATTAGAGGCAGCGCAGCAGTATGGCTTTGATCGTAATCGAGTTGTAGCTATTGGCTATTCAAATGGTGCAAATATTGCTGCTAGCCTATTATTCCATTTTGAGGATGCTCTAACAGGCGCAATACTGCATCATCCAATGGTGCCTAGACGTGGTATTGAGTTGCCTGTACTTTCTTCAATCCCTGTTTTTATTGGTGCTGGAACGAATGATCCAATGTGTTCTGCACAGGAATCGGAAGACTTACAGGCGCTTTTAACGGCGGCAGGGGCAGAGGTGACGACGAAATGGTTTCATTATGGTCATCAGCTAACGATGCCTGAGGTAGAAGCAGCAAAAGAATGGTACGACCGTATTTATTCAAAATAAGAAAAATCCGCAACCTTTGTGTGAGTGAAGCCCATAAAGGAAGCGGATTTTTTTATCAAAAGTTTTTATTTCTGTTTCTTCGCAAAGGGTAGCCACCAATTCCAATCCCCGAGGAGCTTCATAAGACTTGGTACGAGCATTAGACGAATAATAGTTGCATCGATGGCGACTGCAATGGCTATACCAACACCAATTTGCTTCACTGGCATCACATCTGTGAAAGCGAATGCCCCTGTTATGACAATCATAATAAGCGCTGCTGATGTAATGATACGACTTGTAGAGGTTAGACCCTCAATCGTAGCGCGTGTATTATCCGCACCTTTTTGATATTCCTCTTGAATACGTGATATTAAAAAGACTTCATAGTCCATACTTAAGCCGAATACAAGACAGAATACAATGACTGGAATTATGAGTACAATCGTTCCAGCTTCAAATCCCAAATGTCCGTATTGGAAAATATAGACGAGAATACCGAAGGCTGATGAAAGTCCAATGATATTCATAATAATCGCTTTCAGTGGGATTAAAATCGAACGGAAAGCGAGCATTAAAATAAAGAATGTTGATATGATAATAATGGATACGGCCAAGAGAATTTTACTAGAGATTTCATCAAAAATTTCTTGGTTGAATTTCGCAGGACCGCCGAGTGCAAAATTGACACCTAAATCTTGATCTTTCCAAGTTCGAGCGAATTTTTGAGCGGTAGTTGATGAACCAGCTGCATCCAATGTAATTGGGATAAAGAGTTGATTGCCCTTAGAAAACGTATCTTGAATTGGTTTTAATTGTTCTGCCACTTGTGGAATTTCCAAAGAAGCAGTTAGTTCCTCGGGTGACTTAATGTTCGCAGTCGTATAAATGGTTGCGACATCATTTACCAGTGGGTCATCGAGTAGCTTTTCTTGAATAGTGTAAATAAGCTCTCGGGCCTCACTATCTTCCCAGCCTTCCTTACGTTCTGCTAGTAAATATAAAGTTGAGGTATCACCAAGTCCGAACGTTTCATCTAATTTATCATACGCTGCACGTGCCTCATATTTTGTCGGTAATGAATCCACCTGAGGAATGGTAAGTTTAATATCCTTCAATGGAATCATACCAATACCTAGTAATAATAATGCTACAATAACGATGGTAACTGGATGTTTCATAACAAAACCTGCAAAGCCACGCCAACGATTTGCGCCACCAGGCTTTACACGTAATAATCGCCATTTATTTAGGCGGTCCCCTAATAGTGTCATAGTAGCAGGAAGCAAGGTTAAGCCAGAAAGTACGGCAAGTAATACAACAATGGTGCCTCCTAAAGCGATATTGTGAAATATTTCGACGTCAATGACAATCATGGCACCTAAACCGATCATGACGCAAACAGCAGAAAAGATGATAGAACGGCCAGCTGTCTGTATAGCGGTTTGAATAGCTTGTACAATGGATGTATGGGCACGTTCTTCGCGATATCGGTTAATAAACAATAAGGCGAAATCAATGCTTAATGCTAGTCCAAGCATAGGTACTATATTTAACACAAAAATCGATAAATTCACATTACCGCTAAGCAGTGTTAAAATTCCGAACGCAGTTACAACAGTGACAACACCAATAATGATCGGTAAGATTGAGGCTACAACAGTACCAAAAGCTAGTAATAGCACTATGATGGCGATTGGTAAGCCAATTGCTTCCGCTGACGCCAAATCCTTTTGACTGGCTGTATTAATGTCCTCTGAAATAACAGGCCCACCTGTAATGCTCACTCCGTCATCCTCTATTAAAGAACGGATGTCCTTCACTACATCAGGTAGATTGTTAACATCATTTTTAATATGAACCATTGCATAGGCTATACCATTCTTTTGTAAAGAAGGATCATCAAGCGGTGACTGGATTGAATGAATCTCCTTTACTTTTTCTAACTTTTTTAAAGTATCTTGAATTTTCTTATCCTCGGCCGGATCAAATACGACTAAGATTGTATCAGAAGGCAAATCAAATGTTTCTGCCAGCTCATTTGTGACGTAGGTATGATCTCCTTCAACAAAAAAGCCGTCTCCTTGAAGCTTGCTTGGAAGTTGTATGGCAAACATAGACATCGCTATAAAAATGACGAACCATATTGCCACGATAGCTTTTGCGTGAGCTGTAATAAAGGCTGAAAAAGTTTTCATAGTAGTGTACGATCCTCCTTATAAATAGTGTAAAGGATGTGTCACATTTTGTCGTGTGATAATGTAAAAACTCCTGTCCGATAAGGAACAGGAGTCTTAGTATGCGATCAAAATCAATTATGCCTTGGCATAATTTCGTCCGGAATCGGCTTTAACTTCTTTCAGGAAAGAAGTTAAAAGAATAAAGCTAACAAGAAGTAAATAACAGCTGCCATAACGGCTGAAATTGGCATTGTAATAATCCAAGTAGTTACGATTTTACGTGCCATTCCCCAGTTTACACCACGAACACGTTGTGCCGAGCCGACACCCATGATAGAGGAAGAAATAACGTGTGTTGTGGATACTGGCAGGTGAATTAATGTAGCACCAAAGATAACTGAAGCAGAAGCTAAATCTGCTGCTACCCCATTTACAGGACGGATTTTCATGATTTTACCGCCGACTGTTTTAATAATCTTATAGCCACCGATAGAGGTACCAAGCCCCATTGCAGTTGCTGCTGATGCTCGTACCCAAAAAGGAATTTCATCTCCTGTATGCAAACCAGCGGCGATTAATGCCATCGTCATAATTCCCATTGCTTTTTGTGCATCGTTTGTACCATGTGTAAAAGATTGAATGGCAGCAGTGAAAATTTGCATTGTACGGAAACCTTTGTTCGTACGATATAAATTCAAGTTTTTAAACAATAATTTAAATAGTGTCATCATAATAAAGCCAGCGCAAATCGCAAGGATTGGAGATAGCACTAGTGCCATAATGATTTTAGTAAAACCGCTATAGTTTAGAACTCCGAAGCCGGAAGATGCAACTGCTGCACCAGCAATGGATCCAATCAGAGTGTGAGAAGAACTTGATGGAATACCGAAATACCATGTTAGTAAGTTCCAAACAATAGCTGAAATTAATGCTGCTAAAATAACGACTGAGCCTGTCGTGTCTCCTGGAAAGGCATTTAAAGCGAATGGATCTACAATGTCTTTTGTTAGAGCCTTTGCAACTCCGACGAAGGTAATCGCTCCGATAAAGTTCATCGTTGCAGCCAGCAGGATAGCTACACGAGGTTTCAATGCTCTAGTGGAAACTGAAGTTGCGATAGCATTTGCTGTATCGTGGAAGCCATTGATAAAGTCAAATGTTAGGGCAAAGATAACGACCAGTACGGTTAGAATAATGATTGTGTTCATTGTAAGTGCCCATCTCCTAATTACGCATTACGCATGATAATTGTTTCCATTGTATTTGCAACGTTTTGGCAATGATCAGCGATATCTTCAAGTTGCTCATATATATCTTTATATTTAATAAGTCGAATTGGATCTTTTTCATTTACAAATAATTTTTTAATAGATGAACGTTGTACTTCATCACATTCACGCTCGTAGTCTTTAATAAGAATTGCGTGTGGGCGCATGCCAATAAGATTCTTTTTCTTTAACTCTTCTGTTGCTTTAACAATTTCGTCAGCACTTTTTGAAATATAGCCTAAGAAAATACGCATTGATTCATCAACTTCTGTTAGGGAAAACATTTCAAAATGAGCGATACAATGCTCTGTACCATCTAATACATCGTCCATACGAATAGCAAATTCGAGAATATCTTCGCGTTCGATAGGTGTCATAAATGATTTGTTTAGCATCACGATCAGTTCATGAATAAGTTTATCACCAGCTGTTTCGTAATTTTTCATAGTAATGCTAATCTCTTTTAGGTCAGCTACACTGTTAATACGAAAATCATTTGCGTAATGTACGGCCTCTCTCATATTCTCAGCAATTTTATGCAAAGCTATAAAGAAAGGGTCTTGTTTTTTTGAGTTAAGCATGTAAATCGAATCCTCCTGGATATAATTAAATTGGCCTCTAAACTTTACTATCATAACAAAATCTTTAAATTATCTACATAAAATTCTTCGATTCTACAAAAAAATTTACAATCCTGTAATATACAATTTGTTCACAAAATAATAAAAGTATCACTGTATTTGTTTTTATTAATACAGATAAACACTTTAAAAATAGTATTTTTAAAGATTCATACCTGCTGTTTAATACACAAATTATACTATCTGTACATAATATTCCAGAAAAATTTTCAGTCGAATTGTAAAGGAAATGTAAAGATGTCGCTTTGCTAAAAGTTTTCCCTTTTTCTTAAGAATATCTTCATTTTTATTCTTCAACTTTATTAAGAAGTCTTGACTACAATGGAGAAAGCATGAGGAAGGGGCGTTTATTTGACAATGATTCAAGTCGAGAACTTACAACATACATTTTTAATAGGAAAAAAAGGCAAGGAAAAACAGGTTCCGGTATTAAAAGGTGTCAACTTCGAGGTGAAAAAAGGGGAGATTGTCGCAATTGTTGGTAAAAGTGGCTCTGGAAAATCAACTTTATTACAAACGTTAGCTGGATTTATGAAGTCTGAACAAGGGTCTATTAAGATCAACGGAAAGGAAATAGCTAATCTCACGGAAGCAGAGAGTGCAGCTTTTCGCTTGCAACAGTTCGGATTTATCTTTCAAAACTTTCAACTGATGCCTGGCTTAACGGCGTTTGAAAATATAGAACTGCCATTAAAATTACAGGGTACTAAGAAAGCTGTGCGTAAAGCAAAGGTGAAAAAAATAATGGACAAGGTGGGTCTAACGGAGGTGGCAGACCATTATCCAAATGAATTATCAGGTGGTCAGCAACAGCGTGTTAGTATTGCCAGAGCTCTGATTACAAATCCACCTATTTTGTTGGCGGATGAGCCGACAGGAAGTCTTGATTCAGAAACAGAGCAAGATATATTGTTGCTTATTCAAAGTTTAAACCGTGAGCTTGGTTTAACATTTGTCATTATTACTCACGACGAGGAAGTAGCGACAATAGCACATCGACATTTCCGTATGTACGATGGTGAGCTTGTGAAGGAGGAAGCATAGCATGTTATTTAAAGATCAATTAGATTTTGTAACACAGCATATAAAGAAAAATAAAGTACGCGTTTTTATGACTGTGTTAGCAGCAACAATGGGCTGTGCATTTTTAATTGTCCTTGCATCAGTCGGATTTGGGCTTCAAGATTCATTACGCAATGAAATACTATCAAATGAAAAAGTTACGAAAATTCAAGTGTTTGGCGATAAACAATTTACTGAAGATGAAATACATGAAATAAAAGGTATAGAGCATGTGGAAACGGTGCTCGAAACGATTACTGTCAATGCGTCAGCACACTCATTTTTTGAGGGACGTGATACAAACTCTAATTTGTACGTTACTAATATGCAGAATTTTGAGCAAGTGAATGGCAAGCTTGCGGAAGGGAAGTATCCATCAAAGCCAAACGAAATCATTGTAGGTTATCATTTTGCTCAAACATTATTAAATGATGCTGAGCGCAATATTATTGTTGAAAAAAATAAAAAAGCTGAAGTGGAAGGCACGTATTATGATGGCAATGAAGAAGGGTATAAGGAATCTTTAATCGGTAAAGAGATTGAAATGTCTTTAGTTCCTAATACGGGTACTGTAGAAGAGACAGAGAAGATGAAATATACAATTGTCGGTGTGATGGAGAAGCCTTCTAATGATTGGATGATAAATAACTCAATTTATGTGGATGTAGAGCAAAAGCCTGTGCTAGCTGCAAATTTAGTAGCAGGTGATGTTAAAGAGGATGAAATGTTTTATTCGGAGTTTAATATTTTTGCTGATAGTATGGAAAATGTTAAGCCGATATTAGACAAACTAAAAGATAAAGGTTATAGCGTATACTCGGTTACTGAAGAACTGGATCAAATGAATGTATTTTTCCTAGTGTTAAAAATCGGTTTAATATTTGTAGGAACAATTGCTGTATTAATCGCATCAATTGGTATTTTCAATACTATGACAATGGCAGTTACAGAGCGTACTCGTGAAATCGGTGTTTTAAAGGCAATCGGGGCAAGTCCGAAGCTTATTCAACGATTGTTCTTAATGGAAAGCACCTTCATCGGTATTGTGGGTACTTTGATAGCTGTAGCAATCTCGTATGTCATTAGCTTTGTGGCAAATGCTGCATTGCCTTTAATTCTTGAAGCAGCAACAGGTGAAGATGCTTTTAGTAAAAGTGATATTATATTTTCATTAATTCCGTGGCAGCTTGTTATCATTGCATCAGCGATTAGTATTGGTGTAGCGATGATTTCAGGCTATCGCCCAGCGCGTAAGGCCACTAAAATTGACGTAATCCAAGCGTTACGACAAGAACTATAATTTGAAAGGGCGGTCCAGATGTTTTGGACTGCCCTTTCCATTTGATTGAACAAAATTTAGAAATACGAGCAGCAAGAAGACAAATACGCTCACTTCGATCACAAATATTCGTGAATAGGTTACAAGTACTCTTGTAACTCTTTTGCTAAAAATGGTGTAGCATTTAGTAACTTTAAAAATGCATCATAGTTAGCACGTTGTTCTAAGCTTGGCTTTTTGCCTGTACGATATGCTCGGATGAGAATGTTTTTCGGTGTATTTTCCATATCAATAAATTCCAGTAATTGAGCCTCGTAGCCAACAAGTGATAAAATTTCTGCTCGGATTGCGTCGGTTGCGAGCGCTGCGAAACGTTCCCGTACTAGGCCGTGCTGAAGCATGATATCAAGTGCTGGTGTGTTAAGTTGGCGATTTAGCTCATGTTGGCAACAAGGAACACTTAAAATAACACTCGCTCCCCATTTTACAGCGCGAGCTAATGCCATATCTGTAGCAACATCACAGGCGTGAAGCGTCACCACCATGTCCACAGCAGACTCATCATTATAATCATTAATATCTCCTACTTGAAATTCGAGTTGCTCATAGCCTAAATCCTGTGCAATTCGTGAACATTCTTCAATGACTTCTTTCTTTAAATCTAAGCCAGTGACACGGATATCTAGGCCTTTTTCAACTTTTAAATAATGGTATAGGGCGAATGTTAAATAGGATTTACCTGAGCCGAAATCTAAAATACGAACCTGACGATCCTTTGGTAAATATGTTAATGCATCATCTATAAATTCGATGAAGCGGTTAATTTGTTTAAATTTATCGTATTTTTGTTTTTTTATTTTTCCTTCTTCTGTTTGCACCCCAAGACGAATTAAAAAGGGGTATGGTTTATCCTCAGTTAGTAAATAGTTTTTCTTACGATTATGTGCTAAGTTTACTTCCTTTGGAGCCGAGGATTTATCAGATTTCCATAGTACTTTGTTCTTTTTTGATAGTTGTACATGTACTTTTTCATCCATAAAATCAATATGTGCTTGACGGTAATCGTTCAAAATGGCTTCTAGCTTCGCAGGGAAATCTTCTAATAGAATGTTTTCGTGTTTTAAAATACGTTCAAATTGGTATTCAATTTGTATATGATAAACATCCTTAAGCAACAGAGGCTTTAGTTTGATGCGTTTTACTTCGTTTGATTTCATACGGGGTTGACTGATTGTAGCAGTAACGAGCTGCTGTTGTAAAATTAGCTCCATAAGCTGGGCTTTCATTTCTTCAAATGTCATACATTTCGCCTTCTTTATCGTGTAATAGATGGCACTAGTTTATCACATTTTATGCAGTACAATGTTACTTTACATTTCGGAATTAGTTTTCTGAATGATTATAGGTTAAATTGTCTATTTGTTAATCTTCACCCAAAGTTGTGGATGACATTTGTTAAGATATATGTATTGTGTATAAGTTGATTGGAATGGAGACTGGGCGACTCCTTGGGGATCAGCGATAAAGGAACGAATGCTAAGAGCATCACGTCCTGTGATAACGCCTTCGTGACCAACATCCTGCTGCTGCCGCTACGTAGCGGCAGCAACAAAGCGCCCAGTCGGAATGGAAATCAATTACACGTTATGGTGCTGAGCCATATTTATGGTATTTTTATTATAAGGTTTTTACTAAAGAAGACTAACTGGGAAAGAGGGGGAGAAATATGTCAGCAAACATGTATCAATTACTTGCGATTATTATTTATATGGTCGCTATGCTAGGGATCGGTTGGTATGCATTTATTAAAACATCGAATTTAACGGATTACATGCTTGGTGGGCGTTCGCTAGGTCCTGCTGTCACAGCGTTGAGCGCAGGTGCGGCAGATATGTCTGGCTGGTTGTTAATGGGTTTACCAGGTGCAATCTATTTAAATGGACTTGTTGAGGCTTGGATTGCCATTGGTTTAACAATTGGCGCTTATTTGAATTGGTTATTGGTAGCACCAAGGTTACGTGTATATACACAAGTTTCTAATGACTCAATTACCATTCCGAGTTATTTAGACAATCGTTTACGTGACAATACAAAGTTAATAAGAATTGCGTCAGGTATTATTATTTTAATCTTTTTTACATTTTATGTTTCTTCAGGAATGGTAGCGGGAGGCAAATTTTTCGATAGTTCCTTTGGATATGACTATCACACAGGCTTACTAATTGTATCTGGGGTTGTTGTGGCATATACATTATTTGGAGGATTTTTAGCAGTAAGTTATACAGACTTTTTACAAGGTCTAATTATGTTTTTAGCGCTTATTACTGTACCGTTATTCGGATTATTTTTAACAGGTGGAATTGGAGACACAATAGACTCTATTAAAATAGTGGATCCTGAACATTTGAGCTTATTACCATCCACTGTAACAGCGGCAGTCGTTATTTCATCACTTGCATGGGGACTAGGTTATTTTGGACAACCACATATTATCGTACGCTTTATGGCCATTAGCTCAGTAAAAGAAACAAAGCAGGCTCGTCGTATCGGTATTGGCTGGATGATGTTAAGCCTATTCGGGGCACTTGCCACAGCATTGGTAGGTGTGGCGTATTTTGAGCAAAATGCAGGTGAGTTAAAGGACGCTGAGACAGTATTTATTGTGCTTGGTCAAATATTATTCCATCCATTTATTGCAGGCATCATGCTAGCTGCTATATTAGCCGCAGTAATGAGTACCATTTCATCACAATTAATTGTTACTTCGTCAGCGCTTGTAGAAGACATTTACAAAGCGTTGTTTAATAAAACAGCGGACGATAAGCATTATGTCTTTATTGGCCGTGTCGCTGTTTTAGTTGTAGCTATTGTCGCAGCGATTTTAGCATGGAATCCAGACAGTTCTATTTTAAATTTAGTGGGCTTCGCTTGGGCAGGCTTCGGTGCGGCATTTGGTCCTGTAATATTGCTGTCACTATATTGGAGAAAATTAACGAATTACGGAGCACTCAGTGGGATGGTGACAGGGGCTGCGACAGCTTTCATCTGGGGGAAAATTGACGTTTTATCAGATGCCTTATATGAGATTGTTCCAGGTTTCGTAGTATGCTTAATCGTTGCAGTAGTTGTCAGCATTGTAACTTATAAACCGAATAAGGATATTGAAGATGAATTCAATCGTACTGAAGTATTACTAAAAGAAGAACGGTAGTAGTAAATGAATGAGAATGCGCCTTTTGCATAGGAGGGCGCATTTTTAGGTATGAACGTTAGTAAAAGCAAGAGTTAGCTTTTAAACGACATGGATTTGTGCATTATATGGTAAGATGGAGAAAATTTGTCGTAGTAGTACTAAGGTATTAGTGGGAGGTTTGTGGATGGATAGAATTAAAGAAGTAGATATTTTATTGGAAAAAGCCATTTTGGTTGGCGTAAATTTACGGAATGATGAGCATTTTGATTATTCGATGGAGGAGCTGAAAAATTTAGCTGAAGCTTTAAATGTTGAAGTTGCTGGCATTATCACGCAAAATTTAGAGCGCATTACGCCATCTCATTATGTTGGTACTGGTAAAATTGAAGAAATAAAAAACTTTTATGATGAAGCACAAGCGAATTTAGTGATTTTTAATGATGAATTATCACCTTCACAAATCCGTAATTTAGAGCGTGATTTAGAGACGAAGGTTATTGATAGAACAATGTTGATTTTGGATATTTTTGGACGTCGTGCTAAAACACGTGAAGCACAGATGCAGGTCGAGTTAGCTCAATTGCAATATATGCTACCGCGATTAGTCGGCTTGCATGCGTCGCTCAGCCGTCAAGGTGGTGGCACAGGTGGTGGCTTTAAAAACCGTGGTGCTGGTGAGACAAAACTAGAACTAGACCGTCGGAAAATTGAGGATCAGATTGCGAAAATTAGGAAGGAGCTAGAGCATGTAAAGGAACAACGAGAGACGCAGCGTAAGCAACGACGCAAAAACGCTATCCCTGTCGTTTCCATTGTTGGTTATACGAATGCTGGTAAGTCAACTATTATGAATCAGCTACTTGCTAAGATAGGGCAAGAAGATCATAAACAAGTGTTTGAAAAGGATATGCTTTTTGCCACACTTGAAACATCTGTCCGTCAAATAGAATTGCCAGATAAAAAGACATTCTTATTAACAGATACAGTTGGTTTCGTCAGCAAACTACCACACCATCTAGTAAAGGCGTTTCGCTCAACATTAGAAGAAGCTCGTGATGCCGACTTATTACTACATGTTGTGGATGTTTCTAATTCTGAGCATGGCTTTATGATGGAAGTAACAAATGAAACGCTTAAAGCGGTCGGTGTTGAGGGGATTCCGACAATTTATGTATATAATAAAGCTGATATAGCAAACGTCCCATACCCTGTTGTCAGCGGTGATAATATTTGGATCTCAGCGAAGCAAGGGATTGGATTAGAGGAATTACTGCAAATGATACGTCAGCATATTTTCTCTGATTATATAACATGTAAAATGCTTATTCCGTATGAACAGGGGAATATTGTATCTTATTTAAATGAACATGCCTCTGTCTATGAAACAGCATATGAAGAAAATGGTACGTTACTAACACTAGAGGTAAAAGAAGCGGATTATGCAAAATATCAGCAATATGTAATTAAATAATCAACTACATCATTGATCTAAAAGTATGCCAGAGGTACTTCGCTTCTAGCATGCTTTTTTTTGTTAAAATGCGTCGTCGTGAAAGCAGTTTTATGTCGCGGTGCATGAAATTTTAGATAATCCTAGCTTGTTTGTTAAAATAACGAAAAATCTGACTATAATGTATTTTAGAATAATTTTATGTGAGGTTTGTAATTTAGTGGGTATCAAGGAGTAAAGAAACTTAGGAATATCAATGGTTTTGGTATAATTGCAGGAAAAACGTTCAGAATTTATAGAAAAGTGATAAATTTTCAACATTTTTTAAAACTCTTGAAAAAGTTTTTAAAACACTTTAGTATGATAAAACAAAGTTTTTTATCCTTATCAATGGGTAATAATATTTTTATTAAATAATGAAATTGGGAGAGGATATTTTTATGTCTACTAAAGATGAAATTGTAAAATCCGTCCCTCAAAATGGCTTTGTCGGACACCCTAAAGGGCTCTTTACATTATTTTTCACAGAATTTTGGGAACGATTCTCATACTACGGTATGCGAGCAATTCTGATTTTCTTTATGTATTATGAATTGAATGAAGGCGGTCTAGGTCTGGATCGTGGAACAGCGAACTCCATTATGGCCATCTACGGCTCACTTGTTTACATGTCGGGAATAATTGGTGGCTGGATTGCCGATCGACTGTTAGGTACACGTAGAACTATCTTCTATGGTGGCGTGTTCATTATGATTGGTCATTTACTGCTAGCGTTACCTGGTGGTGTGGGCATGTTATTTGCTTCAATGGCCTTTATTGTCATCGGGACAGGCTTATTAAAACCGAATGTTTCTAGCGTTGTTGGAGATATTTATGCTGAAGCTGATAATCGTCGTGATGCAGGTTTTTCAATTTTCTATATGGGTATTAATATGGGAGCATTCATTGCACCATTTATTGTCGGAACAATTGGACAAAAGTATAGTTTCCACCTTGGCTTCGGTGTAGCAGGGTTAGGGATGTTAATTGGTTTAATTGTATATAAATTAACAGAGAAAAAATATCTAGGTGTAGCAGGCTTACAAGTAAACAATCCATTAAAGCCTGAAGAGCGAAAAAAAGTCTTTACACGATTCGCAATTGCTGCTTTACTGATCATCATCGTAGGTGGTATTGGCATTAAAACTGGTGTATTGACAGTGGATGTTTTTAGTTTAATTATTACAGCTCTTGGGATTATCATTCCAACAGTGTTCTTTATTGTTATGTATCGCAGTGAAAAAACAACAAAAGATGAGAAGTCTCGTCTACTTGCATATATTCCGTTGTTTTTATCAGCAGTGATGTTTTGGGCAATCCAAGAGCAGGGCGCTACAATTTTAGCTACGTATGCTGATTCACGTACACAGTTGAATATTGGCGGCTTCCAGCTTCAATCTTCATGGTTCCAATCATTAAACCCATTATTCGTCATTACGTTGGCGCCATTATTTGCAATGTTATGGTTAAAATTGGGTGATAAACAACCATCTACACCACGTAAATTTGCATTTTCGTTATTTTTCGCAGGATTATCATTCTTAGTTATGATGATTCCAGCATATTTATCAGGTGGAGAAACTTTAGTAAGTCCATGGTGGTTAGTACTGTCATTCTTCTTAGTTGTAGTTGGGGAGCTATTATTATCTCCAGTAGGGTTATCAGCCACTACAAAATTGGCTCCAAAGGCTTTTGCTGCACAAACAATGTCACTTTGGTTTTTAACAAGTGCCGCAGCGCAAGCTATTAACGCACAGCTTGTTAAGGTTTATGAAGCGGTAAGCGAATTCACTTACTTCGGCTTCTTAGGTTTCTTATCTATTGTTTTAGGGATTATAATATTATTACTTTCGCCTATCATTTCAAAAGCTATGCGAGGTATTAACTAATTAAAAGGTGTGAGTACAGTTATTCAAATAACTGTACTTGCACCTTTTTTGTATTAAGGGGCATGAAACATTTAGAAGAGTTGGAGTGGAGAATAGAAGAGCTAAAGTGACGGAAAGAAGAGCTAAGGTGACGGATAGAGCCATTGAAGCGACGGAAAGAAAAGCCAAGGTGACGGATAGAACTCAGAGCGACGGAAAGAAGAGCCGAGGTGACGGATAGAACCATTGAAGCGACGGAAAGAAGAGCCAAAGTGACGGAAAGAACTCAGAGCGACGGAAAGAAGAGCTAAGGTGACGGATAGAACTATTGAAGCGACGGAAAGAAGAGCTAAGGTGACGGATAGAACCATTGAAGCGACGGAAAGAAGAGCTAAGGTGACGGATAGAACTATCGAAGCGACGGAAAGAAGAGCCAAAGTGACGGATAGAACTCAGAGCGACGGAAAGAAGAGCCGAGGTGACGGATAGAACCATTGAAGCGACGGAAAGAAGAGCTAAGGTGACGGATAGAACTCAGAGCGACGGAAAGAAGAGCCAAAGTGACGGATTAACTATTAAATAGAACATCATAAAGCATCACGTCCAGTGATAATACCTTCGTGACCAACATCGCGTTGCCACCGCTACGCTTTCGCCCCAACCACCATCTGTTGCCGCCGCTACGCTTCGCCCCAACCGCCATCTGTTGCCGCCGCTACGCTTCGCCCCAACCGCCATCTGTTGCCACCGCTACGCTTCGCCCCAACCGCCATCTGTTGCCGCCGCTACGCTTCGCCCCAACCGCCATCTGTTGCCACCGCTACGCTTCGCCCCAACCGCCATCTGTTGCCGCCGCTACGCTTCGCCCCAACCGCCATCTGTTGCCGCCGCTACGCTTCGCCCCAACCGCCATCTGTTGCCACCGCTACGCTTCGCCCCAACCGCCATCTGTTGCCGCCGCTACGCTTCGCCCCAACCGCCATCTGTTGCCACCGCTACGTTTCGCCCCAACCGCCATCTGTTGCCGCCGCTACGCTTCGCCCCAACCGCCATCTGTTGCCGCCGCTACGCTTCGCCCCAACCGCCATCTGTTGCCGCCGCTACGCTTTCGCCCCAACCACCATCTGTTGCCGCCGCTACGCTTTCGCACAAACCCCGCGTGTTGCTCCAAGCAGCTCATCGGACGCTTTACGATAGAGCTGAGTCGGAACGGAAATGAATCCAGCTTTATAGATGTGATCAATTTATCACAATCTGAAAGTGATTGATTTTATCGTGTAATAGATTTGCTGAATGTGGGTATAAGTTTGTAGAAAAGATTTTATTTTAGTTATAATAATCTTAATAGTACGAAAATTCAGGGGGGTTGGCGCTGTGAAGGAAGCTTTGGATCGTTTGAGGCCGAGATTAATGGAGATTTTCACGTATTTACACGCGAATGCGGAAATAAGCTGGCATGAGGTAGAAACCACAAATTATATTTTTGATTTACTAACACGTGAAGGTTTTTCGCCGGTGCGCTTTAAAAACATTACAGGGCTTTATGTTGATGTGGGAAATGGTGAGCCTAAAGTTGGTTTGCGTACGGACATTGACGCGCTATGGCAGGAGGTAGATGGCGAATTTCGGGCGAATCACTCCTGTGGGCATGATGGTCATATGACGATGGCAATTGGTGCGCTATTACTTTTGAAAGAGCTTGCTCCATCATTCAACGGTACAATTCGTGTTATTTTTCAACCAGCTGAAGAAAAAGGGACAGGTGCTTTAGCTGTTTTAAAAGAAGGAATCATTGATGATTTAGACTTTTTATTTGGTGTTCATGTAAGACCTGTCCATGAGCTTGAAGATGGTACATATTGTGCTGCGTTGTATCATGGAGCCTCTCGATTGCTCGAAGGAGAAATTATTGGAGAAGATGCCCATGCTGCAAGACCGCATCTCGGCGTAAATGCGATTGAGGTAGGGGCGACTATTATCGAAGATTTAAGAACGATTCATACAGATCCAATGGTTCCAGTATCAATTAAGATGACAAAATTCCAAGCTGGAGGAGACGCTGGCAATATTATTCCTGGTAATGCATCGTTCACCATTGATATTCGCGCTCAAAAAAATGATGTGATGGATGCCCTTGTCCAAGGAGTAAAGCGAGTCATTGACTCCGCTAAGCTTTTGTATAAGGTACAGATTGAATTACGTACTGTAGCAAATGTAGTAGCAGCTGAGGTAGACCTAACTGCTCAAAATATTATGGAACAGGCAATTGTCCAAGCGGTGGGGCTGTCGAAACTAAGAAAGCCAGTACGTACACCAGGAGGGGAAGATTTTCATCATTATGCCGTTCAAAGGCCGCATTTAAAATCTACAATGTTAGGTTTAGGCTGTGGGTTAACACCAGGATTACATCATCCAAAGATGAAATTTAAGCAGGCAAGGCTAGTAACAGGAGTTGAGATCCTTACAAGAGCAGTATTGTTAGCACTGGCATCGGGGAAAACAAAGGAGGGTTCAGCATAATGTTAAAAAGAGTTCGCATACAAAAAATAATGACATCTACAGAGATTGCGAAAGTACAAACTTTGAACGCGGAAATTTGGGGGAGTCAGGCTATTCCCTTGCATCAATTGTTAGCAGTTGTACAAAATGGTGGACTTGTGCTTGGGGCATATTTGGGTGAAAAGCTAATTGGCTTTAATTATTGTTTTGTTGGTTGCCGTGAAGGGATGATGTATTTACACTCACACATGATTGGGGTGGAGAAAACATATCGTGAACAAGGTGTAGGTGAATTATTAAAGCATGCCCAGCAGGAATATGCAAAAGAACATGGATTTCAACTTGTGCGATGGCTATTTGATCCGCTAGAAGCACGGATGGCTAATTTATCATTTTTGAAGCTCAATGCTTTTAGTTATCAGTATGAAAATGATTATTATGGTCCACTCCAGGATGATTTTAACGAGGGACTACCTTCAGATCGTATTGTAATAGAGTGGTGGATTGAACGCGATCAGATGGAGGATTCCCTGGACGAATTGGAAGAAGAAGCTGAAGGAATTGTATCGTGGTCTTTGACGGTGGATGGTTTACCTGTACTCGATATTGATAGTGAATTTCAGCGAGATCAATCCTTTTATAAGGACGCCTATTTATTACCTATTCCTCAATTTTTACAAAAGATAAAAGTAGAGAGTCCTAAGCTTGCGGAGGACTGGCGTTATAAAGTTCGTACTATTTTAACGACATTATTTGACCAAAATTATGCGATAGTTCGAATGAAGAAGCATGATGAATATGTGCATAGCTATCTGTTAGTCAGACGCTCCTTATTAGCTTTATAATAAGGATAAGGAGTGAATTTTTGTGAAACTAGATCAGATTACAGTGCGACATATAAAAATGCCTATGAAAGCACCATTTTCAACGAGTTTTGGCACAATTGATGAAAAAGAATTCTTACTTATAGAAGCGAAAGATCAATCGGGGAATGTAGGATGGGGAGAAGCTGTTGCCTTTGTAACGCCTTGGTATACAGAAGAGACATTAAAAACAACATGGCATATGCTTGAAGACTTTTTGATACCCATCTTGTTACATAAAGAGATTGGGCATCCAGATGAAGTCAGTACATTGTTTTCCACTATTCGTCGTAATTGCATGGCGAAGGCCTCTATTGAAGGGGCTATATGGGATATTTATGCTCAGCAAACAAAACAATCACTTGCTCAAGCGTTAGGTGGAGATAAGGAGCGAATAGAGGTAGGCGTGAGCGTAGGTATTCAATCTTCTACAGAGGCATTAATTGATTTATTAAAAAGTCATGTAAATAAAGGCTATAAACGAGTAAAAGTAAAAATTAAGCCTGGCCACGATGTAGAAGTTATTCGTGCTATTCGAGCTGAGATGCCAGATTTACCATTAATGGTAGATGCTAATTCGGCTTATACATTGGATGATATGAATGTATTGCAGCAACTTGATGCATTTAATTTATTAATGATTGAACAGCCATTAGCGGTAGATGATATTGTCGATCATGCTAAGCTGCAGAGAAAGTTAAAAACGCCTATTTGCTTAGATGAAAGCATCACCTCCTATGAGGATGCTCGAAAAGCGATAGAGCTTGGTAGTTGTGGTGTGATCAATATCAAAATAGGGCGTGTTGGCGGTTTAACAGAAGCTAGGAGAATTCATGATTTATGCGAAGCGAATAATATTCCTGTTTGGTGTGGCGGTATGTTAGAGGCGGGAATCGGACGAGCGCATAATATTGCATTAACATCACTCACGAATTTTATATTGCCCGGAGATACTGCCGGCTCTAGCCATTATTGGTATGAGGATATCATTACACCTGAAGTAATTGTAGAAGATGGTTATATTCATGTGCCACAAACGGCCGGAATTGGATACACACCTAATATGAAGGTGATTGATAAGCTAACAATCAGTAAGAAGGTCTATCAATAATAGGTTCATCACCAAATGTTGTAAATGACTTTTGGAAAAATGTCTACTATGTAAATTAGTTGATTGGAGTGGAGGCTGGGTGACTCCTTGGGGATAAGCGATAGAGGAACGAAGTATAAAACCATCACGTCCTGTGATAAAGCCTTCGTGACCAACATCGGTGCTGTTGCTGTCGCTGCGCTTTCGCACAAACAAAACCCTCTGCTGCCGCTTCGTTAGCACTACGCTTTCGCGCAAAAAACATCTGTTGGCCCAAGCGGCTCATTGGACGCCCCCAAGAAGCTTTGCTCTGTGCGACAGCGGCAAATGTTTATCTGCGCGAAAGCGAAGCGACAGCGGCAAATGTTTATCTGCGCGAAAGCGAAGCGACAGCGGCAAATGGTTTATCTGCGCGAAAGTGCAACGACAGCAACAACAAAGCGCCCA
The DNA here is from genome assembly GCF_042019215.1 of Lysinibacillus sp. RS11. Lineage (NCBI taxonomy): Bacteria > Bacillati > Bacillota > Bacilli > Caryophanales > Bacillaceae > Lysinibacillus > Lysinibacillus sp. RS11. Next base: position 4,463,799 of record NZ_CP168124.1, on the reverse strand, counting down.
GTCGGAACGGAAATCAACCACACGTTTTGATGATGATCCCAATAATAGGATAAACGGGGAGAGAACTGATTGAAAAAAAGTTTGCAAATCGGTGGTGCCTATGTAGGAATTATCGTCGGTGCGGGGTTTGCATCAGGACAGGAAATCGTACTATATTTTACGAGCTATGGCTTTTATGGAATTTATGGTGCACTTATTGCTACGATTGGATTTGCTTTAGTAGGGATGTGCATTGCACAAATTAGCTCAAGGCTACGTACGAAATCACATAAGGATTTGATTTATCAAATTTCAGGCAATACTGTAGGTTTTGTGATGGATTGTTTACTGTCGCTCTTCTTATTTGGTGTAGCAGTAATCATGTTTGCAGGAGCGGGTGCTACTTTTCATCAAATGTTTGGACTGCCAGTTTGGCTGGGGAGTATTTGCATGATTGTACTTACAATAGCGACAGTTATGATGAATATGAAAAGCATTATAAACATTATTGCTATTGCCACACCTTATCTGTTAACAATTGTATCGATCATTGCGGTCTATTCATTAGCTACGATGGATTTAACTTTTGTAGAACAAGCTGTTATTGCACGGCAAGCACAGCCAAGCTCTAAAAGTTGGTGGGTTATGGCCTTACTGTATATGTCTTTTAATATCGGTGTATGTTTTTCGCTATTAACTGTTATGTGTGGATCTATCCGCAATGAGAAAGTGGCAGGGATGGGAGGCGTTATTGGCGGGATTTTGCTAGGAGCTTTAATTTTGCTTATTAACCTTTCCCTTCTTGCGAAAATGAATGTAATCGTTGGTATAGATATACCGATGCTAGTCTTAGCAAATGAGATTCATCCTCTAGTCGGTCTACTAATGTCAATTTCTCTATTAGGGATGATTTATAATACAGCAGTGGGGATGTTCTATTCTTTCATGGTAAGATTTTTAAAACCAAGCAGGCCTAGTTTTAAAATAGCTGCTGTCTTTATTGGTGGTTTGGGTTTTTTAGCAAGCCTTGCTGGTTTTACGACGCTTGTAGCAAAGTTATATGCTGTAATGGGGTATGTCGGTTTTGTTTTAGTAGTTTTTATTGTTGTTGCATGGCTCAGAGGAGTTCGACAAATGGCTTAATTGATGAGGTAATTGAGAAGGAATTAGTATGTTATTCTCAATTACCTTTTTATATGTATGGGAAATGTAGAGCTATTCAACCTCGGAAATAATAGAAACTACAAAAATTACGTTATTATAGCGTGGTTTTTATGGTTTCTTGAATAAAACGATAACAATTCTCAATTGAAGGTTGACTGAGAATAGAAACATGCTTATAATGAGAATCGTAAGTAATGATAATCGTTTTCATCAAAAAGTCAATTACGAGCAAAAATGAATCTACCGGGGATTACAATGAAAATAAGATATCTTTTAACAGCAACTGTAGTGTTGTCAATTGTGTCACTATTTATCGGTGTAGTAGATATTAAACCTAGCGACCTTTTAGACTTCGAATCAGAAGAAACTAGACTATTCTTAATTAGTCGTATACCGAGACTTGTAGCAATTTTGTTAGCAGGTGCAGGTATGAGTATTGCTGGTTTAATTATGCAAAGCTTAAGTAGGAATAAGTTCGTGTCACCAACAACAGCAGGTACTTTAGATGCTACTAAGTTGGGTATACTAATTTCGATGATGTTTTTCTCAAATGTCACATATTTTCAAAAAATTACCTTCGCTTTCATATTTGCTTTAGCCGGCACATTATTGTTTATGCAAATATTAAATCGAATAAAGTTTAAAGATGCGATTTTTATACCGCTTATTGGCTTAATGTTTGGGAATATCCTTTCGTCGATTACAACGTTCTTTGCGTATAAGGCGGATATTATCCAAAACATTTCTGCATGGTTACAAGGAGATTTCTCATTAATGATGAAAGGTCGTTATGAGCTTTTATACATAAGTGTACCCGTGCTGATTATAGCTTACATGTATGCGAATCGCTTCACAGTGGCTGGAATGGGGGAGGATTTTGCAAAAAACCTTGGTCTCTCCTATAAATTCGTTATGAATTTAGGTTTAGTGTTAGTAGCACTTATTTCAACGACAGTGGTACTTACTGTTGGCGTGATTCCATTCCTTGGTTTAATCATTCCCAATATAATTTCCTTGTTCAAAGGGGATAATCTCGCTAAGACATTGCCTCATACAGCGTTACTCGGGATGTCGTTCTTATTAATATGTGACATTATAGGGCGTGTACTGATTTTCCCTTATGAAATTCCAATTAGTATGACGGTAGGCGTCATCGGAAGTGCGATCTTCCTATTTATGTTGTTTAGGGGGAAAGCATATGCGTAACCGTACAAAAATGTTGATCTTACTAGGGTTGGCTGTAGCTTCTATTTTACTATATGTATTTTATGAACTTAATGGTAACTATCATTATGCGTTTCCACGTCGCCTTATTAAAGTGTTTGCGATGTCGTTAACGGGAATTGCGATTGCTTATTCAACAGTGGTTTTCCAAACGATTACACATAACCGTATTTTAACGCCAAGTGTAATGGGACTTGATGCATTATATATGTTGGTTCAGACGTTCATCTATTACTTCTTTGGCTCGATGTCGATATTCGTCATTAACGCCAAATACAATTTCTTACTAGCTGTTTTAGCCATGGTTGTCTTTGCGTTAATTTTTTATCGTGTATTGTTCAAGGAAGGAAAACGCCCGATTTATTTCTTGCTGCTTGTCGGTATGATTGTCGGAACATTTTTAGGAAGCGTGTCAACGTTCTTCCAAGTATTAATAGACCCGAATGAGTTTTTAAGCTTACAAAGTAAAATGTTTGCAAGCTTCAATAATGTGAATTCGGATTTAGTGTGGCTTGCAGCTGTTGTCATAATCATTACCTTTATTTATGGTTGGCGTCACATGAACCAATTAGACGTAATGTCTCTTGGTCGTGATACAGCAATTAACCTAGGGGTACCGTATGATAAGCTTGTACAGCGTATGCTCATAGTATCTTCGGTGCTAATCGCCGTTTCTACAGCTCTTGTTGGACCTATTACATTCTTTGGCTTAATCGTGGCAAATTTATCGTATCAATTTTTTAAGACGTACAAGCACTCTGTGTTAATCGCAGGTTCTTGTGTGATGAGTGTTATTGCTTTAGTCGGTGGACAGTGGATGGTCGAACGTATTTTTAATTTCGATACAACACTTAGCGTTATTATAAACTTTGTAGGTGGTGTGTACTTCATCTACTTATTATTGAAGGAAAGTAGGTCAGCAGGATGATCCAAGTAAAAGCAATCTCCAAGTATTTTGGAAAAAAACCGGTCATTCAAGATGTCAGTGTCGACGTTGCACCAGGGAAAATTACGTCTTTTATTGGACCGAATGGTGCAGGTAAATCAACATTGCTTTCAATGGTAAGCCGTTTACTTAATGCAGATACTGGAGAAGTATTACTCGATAAATCCGAGGTACGTCATTGGAAGTCGGACGATTTTGCGAAGCGTGTATCGATTTTAAAGCAGTCAAATTATATGAATGTACGCCTAACAATTCGTGAACTTGTTTCATTTGGCCGTTTTCCTTATTCAAAGGGGAATTTAAAGCCAGAGGATGAGCAAAAGGTAGACGAGGCAATTCAATATATGAATTTAGATGATATGCAGCACAATTATTTGGATGAATTATCAGGTGGTCAACGTCAACGTGCATTTATCGCAATGGTTATTGCACAGGACACAGACTATATTTTGCTTGATGAGCCGCTCAATAATTTGGACATGAAGCACTCTGTGCAAATCATGAAAATTTTGCGTAAGCTGGTTGATGAGCTAGGGAAAACAGTTATCATCGTATTACACGATATTAACTTTGCTTCCGTATACTCTGACCATATTGTCGCATTAAAAAATGGACGTGTTGTCAAAGACGGTCCAACAAACGACATCATTAACTCTGATGCGCTTAAGGAAATCTATGATATGGATATCCCCGTTCAAGAACAGAATGGTTGTCGTATTTGCGTGTATTTTAACTCATAGAAGTAATAACGGATGGTTATATCCATCTGAATAATAAATAATAATGTTAAGGGAGCAATTTTACAATGAAAAATTGGAAGTTTCTTACTGTGTTAATGGCGATGATGCTATTAGTATTAGCTGCTTGCGGCTCAAAGGACGATGCAAAAAAAGAGGATGCAGATTCTAAAACTGATAGTAAGCCTGCTGAAGAGAAAAAGGAAGGAGCTTCAGCTTACCCAATTACTATTCCAGGTAGCACTAATGGTGAGAGTACATTTGAAGAAGTAACGCTTAAAGAACAACCAAAGAATGTTGTAGTATTTGACTATGGTTTCCTTGATACTTTAGATGCTTTAGGCGTCGAAGTTGTGGGTGTTCCTCAAAAAACAGTTCCTAGCTATTTAAGCAAATATTCAGATACAACTTATGTAAATGTGGGATCTTTAAAAGAGCCTGATTTTGAAGCATTATCTTCAATGAATCCAGATATTATTTTCATTTCTGGTCGTCAAGCTCCTGCTTACGAAGAATTATCTAAAATTGCGCCTACTGTATATGTTGGTGTAGATAATGCTAATTTCATGGAATCATTCAAAGCTAATACTGAATTAGCTGGTAAAATCTTTGGTAAAGAAAAAGAAGCTGCTGATGCATTTGCTGAATACGAAGCAAAAGTAGAAGAAGTTAAAGCTAAAACAGCTTCATCTGATGAAAAAGCTCTAATCGTTTTAGGATCTGAAGGTTCATTATCTGCATATGGTCCTGGTTCACGTTTTGGTGTAATTCATGATGTATATGGTGTAAAAGCTGCTGATGAAAACATTAAAGCTGAAACACATGGTGACAATGTAAGCTTCGAGTATGTCCGTGAGACAAATCCAGATGTTTTATTTGTTGTTGACCGTGACTCTGCTGTAAACCCTGAAGGTGAGTCTGGTACGAAAGCTGCGATTGAAAACGAAATCGTTGGGGCTACTAACGCTGCGAAAAACAATAAAATCTTCTATTTAGATTCACAAGTTTGGTATTTATCTGGAGGTGGTTTAACTTCTGAAACTCAAAAAATTGATGACGTTTTAAAGGCGTTTGAATAATATGTTTGTACAAATTAAACGTATTGTCGTTACAGAAGGGCATTCGGATAAAATTATTGAGCGCTTTGGTGCAAAAGAAGATGGTCCAACATTACTTGAACAACAACCAGGTTTTATTGATAAGCAAGTACTCTTAAAAAAAGTACGCCGTGGTGATGAGGAAGTGCTAATTGTGATTCGTTGGGAATCAGAAGAGGCATGGAAAAATTGGGAGAAGAACCCTGAGCATGTTGCTGGTCATAAAGCAAGTGCAGGTAAACCGAAACCCGATTATATGATCGAAAGCGGTCAAGAAGTTTATTATGTAAAAGGTTAATAATTAGAGGTGTCTCAAAATTCATTTGAGGCACTTTTTTGGTTCTGCGTAGAGGCATAGCAGGCCGTCTCTCCTTTGTAGTATGTAAGTAGAAACAAAAGTGACGGATAGAAAGTCAGATAGGATGGGGAGGCGCATTTGCAACTGTGCCATCCCCATTATTTATAGCAGTGGGCGCACGAAAATAAATTAATTATGCCTCGATATAAATGTGTCTAGGTTAAATAATTAGGATGGATAACAATGGTTAACCACCATAACTGTTTTAATGACGCTTAAAACCTAAACCTAGTGTTTAATGGACGCTTTATTCCATGAATTAAATGCCGCAGTAATGTTAAAAGAAATTCCGCTGTCATTAATGGAAACCCCTATAAAATGGGTAGTCGATCGTTTAGGTGTCCAATTTACTTCCATCACAGTAATAGATTTCCCTGAAGAGGAACTATCCATTTCTAATTCTAAATTATTGAGATATTCAGGTAAGCCGACCGATTCGCCTATTTTTACAGCATTTATACTAGAGGAAGTGCTAGAGCGATAGCCTCTTGCATTGATGATACTACAGCTTGGAGACGTATAGATTATAGGCGAATGTATGTTCAATCCTGACGTAAATGGACCTATTAAAGGCAACATAGACAGACTTGCTTCAGATACTCTTAAAATTCCATAGGGCTCAATAAAATTGTCGAGCTTTTGCAAAAAAGTATCCTCAAATCCAGGAATATCGCAAATAAGATTTGAAAATGTAGACAGGTTATTATACTCTGCTAACGTTTCTTGGTACGCTTGTTGCTCGGCATGAATAATTATTTGCTCAATATATTGCTGTTCATTCGAAAGCTTTTTAATGTTGATTTCTTCATCAGAGACACGAATTGTACAGGAAAAAGTTGCCGTAAGTATTAGAATGTTTTCATTTACTTCATTTTTCATTTCAATCACTCCCAGTATTGGCGATTTTCCTTGCTAGTAGTTTTAAATTGTTCCAATATTTTAGTTTTGAATTAATCAGAGATAGTGTAACGTGCAATACAATAAATTTGTCTTAGCTTAATGTAAGCGTATCATCAGTGAGGACGCCATTTCAATGTTAGGTTTACGCCAAAAAATGGCGGTCAATCATACAACACCGCCACTTTTTTCACTATTCCTTAACAAAAGAATGGCGTGGTTTCCAGATATACCGCCACTTTTTGGCGGTATATAGAGTCATCGCCATAACGTGGGGTTGATTTTCGTTTTTTACTGAGTGCTTTACACCTTCGTTCCTCTAGTAGCTCGCTTCAGAGTTCATCTGTACCGCTGATTCCTAAAGAGTTGACCGGCTAAACGCCAACTAACTTAATGTGCATGCTATACGTTTTAACATATATCATTACTACTTTTGATGATGAGTACATATGTAAAATATTTACTTTATATTTTTTGTATAGTATTAATTCCCATTAATCTGTATACTATTTGATAATATATTTAGGGGAGGAGAGGAATATTGAAGGGACTGAACGAACGGATTAATGAATCATTGGACATTCTTATTAAAAACGAGGCATTGATAGGTTATGAACTACGATCAATGCTTAAAAGCTTTAAGGAAGAAAAAAAAGAAGTTGGTTATTCGTTTGGTGAAATTTGTTATTGGCATTATGAAGCATTTACAGATTGTTTGAACGAGGACATTTATAAAATTGCTGCAGCGATTGAACTTTTAATTTTGTCCTTTGATATTATCGATGACATACAGGATCAGGATTCGAACTATAGCTGGAGTAAAACACCTGAATTATCATTAAATGTTGCTATATCTATGCTAGTTATGGCTTCTAGAATTATAAGTGGAACTTCTTTCGAACATAAAGGTTCTGCTATTCAGATACTAGAAGAATATGCATTACGGAGTATAAATGGTCAGCAGCTAGATTTACTTAATATTTGTAGGGATGAGCAATCATATTTACAAATGATTGACCAAAAGTCTGGTTCTTTAACAGCAATGGGTTGTTTAATTGGTGAAGTGCTTGCAAAAGGAGAAATATCTTCCGAGGTTGAGGAGTATGGGAAATACATAGGTATTATCCAACAAATCAAAAATGATGTTCAAAGTTTAAAAGCTTGGGGACCTAAAAATGATCTGCTAAATAAAAGATACTCATTGCCTATTATTTATCTTTTATCACAGAAAAATGATGTTTCTAAAGCTGTAATAAATTATTACAACGGTGATATAGAGGCAATTTTGGATAATAATGCTACAGAGAACGAGTTGACACATGGTGGTGCAATACGATATGCCATTACTATAAAAAATGTTTACAAGTTTAAAGCATTAAATCATCTTGAAAATGTGGCTATAAACGAATTAGGTAAAGACTTCCTAAAAAAACTAATGAAATGAGGAGAGAGTTGTTTGATGAATGTAATTCAATATCTAGAACAAAATCCAGACCTAGTTGCTCCATTAAAAACACAAAAAGCCTCATTGATTGGAATTTCGTCTGTAGAACAAAAAGCAACTTTAGATGCGTTTAGTAGTGAAATAGAATTGGATAGTAAATTTTGGGAGTAAAAACGTTGAGTAGTAAGTTATTTTGGCCCGCTATAATGCTCTATTTAGTGATTGGTCTTTATCTGAATTATGTGAGTTATAGCGTGCCGTTATTAGAAATTAAGGTAGAAAAAGAGAATGGCAAGTGGGGAGTAACGCAGCCCTATTATAAAGACTGGACGGGATGGAGAAATATCTCATCAGATGATGTTATTTTAAGAGTAGATGATGTGCCAATGGATCATCTAAATCAGCTAAAATATAAATCTAAAATAATGGCGGCTAATAAAATAACAATAATGAAGCCAAATGGAGATATACAAGACATACATATCAAACATTTAGATATTCCTCACCAATTCTACTATATATTCTTAATTCCAGCTTGTTATTATGTTTTAACTCTATTCATTACGTTCTATCTACATTTTAATCAAAAAAATACAAAGCTTACTAACTTACTTATTCTTTTTATGCTAACTGTTGCATTAGCTTATGTAAGTGGTGGAGTATCTAGTAGAGTAAACGGAATTGGGATTATAGTAAATCGTAGCAGTATGATATTATGTTTAGTCTTATTATTACATTTTTTAAGAGATTATCATTTATTTATAAAAATAAATTGGCTGTTTACAAATAACATTAAATTCTTTTATATATTCCCAGTAATCGCTTTTTTACTGGCCAGTATTAGTGTTTTCTATCCAACTTCTTATTATTTTTTTAATGATGTAGTATTAACCCTTTTCTTTATTCTTCTTCTTCTTATACTTAGTATCTTATTACTAAGCTATTTCAAATATAAATCACCTAAGTTGAAAATATTGTTAAGTAGTATACTGATACCATTTCTGCCATTTCTTTTTTTGTATTCACTCCCTGAAATTTTTTTTGATAAGCATATTCTTTCAGGTGAAACTAGCTCTTTATTTTTATTGCTTATTCCTTTTAGCTTTATCTTTACACAGTTAGCAGAACGATTATTTGATATTGAATACCATATTACAAGACTTCGTTATTATATAATCTTTTCATTGATATTTACGTTATGGTTTACAGTAGGTTTGTATTGGATTGCAGGAAAATATTTAACTATACCCGTATTAACATGTGTTTCATGCTTTACTTTTACATCGTTAATTTTTCTTTTTTACATAAAAGAGAAGGTCGATTATCGAAAACGGAAAATTTTATTTTCGACAAAAGGGGATTATATACATCAACTATATACTGCTGTAGATAGAATTGGTAAAACGATTAAAATAAATGAGCTTCTAGAGAAGTTTGCACATGAGGTTTCATTACATCTTGAGCTAGAGCAGGTATTTGTATTAACCTATGACTATGACACTAATCAATTTACTTCAACGATTGAGGGAAGGCTTTCAATTAATCCAGCGTTAATAGAGGATATAAAATTAGGGGAAATACGGAAAATTGAGAACATCTACTTAGCCTTTCTCCATCAAGATGCTCATTTTAAAAGAGCCTTAGTATTGGAACATAATAACTCGATTCATATAAAAGATGAAGAGCTTCTATGGCTTGAATTGCTTTTATTATATGTAAATAATTTTATTGAAAATACAAAGATGGTGGAAGAACTGTTAGAGGAACTAAAGCATATGAGACAGGCAGATGATAGTCAATTACCTTGGTTAAACAAGCTGCTATGGTTAAGATTTGAAGAGGAGAAATATCAATTAGCTCAAGAATTACATGACACTAATTTACAAGAACAGCTACATATTGCTCGGGAAGTTGATGTTCTGGTAAATGCAAAGGATCCTGCCGATATTCAACAAAAACTTGTGAAGATTCATAAGCAGATGGTTGTGTCTTTACATGAATTAAGAGCTTATTGTGAAAACTTGAAGCCTCCATTATTAGATACATTAGGGCTAAATGCAGCATTAGAAAAGCTAATTCGTAAAGTAATAGAAAGAGCAAGCTTTGAGTTGTTTTATAAGATAGATCGTCTTTATTTAGAGGATGAGCGTATGAATTTAATGATCTATCGATTATTTCAAGAATTACTCAACAATGCTATGAAACATTCCTATGCAACAACAGTTGCCATTCATCTTCAAGAAACTGGCGATGGTTTTAAAATTATTTATAAGGATGATGGTGTAGGCTGTAATGTTGATGATATTATTGTGGCAGAATCGATGGGAATTCGGGGTATGCAAGAGCGTGTAAAGGCCTTTAACGGGTATTTTTACATTGATTCACAAGTGAATGAAGGAATGTCTATTAGAATTACAGTAAAAGAAGGAAGTGACACACTTGATTACGATGCTTATAGTGGATGATCACCCTATTGTGTTAGAGGGAACGAAAAAATTATTTCAAGAAAATGAAGATATTATAGTTGATACAGAAAGTGATGCAACTCATGTCATACAGAGAATTAAAAACAAGCCGTATGATATCTACTTAATTGATATAAATATGCCATTTGAAAATGGTATTAACTTAGCCCGCAACATAAAAGCTATCCAGTCAAATGCTTCAATTATCCTTTATACAGGTGATGATATTACAGATTATTATCCACTTATTTTGGAACGAAAAATAGAAGGTATTTTAGCTAAAACAGCCTCCAAAGAACAAATATTACGAACTGTACGAGCTATTGCAAATGGTGAAATTGTTTTACCGCAAAATTTCTTGGATTTTCTCGATAATCGATTTAAACTGCAGGATGCGAAGCTCGATATCCACTTAAATGAAAAAGAAAAGAAAATTTTAAGATTGATTGCAAAAGGACATACGAACAAAGCAATTGCATTAGAGTTAAATATTCCTCAGCGAACAACAGAGAGATATTTAACACAGTTGTTTTCTTTGTTGAATGTAGATTCTCGTACCGATGCTGTAAATCTTGCAGAAAGAATGAATTTACTATAGTTTAGCTATATGTTAAAGTTATTGATGTTGGTATTTTTTGGTTCTTGTTCAAAAGTTGCAGATGACATTTGTTAAGGTTTGGGTGAATTTAAAATACTATCTATTAAATTGGTTAATTTTTCTTTAATTATAATGTTAAATACCTATATTGTTTTGAAACACCGCCATTTTTTGGCGGTGTTTTTTGATGCCCGCCAAATCACGCCAAAAATTGGGGCAACACCGCCAAAAAAATGGCGTAAACCCACCGTTGAAATATCGGTGTTAGTACTGGTACGCTTAAGATAATCGTGGTAAGTAGATTTGTTATAGTGAGTAATAATATATATAAGATTTCGTTTAAAATAAGCAGCCTGGCTATCTATGAATAAAGTAGAGATTGTAGATTTTTTAAGATACTAGCTAGTCAACATACTTCACCATAAAACTTTATATAAAGGTAGGCGTGTATTTTGAAAGTAGAACTTGAAAATTTATTTTCTATAGATGAATCTAGTCAAGAGCAAGTCATTAAAGTGTATAATCGCTATGGGATTTGTATTGATGCCCCTGAAATAAGAAAAAAGAATTTAAAGGCATCATTTAATCCTATTTTTACATTAAATGAAAATTTAACATATGAACATGTAGCAGCATTATATAAATCATTGGAACGCGAATTAGGGATTGTTTCAATTGGAGAACGTTTTTACTTTGATTTTTCGGAGAGTGAATATGAGCAAGCACCATTGTTTACATTAAACTCAACAGGTAACTCACCTGATATGTTTATAGAAGATAGAGGGACTTTATTTTCTATAAGCACCTATTGCCAACATTGTGGACTTTTAGAAAAAGAGCAACTTTCACCATTGGTGATAGATACAACACAAATGAGAGATCGCCATCTAGTACATGTGAGTGGATATTGGGTAGCTTCACAAGAATTAGTGAACTTAATGAAGCGAGAGAATATTAGAGGCTATGATCTTTTAGAGGTAATTCATCAAGGACCGGAAGAAGGGAAGCAACAAGCTTTTCAAATTATACCGACACAAGTATTACCTGAATGTAGCACTGAAAGAGTTAAGTTGTATTTTGCGACAGAGCAACCTCCGTGTCGTTGCGGATTAAGTGGGGTTATCAACGGACCTGATAGTTATAAGTATGAAAATTTAACAAACTTAACAGGTGATATATTCTTCTCGGCAGAATGGAGCCATGATGGAAGATATTTGTATAGAAAAACTTTGTTTAGTAGAAAATTTAGAGAATTGGTTATTCAAAACAATATATCTCGTGAGGTAAAAGGCGAGAAGGATACAAACTTTGGACCAATGGATTGGCTATTTGATCCTGTATTATTAAAATAATTCAAACTGAATTTGATATTGAGGGATGAGGAAGTGTTTATTTTGTTTAGAAAGATAATATCTATTGTTGCAATCTTATTTATCGTTGCGTTGGTACTTTCAAATTATTTTAATAAACCTGACAAAAAAACATTTGTCATTACCCTAGAAAGAGGGAGCTCGTTGAGTTAAATAGTAAATTTACCTCTAACTTACTTAAATATGTTATGATGTGAAAAATAAAACAACATGGCATGACTAGTTTTGAGGTGAAGTATGAAGTGAAGAAATGGGCATATCCTTTGGCGATATTAACGCTAATTACCTTTTTTGTGTTACGTGCTAATTATGAAAGTAAGTGGATCATTAATTTTGATAATAAAATGGCAGATCTATTTTTCGGTAATCGTTTTATAGAGTTTTTTCATTATATAGGAGAACCGGCATTTGTAGTAACTGTAGCGATATTATTAGTTGTGTATTTAGCATGGAAGAAAAAAAATTACCGAGCTATATTATTTGTTTTATTAACAATTGCAGCTGGAAACGTTCTTAACCAATTATTGAAAAAATGGGTACAACGACCAAGACCTGAAATTGAAGAACAATTAACATCCTTTAGCTTTCCATCAGGGCATTCTATGACAGGTATCTTGTATTTATTTACAATTGCTTATATATTTTCGGAGAATAATAGTAAGGGACGTAAGACGTTGCTTTGGCTTGGGGCAATTATATTAACAGTGCTTATTGGCTTGTCTCGGGTTGCTGGAGCTCGTCATTTTGCTTCAGATGTATTGGCTGGATGGAGTATGGGTTATACTTGGTTCATAATCTGTGTCATTTGGTATGAACGTCGCAAAAGACACTTTAAAGTAAATAATAAATCATGAACTTACAAAGGGAGCCGTCTTAAATGGAGACAGGCTCCCTTTGTTATGGTTATTTTGAAATAGCCTTGTTTACCTTAATAAGCTCTTTTACAGCGTCTAAGCAATCATAGAATGTCTCAAAGTGCTTGTGAGGAATATGAAGGTCTTCACAGCGTTTAATAAGATAATCCCTAGCAAGTACTAAATCTGCCTGTTTTGCAGCCTCAAAATCAGAAAGGGAATCTCCAATCACGATTTTAAAATGATCGCTCTGTGCCACTTTTCGCATGACGCTTGGTTTGCAACAGCCACAGCCCTGTGTCTCAAATTTCTCACATTCTTCATCGCAGCTATTGGGAAAGACTAGCTTAATTTGTTGATCTGAAAAATCGGCGCTATTGCAATATATACCAGAAAAGGGGCCATATTTTTTTAGTAGTGGCTCAATGAAAAAATCGACACCACCACTAACAATGTAAAACGGAATATGTTCTTCTCGTGCAAAACGAACGAAATCACCAAAGCCCTCACGTATAATGGCTGTATCCAGTAAATATTGAATAACAGTATCCTTTTGTTTAGTTGATAATAGCTCGAACATTGCTGATACGCCATCTTTAAAGGATATTGTTTGTTTCATCATTGCTTTAGCAATTTTCTCAGATTCCTCGGGTACGAATTGAGTCATAAGTGAGACGATATTATCAGTTTCTGTTATCGTGCCATCAAAATCACAGAATATAATTGGTTTCAAGCTACTTCCTCCTTCAAAAAGAAACGCCTACTTTTATAGTAGACGTCCAAAATTTACCTGTACACCATATTCATCGGCTTTTGTTAAGATAATTTGATGCTCTTGGAATTGATTTTCCATGGCATTTACGAAATTCTGTGCAATAGCAGTAGGGATGATGGAAATCAGCGTTGGTCCTGCGCCGCTTAAGGCTGTTCCAAATGCACCGTTAGCCTTTGCGGCTGCACGAATTTCTTTATATTGTGGAATTAGTTTGGCACGGAAAGGCTCATGAAATAAATCTGTTTCCATATAGTGTCCTGCACGCTCAAAATCACGAGCCATTAATGACGCAGCCAACATATTAGCATTTGCAGAAGCATGCACCGAATATGCTCGATCAAATTGTTCTGGTAAAACAGAACGAGATTCACTTGTTTTTAGTTCGACATCAGGTACATATACAACAAAGGAAGCATCAATATCATTTACATGGAGTGTATCCACAACACCGTTCTCATCCATTGATGAAATTGTTAATCCTCCTAATACGGAAGCTGTTGCGTTGTCTGGGTGTCCTTCGATTTGTGAGGATAAATTGAGTTTATCCTGTACAGTTAAGCCTAGCGCACAGACTTGATTAGTAAGTTCAATTCCAGCAACGATTACTGCAGCACTGCTCCCTAAACCACGGGCTAAAGGAAGTTCACTTGCCATTTCAACACGGCAGGCAGGTAGCTGCTTACCGTATTGATCAGCAATTTTTTTGGCAATCACGTATAGTAAGTGTTCTTCAAGCTCAAACTCTTTAGGACCATTATCGTCAAGGTGGATAATTTCCCATCTATCTTGTAAAGACACAGTTAGTTTTAAGTAAAGAGACAAGCCGAGTCCTATTGAATCAAAGCCAGGTCCTAGATTGGCTGTGCTCCCAGGAACTGAGATTTGCCACATGTTACTCATAGTACGCCCTCGATATATTTTCGAATTTCTTCTTCATCGTTTTTAAGTGAGACAACATCTACAGTTGAGACGTTCATTGCAGTATCAGGGTCTTTCAAGCCATTACCAGTGAATATTGTAACAACTTTAGAGCCCTTTGCAATTTTGCCATTTTCAACTGATTTAATAACACCAGCTAATGAAGCCGCCGAACCAGGCTCAACGAAAATTCCTTCAGTGCCAGCAATTAATTTATAAGCAGCTAAAATTTCTTCGTCTGTAACCGAATCAATAATTCCACCTGATTCATCACGGGCAGCCTCGGCAAATTTCCAACTTGCAGGATTACCGATACGAATCGCAGTTGCCACTGTTTCCGGATTTGCAATTGGTTCACCTTTTACAATCGCAGCTGCACCTTCAGCTTCAAAGCCAAACATCTTTGGTAGACCAGAGCCTTTTGCAGCGTCATATTCTTTAAAGCCTTTCCAGTATGCCGTTATATTACCTGCGTTACCGACAGGGATGCATAGATAATCTGGAGCCGCTCCTAAAGCATCTACAATTTCAAATGATGCTGTTTTTTGACCTTCTATACGGTATGGATTTACAGAGTTTACAAGTGCCACAGGAGTTGTTTCACTCACTTGGCGAACAATATTCAATGCATCATCAAAGTTACCATCGATTTCAATAATTTTTGCACCATACATTGTCGCCTGAGCTAGCTTACCTAGGGCTACTTTTCCTTTAGGGATAACAACTATAGACTGAATTCCAGCACGTGTTGCATAAGCTGCTGCTGCTGCAGATGTGTTACCAGTAGAGGCACAAATAACGCACTTACTACCGTCCTCGATAGCTTTTGCAACGGCAAATACCATACCACGATCTTTAAATGAGCCTGTTGGATTTGCACCTTCGATTTTTCCATAGAGTTCAATGCCAAGCTTTTTAGATAAATTTACTAAATGTATAAGAGGTGTATTACCTTCGTTTAAAGTTAGGGCAGGTGTGTTTTCTGTTACGGGTAAAAATTGTTTATATTCTTCAATAAGGCCTTTCCACATAACGTTTACGATCTCCTTTTGTTCTTATAGAAAGAACAGTTGTTTTTGTATAAAAGACATTTTAACGCAAATTGCCCTATGTTTTCAATAGCATTTCATAAATTGTCGAAACAATTCGGTAATTTGAATTTTACTTGTCACTTTCTTGAAACAACTGTATAGTAAATGTAACAATGTAAAGTCAAGTGTAAAGACAGGTGGTTAAAATGACAACAAATAGAGTAACAGCGAGTAAGTCTCAACAATCTATTTCTCGCAATAAACTTTTGGGAGTAGCAGGTGTAGGCTGGCTTTTCGATGCAATGGATGTAGGAATATTATCATTCGTTATTGCAGCATTAGCAGCTGAATGGGGATTAACACCAAGTCAATCGGGCTGGATAGGTAGCATTAACTCGATTGGGATGGCTGTAGGAGCGTTGGTTTTCGGCGTGTTTGCTGATAAAGTGGGACGTAAGCAAATTTTTATGTGGACGCTTGTATTATTCTCTATTGCAAGTGGCTTGTCTGCATTTACAACTACATTAGCAGCTTTTATGGCACTACGTTTTTTGGTAGGCATGGGGCTAGGAGGAGAATTACCAGTCGCATCAACGCTAGTTTCTGAGAGTGTAGAAGCAAAAGAGCGTGGGCGAGTGGTTGTTTTACTGGAAAGCTTTTGGGCAGTCGGTTGGTTAATCGCTGCACTAATCTCGTACTTCGTTATTCCTACATGGGGATGGCGAGTTGCTTTATTGTTAACAGCAATTCCGGCATTATATGCAATTTATCTTCGTTGGCACTTACCAGATTCACCACAATTTACAGTGAAGGCGGAGTCAAAAAAAAGAAGCGTTGGACAAAATATTCGAGATGTTTGGTCTAAAAAATATGCACGCTCGACACTTATGTTATGGGTGTTATGGTTTACGGTTGTATTTTCGTATTACGGTATGTTTTTATGGCTACCAAGTGTAATGGTTGGTAAGGGCTTTGATATGATTACGAGCTTTAAATATGTTCTTATTATGACGTTTGCGCAGCTACCTGGTTATTTTACAGCAGCATGGTTTATAGAAAAATTTGGACGGAAGTTTGTACTTGTTTCCTATTTAATGGGTACAGCTGTAAGTGCTTTCATTTTTGGTAATGCTGAAACAATAGCAGTACTATTAGGGTCAGGGATGTTTTTATCGTTCTTTAACTTAGGGGCATGGGGTGCACTTTATGCTTACACACCAGAGCAGTATCCTGCCATTATTCGAGGTACAGGTGCAGGAATGGCAGCAGCTGTAGGGCGCATTGGTGGTATTTTTGGACCTCTGTTAGTAGGTTCTTTATTAACGGCTGGCTATGATATTGGCTTTATCTTTGCGATTTTCTGTGGATCTATCATTATCGGAGTTGTCGGTGTACTGTTTTTAGGGAAAGAGACGAAGCAAATCGAATTAGAATAATAAAATGGAAAATGTCTTGGATTAACTATCGTCCAAGACATTTTTATATGCTTATGATGCCGATACAATAAAGCGTAATTAATTTTCTTTATTAAATACATAAAAATAAGATATTATAAATTTTTATACAAATTATTTTATGTATCTGTTAGAATTACAAATCCATACAAAATTATAGCTGTTAGATTATGTTGATAAAGATACTATGAATAACATTGATGCAATGTCATTTTTCGCGAACTATTATATTAGCAAGTTAAAGCATTGAAGATTTTTCTGAAAAGTCATTGTATTCAAATTGTAATCGTGATACTGTATTTTTAATCATAATTTAGCGTCAGTAGGAAACAATCTCCATTCTTGAAATTTCATTGAAAGAAAGGTTGTTAGAAATGAGTATTAATGAAGAAATAAAAAGAAGATTTGTTAGGTTGTCGAAGGGACAGCGTAAAGTTGCACAATTTGTTATGAATAACCCTTCAGCTGTAATTGGGAACGGAGCAGCTGAAGTTGGTAGACAGGCGAATGTTAGTGAATCGACAGTTATTCGTTTTTGTTATGCGATGGATTTATCGGGCTATGTAGAGCTTCAAGATGAAATTAGAAGCTACTTAATGACTCAAAATGATGAGCTGAGTCTTCAACCTACATATTCTTCAAGCAAGGGGAATACTTCAAGTTTTGGTAAGGTAATGCAACGTGATATTCAAAATATTCAAGATACAATTCATTTGATAAACGATCATATGCTTCAAAAAAGCTCGAAATGGATGCATGAGGCAGATAATGTTTACATTTTAGGTACTCGTCAAGCTGCGTCCATAGCAAATTGGTTATCGTCCACACTGACAACTTTACGTCCAAATGTGAAACAGCTTCGCTCAGAATCTGATGATATTGTACAGCAAATTAACAGTATGGGGGAGCGAACAACGTTAATAGTTTTTTCGTGGGACAAGCATTCTAATGATATTCAAACGATTGTAGAAATTGCAAAGAAGAAAAAGGCAAGAATTATTGCCATTACCTGTTCGGCGTTGTCGTCTTTTCGGGAATATGCAAGTGCGTTATTTACACTTGGTATGAAAAAGCAATCTGCATTGGACGTTATTCCAGTTTTGTTTTCGTTTTTACATGCGTTAATTGAGGAAATGGTTAGTCAGGATAAGGCGCAATATGAGAAATATCAGCAATCGTATGAGCAAGTAGAAAATAATTTATTATTCTTAGATGCGGCAAGAGAAAAGCAAGTTTTCTAAGTATATATTAACGCGTAGAAAATGTACGATACGTATCTATGCGTTTTTTTTTATTACAGGGCTATACATAAAAAAGATGTCCAAATAATTTTTAGACATCTTTGAAAAAGAAGCTTATAAAATTTTACTTAAGCTATATTCGTTAATAAAGGCATCATTTAGTTTAATAGCATTTAATCGAATACCTTCTTGCTGAAACCCTAGTTTTTTAAACAAATTTAAAGCACGATCATTATGCTCCATAACAGTTAATTCTAAGCGCGAAATATGTCGCTGTTTAGACCAGCTTTCAACTGCCTTCATAAGAGCTGAACCGATTCCTTGTTGTTGATACTCTTCTTTAACAGCTAAGTGGACTGCTGCAACATGCTTAACTTTAGAATGTTTATATCCATGGATGACGGCATAGCCAGCAAAAATACCATTTAATATACAGAGTAAAATCGTACGGTTTTTCAGCTGTTTCCAATAGACTAAATCCTTACGAAGCTGTTGAACGGTAAGATCTAATTCATTTTGCATGTTATACATGAAGTCAGTTTGTTGGAAAATTTCTTCTTGCAAATGAATAAATGATCTAGCGTCTGATGCTTCCAATGCGCGAATTATGTATGCAGATTGGTGATCTTCATTTTTAATATTGCTTGTAGTCTTCATTTGTGTACGCGAGAAAGTTACGCTAGTGCCGAGCTTTACATCAATTACATAGTAGCCTGCATTTGTCCATGACAAATAGTGAGAAAGAGGGGGTTTTGTTTTCTTCCACCAGCTTCTATTTAAGTATGCTGCATTTGGTAAAGCTTGTCCCATAATATTTTCTAGTTCGTTAAAAGATAAAGTAATTTCTTGTTGTAATGCTACTTCAAAATAATTTGCTAAAGGAATATACTTTTTTTCCATCTTCTTTGTCATCGTAATCCCCATTTCCTGTATACCCTAAAATATAGATACCTGATGATAGCATAAAATTATGGTTTCTTAAATATAAAAACGCAACTATATATCTATTTATAGTAAAAATTTTTAATGAACTATATATTGTTATTATTAAATGTTAAAAATGGGATGGAAAAAGTAGATAAATATAATAAATTTAATGATGATTAAGAAATAGTCATCGAGGATGACTATTTGTTAAAACGTATAAATACATGAAGATGTAGGAGAACCTATTAAAGACAAACTTTCACTTTATATCATGTTAGCTCATAAGGTATGATAAAATAAAATGCAAATGTTATTGCCATTTAGGAGGAATAAATTTAATGAGTAAAGTTTTAGTTTTCGGACATAAAAATCCAGATACAGACACAATTACGTCTGCTATTGTATATGCATATTTAAAGCAACAAATCGGAGTAGATGCGGAAGCTGTACGTCTTGGGGAAGTGAATAATGAAACAAAATTTGCATTAGACAAATTTGGCTTTGAGGCACCACGATTAATTTCTTCGGTAGTTGGGGAAGCAGAAAAAGTAATTCTTGTAGACCACAATGAATTCCAGCAATCAGCTGATGGCATTGAAGAAGTACAAATTACAGAAGTAATCGATCATCACCGTATTGCTAACTTCCAAACGGCTGATCCACTATATTACCGTGCAGAACCTGTAGGCTGTACTGCAACAATTTTAAACAAAATTTTCAAGGAAAATGGCGTAGAAATCCCTGCAAATATCGCTGGATTAATGCTTTCTGCCATCGTTTCTGATACATTATTATTCAAATCTCCAACTTGCACAGAACAAGATGTAAAAGCTGGTGAGGAACTAGCTAAAATTGCAGGTGTTGATGTTGCTGAATACGGATTAGCAATGCTTAAAGCAGGGGCTGACCTTTCAGATAAATCATTAGAAGATCTTTTATCTTTAGATGCAAAAGAATTCCAATTCGGAGAATATAAATCTGTAGTAGCTCAGGTAAACGCAGTCGATATTAACGATGTGCTTGGCCGCCAAGAGGAACTAGAAATTTTGTTAAACAAAAATGTAGCTGAAAATGGCTTAGACCTATTCTTCTTCGTTGTAACAGATATTTTAAACAATGACTCAACAGCTGTTGCTATTGGACAAGTAGCAGAGGCTGCAGCAAAAGGATTTGGTGCTGAGCTTGTAAATAATCGAGTAATTTTACCAGGTGTCGTATCTCGTAAAAAACAAATCGTTCCAGTTTTAACTGACGCATTGAAATAATGGAAAAGAGGTTGCCCTAAAAAAGGCAACCTCTTTTTTTAATCTAGCTTTAATGGATGCACAGCAGGGCCTTCAAGTACTTCACCTTGGGCATTAAAACGGGAGCCGTGACAAGGGCAATCCCAAGTTTCATCGGCTTCATTCCATTTTGTTTTACAGCCTAAATGCGTGCAAGTTGGTGCATTGCCATGTCTAATATAACCAGATACAAACTCCTTTGCAACGAAGCCGCCTACCTTTAGCATTTGCATGAACTGAGCGCCAAATTTCGTACGTGCTGGTGAATAAAGGGCCATTGCTCCATCCTCATTCCTTGCCCCAGTTATTAGAGAGGATAGTAAATCTCCAGCTACAAAAGAATTAGAAATTCCCCATTTTCGATAGCCAGTTGCAATGAAAACATGAGGCAAGGACTGCGTAATCCTGCCGACATAAGGTACCATATCAGGTGTTTCAATGTCTTGCGCTGACCATCGATAGATTGGATCCTGATCGAAATGCCCCTTCATTTCATTTTGAATAGCTTCATAATAGGGCTCCGTATTAGTTGTTTCACCTGCAATATGATTAGCACCACCTAATACTAAATAATGCTCGTCGTTAATGGTAGCCGTCCGAATAGAGCGAGTAGGAGTATCTACGCATAAATATTGTCCTTGCAGGGTATCAGTAATTTTAGCAGCAACCATATAAGAGCGACTGTTAGATAGTTTAAAAAGCTGTAGCCCTTTAAAGGCTTCGATGGGATAGTGTGTGCACAAAACAAGCTTGTTATATTGAACCGACATATCACTTGCGGTTTGTAAGTTATTTTGTGGTATGTTTAAATGCTGAACACGGGTATTTGTATAAATCTTTGCTCCCAACGATTGCGCTTCTTTTGCAAGGAAGTTACAAACCTCTACAGGATTTATTTGAGCTTGCTGGGACATACTTAGCGCTTTTGTTATCGGAAAGGGAAGCTCTGTATCAGAAGTGATTTTCGCCGTAATATTTAATACTTTATAGGCATTCCATTCTTTTAATAATTGGGCATAGCCTTCTTTAGTTTGGCAATAAAGCAATGAATCTACTTGTTGAATACTCTTCTTAGGGAGCAACTGTAAAGCCTTTTCAACAGCCAGTTGATTGAGCTGATAATAGAGCCGTGCCTCATCTACAGAAAGTTTTTCTATTAGATTGCCATAAACTAAGCTATGTTGCGCAGTTAATTTTCCCGTTGAGTTACCAGTCGTACCATGACTGATGTGAGAATTTGCCTCAAGCAAGACTACATCTACACCGGATTTTGCTAAGACATAGGCAGTGTATAGTCCCGTCAAGCCTCCACCGATTATACATACATCACAAGTCGTTGATGCAGGAAGAGATGTTAGGGAGACGGGATCAGTTGTTGCCAGCCAAAGAGATTGTGTCATACATAAACCTCACATTGTTTTTAAGTTCAGTATGTAGATTGATTTGAAAATTTATGCAATGAAGCAGAAAAATTGCCTTAATGTCAGGATTGCCGCTACAATGTAGCAAAAGGAGCGTGACTCGTTATGAAAATTGAAATCTGGTCAGATTATGTATGCCCATTTTGTTATATTGGTAAAAAACAATTAGAGCAGGCTATTCAGGATACTGGTTTTGCAGGACAGGTGGAGCTCGTTTATAAAAGTTATCAACTTGACCCAACAACGCCTGAAGATACAAATTTGTCTACGTATGAATATTTAGCGAATAAGTACGGGATGACGCTAGAAAAAGCGAAGGAAATGGCGCAAGGTGTTGCTGCTCGTGCGAAAGAGGTTGGTCTGGACTATAACTTCGATAAGCTAATGGAAGAAAATACATTAAAAGCACATCGTTTAGTAAAATGGGCGGAACAGCAAGGGGATGTGACAGCGCTGGTAGAAGCATTGTTACACAATTATTTTATCGAAGCAAAGCGTATCGGGCAGGATGACGTATTAATCGATATTGCTGAGCAAGTAGGTTTGAATCGTGAAGAAGTGACAAAGGTACTTTCTAGCGATGATTTTAAAACAGAGGTAGAGACTGATATACAAGAGGGGCTACAACTTGGCGTACGAGGCGTACCGTTCTTTGTGTTAAATCGTAAGTACGGTATTTCAGGAGCACAACCTCAAGAAGTTTTTGAAGAAACTTTGCGTAAAGTAGCAGAGGAAGAAGGCTTACAATCTGGATTAAAGGTCGCAGGGTCTGAAGATGGTGGAGTTTGTACAGATGATAGCTGTAAATTTTAATTCTGTCGGAGAAAAGTAAAAAATAATAGGACCCGATTACTTTTGGAAGGAAGCTGATCAGATTAATGGTGAACCCGTCACTTCCAACATTTCAGTCAAAAGTCTGAGTCTACTAGCGTTGACTTTTAATAGAGA
Source organism: Lysinibacillus sp. RS11 (assembly GCF_042019215.1). Classification (NCBI taxonomy): domain Bacteria; kingdom Bacillati; phylum Bacillota; class Bacilli; order Caryophanales; family Bacillaceae; genus Lysinibacillus; species Lysinibacillus sp. RS11. The sequence continues at coordinate 4,440,668 of NZ_CP168124.1, read as the reverse complement.
ATTTTTTAAGATACTAATATATCTTGAATTCGAGATAAATTAAACTGTGAATTTAAAGGGAGAATTTATATAATGAACGTATTAGTAGTAAAAGCTAACAACCGTCCTGACGGTATTTCAACAAAAATGTATGACACATTTATAGAAAATCTACAAGGTGTAAATGTAACGACTTTTGACGTATTCGCAGAAGACATGCCTTATTTCGGTCAAGATCTTTTCAATGCTTTTGGTAAAGTACAAAATGGTGAAGAGTTAACTAACATTGAATCCCGTCTTTTAGCGGCTAAACAAAAAGCTATGGATGCTTTAACTGCAGCTGACGTAGTCGTGTTTGCTTTCCCTCTTTGGAACTTAACAATTCCAGCAACTTTACAAACTTTCATTGATTATGTATTCCAATCTGGTTATACATTTAAATATAATGAAAACGGTCAATTAGTAGGTTTAATGACTGACAAAAAAGCTATTATTTTAAATGCTCGTGGCGGTTACTATTCATTACCAGAAGCTCAGCCAATGGAAATGTCAGTTAACTACATTAAAAACGTTGTTGGTGGCATATTTGGGATGGAAATTATTGAAGAAGTGATCATTGAAGGTCATAATGCTTCACCAGATAAAGCTCAAGAGATTATTGCAAATGGCCTAGAGGCAGTAAAAAAAGTAGCTCAATCTTTACAAACTGTAAATGTATAATAAATTATTTATTGATAAAAGTTCTCTCTAATTTGAGAGGACTTTTTTTACTTCTTTCATAGAGGTACGGTAGTGGTAAGGAGGTCTGACGTATTGGTACTAGGCACTTTTTATTGATTTACATTTAATAACATCAGATTATAATAAATGATTATGTCATAATATTAATCGATCATTTTTAGGTAAAGTGTTTAGCTATTCTTCTAAAATTACATACAATTAGGACTATTTATTCAGTAAAAATACAGATTAGTATAATATAATAGAAATCGTAGGAAAATATTAGATTTATAGGAGGCTGTTACATGAATAAGAAAATAATAACTAAATTCTTTGCGATGTTACTTATTCTATTCACGGTGTTGCCATTTGGATTTTCCGCAAATGCTGCATCAAACGATGTGACACGTGGAGATTACGTGAAAGAATTAGTGGAAAGCTTAAATGTCGAGCTAGGTGATGGTTCTAATCTTGCCTTCACTGATGTCCCTAAGGATTTAGCCCCGTATGTAGAAAAAGCAGTAGAACTAAAACTTATTAAAGGTAAAACTGCGACATTGTTTGGTCCAAACGATAAATTGACACGTCAACAAGCATTTGTTATTTCTGCTCGTGGATTAGTCAATGAAAACGCTCCACTTTCTGTATTAGATCAGTTTAAAGATGCAGATCAAGTTGCTAGCACACATAAGCAAGATTTAGCAAATGCTGTTGCAGCAAACATATTACAAGGCTTTGAGGATAACACAATTCGTCCTCGTGACTATGTAACAACTGAGCAAATGCAAAGCATTGTTGAACGTTTTGTAGCTGAATACAAATTACCTACATCTGCAACTACAGTGGATCTTCAAATTTTAGGTACAACAGATATTCATACAAACCTTGTAAATTACAATTATTTCTTAGATGCTGAATCAGCTACTGTAGGTTTAGCAAACACTGCTACATTAATTGAACAAGCTCGTACTGAGAACCCGAATACATTATTATTTGATAATGGCGATTTAATTCAAGGAACGCCATTAGGATCTTATAAAGCGCTAGAAAACCCTTTAAAGCCAGGGGAGGTTCATCCAGCTATAGCAGCACTTAACGTACTGAAATATGATGGTGGAACTTTAGGGAATCATGAGTTTAACTATGGCTTAGAGTTTTTAGATGAAGTATTAAATGATGCAAAATATCCAGTCGTAAATGCTAACACTTACGATGCTAAAACAAAAAAACGTATGTTTTCACCTTATGTCATTCTTGATAAAGAGGTTGTAGATAATACGGGTAAAAAGCACACACTTAAAGTTGGTGTTACAGGTATCGTACCTACGAAAATTGTTGAATGGGATGCGATCCATTTAGCAGGTAAGGTAGAAATGCAAGAACCAGTTGAAGCGGTAAAAGAAGTTGTACCAGAAATGCAAAAGGCTGGAGCAGACGTAATCGTGGTTCTTTCACACTCTGGTATTGGTGAGGACACTTATGTAAAAGGTGCCGAAAACGTTGGATACCAGATCTCTGAGATTGAGGGTGTCGATGCTTTAATTACAGGTCACTCTCATTTAACGTTCCCAGGGGACTATAAAAATCTGAAAAATGTTGACCAAGAAAAAGGTACAATTAACGGTGTACCTACTGTAATGGCAGGAAGCTATGGTAGCTATCTTGGAGTCATCGACTTAAAGCTAGAACAACAAGGTTCTAAATGGGCTGTAGTGGATGGACAAGGTTCTATCCGTTCTATTAAACAAGAAGGCTTACAACCATCTAAAGCAGTTTTAGATGCAGTTAAAGAAGCGCATGAAGGAACGTTAAAGTATATTCGTCAACCTGTTGGTGAGACAAAAGCACCGATTCATAGTTACTTCTCAATGGTTCAAGACGATTCTTCAATTCAAATCGTGACGCAAGCTCAAAAATGGTTTGTTGAAAAAGAATTAAAAGGTACTGCTGATGAAAACACACCACTTCTTTCAGCTGGTGCACCTTTCAAAGCAGGCTCACGTAACAACCCTGCAGATTATACAAACATTCCTGTAGGTCCGCTTGCGATTAAAAATATGGCAGACATCTATCATTTTGACAATACTGTTTCAACGATTAAAGTAACAGGAGCACAAGCCATTGAATGGTTAGAAATGGCTGCTGGTATATTTGCTACAATCGATCCGAATAAAACGGAAGAACAAAACATTATTGACCCAGAAGCACGTTCTTACAATTTTGATGTATTAGATGGTTTAACATATCAAATTGATGTAACTTCACCGCCTAAATATGATCGTCGTGGTGACTTAGTAGACGAAAAAGCAAACCGTATTAAAAACGTACAATATAACGGTAAACCAATTGATCTAAATCAAGAATTCATCATTATTACAAACAACTACCGTGTTGGTGGTTCTTATGGTGCTACATTCAAAAATACAGATGGCTCTAATGTAACAAATTATGCGTACGAAAATCGCCAAGCTGTTATTGACTACATCATGGAAAACAAAACAATTAATCCTGCTGCGGATAATAACTGGTCATTTGCACCATTCCCAGCAAATACAAAAATTATTTACCACTCTGCTAAGGATGCACAAAAAGTCATTCCTGCAGGCAGCAATATCGAATATTTAGGAGATACAGAAGGCGGCTTTGGTAAATATTTAATTAAATAATGAAAATGAAAAGGAGAGTGTGAATGAATCGCTGCTCTCCTTTTTATGTCGTTCAAAGGTCTGATACCTTGTTCCTTGAAATGTTAACATGGCAAAATCTCCATCTGCAAGTTGCCCATAATCACGACCACTCATTTTTAATTCTAGACGATCGCTCTTAATAAAGTGGTCATAATTTTAAAGGCGGGTGCATCTATAAGTAGTATGTAGTCATTAGATTCCATGGTCATCCATGAAGTGGTCGGCCAAGGTTAATTTCTATATCCTTGCTTTATTTGAGCATAGAGGTACATAGTTTTCCATTAATAAAACTTATAAATTATTTTTGGTAATTAAATATAAAATAATAAATAAATTACGATAAGTAAATAAGTTACTTCAAATTTACTTTTCTTAAATTAATCGTTACAATAGAGTACATAAGAGGTGAAAATAATGAATGAGACAAATTTATGTCCTCGTTTAGCTAAAGCAATGGATTTAATCGGAAAACGCTGGACAGGGCTAATTTTATATCAATTATTAGATGGACCACAGCGCTTTAATGAGATTGAATCTGCATTACCTGTTAGTGGTCGTTTATTATCTGAACGTTTAAAAGAGCTAGAAAAAGAAGGGCTTGTTGAACGCAGAGTGTATTCAGAGGTACCAGTGCGTGTAGAATATTCTTTAACAGATAAAGGTCGGGCATTAGAAGGGGCAATCCGCAATATTGAATCATGGGCAACGAGTTGGCTTTAGTGTAGGTCTATTGGAATTTTGATGGTGGGTGAACAATCGGCTATTTATGTCACTAGGAATGACCACGAATTTTCTTTATGATATTCATCATCTCTGCACAGGTAGCCTCGCTGTCTGTTAAGGCGAGATAAAAAATACCCTTCATTTCACTTGTCAAATTAGGGTTCTATATCCATACTAGTGTAGGAGTAAGAAGGACGTTAGAAAGGAATTAGCTTCATGACAAAAGAACAATGGGTGACGGATTTAGCACAGAGCGTTAATCCGGCCAATATTAAGTTAGATGAATCATTACAGCAATATACTATGACAAAATTAGGTGGTAAAGCGGATGTTTTCGTTCTTGTTGAAACAGAGGATGAGGCAGCAACGGTTATTCGTTATGCTAACATGAATAATATACCATTATTAATGTTAGGTAATGGATCTAATATGGTCGTTCGTGATGGCGGTCATCGAGGAATCGTTGTTACATTTTCACTTTTAGATGAAATTCATATTAATGGTGACCATGTCTACGCGCAAAGCGGTGCGCTTATAAAAGATGTATCAAAGCTTGCAGCAACAGCATCTTTAACAGGCTTTGAATTCGCATGTGGTATCCCGGGTTCAATAGGTGGAGCTATGGCAATGAACGCAGGTGCATATGGTGGCGAAATTAAGGATATTATTATTTCATCAAAAGTGCTAACAAGAGAAGGCGACATTTTAATATTATCGAAAGAAGAGCTTGAACTTGGTTATCGTCAAAGTATCATTGCTAAAAAAGGTTACTATGTATTATCATCCGAATTTCAATTAGCTAAAGGTGTGCAGGAAGAAATTGATGCAAAAATTGCTGATTTAACGTTTCAGCGAGAATCTAAGCAGCCGTTAGAATACCCATCTGCAGGGAGTGTTTTTAAGCGCCCGCCAGGTCACTTTGCAGGTAAGCTTATTCAAGATAGTGGCTTACAAGGTAAAGGTGTAGGTGATGCAGAGGTATCAACGAAGCATGCAGGCTTTATTGTTAATAAAGGTAATGCAACGGCTACTGACTATATTGCAACAATCGACATGGTACAACGAGTAGTTAAAGAAAAATTTGGCATCGATTTAGAAACAGAAGTAAAAATCGTTGGTGATGACTTATAAAACTCTACGCTCTTCGCTAATGGCGGAGGGCGTTTTTTGAGGAGTGAAACAGTAAATGAAATTTATATCTTGGAATGTCAATGGAATTCGAGCTTGCTTGGGTAAAGGGTTTTTAGATTTTTTCAATCACGTAGATGCAGATTTTTTCTGTATTCAAGAATCGAAGTGTCAGGCTGGACAAGTGGAGATTTCACTTGAGGGATATGAGCAATATTGGAATTATGCACAGAAGAAAGGTTATTCAGGTACAGCGATTTTTACAAAGCATACGCCACTTGCAGTACGTTATGGCGTTGGTGAGGATGAATCACAAGAAGAGGGGAGAATTATTACATTAGAGTATGAAGATTTTTACTTAGTGAATGTTTATACCCCAAATTCACAGCGTGATTTAGCTAGATTACCTCTTCGTTTAGAGTGGGAGGATCGGTTAGCGCTATATTTAAAAGAGCTAGATGCCAAGAAACCGATAGTATACTGTGGCGATTTAAATGTTGCACATATGGAAATTGATTTAAAAAATGCAAAGTCGAATGTTGGTAATTCAGGTTTTACATATGAAGAACGTGCAAAAATGACTGAGCTATTGGCAAGTGGTTTTGTGGATTCATTCCGCTATATGCATCCAGATACAAGAGATCACTATACATGGTGGTCTTATATGAATAAAGTACGCGAGCGTAATATTGGGTGGCGTATTGATTACTTTATTGTGTCTGAGAGATTAAAAGACAAAATTGATGTGGCAAATATTCATTCACATATTATGGGTAGTGACCATTGTCCAATCGAATTACAGCTTAATAACTAGTGTCTATTAAAAATCGGTGTACATTTTGTGCACTGATTTTTTTGCTTATGTGAATTTAAAATTAATTGGAGTAATAAAGATATACATCATTTACATTCAAACACTCATTTGAATATGATGGAATATTATGCTATAGTGAAAACAATCAAACGAACATTTGAATGAGGTGAGGAAATGCAAAAAGAAGTATGTGAAGTAACGCATGTTAACGAAGAAGCGGTCAAAAAGGTACAACAGCAAATGCCAGATCTATCAGGAGTAGCAAAATTTTTAAAAGCATTATCTGATGAAACAAGACTCAAGATTGCATATGCCTTAACGGTCGAGGATGAATTATGTGTTTGTGATGTTGCCTCCATTATTGGCTCGTCAGTAGCAACAGCATCGCATCATTTACGTTATTTGAAAGATAATAACTTAGCAAAATCGTATCGTAAAGGAAAGCAGATGTATTACTCTTTAGCTGATGAGCATGTGTATCAAATTGTAACGGTTGCCTATGAACATGTGAAAGAGGGGATTGTAAATGGGAGCGACGCCAACTAAACAAGAATACAGGCTACAAAACTTGTCTTGTGCCAGCTGTGCAGCAAAGTTCGAAAAAAATGTGAAAGCTATTCCAGCGGTACAGGATGCACAAGTTAATTTCGGTGCTTCAAAAATAACAGTTATTGGTGATATTGGCGTTGATCAACTTGAAGAGGCAGGTGCTTTCGACGGCATAAAAGTATCCCATTCAACAGTAAAAACACTTGGAAAATCAACACCTTTTTATCGAAAAATAGAAAATATATTAGCTGGTATTTCCTTGTTATTTGTAGTGCTAGGATATGTGTTTGGGGCAATACGTAGTGAAACGGATCCACTGGCTATTGGGATGTTTATTATCGCGATTCTAGTTGGGGGAATTGGCATTTTTAAAACAGGCTTCCGCAATCTAGCACGCTTTGAATTTGATATGAAGACGCTGATGACCATTGCCATAATAGGTGCGGCTATTATAGGAGAATGGGAAGAAGCGGCTGTTGTTGTCTTTTTGTTTGCGGTTAGTGAGGCACTTGAAGCGTATTCGATGGATAAAGCACGTCAATCAATTCGTCAGCTTATGGATATCGCTCCTCCAACGGCAACAGTAAAGCGGGCACATGGTGAGCATTTCCATGAATTCGAGCTACCAACTGAGGAAATTGAAATTGGGGATATTTTAATCGTTAAACCTGGTCAGAAGATTGCTATGGACGGAATTGTAGTGAGTGGATTGTCAGCAGTGAATCAGGCAGCGATTACAGGCGAATCTATTCCTGTTAATAAAACGGTCGATGATGAAGTATTTGCAGGTACTTTAAATGAAGAAGGTGCCTTAGAGGTACGTGTGACAAAGCGAGTAGAGGACACAACAATTGCAAAAATTATTCATCTTGTTGAAGAGGCACAGGCAGAAAAAGCACCTTCACAGCAGTTCGTTGATCGCTTTGCGAAATACTACACACCGGCAATTATGATTATTGCCTTACTAGTGGCCGTTATACCACCTTTATTTATAGGTGATTGGCAACATTGGATTTATCAAGGATTAGCAGTCCTTGTTGTAGGTTGTCCATGTGCACTTGTTGTTTCTACACCAGTTGCTATCGTTACAGCAATTGGGAATGCCGCTAGACAAGGCGTTCTTATTAAAGGAGGTATTCATTTAGAGCAGCTCGGTCATATTGAAGCAATAGCATTTGATAAGACAGGTACACTGACAAAAGGGAAACCTGCTGTAACGGATATTTTTACAGCGAAAGGGATGTCTGAGGAATGTGTTTTACAGCTGGTAGCAGCAGTTGAAAAACAATCGCAACATCCATTAGCTAAAGCTATTTTGCAGGCATTGCATGATAAAAATTTAACAGAGCTTATACCGACAGACTTTCAATCCGTAACAGGTATGGGCGCTTATGCAACGGTTAATGGCCAAATAATCTATGTAGGAAGCTTAAAATGGATTGCTACTTTAACGACTGTTGATGAGATGGTAAAAGAACAGGTTAAAAAACTTCAAAAACAGGGTAAAACAGTTGTAGCAGCTGTTAGTAATGATCAGTATATTGGGATGATTGGAATTGCTGATCAATTACGTCAAGAGAGTAAAGATGTCTTGGATAAGTTAAATGGTCTAAAAATAAAGCATAAAGTTATGCTGACAGGCGATGCAGAACCAACAGCACAGGCAATTGCAACTTCTTTAAAAATGACAGATGTGAGAGCAAGTTTATTACCAGCAGAAAAATTAATGGCCATTAAAGATTTACGTGCACAGTTTGGCGCAGTGGCGATGGTAGGAGATGGTGTCAATGATGCACCCGCACTTGCTTCAGCCAATGTTGGCATTGCAATGGGAGGTGCTGGCACTGATGCAGCACTAGAAACAGCGGATATCGCATTAATGGGTGATGATTTATCGAAACTTCCATATACAATTGGTTTAAGTAGAAAAACATTACGCATCATTAAAGAGAACATTATATTTGCCCTAGTCTTAAAAGTAGTGGCCCTGTTACTCGTTATCCCGGGATGGTTAACATTATGGATTGCAATCTTTGCAGATATGGGCGCTACATTACTAGTTGTTTTTAATTCATTACGATTAATCAAAACTAAGAAGTAGTAAATAAGATGTGATTCGGTGACAAATGTAGGTCATTAATCTCGCTAAGAAGCTAGTCGTTTTTATACTACTAGTGATTCTTGAAAAAAAACCTTGTTACCGCTATTATGGTTTCAGGAATAATGTAACAATAATATAAACGAGGCGATGGTTTGAATATGTCAGATCCTATTTTAGTAAATGTTACAGAGGAAATTGTGCGTGGTTTAGTAAGCTTTCTACTACGAGGACCGGAATATCAAACATTTTGTAAATGTGAAATCTGTGAACTTGATGCAGTGGCACTTACACTGAATGCATTGCCTAGTAAGTATGTTACATCTTTGGAATCCCGAGATGAAGCGTTTAAAGTGATAAATACTCCTGAAAATATCGAACGAATTAATAAAGAGATTATTCATGCATTACATGTGGTAAATAAGCATCCTCGACATAAAGTGGAGCCAACTTCTAGATGAAGCTGGCCCTTTTTTGATTGCCCATGTAGTGTTTTTCTGGCATATGTATTTTCAGTTAACTTTTAAGCCAAGCTTGTAGTAAACTAGAGAGTAAGAAAAGGAAAGAGAGGGAATAGGATATGCCAACACCTAGTATGGAGGACCATATCGAACAAATATATTTATTAATCGCTAATAAAGGGTATGCCCGTGTGTCTGACATTGCTGAAGCATTATCTGTTCTTCCTTCTTCTGTTACAAAAATGGTTCAAAAATTAGATAAAGATGGTTATTTAGTTTATGAAAAATACCGTGGACTTACATTGACGCCCAAAGGAGAAAAGCTTGGAAAACGTCTTGTACAGCGCCATGAGCTTCTAGAGCAATTTTTGCGAATCATTGGTGTAGATGAAGAGCGTATTTACGATGATGTAGAAGGAATCGAACATCATTTAAGTTGGAATTCAATCGACCGAATTGCGGATCTTGTACAGGTAATGGAAGAAAATCCGGACATCGCGAAAAAACTAGAGGCAACTAAGATACAACATAATCTATAAAGTTTTTTGCGAAAATGATGGTGTGAAGGAAAGGAAGACAATATGAACGAATTAAAATCAGGTGAAGTTGTTACGTTAACTGTATTAGAGCAACAAGCATCGAAATGGATCTTAACAAATGGAGTTGACGAACTACCTTTAAATGCTTCAGAGGTAACAGAGCCACTTGCAGTAGGTGATCGCCTTGAAGTATTTTTATTTGCGGATCGTCGTGGTGATTTAGCGGCTACGACAGCTATCCCCACTTTCGTACAAGGTGAATACGGTTGGGCTCGTGTCCTAAGAGTAGCCGAGCGTGAAGGGGCTTTTGTAGATATCGGTACTTCACGTGAAGTGCTAGTGAAAGCGGAAGATTTACCTGCAATAACAGAGCTTTGGCCAGCGCCAGGCGACCATGTATTTATGACATTACGTACAGATCGCAATGGTGATTTATTTGGACGTTTAGCAACTGAAGAAAAAATCTCGGAATTATATGAAGGTGCATTTGAAGACATGCACAATAAAAACATTAAGGCACGCCCATATCGTTTATTACCAGTAGGCTCATTTTTATTGGGCGTAGAAATTCCGTACCGCATTTTTGTCCATGAATCAGAGCGTAATGCAGAACCTCGTCTTGGACAAGACGTAGTTGTTCGTATAATTGATGTAAAAGATGATGGTTCAATGAATGGTTCACTTTTACCACGTAAGCATGAGCGTATTTCTGACGATGCTCAGCGAATTTTAAACTATTTACAAGAGGTTGGGGGCAAAATGCCTTTTGGCGATAAATCCTCTCCTGAAGAAATTCAAGAAATGTTCCATATGAGTAAGGCTGCATTTAAACGTGCATTAGGAACACTGCTGAAAGCTGGTAAAGTGAAACAGCAAAACGGTTGGACTGAAGAAATTTAGGGCATAAGAAGCCACGAAATAGTGAGATGCTAAAGAGTGGGGATACTGCCAGAATAAAAGAAATGACGAGAGACAACATTGAAACCTTCTCGTCTTTTTTTCGTACTAATTACTGTATAATGGCGTACATTATACAGACCAAATGTGTTTTCTAACGAAAGGGGTCACACAATTTGAAAAAAACGTGGATGAAAATACTAACAGCGACTATGTTAGTATTTGGCGTGATGGCACCAGCAACAAGTTTTGCAGCTGATAATACGCCACCAAAAGCAATTGATGAAAAACTAGGCGTACCGATCGTCGTATATGGAGCAAACTTATCTGAGGCTGAAAAAGAGTCTGTTAAAAAATCATTAAAAGTGGATGAAGAGCCTGAAATTGAAGAAATAACAGTATCAGGTCAAGACTTAGTTAAATATATTAAAGATAGTAATTCAAGCTCTCGTATGTATTCTTCTGCTAAAATTACGCGCAAGAATGCAGGAGAAGGTTTAGTTATTGAGATTGTTACACCATCAAATATTACACAAGTTACGTCTGAAATGTATGCAAACGCAATGCTAACAGCAGGTATTGAAGATGCAACAGTACAGGTGGCTGCACCAAAAGCAGTAACAGGTCATTCAGCGCTTGTGGGAATTTACAAAGCCTACGAAGTAACAACAGGTGAAAAACTTGATATTGATCGTACAGATGTTGCCAATGAAGAACTATCTGTTGCAACTACTCTTGCACAATCAGCAGGGGTGGACGATGCCAAGGTTGCACAATTACTAACGGAAATCAAAAAACAAATTGCAGAATCAAAGCCAGCAACTCGAGAAGATGTTGAACAGATTGTGCAAGAGCAATTAAACAAGCTTGAAATTAATTTAAGTGAACAGGACCGTCAATTGCTAGTTGATTTGATGGACAAAATTAGTAAGCTAGACATTGATTTTAGTAAATGGTCTGAACAATTAGATGATATTAGCAATACAATAAAAGAGAAATTTGGCGCACTTATGGAAGATGAAGGATTTTGGGCAAGTGTGCAAAATTTCTTTGCTAATTTAAAGGATACAATTTCTTCATGGTTTAATTAATTCATAGAAAAGAGTCTGCAACATTTCCTCCTGATTGCTAGAGGAAAGTGAGCAGATTCTTTTATTTTTATCATCTTTGTTCAAGGGATTGGATTTTTTAAGTGCACCCACTATCTTTGTAAAAATGTAAAAGGCTATGTTACTATGAAAAAAAGGAGTGATGAGAAATGGAATTTCAATTACAGCAGCTAGCAGAAAATAAACTTGCTTTTGTCTATGAGCAAGAAGGGGAAAGGTTAGCAGAAATTACATGGCAACAAAAGGGGCAAGTAATGGTAATGGATCACACATATGTATCAGATAAGCTCCGTGGACAAGGTGTGGCCAAAAAATTATTAGAATATGCAGCGGCATACGCCCGTGGAAATGGCTATAAAATGGAAGCTGTTTGTTCCTATGTAGTTGCAGCATTTGAAAAATCTAATGCTTATGATGATGTAAAACAATAAAAAATAAGGCGATCTGCAATTGTTAAGTATGCAGATTGCCTTTTAACTTTTTTAGCAAAAGTTTTTTGTACCGAAAGCGAAGTGGCAGGTACAGAAGTCGTCCGCTCTATAGGTGGTGAGATGAATGCATAATTGATTCCTGTGGAAAAATATCCAAGATGCTCCTCACAGTAAAAGGATACTATAAATTAGTGCAGTTAAGAGACTCGCTCCACCTATTAATGAAGCCAAATCTACCCAATCATATACTAAGTCTAGATCTTTCATAATAACCACTCTCCTGTTGCTAGTATTAATACATTAATTACCTTTATTCATCCTTTATAATCATAAATAATTACAAAATTAGGATCCTCACTATAACGATCTAACAGAAACGAAAGGGATAGAGAATTCTCACCTTATATATGCTATAACATAAATAAAAATTATGTTTAGTCTAATAAAAATAAGGAAAAGATATAATACGAGCCACTATTTTGGGAGGGATTTATAATGGCAAAACGTAAAGGAACAGGTGTTGTGATTGCAGGGTTAGCTGGATTAGCAGCATCTTATTTAAGTAAAAAAGAAAACCGAGATAAAGCATTAAGTATGTTCAATGGTGCAAAATCTAAATTGGGATCTTATCTGAATACAACGAATATGGACATGCACACAAACATTTCAGAACGTATAACTACTGAAGTCGCGACAGAAGCTGGAACATCCCCAACGAAAATAGCTTCAAACGAAATGGTTGCTGAAGGTGGAGGACATACAGGTATTCATTATTATCATGAAGAAATTCATGAAAAAAAGAAATAAATAAAAAACCTTCTCATTTAAACTGAACTGCTCCCTGTCAAGTAGACAGTGGAAATAATAAAAAGCTTTTAAGCGGCTTTAGCCCTATATTCTAATGGGCTTAAGCCGTTTAATCGTTCTTGGTATCTATCGTTATTGTAAAACTGGATATAATCCTCAATCGCTTGTTGTAACGCTTCAAATGTTTGGTACTTATGTAAATAATACTTTTCACATTTCAATGTTCCCCAAAATGATTCCATTGGTCCGTTATCTATACATTTGCCTACACGGGACATGCTATGAATCATCTCTGCTCCATCTATTCTTCTTTTAAATCCATGTGATGTGTACTGATAGCCACGATCACTATGAAGTAACGGTTGTTCTCCATCTTTTAAAGTAAGCATTGCTAAATCAAACGTCTTAAATACCAATTCATTATTATTTGAATGCCCCAATACATAACTGATAATAGAGCCATCGTAAAGATCTAGAATAGCGCTTAAATAAGCTTTCTTTCCATTTCCTAATTTGAACTCCGTCACATCTGTTACCCATTTTTCGTTGGGTTTGCTTGCAGTAAATTCACGATTTAATCGATTTTCAGCGACATGTTGTGCAGGTGAAGAAACATATCGCTTTCTTTTTCGGCGAATCACGGATTGTAAACCACTGATTTGCATTAATCGATAAATACGTTTGTGATTGAACTTTTTATTGTATTTACGATTGATATTTAAAGTCATTCTTCGATATCCATAAATTCCTTCGACTTGTCGAAAAATAGCTTGGATATCCTGAAGAATCGCTTTATTCTCTAGCTCTCTATCTGTTGGTGTACGTTGTAGCCATTTATAATAGGCAGCACGAGATAAACCGGCAATATCACATAAAAGGATTACTGGCAGATTTTCTTTCGCATGTAACTCTTGAATCGCTCTATATTTATTTTGTAAACGAACGCTTGTTAACGATTCCTCCTTTCGAGTTCTTCCAACTTTTTTAAAAAGGCATTTTCTGCGCGTAATCGTTCATTTTCACGTTCTAAACGTTTCATTTCTAGCTTAAATTTTTCTTCAGCTGTTAATTCCTGTTCTTCTTTCTTGCGACCACGTTTATCCTGCAGAGCCTCTTCACCATTTACTTCGAATTTTTTGACCCATTGATACACCTGTTGATAAGACACTTCATAGGTTTCTGCAGCGAGCTGATAGTTTTTCTGATGTTCTAGACAGTAATTTACAATCTGTATTCTTTCTTCTAACGTCGTTGTTCTTTTATTAGTCATAGAGTTTGTCATTCCTTTACCGGTATCCTTTAATTCTCTATGACTATTATACTTTTGAATCCAATTTCTCAAAACGGATTTGTCAGAAATCTTGTATTTTCTTGTAACTTCTTTTAAAGAATATTGTCCAGATAAATAGTCTTGTACAGCTGCTAACTTTAGCTCTTTCGAGTAAGAATTCCAAGAAGTGGACTCTTCAAGGCCAATTTCTCCATCTATTTCATATTTGTAGTTCCATTCTTCAATGGTTTTATAAGAAACCTGAAATATAGTAGCTAATTCTGAAATTGTCTTTTGTCCTTTGTGAAGAAGTCTTAGAACCGCTAATTTTTCATCTTTTGAGTGGTTACTTCGAGCCATAAAAAAATGCCCCCTAGATAAACAGATTTTTATTTTTTAATCTGTCTACCTAAAGGGGAGCATATCAAACGTGAGAAGGTTTTTTGTGTGTGATTATAATAATAGCTGCAAATACTAACAAGACAACGCCAGTAAATATAAAGCCACTGACAATTCCTAGTGAGAGCCATCCGAGCAAGGAGGAACCTAAGACAACTCCTAGTGAGAAGAATGCATAAAAATAACCATAGGCTTTTCCGCGAATCTCAGCAGTTGTTGAGTCGATTAAAAGTGAATTAACTGACGGGAATAAGAAGCCAAACCCGATACCGTAGCAAGCCATTGCAATATAAAGTAATGTACTTGAATCTGCTTGACTAATTAATAATTGACTTACTCCCATTAAAGCAATACCAAGTGCTAAAGTTTTAATTGGAGCAACCTTATCGAAAATACGATTAGTAGGCAAAATAAATACAAGTACAGCAATAATTCCAAAGGTACTCATCAATGTCCCGCTTAAACGTGAATCGAAGCCTAAAGATTGCACTTTTAGAGGAAGTAAATAGGCGATGACGCCTTGAGAAAACATTAAAAAGAATGCCCCTAAGAATGCCTTTAATGTAAGTGTATTTTTAAAAAATACACTGATAGGAATGTTTGTACTTGGTTCAGATTGTTGTTTTTTTATTTGATTGGATTTTAGTAAGAAAAAGGCAAGGATACCTAACAAAATCATAAAGCTTGCTGTTATATTAAAGACAAATGGTACACTAGTACGACTTGCTAAAATACCACTAAATGCAGGACCGATTATGGCAGCAATGCCGACGAACGCTCCGGAAATAGCACTACCCTTACCTCGTTTTTCTTGCTCAGTTGCATTTGCTAAAAATGTGAATGCAGCAGGGATGGTTAGACCAGCAACTAATCCATGTACAAAACGGACTATTAATAGAATAATAGGATCGTCTACTAAATTATATAGTGATAATGATAGCCCTGTCGTTAATAGTCCTAGGATTAAAATAACAAAGGGACCTTTACGATCTGTTAAAAAGCCAGAAATAATATTACCGATTGTATTGGACAGAGAATACATGCCTACTGCTAGACCAGTTAAGAAGGCTGATGCTCCTAAGGATTCAGCATATGTACTCATGACAGGAAGCTGGGTAAATAGGTCAAAAAATGAAAAGAATATAATTAAATATATAAATTTCTTCATAGTTCCTCCGACGGGAAATTACGTATTTGGTGACATTTAATATTTGACTACTGAGAAAGCCAAATTTAAAACTATCACTTTATTATACCATTTTCGACAAAAAAGAACGCCTAATAAGATTTGACTTAGTAGGCGTTCTTTGGGTTATTAAGCTTTAGCAACTTCTTTTTTCATTGTTTTGTTTTTAGCAAGATTTACGTGCCAAGAAAGTGCTTCCTCTAAAATATGAGGTGTTTGATGGCCGCCAGTTGCTTCTAGAGCACGGTTATAGTAATCCCAAAGTTGTTCTTTGTAATCTGGGTGTGCACAGTTTTCGATAATTAAAGGTACACGCTCTTGTGGTGCAAGACCACGTAAATCAGCAATACCTTGCTCAGTTACGATTACATCAACATCATGTTCAGTGTGGTCTACGTGAGAAACCATTGGCACGATTGAAGAGATAGCGCCGCCTTTTGCGTATGATTTAGTAACGAAAATACCTAGACGTGCGTTACGTGCAAAGTCACCTGAACCACCGATACCGTTCATCATACGAGTACCAGATACGTGTGTTGAGTTTACGTTGCCATAGATATCTAATTCAAGAGCAGTGTTGATTGAGATTAGACCCAAACGACGGATAAGCTCTGGGTGGTTAGAAATTTCTTGTGAACGTAAGCAAATTTTATCAGCATATTTTTCTAAATTGCCGTATACTTTTTTCTGTAATTCTTCAGTTAGTGTAATTGAAGTAGCTGCTGCAAATTTAACTTTACCAGCATCAATTAAGTTGAATACTGCATCTTGAAGTACTTCAGAAGCAACAACTAAATCTTCAAATTCTGAATTTGCGAAGCCGTCAAGTACAGCGTTTGCAACAGAACCTACACCAGATTGTAATGGCATTAATTGTTTTGTTAAGCGACCAGCCTTAATTTCATCGCGGAAGAAGTCTAATAAAATGTTCGCCATTGTTTGTGTTTCTTCATCTGGCGGAACGATTAATGAAGGAGCATCTGGCTCTTCAGAAATAACAATCGCTTTAATTTTAGCAGGGTCTACTTTAATACCGATGTCACCAATGCGTTGCATAGCATCAGTCATTGGAATCGCTTCACGTTGACCTTGCTCAGCTGGTACATAGATATCGTGGATACCTATTAAAGCTTCTGGGTGAGAGATATTTAATTCGACAATAATATTCTCAGCATATTCTGCGAAGATAGGTGAGTTACCTACTGAGTTTGTTGGGATAATAAGTCCATCTTCTGTAATAGCAACAGCTTCAAGAATTAAATATTTAATTGGTCCAATAATTCCTTGGCGAACTAATTCAGCGTTATGTGAAAGATGAGCATCTACATAAAGGACATCCCCAGAGTTAATTAAATTACGGATACCAGCATCACCTTGGAATGGTCCACGTTTGCGGATAGCACCAGCTTCAGCTAGGTATTTATCAACTTCAGGTCCTAAAGAAGCTCCTGTATATACATCAATTTTGAATTTTTCGTTTTTAGCGCGCTCTACTAAAGCCATAGGAACAACTTTCGCGTCCCCCGCACGAGTAAATCCACTCATACCAACTACATCACCGTTAGAGATAAGCGCTGCAGCTTCTTCAGCAGTAACAATTTTACTTTCAAGTTCTTTTAAGCCTAGGCGTTTTTGAACATTTGCATCCATTAAAAAATCCTCCCCTAAAAAGTATTGATGGAAACCGGTTACAAAACTAGAAAAAGTTCTGTAAGAATTTTCTGTTTATTCGGTTGTAGTATGACTCCAACCATTTGAATAATACTATCACCAAATTGTCACAAAAACTTTAGAAATAGCATTAAAATGAGTAAAAACAGGAAAAATGAGCATAAAATTGAATTTTCGACAGAGAAAACGTTTTAATGTAGAGCTGTATTATTTTTTTGTGAATTCCTTGGCTCATCACCATAACGTGTGGTTGATTTCTGTTCCTACTGGGCGCTCTATCGCTAATCCCCGAGGAGTCGCCCAGTCTCACTCCAATCAACTAATATAAGTAATGAGCACTTATAAGCTTGTTTTAGTGAGCAAAAAAGTACAGCGAACAATTTCAATAAGAAAATGTTCGCTGTACTTATAAAAGATTAGAAACCTAAAGAACGACGGAAGTAACTTGCGTAGCGTTGGCTAACAGGAATACGAGTACCATCTTTCATGATTAATAAAAACGTTGAATGTGAATCTGGTTGAATTTCATCAATGTAGTCAATATTAACAATATATGAGCGGTGACAACGTATAAATGAGTCAGGTGCTAAAAATAGCTCAAGATCACTTAGGTTTAAGCGGTGATAACCTTCACGACTCATTGTTTTAACAAATGTTTTTCGGAGCTGTGTTTCAAGATAAATGACTTGATCATGCTTGATTGGGTACCAGCAATCATCAATTTTAATTGTAATGTAGTTCGTTAAAAATGCTGATGGCTTTTGTGGGAAGATAGCAGTAATAGCACCCTTAGTTTCGCCTTCCTCCATTAAAGGAATACTCATGCCGTAATATGCAATGCCAAATACATCAGGTTCAATATAAGAGCTTATCTTTTGCCCATAGCTTAATGCTTTGTGAGCTGCTGAACCTTCTTTAATTGGATCGCCAGGCTTGATTTTTAAATCAACTTTCTTGCTCGGTTGGTAATACAAGTATTCGTTTGTATCGGAAATTGCGATGGAAGTATTCTCAGGGAAGAATTCCTTAATAATCTCCATAATTTCTTCTATCTGTTTTGGATCCACTATTAACACCTCGTCTAAACTTTTAAAAATAGTATTATCATCTATTTTACTACATATTCGTATAAATTATATAGAGAAGATTTCGGAATAAAAAAGAGAAATGTCGATTAATGAAATATATAGGTGTTATAACCTTACATAATTTGTAACAAAATTTAAATAATTACTAATTTATTTTGATATGTATATGGTAAAATCTAATTGTGCAACATAAGTTTACGAGGTTTCTACTATATATATATGATAAATTAGCACTAGAGAGAAAGACAAAATGTGGTTGAAAGAAAATCGCAGAATATGGTAAAATTCACTGTATAGTCTATTTTTATTGTAAACTGATGGTTTAGTTGGGTTATTTTTAAGTTATATGCCATATATAATTGTGAAATAGGACTCAGTTTATATTGTCAATAAGGAAAACTATTTTCTTATTGTAGTTCGGTGTCAAAATTTGTAAAAGTGATTCGAGCAATCTGAGGAAAGATGGGGAAGATTATGCAACTACATCAACATTCTATGTCAGAAACGATATCAAAAAGATACTTCCAAGAAATCGATAGCATTAACCAATACATCGGTGTTGAAGAATTTTTTAATATTGAGTCGAAATTAATATTTGAAATTTACCATTTAGAATCTGCAAAGGCTAAGAAATCTTTGCATGAGTTAATTGATATTCTTTCAATACGTTTTGGCAAACAAGTCATTAAAATTGTTCGAAGCTATTTTTCTGTTTTGTCGTCAATTGTTGCTCGTAAATTGCTAGACAACCAAGTACCTTCGAAGAAAGCGTTTGCTTTTAACGTTGCTTGTAATGATATGATCGAAAATCAGATGAAAGACGCGGAATTTTTACAATTCGCTGATGATTTAATAGATTTCTTTGTCTATTTTATTGCAGATCGCAAGCAACCGACTTTTCGTCATCAGACCGTTAATAAAGTGATAATGTATATAAATGATGAATTGGAAAATGACTTAACAGTGGAAAGCATCGCAAATAATTTTCATATAAGTACTAGTCACTTATCACGTATTTTTAGAGAACATGTTGGGATTACACTAGTTGAATATTTAAATGTTCGTCGAGTAGAGGAATCTCAATACTATCTAAGGCACACAAATAAAAGTATTACTTCTATTTCAGACCAATTCCATTTCTGTAACCAAAGCTATTTCACCCGCATCTTTAAAAAGTATACTGGGGTAACACCCAAACATTTCCGAGATGAGCTACATCATGAATTTTATCGTTTTGAGATGACAGAGTCTGAGCTTCAAAACATTTAGCTATTTTTTTTCAGCGGGTGTTCAAAGATCCTCTGAAAAGAGGGACATATGATGAATAAATAGGATGCGGACGTATTAGCAATGCTAAAGCTCTCGCATCTTTTTTATGCTGACAACGTAGGGCGATAATAATAATTAGTAGCACTTGCTATTTGATAAAGATAGATCTTATAATGTATACTTCACTTTAGTTGATAAATAATAGTAGGTGGAAAAATGAAAAAATTGAAGCTATTTTCAATGCTTGGACTTGTCGTTTTTGTTCTTAGTGGCTGTCAAGCTGTGCAAGACAAAGAAGGTTTTTTCTATGGTCTTTTTGTAAAACCTATGGAATTTTTACTGGAATTTTTCGGTAACACTATTTTTTCAGGTAACTATGGTTTAGCGATCATCGCAATTACGGTCCTTATTCGATTAATTTTAATGCCGATTATGTTAAAAAATTATCGTCAGCAACAATTGATGAAATCGAAGATGGATGCGTTTAAGCCTGAAATGGAAGCTGTTCAGAAAAAAATGAAGGAAGCAAAGACAAAAGAAGAACAAATGCAGCATCAACAAGAAATGATGGCATTATATCAAAAACATGGCATCAATCCACTCAATATGGGTTGTTTACCAATGTTAATTCAAATGCCGATTATCATGGGTCTTTATTTCTCTATTTTATATTCTACAGATGTGAAATCACATGAGTTTTTATGGTTTAGCTTAGGTTCACCTGATACCGCTATGACAATTATTGCGGGTATTGTATATTTAATCCAAGCACGTGTGTCATTATGGACAGTGCCAGAGCAACAAAAAGCACAAATGAAAATGTTTATTTATATTTCACCAATTATGATTGTCTTTATCTCAATGACATCTATGGCAGCTCTACCACTTTACTGGTCTGTCGGCGGTGCATTATTGATACTTCAAACATATATCGGTCGAAAATTCTATTCGGAGCATCCGGAAAAAGTAAAATCATAAATTAATTTATGTCGAGGCGCCTGCGTAGCCTCGATTTTTTTAGGAGGACAGCAAGATGAATAAAAAGTGGCTATCATCTATTCTAGTCGCGTTTTTTAGTATTGCAGCTATTGTATTTATGATCATGGGTAATTTTAATTTTGCAGTATTTGCTATGACTATTATGTTTGCCCTATCGAATGGTTTTAGAGCCAAAAGTTTTAAAGAGCAAGGTTATATAAAAGAGGCAAAATGGATGAAATACATGGCAATCTTTTTCACGGTTGCTTCTATAGCAGTGTTTATTACCATTGTCACAGGCTAACCGACTAATTTTAAAATCTACGGTGAAAACGTACACTTTAAATTGTGAACAGTGCTAAAATGAAACTATACCAATAAAGTAAAACTGTAATCAGTACTTACTGTAGGTTTGTTCTTCTTTTTTTAACAAATAAAGAACTAAGAACTAAACTGTAGTACTTGATAACTATAAAAGGGGTCAAAATAGTGAAAAACAAACGTCTACCACTTATCCTTGGGGCTTTGATTTCAGTGGCACTAATTGTATCTATTTTTGTAGTTTATAACTATAAAAATAACCAAAAAAGTAATGCATCAGATGAGCAAAAACTTACAACAGAACAAGCTGAAAAAGACTCGCCTACAATGGAAGAACCGAAAAAAACAACCGAAAATCCTGTGAAACCTGAGCAACAGCCGGATGAGAATGGCTATTTACCAAATCAAACGTTACCAACTGAACCGACATATATTAATGGTATCTTACTAGCCAATAAGATATATCCGCTACCATCTACCTTTGCGCCAGGCGAGAATCCTGAGGCACGCCAAGCCCTAGATCAAATGTTGGCTGCTGCAAAACAACAAGGATTTGATTTAGTAGCATTCAGTGGCTATCGATCTTTTGATTATCAAACAAAGTTATATAATAACTATGTTAATCGTGATGGACAGGCTGCCGCTGATCGTTATAGTGCACGCCCAGGATACTCAGAACATCAAACTGGCTTGGCCTTTGATATTGGGGAGCGTGGCAAGGAAGATTTATGGTTGACTGAGGAGTTCGGCGAAACACCAGCGGGACAATGGTTAATGACACATGCTCAGGATTTCGGCTTTATTTTACGATTCCCAAAAGATAAAGAGGACATCACAGGTTATATGTATGAGTCATGGCATTACCGTTATGTTGGCAGTGACAAGGCAAAAGAAATTAAAAAACAAAATATAACGTTAGAAGAGTATTTAGGTGTGAAATAAAAAAGGGAAGAGAGCCAGCTCTCTTCCTTTTTCTATGTTCTACAAAATAGGTGTTAGTAAACGTGAAATTGATTCTTTAAATTTAATAAGTGAAGAACGATTTTGGTACATTTCCCAAGTTAATTCAGTACAATCGAAAATATCCTTCTCAAACAGCTCGGCAAGCTGATGTGAAACCTTTGAGTCATAAATAAAGGCATTAACTTCGAAGTTTAAGCTGAAACTTCGCACATCAAGGTTTGCAGTTCCGACTGAAGATGCTTCATCGTCAATAATAATGGCTTTAGCATGGATAAAGCCCTTTTCGTAAATATAAACTTTTGCCCCTGCATTCAATAATTTTCCAACGTATGAGTAGGTAGCCCAATAAACAAACATATGATCAGGCTTATTTGGAATCATGATTCTTACATCAATGCCTGATAGCGTCGCAATTTTAATAGCATCTAAAAAACTAACATCAGGAATAAAATATGGCGTTTGGATATAAATGTATTTTTTTGCCATGTTAATAAGCTTTAAATAACCAATTTTAATTTGTTCCCAGTCAGAATCGGGTCCACTTGAAACGATTTGTAAGCCCACATCGCCTTTTTGGGGAATGGCAGGGAAGTAACGATCTGAGTAACCCATTTTCTGTTGATCGGATGCTTGATTCCAATCAAGTAAAAAGCGTGTTTGTAATGGATGTACGGCACTACCCTCAATACGTAAATGTGTATCTCTCCAATAACCAAACTTCTTCTGTAGCCCAAGATACTCATCTCCAACATTAAAGCCACCGATATAGCCAATACGGCCATCAATCACAACGATTTTTCGGTGATTTCTAAAATTTAAACGAGGATTAAGCAGTGGGAAAATGGATGGGAAAAATACTTCAACTTCACCACCTGCATTAAGTAATTCCTTGAAATGGCGTTTTTTAACATTACGTGAGCCCATTTCATCATACAAGAGCCGAACCTTTACTCCTTGCTTTGCTTTCTTAGTAAGTTTATCAACAATGCGTGTACCTAAATTATCTAGACGGAAAATATAATATTGAATGTGAATATGATCCTTCGCTGCCTCGATATCTTTAAGAAGTTGCTCAAATTTATCAGCACCATCATCAAAAATTTCAATGTGGTTGTCTTGCGTTAACACCGCATTATTTGTTTTAAGATGCATATAAATCATTTCTTTATAGTTTTCCGCATTTTCGATACGAAACTCGAATGTATCATCTCGAATCGCTTCCGTCTGATAGCTAATGAGGCTATCAATCCCAATATCCTTGCGTCCTTCCCAACGGAACAAATGCTTTTTTCGTAGTTGTCGCCCGAGCAGTAAGTATAAAACAAACCCACCTACTGGAATGAAAAATAATACGAGAATCCATGCCCATGTAGAAGTAGCATCTTTACGTTCTAAAAAAATTATGACCATTGCTGCTAAAATATTTATAAACATAATTAAAGGTATTGTATATCCAAAATCTGTAAAAATGCTCATTCCTACACCTGCCTTAACTATATTTTTGCAATATATTTAGTATAACTTACTTTACAGATGGAAAGAAGATATGAAATTTGTAATAAGCATTGAAAAGGATTACCTCGAAAACTAAGCGAGGTAATCCTTTTAGTAATGCTCCCATTGAAACAAAATATCAGAGAAATCTTTTTGAAGTAGCTTATTACGATTGATGAAAAATTTCCCAACTCCACTATCTGCCCACATAATACCGATTTCATCATGAGAATCGATTTGGAGCAATAGCACATCATATCGTTGGAGGAGTTGCGATTGGTGGCGAATATCTTCCTCTAAAAAATAGGCATAGCCACCAATTTTAGCTCCTGCTCCTAAAAAATATTGTAGATAAATCTCCTGTAAATCAACGTCTTCTTGTGGAGGGATTAAGTTTGGTAAATAGTATATCGCACGATAATCTAAAGCAGAAACAGGTTCTTGGATTGGTTGGAATTGTAAAGCTAACTCCTGATGTATAGGGAACCAATCATCTGCTGCTTGTGCTAAAAATTCCTGTCTTGGAACTTCCGCTTCGGAATTTATGGTAGGGTAAAAACGTATTTTATAAAATTGCTGGAAAATATCCTCATGATAATGATCAGCGTTCACGAAAATATTGGATGAAATAAAAAATTGCAGAATCCCTTGAGATGGGAAATCCTTTAATGGTGGCATTTCTGCAAAGTTAATTTGAGCTAATAGCCGCATGGGCTCACCTGTAATATCTTTCGGATATGCCTGGTAATAGGGTAAATAAGGTTCCCCAGCAAATTTACTTTCCGTTAACGTAGTTGAACGTTTGTATGGTGTGATAATCATCGCCGAAAGAAGTGTATCTTCAATTTCAAAACGAAACGATTCTAGCTCTTTGGGAAGTAAAAGATTTGTTGTTTTGTTCATACAGGCCCTCCGATATTCCGCTTTAAGAAGTTAAATATTCCTTGAAGTGTACTATATACTTTAAATTACTATTAAGTAACGGCTTTTTATCCACAAATTATTCAAGTCGTAAAGATTTTTTTGAAGCTTTATAGATAAAAATTAAACTTATTGAAACAATGGCTATTGCTGCCGAAGTATAGTAACCGATATTAGCTTGAACTGTAAATAACCATGTGAAAAATAGTGGACCAAGGATGCGCCCTAAATTATCCATAGAATAAGAAAGGCCTGCAGCAGTCCCATATTGGCCACCTGACTCTTTTGATGAAAGAGAAACGACACATGTTCTAGCAAGTGCATTACCCGCTGTAAAGACACATAGGGCAAGGCCTGCCGTAAATAAGTTAGTTGTTAATGTGAATAAAAGCATACCGGTAGCTGTCAAAATTTGTGCACCTATTAACCAATTTGTTTCGCTTCCGTTTTTAATGCGTCTTACAACGCCACCTTGAATAGCTGCATCTACAAAGCCGCTAAACATAAATAAATAACCAATTTGTAGTGGTGTAATTTGAATTTTTTCAATTTGGAACAACTGGAATGTAGCTTCTACTCCCGCCAGCATAAAAGTAACTAAAAATGAGAACATAAATAAGTAACGTACACGGTATTGCAGCATTGTTCCAGCACCTTTTGGCACAATTGCACGTTTATTTGTATCTTTTCGTTTTTCAGGTTCTTTTAAGACGAAACTTGCATAAATAAATAATAGTGCAATTAGTATTGCTGAAGCGATAAATGGTAGTTGCAGGCTATAGTGTCCGAGCATACCACCAATTGCTGGACCGAAAATAAAACCAAGCCCGATGGACATGCCCATGAGACCCATGTATTTATTGCGATCCTCCTCACTCGACATATCACCTATAAAGCCTGTTACAGCTGTATACAGTGCACCCGAGAATAAACCACCCACAACACGTGAGACATATAAAATGGCTAGATTATCTATAAATAATGAGAAAATAACAAAGCTTAGACTAAAACCAACTAAGCCCATTAAAATTAGTTGCTTCCGTCCTACTTTATCGGATAGCATGCCCCAAAGTGGTGCAGTGAAGAAGCTTGCAAGTGAGTACACAGTTAGTAAACCACCAACGTGTATATCATTCCAGTTTTGTTGAACAACAACCTCTGGTAAGACAGGAATAATAATTCCAAATCCTAGATAGACGAGGAATTGAACAGACATTAATAATAAAATGGCTTTTTTCATACAGACCCTGCTTTCATACGATATTTTAGTATGTATATTCTACCTCTCTTGTTCTTGTTATTACAAGGAGACGGAGAATAAAACACTTTTAATGCTTAATAATGGCTTACATTTAACTTCTTTCAGCAAGTGTTTTTATGTAACGTAAGTGAAACGGCAGTTACAAATGTCTTTTGTACCGAAGGCGTAGCGACAGGTACAGGAGTCCTTAAAACCTCCGGACGCAAGGCAATATTGATAGTATAATGTATAAAAAAATGCAGACTGTTAACACTGGAACTATATTGATGCTAAAAAAATAATGACGAATTCACAATCAATTCACCCATTTTTAGTTTTTTGTATCGATTGTCGCATAGTGTATTAACTTATTTCTGGGGTATATTACTAGAAGGTATATCGGTATTTGTAGGTTTGATTTTTGATATTTATGGTCACTAACGTCGCATGAATTTTAACTGAATTTTCTGTTTTCTAATTCTTCCGTTTTTGAAGAAAATGAAAGACGCTTAAGTAGAGATAGTAAACATCCATTTTTTTACTATAACCTTTGACTAGGGCAACTGCAGTTCAAAATCCTTAGGGTACCGTATTTCCTTCGATTTTTCGAAGCCAAATACGTGCTGGTTTCCATAGTGTTGCTTTTAAGTACCTACTAATTTGTAAATATGTCCGTGAACTGTTTGTGTGAAGCTTTGCTAGCACGTTTAAGCAGTAAACGATCATTGCGATGTATACCTGATTATGCACAGCTTGCTCGCTTTGCCCGTAGAACTTTTTAATGTTCAGATGCTGTTTCATCCATTTGAAAAACAGTTCGATTGCCCAGCGTGACTTATACAGTTCAGCGATCTCATCTGCACTTAAATCAAAACGATTCGTCATCAGATGTAGTTCTTTACCGTTTGGATCCAGTACTTCGATACGGCGAAATACATTTTCAGCGCGATTTTGCGTGTTGCCAATCAGAATCATTTCATCCGATAACACCGATGACTGTTCAGGTACTTCAAATGATTCAACCACACGTGTTACAGCGTTTTTTCGTAAGCGTGAGACAAAGAAAAATCCGTCATCTGTCATGCGATCAAAGCGCTCATAATCTAAGTAACCTCGGTCAAACACGTACATGCACTCCGTGTCATCAATGAGAATTTCAAGCTGACCACGATCATGTTCTTTCGCATTCGTCAACACCGCTTTATCAGGGTAGGAACAACCTTTTTCTAGGTAAACAAGGCGCAAATGTAACTTCACACCTGATTTTGTTTTACGGAATTCAGCCCATCTATGGTTGTTTAAGTTTAATGGCATTGTGCTGGAATCAATGATTTTCAGTGGTGTTGTGGTTTTTCGCCTATGCTCAAAATTCATTTTCTCATGAATTTGCTCGACTAAGTCTAGAAAAATTCGTTGGAAAAACTCAGTTGGCACTTGGGTTAATCGCCGACCTAACTGCGAAAAGCTGATGGACTCTAAATACGTTGCTTTTTGTAAGTCGTCTGATAATAGCGTGTCACTAATAGCACGTAGACTTTCGGTTTCATTCAGTTGCGCAAACAGTAATAATTTCAAGAATGAAGCGATGTGAAGCTTCTTTGTATAGTAATTTAATTGATGAATTTCAACTAATTTCTCCATTTGTGTAGAAGAAATAGGTGAAAACCATTGTTCAAATGATGTTTTTCGTGTAAACTTATCCATGCTTATGTCCTTTATTTTGGATTTGGATGGTTTACTATCACCCAACCATTATAAAGGCTTTTTTTATGCATGGATAATATTGCAGAAAATTCAGTTTTTTAAAATGCGTTGAATTATATTAATGCGACGCTAGTGATTTATGGTAAATAGTGAAAAGAAAAATTTTACATTGTAACAAAAATGAAAAATTTTAAAGCTGAGTTAAATGGTATGATAAGGGATGAATAATCTTGTCAGACATCATACACATGCAAAAATGAAACTTTTTTGGAAATAAAACGTTTATAAAATCGAGGAAAGATTGAGGTGGAATGTATGACAAAAGAAGTAGATTTGAAAAAGATTGTTTCGAATTTATCGAAGTTGGGTGTAACAGCCACTGTAACAAAGTCTCGACTTGAACTTTTAAAAGTGCTAACACCACCAACACAAACTCCGCAAGTTCAAGCTTAACTCGTTTACAAATGAGAATGGGTAGTCTCAATTATAGAGACTACCCATTTTCTATATCTATCATTCTACTTTAGGGACTATTTAATCATCATCATCGTGAGTGGTAAACATGTAGGTACGATAGTGGTAGCGCATGCTAAAAACAAGCCCTATGGCAAGTGCATTCCCCATTAATGAACTTCCTCCATAACTAATAAACGGTAGAGGAATACCTGTAATAGGTAATAATTGAATAGTCATGCCGATATTTTCGAATACATGGAATGTAATCATGGCAATAATACCAGCACATACATATGTTGAGAATGGATCTTTCAATAATAGTGTAGTTTTTGTTAAATGATAGATTAATAAAAAGAACATACAAATAACGAAACTAGCACCAACAAAACCCCATTCTTCTCCAATAACTGTGAAAATAAAATCGGTATGACCTTCGGCAACGTAAACTTCACGACCTTTGAAACCCTTCCCGAAAATCTCACCTGAACCAATGGCATTTAGGGAAGTAATTAAATGGTATCCCTCACTAGAAGAATATGAATAGGGATCTAACCAAGAATAGATTCGAGCAAACTGATACGGTTTCAAGCCGAATGCTTGTTCTAAAAAATCCTGCATATAGAGTGCCATCCATAAAAAAGTACCACCTACTGCAGCTCCACCTACAAAAATCGGTAAAATGATTTTCCATGATACCCCTGCTACAATAATGAGAGCAGCCGTAATGGCAAAGAATACAAGTGCTGAACCAAGGTCAGGTTGCTCCAAAATAAGAGCTAAAGGTACTGCCAGTGTGAGCGCCATTTTACCTAGCAATAAAAAGTCCGTTTTTATTGATTTAAAAGGATGGACTTCGTGGTGCTTACTAATAAGTCGAGCAAGTGCTAAAATGTAAAAGGTTTTCATAAACTCAGAAGGCTGTATATTTCCAAGTGGTGTATGATACCAGCTTTTAGCACCATTAATTTTTTCACCGATTTGTCCTGTTCCTTCTGGCATGAAGATAAGTAGTACTAATAAGGCGATGCCAAAACCGTACATATACCATGACATCTTTTTATATTGGTCAGGCTCGAAAAACATAACAATACTAATAATAACCGCGCCAATGACGTACCATTGTAATTGTTTAGGGACAAAGTTTGTGCCATATTGACCTGATGTTTGCGCCGATGCAATGGCTAACAAACTTATGACTAAGAAGGTAAGAAGTATAAAAGCGAGCGTCCAGTCAAAACGACTCGCAAAATTTCGTTTATTTTCCATACAAGCCACCTATATTAAAATAGTATTTCTGCACAAGTAAATTTAATATAAATTATTTCCGATTCAATTTTTAGTTTAACTTCTTTCAGCAGATAATTTTGTACCGAAAGCGTAGCGACAGGTACAGATAATTTTGTACCGAAAGTGCAACGTCAGTTACAGAAGTCTCCCATCTCTATATGTGGGCATCTGCCGTAGATATGAGGCAAATATCAATTCCAAAGTTAGCGTGCCAACGAGAAGCTCGGTGCTTGCTTTCAAAGGGCTTGAAATTCACTTAGGTATTTGTAAAAAATGAATAGAATTATATTCTTTTAAATTTGCTCATTTAGAGTAGTTAACAACATATGTGCTTTCACATGTTTAACATTCATATTATAACGCAAAAAACACTTTTACGCCTGTGTATATTGTTGTGACGACAATTAGCAGAAAATGTTTCAAAAAAATCAAATTTAGTCTTATAATGTAGTGAAGAATGGGGTGATGGTTGTGGCTAAAAAATTGAAGTCAGCTGAAGATTTTATGTATCATATTTATGTTCATATGAATGATGTCGATAAATTTGTCATTTTTAGCGGGCTTAAATTCTCGCAATTTGTGGCTGCGCTTGAACCACTGCATCACTTACTGTTGTTAAAACATTCCTATGAAGATGGTTCCTTTAATATGCATACACAGTTTGATTATATACCAGATGAGGAAGTACATCGGTTTGTAAAAAAAGCTGCTGAATCAAAAGAATTGTGTTGGGTAGACTTCATGGATGAGAAGAGGCTAGACCAACTAACGCCGATGGAACAAGGAGAATTGCTTTACATAAGTCATAAAAAGGAATCGATTACTTCACCGTTTTTTAACAAATTACAAAATCGATTTGTTTACTATTCTTCAGACTTAGAGAAGATGACTAAAATTTATTTTCGTCATTTAAGTGATTCTGATTTACTTGTTGCCAATGTTTTTAACAGTTTAATTCGTGAGAAGGAACGTAGTACTGGTTTTTGGCGTCGGAAAGTAAAATCAAGTATTCCTTCTATTTCACCTGAATTTTTGCGTGCTTATCGTTCTTTTGCTAAAGATGGGGCGCTGTTATCATTATATCGAATCGAAAAGCCTAAAGTAGCTTATGGTATCGAAATTCGTAACCTGTCAGAATATACCTTCCCTGATGAAGTATGGGATGATTTAAATACAATTTTGAAAAATGAGCACGATGAATTGATTTATATTATTTAACTTCTTTCAGCAGGTGTCCAAAAACCTGCTGAAAGAAGTTAAAGTTCGGACGCAATTATGCCGAGGCATAATTGATTCGTTCATTCTCATTTTGTACGTAGAATGAATATACACTCAAATCTCACCGTCAAAATTACGGTGAGATTTTTATGTCATTAGTCAAGACGTTTCATGATAAACTAATAGTACTCAAGAAGTATGTGGAGGGCACAAAAATGAAAAAAAGAATCGGTCTATTATACGGCGGAAAGTCAGCAGAGCATGAGGTGTCATTGTCGACGGCACGTGCAGTCACTGGAGCTTTGAATTTCGAGGAGTATGAAGTATATCCGATTTTCATTACACTTGAAGGGGAATGGCGCCGTGGTGAGCGTCTAACAAAACCAGCAAGTACAATTGAAGAATTACAATTTGGTAATGATGCAACTGTTTTGGAAAATAATATAACAGATTTTTTAATCGATAATAATGGTAAAGCTATACAATTTGATGTAATTTTCCCATTACTTCATGGTACAAATGGGGAAGACGGAACAGTTCAAGGTTTACTAGAGGTTCTAAATTTGCCGTATGTAGGAAATGGTGTGTTAGCATCATCAGCTGGCATGGATAAAGTAATTATGAAGCAATTATTTGAAATTGCTGGTTTACCACAAGTGCCGTATACGTACTTCATTCGTAGCGACTGGGCTAATGAACAGGAAGCGATCATTGCTCGCTGTGAAGAAAAATTGGATTGGCCGATGTTTGTGAAACCTGCAAACTTGGGATCGAGTGTCGGAATTAGTAAGGCAACAAATCGCGATGAATTAGTGAAGGCTATCGAAATAGCCTTACAGTATGATCGTAAAATTGTAGTTGAGCAAGGTATTGTAGCTCGAGAAATTGAACTAGCTGTGCTAGGGAATGACTTCCCGGAAGTTTCTGTACCCGGTGAAATTAAACCAGTAACTGAGTTTTATGATTATGATTCGAAATATAAAGATGGCTCAACAGCTCTTATTATTCCTGCAGAGCTTCCTGAGAATGGAGTATCAAGTTTACAGGAGCTAGCAAAGCGTGCGTTTAAAGCTATTGATGGAAGCGGTTTAGTTCGTGCGGACTTTTTTGTGACGGCAGATAATAGCATTTTTATTAATGAAGTGAATACAATGCCAGGTTTTACACCTGTTAGTATGTATCCGCTTCTTTGGCAACATACAAATGTAAGCTATCCAGAGCTTATTAATCGTCTGATTACTTTAGCAATTGAGCGTTTTGAAGAAAAACAACAGCTTCACTATAAAAAAGACTGAGTGGGATTATTTTGAAAAAAACATTGAAGCAGTTAGCTGCATGGTTAAATGATGAAGTACCAGCTTTTGGCGATACAGTAGTATCAGGAATTTCTATTGATACACGAACAATTCAACAAGGGGATCTTTTCGTACCATTTCGTG
Organism: Lysinibacillus sp. RS11; assembly: GCF_042019215.1. Lineage (NCBI taxonomy): Bacteria > Bacillati > Bacillota > Bacilli > Caryophanales > Bacillaceae > Lysinibacillus > Lysinibacillus sp. RS11. Next base: position 4,408,822 of record NZ_CP168124.1, on the reverse strand, counting down.
GGGAGAAGGTCAATGGACATAAATTTGTTCTGCAAGCTTTTGAAAAAGGGGCAGGAGCTTCTCTTTGGCAGAAAGATGAACCAAATCCACCACAAGGTGTACCATTGCTTTTTGTAGACGACTCAGAGCTTGCGTTACAGCAAATGGCAAGTGCCTATCGTAATGAGCACAAGGCTAAATTTATTGGGATTACTGGTTCAAATGGTAAGACATCCACGAAAGATATTTTAGCAGGAACGCTTGCACCATTCTTTAAAGTACAGAAGACAATTGGGAATTTTAATAATCAATTAGGCTTGCCGATTACGATTTTACAGCTAGATGAAGATACGGATGTTGCCGTGCTTGAAATGGGTATGAGTGGTTTTGGTGAAATTGAATTTTTAACGAAACTTGCTCGTCCACATATGACAGTGATTACTAACATTGGCGAAGCTCATATGCAAGATTTAGGCTCACGTGCGGGAATTGCTAAAGCGAAATTTGAAATCATTCAAGGGATGCAATCAGATGGAATGCTATTTTATGATGGTGATGAACCATTGCTTCAGGAGCTTGTTACGCAAGAGCAACAGTTAAATGCAATGGCATTTGGCTTAGAGCACGGTAATCTATTGTATGCTGACAATATTGAGGCTACTGCTGATGGTAGTAGCTTCACTACACATGGTGTGATTGAAGGGGATTTCTTTATTTCAGTTCTCGGGAAGCATCAAGTGAAAAATACGTTAGTTGCTATGTTAATTTCTCAAAAGCTAGGTTTAAATGATGACCAAATTCGTGCATCCTTAAAACAAGTGGCCCTTACAGACATGCGCATGCAACAAGTACAGGGAACAAATGGCGCATTATTTATTAATGATGCATACAATGCAGCTCCAACTTCTGTCAAAGCAGCTATTCAATTTATAGCGTCGACAACGATTCGCCCAGAAAAATGGCTTGTGTTAGGTGACATGCTTGAACTGGGACCAAACGAAAAGAGCTTCCATAAAGACTTATCGGAGGATATCCATGCTGAAGAAATTACTTATGTATGCTTATTTGGTCCACGCATGACTTATTTAAATGAAGTATTAAAAGAACGTTTTGATGCGGATCATTTGTTATATGTAGAGGATGATTATACGCCAATTATCGAAAAAATACAGCAAGCTAACGAGGAGTCCATCATCTTACTAAAAGGCTCTCGCGGTATGAAATTAGAAACGATTTTACATGCATTTACTGAATAAGATGAAACTTTTATCAGAGGGGATGAAGACCCTCTCTGATTATAAGAAATCGGTGGGACACTCTCTCACCGATTTCTTCATATTATCTTAAGTTTATATTTAGAGGTGAAAGCAATTGTCAGTAGGTGTGTTATGTATACATGGATTTTCCGGAGGACCTTATGAAGTAGAACCTTTTACTACCTATTTACGTGCGCATACAAATTGGCTAATTGAACAGCCTACTTTATCAGGGCACGGAGAAGAGTTGCATATGCGTGGATTCACCGCTAAGCATTGGCTGATGGACGCCGAGTTGGCTTTTCGTGCTCTTGCCAAAAAGGTAGATGAAGTAATAGTGGTTGGGTTTTCAATGGGAGGCATTATAGCGTTGTACTTAGCCAAGCGTTATAAAGTTAAAAAGCTCGTGTTATTAAGTGCTGCTGCCAAATATGTGAGTCCTAGGCAACTGGTCAAAGATTTTAAAATGCTTGCTACAGAGGCATACAATCGTAATCTGTCTAATAATGAGCTGTTTTTGCGCTACCGTCATAAGTTTAACAATGTACCTTTAGCGTCAACAATAGAATTCATGAGGCTTGTCCGAATGGTAGAGCCATATTATAAAGATATCCAAATTCCGGTGTATATTGTACAGGGAAAATTAGATGGTATAGTTCCCTATCATACTGCTCAATTTCTATATAATACATTAACCTCGAATGATAAAACTTTGTATTTTTCTGATAAAGGGAAGCATCATATATGTTATGATGAAGGTTGCTCTGAATGGTTTCCGCAGGTTTTATTGTTTTTAAAGGGCTCCGCAAAGTAGTCAGATTATTACGACTCATGCGTTATCGTTGCATACGGTTTAAAGCCATGTTAGACTAGTGTAAGCAATGGATACATTTTGTGCGAAGACTCTTCATACTTGTTTGAAGAGTACTTTTTTTTGAACACAACGGTTTTATTCTAAAGTGAAAAATTACGACAGAATCGAACCGCTCGGTAAAGACCGGGCTTTCCTTTTCATATAAGAGAGCTCTATGTGACTTCATGTAGAGAAAATTTTTAAGTAACGGAAACGTTCCACAACACAGGCTCGAATTTGCCGACAACTTCATCTGAAAATGTAACCATTTGTCAACTTAAAAGCAAAAAAAGGAGATTGAGAAGTTTGACAAATTTTTCAGAATTAAATATTAGCGAATCTACATTACGCTCAGTAAAGCGTATGGGATTTGAAGAAGCAACACCAATCCAAGAAGGTACTATCCGTTTTGCCATTGAAGGTCGCGATGTATTAGGCCAAGCGCAAACAGGTACTGGTAAAACTGCCGCTTTCGGTATTCCACTTATTGAAAAAATCGATCCAAAAAACCCTAATATCCAAGCACTAGTAATTGCTCCAACTCGTGAATTAGCGATTCAAGTTTCAGAAGAGCTTTATAAAATTGGTTATGACAAACGTGTGAAATTATTATCAGTTTACGGAGGTCAAGAAATCGGCCGTCAAATTCGTGCACTGAAAAATAAACCACAAATTATTGTTGGTACTCCAGGACGTATCATCGATCATATTAACCGTCGTACGTTAAAATTAGAAGATGTTCAAACATTGGTGCTTGATGAAGCAGATGAAATGTTAAACATGGGCTTTATCGATGATATTAATTCAATCTTAGAAAATGTCCCAGCTGAACGTCAAACATTATTGTTCTCAGCAACAATGCCTCCTGCAATTCGTAAAATTGCTGAAACATTTATGCGTGATCCAGAAATCGTAAAAATTAAAGCTAAAGAATTAACAGTTGATAACATTGATCAATATTTTGTGAAGTCTGCTGAACGTGAAAAGTTCGACATTTTATCTCGTTTATTAAACGTTCACCAACCAGAGCTTGCAATCATCTTTGGACGTACAAAACGCCGCGTAGATGAGCTTGCACAAGCGTTATCAATCCGTGGTTACCTTGCTGAAGGGATTCATGGTGATTTAAGCCAAGCGAAACGTATTTCCGTATTACGTCAATTTAAAGAAAATAAAATTGATATTCTTGTGGCAACAGATGTAGCTGCTCGTGGTCTTGATATTTCTGGTGTAACACATGTTTATAACTTCGATATTCCTCAAGATCCTGAGTCTTATGTTCACCGTATTGGTCGTACGGGTCGTGCAGGTAAATCAGGTCTTGCGGTAACATTTGTAACACCACGCGAAATGGGTTACTTACGTATTGTAGAAGAAACGACGAAAAAACGTATGACACCACTTCGTCCACCAACAACTGACGAAGCATTAGTGGGTCAACAACGCCTAGCTCTAGAGACACTAGAAGGTCTTATTGCGAACAACAACTTAGGTGATTATCGTACACTTGCGACAGAACTACTTGAAAACCATGATGCAATCGATGTTGTAGCTGCTGCACTTCGTTCATTAACAAAAGAGCCAGATGACTCGCCAGTAACAATTACTGAAGAACGACCATTACCAATGCGTCGTGAGCGTTCTGGTAACCGTGGCGGAGGAGATCGTGGACGCGGCGGTAATCGTAACTTTAACGGACGTCGTGATGGCGGACGTGGCGGAGATCGTCGTGGTGGAAGTGGAAATCGTCGTGATGGCGGACGCCGTGACGGAGGTCGCCGTGAAGGTGGACAAGGTCGTTCACGCGCACCAAGACGCCACGAAGATTAAAATGACCTTTATTAGAATGATTAAACCTTACAGTCGAAGGACTGTAAGGTTTTTTTTATCATAGTTGTTGTAGTATACATAAAATGTGGAATGTGGAGGAATAATCTACACCGACACAGATAAAAAGCGAGAGATTTTCTTACCTGATAGGATCTTTGGAAAACAGAGAAAGGAAAAGCCCACCAAAACAGTTGAGGATGCTACGAATTGTGCCCCATCCCAACATTTGCTGTAAAACCATTTTTTTGCATATTTTCGAAACAAAATGATTACTAATTTCGTATACAAAGTTATAGAAAGAGAGGGAACAACTTTGAGAGCAGAACCAATTCATAAAATTTCTCGAAAAGGGTTAACCGTGTGGCGTTTATATGGAGTATTGCAAACGTTACTGCTATTAGTCATAGCCGTGTTAGTATGCTACGGTACCTATTATTTTGGATGGCCATCATTTATTTATTTCATTGCAGTTGCTGTCGTCATACTAAGTGCTGTCCTATCTGCTTATCTATTTCCAAAGATCAGATGGGAACGATGGCGCTATGAGGTACGTGAAAATGAGATTGAGGTGCAACATGGTCTATTTGTTGTTAAACGTACACTCATTCCGATGGTGCGCGTACAACATGTTGATACGACACAAGGGCCGATATTAAAAAGATATGGTTTGGGTAATATTTCAATATCGACTGCGGCAACTGTACATACAATCCCAGCGCTTGTCATGGAAGAGGCTGATGGGCTTCGTGCACGTATTTCGGAATTAGCAAGGGTGGCGGAAGATGATGTCTAAGGAAATAAATCGTTTACACCCAGTATCAGCTATTATTACAAGTGCGAAAGCATTGAAAAGCATGATTATACCTGTTGCTATTATTATTGTAACGAATGGTTTTAATTTTTCTTTTAATTTTCATAGTGAACATTTCTTTCAGACGGTTTTATTGTTCGGTGTATGGGGAGTAGCTGCTTTACTTTCACTTGTTAGTGGTATTGTTAAATGGCGTACATTTGTTTATTGGTTTGAAGATGGAGAGTTACGTGTAAAATACGGTTTGTTTGTTAAAAAGAAACGTTACATCCCGTTTGAACGTATTCAAAGTTTAAATTACAATGAGGGTATTTTACATCGCTTATTAGGCTTAGTAAAGGTACAGGTTGAAACTGCAGGAAGTAAGGATGGGAAACCTGAGGTAGAGTTAACAGCAATACGTAAGGCAGCAGCAGATGTCATAGAGTTGGAAATGCATCGTGCAAAAAATCAAGTAATTGAACAAACAGCTGATGAGCGATTACTTCCAATAGAAGAGGAAGTATCGATTCCGACGATTTATCATATGTCTATACGTGATTTACTTGTATTGGCAACAACTTCTGGTGGTATTGGGGTCGTGTTGTCGGGACTTGCAGCAGCCGTCTCTCAGTTTTCAGATATAATCCCATATGAAACGGTCTTTCACGAGCTAGCTGACTTCGTGAAAATTGGTGTATTTTTAATTGCGCTAATAGTGATGCTTATCCTCATTGTGGCATGGGGAGTGTCGGTAGTCATTACGCTGATCAATTATTATGATTATACAGTCCGAATTGAAGATGAAAAGCTTATTATTACAAAAGGGCTGCTTGAGAAAAAGCGAATTACATTGCCTTTAAATCGAATTCAGGCCATTCGAATTGTAGAGAATCCATTGCGACAATGGTTTGGCTTTGCAACTGTAGTTGTTGAAAGTGCTGGAGGAAACGGTGAAGATGGGAAAGATAAAAAAATTACGCTATTCCCGCTTATTCAGAAAAGGGATTGTTTGCAAACGTTAGAACAGCTCTTCCCAGAGATGAATTGGCGTCCAGAGTTTATTCGTACACCAAAGCGAGCTCGTTCATTTTTTTACCGAATTGATTTTATTTGGCTCATACCTATAATTGGAGCTTGTAGTTATTTCATATATCCGTATGGGTTGCTTTCATTGCTGTTAATTCCAATAATGATTTTACTTGGTATTTGGCAACATAAAACGGCTGGTTATAAGATCGATAGAAAGCAATTAACTATGCAATATCGTGTGTTCAGTCGCATAACAATTTTCATGGAGAAAAAACGTATACAATCTATTGAAAGTACACAAACATATTTCCAAAGAAGAAAAAATGTTATGTCTATAAAAGCAACGGTAATGTCAGGAATGACTGGTATGACAGGGAATGTACCGAGCTTAGAGCAGCAAGATGCTGAATCAATATTATATTGGTATGAACATTAAATTTACTATCTGGCTAACCCTTACAATTTATATGAGGATTAGCTTTTTTTATCTGTAAATTTAGGGAAAAACTGTATATAATAGAGTAGTGAAATAAACAGAATATGCGGAATTTTGTTTAAATATAGTTCATCCAAAAAAGCGCATTTAAATTGCTGGATGTAAGTGATGTAGATAGATTGAGGGAGACATTGCGAGAATGACTAGCCTTTGTAGATCATGGTAGAGGACTCAAAGTGATTCGTAAGCTGAATGGAACAATAATAAAGAAAGCGAAAGAAAATATGAAATTGAAGAAGATGAGGATGACGCTCTAGCATAAAGCAGAAGAGGAGTATTCTCCAGTGATAGCTTATCACCGTAAGAAAACTCCTCTTCAAGATTGTTATTTACCTGCCATCTTTTGTTTGCGCCAGCTTAAAATTCTTTTTGGGTGTAAGTAAATGAGTCCAAGAAGGAATCCTGTTACTAACCCACCTAAGTGAGCATAGACATTTACATCTGGTTGTAAAAAAGTCATAATAACACTGATAATAATGATTGGTAAAATAAGTTTGCGAAGCATAGGCATTGTGCGGCGTGTATAATATACAAGTGCCCCGAATGCCCCGAATATTCCAAATATAGCTCCGCTTGCGCCGAGACTTCCATAACTACTTTCATGAAGTAGATAGGTTGCCATGTTTCCTACAATCCCAGATAATAAATAAATCGTAATAAAGCGAGCCTTACCAGCGATTTTTTCAAGTTCTGGTCCAAATAAAAACAGTGAAAACATATTAAAGAACACGTGAGAAAAGTTAGCATGTAAAAACATTGCAGAAAAAATACGCCACCATTCACCGTTTTCAACACGGAAGTTCACTTGGATTCCGTAATTCATTACGAGTGTTCCTATGCCAGGTAAAATAGTTATTACATAAAGAACTAAATTAATCGCTATTAATGTTGAAACAACAGGGTAATACTTCGTGTATTGCTTAAAATTTTCTGTTCTACTAAACATGACTCCACCTCAATTTACAATTATTATACATGGCTTTCGGGAAATAGGAAAAGGAGAAGTTCATATGATTAAAGGAATTGGTCTCGACATTGTAGAGATCGACCGTATTGTTAAAGCAATGATGAGAACAAATAAATTTAAAGATCGCATTTTATCTGAAAAGGAAAAAGTTTTGTTTGATACACATTCAGAAACTCGTAGAATAGAATTTTTAGCTGGACGATTTGCTGCAAAAGAAGCATTTTCAAAAGCATTAGGAACAGGTATCGGTGAAGAATGTAAGCTTCATGATATTGAAATTTTAAGAGGGGAAGCTGGCAACCCAGTTTTATATTTTAAAGGAGAACTTGTAAATGGTTTTGTCAGTATTACCCATACTAAGGAATACGCAGCAGCACAAGTAATTTTATTGCAATAAATAATGATAAACACAGCTTTCGCCATATCATCACCAAAACACTAAAAGTTGTGGATGACATTTGTTAAGACACATGCCATTTATATAAGTTGATTGAAGTGAAGACTGGACGCCTACAGGAAAACGCCCAGAGAACGGTAATCAACCACACGAGTTATGATGATGAGCAATTGAAAAGTAAATAAACTTCTGATAAATATATTACCTTTTCTTCATAAGACATAACTGACAAATACGGTTCATATATTGTCGTAGTGGATTTGAAAGAAGAAAGGGTGAAAGCGTGGGCAACCGTATAGTTAAATGGCTCGTCTTACTTTGTACGATATTACTTTTATCGGCATGTGGTGCAACCTCACAGGAAAAAGTGTTGAAGAAAGTAAATGGAAAATGGGCAGAGACAAATGGTTATGAGTTGAACGCTACGATGGAGATTAAATCTGGTGGGGAGCCGAGAAAATATGATGTAACAGTTTGGCATACGAAACCTGATTTCTATCGAGTAGAAGTAGTAGAAAGTGGGAAAGATGTTTCACAAATGATTGTGCGAAATGCAGATGGAGTTTTTGTAGTCACACCTACTTTAAACAAAATGTATAAATTCCAAAGTGATTGGCCAAAGAAAAATAGTCAGGCTTATTTAATAGGGGCACTAGCAGAAGATTTAGCTGAAGATAAAAATTTAGTCATGAAAGAGGAAGAGAAAGCATATATATTTGAAGCGGCTACTAGAAATAGCTATAAAAATAGTATGCCTCATCAAGTTATAACAGTTGATAAGAAAACAATGCTACCAACTTCCGTAGTAATTATGAATGATGTAAAAGAAGAGCAAATTCGTATCTCATTTAAAAATATAAAATTAGGTGTCCAACACGCAGCCAAAGAGTATGCGGTTGAGCAATTTACGGAAAAAGATGAAACAAAAGGTGAACAAGCTGCACCACCAGTAAAAGATAGCAAAGACAGCAAAGAGAACAAAGAGAGCACAGACAACAACGAAGGTAAAGATGAAAAAGATGAAAAAGAAGGAAAAGAAGCAGTAGGTGCTGAAGTCGAATATAAAGAGTTCCAAACACATTACCCTGTTGTGAATTGGGCGAAGATGGTGGAGGAGCAAGTTATTCAAGATGGTGGAATGGAACGTGTCATCTTAACATTCGAAGGTGAAAAGGCATTCACGGTAATGCAACAACCAGCTATGAAAGGAAATGCTATGTTACCGGTATCAACTCCTGGCGATCCAGTTGATTTAGGCTTTACGATTGGGGCTATTACAGATACATCTATTAGCTGGGAAAAAGATGGCGTCGCATTCTTTGTAGCGTCAAGTAAATTGACTCGTGAAGAAATGGTAGAAGTTGCAGCTTCTATGACGATAAGTAGTATGAAGTAATGCTTCAAGCTACAGCTTTCTGCAGGAAGAAAGCTGTAGCTTGCTAAGTAAATAGTGTAGTTTTGATGAATAGTAACTGTTTAGAAAATGTTAAGCCATATATTATACGATAGAGGTTATGTAGAAAAAAGTCTAATATAGAATAACTTGGGTACAATAGATAAAAAGAAATTAAAGCAATACATAATGTTTTAATAAAAAATAAAGAGGGTATTCTAATGAAGATACAGCAGTATTTTAGACCAACCAAAGCAATTGTAGACTTACACGCAATCCAACAAAACGTGAAAAATTTAAAAAAGCTACTTCAACCTAATGTTCAAATTATTGCTGTAGTAAAGGCAAATGCATACGGTCATGGAGATGTAGCAGTTGCAAAAGCAGCACTTGAGGCCGGCGCAACAATGCTTGCTGTTGCAACACCTGACGAAGCATTACATATCCGAGCACATTTAGAAGAACCAGACATACTTATATTGGGTGCCTCACCTGTTTCGTTTGTACCATATGCTGCAAAGCAGCGCATAATTCTTACGGCATTTGCAAATGAATGGGTACAACAAGCTGCTCCGCTCATAGCTAATGAAGAAAATCCTTTACGACTACATATAAAAGTAGATAGCGGAATGGGTAGAATTGGCGTTCGTTCCGAGCATGAATTATTGGATCTTTATCGAACAATACAAAATACGGTGAATGCTGAAGTTGATGGGATATTTACACACTTTGCGACAGCAGATGAAGAGGATAAATCATATTTCGATAGCCAGGCACATTTTTTTGAGAAATGTGTAACTGTATTGCCTGAAAAGCCTAGACTTGTTCATGCATCAAACACGGCTACATCCTTAGTGAAAAATGCGCATTTACAATTTGACGCTGTTAGATATGGTATTTCAATGTATGGATTAGCACCATCTCCTTATGTAGAAGGTGTTTTACCATTTCCGTTACAGCCGGCGTTTTCACTCGAGAGTGAGCTAGTACATGTGAAACATTTACTAGCAGGTGAATCAGTTGGCTACGGAGCTGCATTTGTAGCCCCTTCTGATATGTGGATAGGAACAATACCAGTAGGCTATGCTGATGGAGTAATTCGCAAACTAGGTGGACAAGAAGTATTAATTGATGGACAAAGAATGCCGATTGTTGGACGAATTTGTATGGACCAATGTATGGTTGCCTTGCCGAAAGCATATGCTATAGGTGAGAAAGTAACACTCATTGGTCGTCAAGGACAGGATGTTATTTCAATGAATGAATGGGCAAGAAAGCTTGAAACCATTAATTATGAAGTACCATGCATTATTACAGCAAGAGTTCCTAGATTATACATTTGACTTTAGCCTCACCTGAGAAGAAGTTTCTTCTCCATAGAGGAAAAGAATTTGTATAGGTGTTCTTAAGTAATGTCAATGTTCTACTTTAAACAAATGAATACTATACAAATGCTTTAAAAAAACTTGGTAAATGAACTACTACTGGAGAAAATGTTAATACTAAAAAGCTGAGCAATTCACAATTGGTGATATATTGCAAGGTGGATGTATCGGCATATACCTTCGACAACCAACATATTATTACAACTTGGACTTTAAATTGTAAGATATTGTGTCATTTCGTGTCTTTTCAACAATATCTTTCAATGGTAGAATGGGTAGTAATGAAAAAGTGGATGGTTCCGTTGGAGGTGCTTGCTGTGTACGAAAAAAGGTTAAGAGAAGCTACAATTGCTGTTCAAGACAGACTATTTCTACAAACAAAGGAAGTAATTGAAAGTGAATCTTTGGCGCGTATTTTGTCGCGCAAAGTTTTAATGCAGGAGCAACCAAATCAAATACGGGAAGCTATGATGAAAGGATATGTTGAAATGTCTCATATTAATCTGAAGATTGCAAGTGAATGCTTGCATGCAGAATATGAAGCACAACATACGGTGGAGCGTCTCGTTAGCGGGGGATGACACTTTGAATGTAAAACGTGGTGACGTTTTTTTTGCAGATTTATCGCCGGTAGTTGGGTCCGAGCAAGGGGGAACTAGACCGGTGCTAATTATTCAAAATGATATTGGCAATCGATTTAGTCCGACTGTCATCATCGCAGCTATTACTGCACAGATTCAAAAAGCAAAGTTACCGACGCACGTTGAAATCAATGCTGAAAAGTATGGTTTTGAACGTGATTCGGTTATTCTGCTTGAGCAAGTGCGAACGATTGATAAGTCAAGATTGACTGATCGTATTACGCAACTTGATCACGCTGTGATGGAGAAAGTTGATGGTGCATTGATGATTAGTTTAGGGCTTGTTAAATTTTGATATACATATGTGTATAGAGGTATCGGGATGATTTTTCATCTCGATGCTTTTTTTGTTGCTTAAATAGTTTTTTACCATAAATTGAATTTACTTTTCAAAAATGGTATTAATAGATTAAAGATGAAGCAAAGATTTATATCTAGAATAGATTTTTGAAAAATTTTCCGAGAGGTTTAAGGAAAAATACATAGAATTTTATGGATGAATACTAAAATCTATTCTTGATTAAAAAAATTAACTGATATAAAAACACATGGAGCGAGGGAGGTACGCCCTCATAAAGCGTAGAGTGGAATGTGTAATCACGTACATTTTTTTGGTAAAGAGCCTGAAATAAAAAATAATCAAGTAGGTCGAATGAAAGTGTAAGAGTAAAACTCCGAAAGGAATTGGGGGAACAACAGTGACATTTAAGTCTTCGGTTGAAATTATTACTGAGTGGGATATAGTTGCAGCAAGACAACTGGGGCGTGATGAAGCAAAGGCACTTGGATTTGGCATTGTTGATCAGGCTCGAATCACCACAGCTATTAGTGAGTTAGCTCGAAATATTTATTTATATGCAAGGGTAGGCGTCATTGAAGTTGAAAAAGTTGAGACGGACGTTGAGAAGAAAATAGTTGTTATTGCAACGGATCAAGGTCCAGGAATAAAAGATGTTCGGCAAGTGATAGAGGATGGCTACTCCACTTCAGGAGGGCTCGGTGCAGGCTTACCAGGCGTTAATAGATTAATGGACAGTATGGTTATACAATCGGTTGTTGGAGAAGGTACGACGATAAGGGCTGAAAAACGATTGCGTTAGGATGTGAAAATATTGAAACAATTAGAATCTCAATATGAGAAGATTTTGTCGGATTACATGTTCGATCAAAGCGAAAAGAATTTGTATATTGCTCAAAATTTCACTCGTCAATTAATCCAAAAGAATATTTCGCCTGAAGATGTTGTAAATATTCATAAAAATGCAGTTGGAAAGATCTTTCCGGATAGAGTGGGTGAAGATCAGCCCGCATATGATTTTCTTATTGAAGTAATGGTGCATTACGGAATGGCGCATAGAGAGCATCAAAGTCTGCTACAAATACAAGCGGAGTATGAAATGGAAATGAAAATTGCTACAAACATTCAAAAAACATTACTTAAAACAGTCGTACCACAACTATCGAGTATTGATATAGGAATGATATCGATTCCGTTTCGTAAGATGAATGGAGACTATGTGCATTTTTTGCATGATCGAGAGGATTATTTAAGCGTCGCTGTGACAGACGTTGTTGGTAAAGGCGTTCCAGCTGCATTATGTATGTCAATGGTGAAGTATGGTCTTGAAACACTAGAATACGCTTATAAAGATCCTTCGTATGTATTAGAAGTCATCAATCGAGTAATTGAAAAAGGTGTAGATGACAGTATGTTTGTCTCTATGTTTTACGGTTGCTTGGATATACAAAACAGTATTTTTTCATATGCCTCTGCAGGTCATGAGCCAGCGCTGCATTATAGCGCTAAACAGGGTAAATTTTTCTCTCTGGAAGCGAAAGGACTATTATTAGGTGTGTTGTCTGAATCAAAATATTCGTACAATGAAATTTTTTTAGAAGATAAAGATATCGTAGTAATGATGACAGATGGTGTTACTGAGTTCAGATCGAGGGAGGATTTGAATTCACGTGAGATTATTACATCATTGATAGTGGAGAATAAGCATGTATCAGCGCAGCAACTATGTAATATACTTTATAAGCAAATTGAAAAAATACTGGATTTTAAACTATCAGATGATTTTACGGTAGTCATTATAAAAAATTAAATATTTAAGTTTATTTTTTTGTAATTAAGGGAAAAGAAGAATAGTCTCACAAATATGGTGGAGGTGTGTTGTAATGGATATGATGATACATTTTAAAGAAATGGATAATAAATTATACGGATTTGTTGAGGGTGAAATAGATACTTTTACTGCTTCAAGGCTAAGGGAGGAATTAGAAGCAGTGAAGATTACGGAAGGACTAGAAATAGAGCTGAATTTATCAAAAGTGAATTATATGGATAGTACAGGTCTGGGGATTTTTGTGGCCTTTTATAAAAGAGCATTACGTGAAAATGGTAAAGTTAAACTTGTCGGTTTATCGAATAGACTACAAAGATTATTTGAAATTACTGGTTTAAGCGACTTAATGGATATTGAGACTGATAAAAAGGTGGAACTACGAAAATGAAGGAATTTGATTATATTGAGATAAGGGTTCCTGCAAAACCGCAATTTGTCAGCGTGATTCGATTAACAGTTTCTGGTTTAGCTAGTCGTATCGGATTTAATTATGATGATATCGAGGACTTAAAAATTGCAGCAAGTGAAGCGGTAACGAACGTTGTACATCATGCCTATAAGGATGATGAAGAAGGCGAAATCGTTATTGGTTGCGCTTTGTATGAAAATAAAATAGAAATGATGATTGCGGATTATGGCAATAGTTTTAATTTTGAGGAGATAAAGTCGAAAATTGGTCCGTATCACCCTGAAGAGAGTATTGCGGGACTACGTGAAGGTGGTTTAGGACTGTATTTAATGGAAACTTTGATGGATGAGGTGATGATAAATAACGATGGTGGCGTAACTGTTTTCATGACAAAATATGTCGCTAGAGAGCAGGTGGAAAAAAATGTCGAAAGAATCATTACATAAATCTTCATCCAGGGAAGATGTATTGAAATGGATTGCATTATATCAGTCAACAGAAGATGATGAAGCGCAAACAAATTTAGTGATTCATTATCAATATTTAGTTGAGTCGATTGCACGCAAATATTCGAATAGTAAATTATATAGTGATGATATTGCTCAAGTAGGTATGCTAGGGTTGCTAGGTGCAATAAAACGTTTTGACCTTAATGTTGGTCGAAGTTTTGAGGCATTCGCTGTGCCAACGATTGTGGGAGAAATCAAGCGCTTTTTACGCGATAAAACATGGGATGTTCACGTACCAAGACGGATAAAAGAGTTAGGACCGCGAATTAAAACAACCGTGGAAACGTTGACAATTGAGTTGCAGCGTTCTCCATCTATTATGGAAATCGCGGATCAATTAGAGGTGCAGGAGGAAGAAGTATTAGAGGCTATGGAGATGAGCCGTAGTTACCATGCTCTTTCTATGGATCGATCAATAGAATCAGATTCTGACGGAAGCCCAGTAACGTTATTTGATATTATGGGTGAAGAAGATGACGGCTATGAAATGACTAACAAAAGAATGGTGATTTCTGATGCAATAAGTGTTTTAAATGAGAGAGAGAAACAAATAATTCAGCTTACATATTTAGAGCAACTCACTCAAAATGAGGTTGGAGAGCGATTAGGGATTTCTCAAATGCATGTATCTAGAATACAAAGGAAGGCAATAAAGAAATTACAGGAGGCTATCCTAGCAAGTGATGGCGTTTCGCTCTAAATTTTTGATGAGGAGTTGAGTGCCATTAAGTTAAATATCCTAAAGTAATAAAAGCTTCTTACTTATTAAAATAGCAGGCGTGTTGAATAGAGAAAAAATAGTTTTTTATTGAGCGATAAATGGATTTTTCCGTTACTATTTTGTTGATATATTTCCATTTTTAACTGATTGTAGCTACGGGCTACTCGACTCCCGCAGGAAAGCGAGTAGCCCGTAGCGGAAATCAGAGCCTTCAAATTAGGGTGAATAATGATGGTTATTCAATACACCTGTTAAAATAGTTTACTCTACTTTCAGAGTAGACTATTTTTTTGCATTTTTAGTAAAGTGTAATGGTAAAATGAAAATAAAAAAGGTAGTGATGATGTGGAACAAAAGCAAATGTTACAGCTCATTGCAAAAGATGTAGCTATCAAGCCAGGTCAAGTCGAGGCTGTTATAAAATTATTAGAAGAAGGAAATACCGTGCCATTCATCGCACGATATCGAAAAGAAGCTACTGGGTCCCTTGATGAGGTACAGATTAAAGCTGTAGAGGATCGCTATCACTACATACAGCAGCTTGAGCAACGTAAAGAAGAGGTTATACGATTAATCCAGGAACAAAATAAACTAACTCCTGAATTAGAACAAGCTATTCGAGTAGCAACTGTTTTACAGCGTGTAGAGGATTTATATAGACCTTATAAACAAAAACGCCGAACTAAGGCGACAATAGCGAAAGAAAAAGGGTTAGAACCACTTGCAGATCTTCTTTTAGAATATCGTAGTGATGCATTAGAACAATTAGCGATGGCTTTCGTAGATGAAGAGAAAGTTGCTAGTGTAGAGGATGCATTAGCTGGGGCACGAGATATATTAGCAGAGCGTTTTGCTGATGACGCAGCAATTCGTGAAAAAATTCGTTCGTATTCTTGGAAAGATGGAGTACTCGTAACAAGTGTGAAAAACGCAGAGGCAGACGAAAAAAACGTTTTCGAAATGTATTACGAATACGAAGAGCCTGTAAATCGCATCGTCCCACACCGTATATTAGCTGTTAATCGTGGTGAGAAAGAAGAAATATTAAAGGTGGCAATTCATGTACCAGTAGATCGAGTATTGATGATTATGTGGAAGGAATGGATTCCTGCTACAGGTTCCTCACCAGCAATCGCTGAAGTGAAGCTAGCAATTGAGGATTCGTATAAGCGTCTAATTCAGCCTTCTATTGAAAGAGAGTTACGAAATGAACTTACAGAGAAGGCAGAGGCGCAGGCTATCCATATTTTCTCTGAGAATTTACGCAATCTTTTATTACAGCCTCCGATGAAAGGGAAGTATGTATTGGGTGTTGATCCAGCCTACCGTACAGGCTGTAAGTTAGCTGTTGTAGATGAAACAGGGAAAATGTTAGAGGTAACAGCCGTTTATCCACATCCTCCAAAACCTGATGTAGCAAAATCAAAAGCAATTGTGAAAGGAATTTTGGCAAAATATCCAATTACTATAATTGCTATCGGTAATGGTACTGCCTCACGCGAAACAGAACAATTTATTGCAGATGTATTGAATGAGCTTGAAACTGATGTAGCCTATGTTATTGTCAATGAAGCGGGGGCATCTGTTTATTCAGCCTCTGAAATTGCTCGTGCAGAATTTCCGGATTTACAAGTAGAGCAACGTAGTGCGGTTTCTATTGCACGTCGCCTGCAAGATCCGTTGTCGGAGTTAGTGAAAATTGAGCCAAAAGCAGTTGGAGTAGGTCAGTATCAACATGATGTCTCTCAAAAGAAATTGACAGAGTCCTTAACATTTATAGTAGAAACCGCGGTTAACCAAGTTGGCGTTGATGTTAATACAGCTTCAGCTTCACTACTACAATACGTTTCTGGATTATCGAAAACGGTTGCGGAGAATATTGTGAAGGTTCGAGAAGAGAATGGACAATTTACGACACGTGCTCAACTAAAGAAAATTCCACGACTTGGTGCCAAAACGTATGAACAAGCAATTGGTTTTTTACGTGTTCCAGAAGCAAAAAATGCATTCGATGCGACGGGTATTCACCCTGAAAGCTATAGTGTAGCAGAGCGGATTTTAGAGGTAGCGCAAATTGATAAAAAAGAGATTGGGACGCAGAAGGCAGAGGAATCTATTGCATCCCTAGGTGTACAAAATTTAAGCGAGATTTTAGGTATTGGAGCAGTCACAATTCAAGATATTGTAGATACATTAATGAAACCTAGTCGCGATCCACGTGATGCATTCCCTCAACCACTACTGAAAACGGATGTATTAAAAATGGAAGATTTACAAGTTGGGATGGAATTGCAAGGTACAGTGAGAAACGTAGTTGATTTCGGAGCATTTGTAGATATTGGAGTAAAACAGGACGGGCTCGTGCATATTTCTAAATTGCAAAAAAGACGTATTAAACACCCATTAGAAGTTGTTGCATTAGGAGATATTGTAACGGTTTGGGTAGAACAAATAGATGTCAATAAAGGGCGTATCGCTTTAACGATGCTTCCTCCTAAAATTCAAACGATGGAAGTGTAATAAATTAATACCACACTGTCTATACTACGCAGTGTGGTATTCTTGTTGTTAGAGGTGAACTAGCTATGAACAATGAGGAACTACAAGGTCTTATCATTAGAATATCATTAGAAAGTTTCCAGAAGCCATTTATGCATCAAGCATATTTTAATCCAAGATTACGTTCAACGGGTGGACGTTATCTTTTGCAATCGCACAATATAGAAATTAATCCTAAAGCGTATGAGTTATATGGTATTAACGAATTGGAGGGTATAGTTCGCCACGAATTATGTCATTATCATTTACATTTAGAAGGTAAGGGATATCAGCATCGAGACAAAGATTTTCGGGAGCTATTAAAAAAAGTAGGGGCACCTCGATTTTGCTCAGCATTGCAAACAGCAAAAACTTCTCGGAAAAAGCAACGTCGTCTCTATACATATAGATGTGTAAAATGCCAACATATATATGTAAGAAAAATTCGAATGAATGTAGAGAAATACTGCTGTAGTAAGTGTTTAGGTCGCTTAAAATTAGTGGAATAAAAAAACTTAATAAAAAGGGTTGACGTTTACTTGATATATCCCTATAATAGTAAAAGTCGACAAGATAACGACGACAAAACATATGGATTATTCCGAAGTAGCTCAGTTGGTAGTAGCACCTGACTGTTAATCAGGTTGTCGCAGGTTCGAGTCCTGCCTTCGGAGCCATGGCCCCTTGGTCAAGTGGTTAAGACACCGCCCTTTCACGGCGGTAACACGGGTTCGAATCCCGTAGGGGTCATTTTATAGTTTTTTTATAAAAATATAGTAACATTGGTCCCGTGGTGTAGCGGTTAACATGCCTGCCTGTCACGCAGGAGATCGCCGGTTCGATCCCGGTCGGGACCGCCACTTATTGGGGTATAGCCAAGCGGTAAGGCAACGGATTTTGATTCCGTCATGCCTAGGTTCGAATCCTAGTACCCCAGCCATTCATTTCTTAGTTTGAGCCATTAGCTCAGTTGGTAGAGCATCTGACTTTTAATCAGAGGGTCGAAGGTTCGAGTCCTTCATGGCTCATCTCTTTAAGAAGAAAGGTTGACTTTTACGATTATTATTATATAATAAAAAAAGTCGCTAATTGAATGCGGTCGTGGCGGAACGGCAGACGCGCTAGGTTGAGGGCCTAGTGGGGGCAACCCCGTGGAGGTTCAAGTCCTCTCGGCCGCACCAAGTCATTTTTTTATATATGCGCCCGTAGCTCAATTGGATAGAGCGTCTGACTACGGATCAGAAGGTTATGGGTTCGACTCCTGTCGGGCGCGCCATTTAAATAAATATTATTCCTTGCGGGTGTAGTTTAATGGTAAAACCTCAGCCTTCCAAGCTGATGTCGTGAGTTCGATTCTCATCACCCGCTCCAAAAAAACTTTTTAAAAACTTGTTGACAACCAAATTTTTATGTCGTATGATATAAGAAGTTGTCGATACGAGATAACAACATGAACCTTGAAAACTGAACAAGCAAAACGTAATCAATAAAGTTTTAAGTAACTAACCTAGAGTTAGTGAACAGAACAAAATTTTGGACATCAAACATGATGCCAGCAAAACAATTTGAGCTAATCAAATTTCTTTTTATGGAGAGTTTGATCCTGGCTCAGGACGAACGCTGGCGGCGTGCCTAATACATGCAAGTCGAGCGAACAGAGAAGGAGCTTGCTCCTTTGACGTTAGCGGCGGACGGGTGAGTAACACGTGGGCAACCTACCTTATAGTTTGGGATAACTCCGGGAAACCGGGGCTAATACCGAATAATCTATTTTACTTCATGGTGAAATACTGAAAGACGGTTTCGGCTGTCGCTATAAGATGGGCCCGCGGCGCATTAGCTAGTTGGTGAGGTAACGGCTCACCAAGGCGACGATGCGTAGCCGACCTGAGAGGGTGATCGGCCACACTGGGACTGAGACACGGCCCAGACTCCTACGGGAGGCAGCAGTAGGGAATCTTCCACAATGGGCGAAAGCCTGATGGAGCAACGCCGCGTGAGTGAAGAAGGTTTTCGGATCGTAAAACTCTGTTGTAAGGGAAGAACAAGTACAGTAGTAACTGGCTGTGCCTTGACGGTACCTTATTAGAAAGCCACGGCTAACTACGTGCCAGCAGCCGCGGTAATACGTAGGTGGCAAGCGTTGTCCGGAATTATTGGGCGTAAAGCGCGCGCAGGCGGTCCTTTAAGTCTGATGTGAAAGCCCACGGCTCAACCGTGGAGGGTCATTGGAAACTGGGGGACTTGAGTGCAGAAGAGGAAAGTGGAATTCCAAGTGTAGCGGTGAAATGCGTAGAGATTTGGAGGAACACCAGTGGCGAAGGCGACTTTCTGGTCTGTAACTGACGCTGAGGCGCGAAAGCGTGGGGAGCAAACAGGATTAGATACCCTGGTAGTCCACGCCGTAAACGATGAGTGCTAAGTGTTAGGGGGTTTCCGCCCCTTAGTGCTGCAGCTAACGCATTAAGCACTCCGCCTGGGGAGTACGGTCGCAAGACTGAAACTCAAAGGAATTGACGGGGGCCCGCACAAGCGGTGGAGCATGTGGTTTAATTCGAAGCAACGCGAAGAACCTTACCAGGTCTTGACATCCCGTTGACCACTGTAGAGATATGGTTTTCCCTTCGGGGACAACGGTGACAGGTGGTGCATGGTTGTCGTCAGCTCGTGTCGTGAGATGTTGGGTTAAGTCCCGCAACGAGCGCAACCCTTGATCTTAGTTGCCATCATTTAGTTGGGCACTCTAAGGTGACTGCCGGTGACAAACCGGAGGAAGGTGGGGATGACGTCAAATCATCATGCCCCTTATGACCTGGGCTACACACGTGCTACAATGGACGATACAAACGGTTGCCAACTCGCGAGAGGGAGCTAATCCGATAAAGTCGTTCTCAGTTCGGATTGTAGGCTGCAACTCGCCTACATGAAGCCGGAATCGCTAGTAATCGCGGATCAGCATGCCGCGGTGAATACGTTCCCGGGCCTTGTACACACCGCCCGTCACACCACGAGAGTTTGTAACACCCGAAGTCGGTGGGGTAACCTTTTGGAGCCAGCCGCCGAAGGTGGGATAGATGATTGGGGTGAAGTCGTAACAAGGTAGCCGTATCGGAAGGTGCGGCTGG
The DNA here is from genome assembly GCF_042019215.1 of Lysinibacillus sp. RS11. Taxonomy (NCBI): domain Bacteria; kingdom Bacillati; phylum Bacillota; class Bacilli; order Caryophanales; family Bacillaceae; genus Lysinibacillus; species Lysinibacillus sp. RS11. The sequence continues at coordinate 4,388,372 of NZ_CP168124.1, read as the reverse complement.
ATCACCTCCTTTCTAAGGATATTTTCGGAATACAAACCTAGGGTTTGTAAGATTACGTTTTGCGTTCAGTTTTGAAGGTTCATTCTTCTGAATGAATTACTTCAAAACTTGTTCTTTGAAAACTGGATAAAACGACATTGAAATTGTAACAAACACATTTATTTTTTAAGTTTTTTTATAGGCTTAATAATTTAAGAAGGTTTCAAGACACGAGTAGTTCTAGGAAGTAAACGAGAGAAGGAAGGAGCGTACCTATGTACGTGACTGACTGAACGAGTGAAGCTGACGACGAAATACGATGTGTATTGAAAGCTGTAGGTTAAGTTATTAAGGGCGCACGGCGAATGCCTTGGCACTAGGAGCCGAAGAAGGACGGCACTAACACCGATATGCTTCGGGGAGCTGTAAGTGAGCTTTGATCCGGAGATTTCCGAATGGGGGAACCCACTACGTTTAATCGCGTAGTATCTTGACGTGAATACATAGCGTCTTGAAGGCAGACCCAGGGAACTGAAACATCTAAGTACCTGGAGGAAGAGAAAGAAAAATCGATTCCCTGAGTAGCGGCGAGCGAAACGGGAAGAGTCCAAACCAAGAGGCTTGCCTCTTGGGGTTGTAGGACACTCAATACGGAGTTACAAAAGAGCGAGTTAGATGAAGCGACTTGGAAAGGTCCGCCAGAGCAGGTAAAAGCCCTGTAGTCGAAAGTTCGTTCTCTCCTGAGTGGATCCTGAGTACGGCGGAACACGTGAAATTCCGTCGGAATCCGGGAGGACCATCTCCCAAGGCTAAATACTACCTAGTGACCGATAGTGAACCAGTACCGTGAGGGAAAGGTGAAAAGCACCCCGGAAGGGGAGTGAAAGAGATCCTGAAACCGTGTGCCTACAAGTAGTTAGAGCCCGTTAATGGGTGATAGCGTGCCTTTTGTAGAATGAACCGGCGAGTTACGATTACGTGCGAGGTTAAGCTTTAGAAGGCGGAGCCGCAGCGAAAGCGAGTCTGAATAGGGCGAATTAGTACGTGGTCGTAGACCCGAAACCAGGTGATCTACCCATGTCCAGGGTGAAGGTGAGGTAACACTTACTGGAGGCCCGAACCCACGCACGTTGAAAAGTGCGGGGATGAGGTGTGGGTAGCGGAGAAATTCCAATCGAACTTGGAGATAGCTGGTTCTCTCCGAAATAGCTTTAGGGCTAGCCTCGTGATGAGAATACTGGAGGTAGAGCACTGTTTGGACTAGGGGGCCATCCCGGTTTACCGAATTCAGACAAACTCCGAATGCCAGATATTTATACACGGGAGTCAGACTGCGAGTGATAAGATCCGTAGTCAAAAGGGAAACAGCCCAGACCACCAGCTAAGGTCCCAAAGTAATCGTTAAGTGGAAAAGGATGTGGCGTTGCACAGACAACCAGGATGTTGGCTTAGAAGCAGCCATCATTTAAAGAGTGCGTAATAGCTCACTGGTCGAGTGACGCTGCGCCGAAAATGTATCGGGGCTAAACGATTCACCGAAGCTGTGGATTGACATCTACGATGTCAGTGGTAGGAGAGCGTTCTAAGTGCGTTGAAGTCAGATCGGAAGGACTGGTGGAGCGCTTAGAAGTGAGAATGCCGGTATGAGTAGCGAAAGACGGGTGAGAATCCCGTCCACCGTATGACTAAGGTTTCCTGAGGAAGGCTCGTCCGCTCAGGGTTAGTCGGGACCTAAGCCGAGGCCGATAGGCGTAGGCGATGGACAACAGGTTGATATTCCTGTACCACCTCCTCACCGTTTGAGAAATGGGGGGACGCAGTAGGATAGGGTAAGCGCGCCGTTGGTTGTGCGCGTCCAAGCAGTAAGGCGTGTGTGTAGGCAAATCCGCACACTGTAACGTTGAGCTGTGATGGCGAGTCCGTATGGACGAAGTTCCTGATTTCACACTGCCAAGAAAAGCCTCTATCGAGGTGAGAGGTGCCCGTACCGCAAACCGACACAGGTAGTCGAGGAGAGAATCCTAAGGTGTGCGAGAGAACTCTCGTTAAGGAACTCGGCAAAATGACCCCGTAACTTCGGGAGAAGGGGTGCTCTTGAGCGTGCAAGCGCATGAGAGCCGCAGTGAATAGGCCCAGGCGACTGTTTAGCAAAAACACAGGTCTCTGCAAAACCGTAAGGTGACGTATAGGGGCTGACGCCTGCCCGGTGCTGGAAGGTTAAGAGGAGTGGTTAGCGCAAGCGAAGCTGCGAATTGAAGCCCCAGTAAACGGCGGCCGTAACTATAACGGTCCTAAGGTAGCGAAATTCCTTGTCGGGTAAGTTCCGACCCGCACGAAAGGCGTAACGATCTGGGCACTGTCTCAACGAGAGACTCGGTGAAATTATAGTACCTGTGAAGATGCAGGTTACCCGCGACAGGACGGAAAGACCCCGTGGAGCTTTACTGTAGCCTGATATTGAATTTTGGTACAACTTGTACAGGATAGGTAGGAGCCAGAGATCTCGGAGCGCCAGCTTCGAAGGAGGCGTCGGTGGGATACTACCCTGGTTGTATTGAAATTCTAACCCATGCCCCTTAGCGGGGCAGGAGACAGTGTCAGGCGGACAGTTTGACTGGGGCGGTCGCCTCCTAAAAGGTAACGGAGGCGCCCAAAGGTTCCCTCAGAATGGTTGGAAATCATTCGTAGAGTGTAAAGGCACAAGGGAGCTTGACTGCGAGACCTACAAGTCGAGCAGGGTCGAAAGACGGGCTTAGTGATCCGGTGGTTCCGCATGGAAGGGCCATCGCTCAACGGATAAAAGCTACCCCGGGGATAACAGGCTTATCTCCCCCAAGAGTCCACATCGACGGGGAGGTTTGGCACCTCGATGTCGGCTCATCGCATCCTGGGGCTGTAGTCGGTCCCAAGGGTTGGGCTGTTCGCCCATTAAAGCGGTACGCGAGCTGGGTTCAGAACGTCGTGAGACAGTTCGGTCCCTATCCGTCGTGGGCGTAGGAAATTTGAGAGGAGCTGTCCTTAGTACGAGAGGACCGGGATGGACACACCGCTGGTGTACCAGTTGTCTTGCCAAAGGCATCGCTGGGTAGCTATGTGTGGACGGGATAAGTGCTGAAAGCATCTAAGCATGAAGCCCCCCTCAAGATGAGATTTCCCATTACGCAAGTAAGTAAGATCCCTCAAAGACGATGAGGTAGATAGGTTCGAGGTGGAAGTGTGGTGACACATGGAGCTGACGAATACTAATCGATCGAGGACTTAACCAAAATGTTTGAAACATTCAATGCGCCGTTTATCCAGTTTTGAAAGAACAAAACCTTTCATATAAGGGTTTCAAGATACGATGTATATTGAAAGCCGAAGAGAGCTTCAAGACACAAGTAGTATAAGGAAGCAAACGAGTGAATGAGGGAGCGTACCTCTGTACGTGACCGATTGAGCGAGAGAAGCTGACGCAGTAATACGCCGTGTATTGGAGGTCGACAATAGTCTAGTGATGATGGCAAAGAGGTCACACCCGTTCCCATACCGAACACGGAAGTTAAGCTCTTTAGCGCCGATGGTAGTTGGGGGCTTCCCCCTGTGAGAGTAGGACGTCGCTAGGCAAATGAAACAGTCAGCTGTGTGCTGGCTGTTTTTTATTTTATGGATAATCAGAAGTTGTAATCGATAAAAAGCATCCAACAATGAAAAATAGCAACTACAATCTTTTTGTTGTAGTTGCTATTTTTTTAGCTATTTTTTTATTGAGTATGTTTATGCTTGTTGCTGTACTCTATCCAGAAATCTGCGTTATTAATACCTACTTCTCGTGGGTCAAAAATCGGATCGAGACCTGCCTTCTTTTGACGGTCGTAATCACGTAAAACTTTAATGGCTGGTTTTGTTAATAGAACAATAGCAATAAAGTTCAAATAACTCATACTCCCGAATCCAATATCTCCAAGCCCCCACATTAGACTAACAGATTGAACACTTCCAACATACACAACTATTAAGAAGATAAATTTTAAAACTAATTTTAATACAGGGTAACGCAGTTTTTTATCTAAATAGACAATTGTAGTTTCTGCTATATAGTAGTAAGCCATTAAAGTAGTGAATGCAAAAAGGAATATGGCAATGGCCACGAAACCACTTCCAAAATCTTCGAATACAGTAGAGACAGCGGCCTGAGTATAAGCAGTCCCTGCTACTACACCTGGAATGTTTTCTACTAGAGGTGTTGTGGCTCCAGGAGGAGTGACATTATACATACCTGTAATTAATATCATTAACGCAGTTGCTGTACAGACGATAATCGTATCGATGTATATTGAAAACCCTTGTACTAACCCTTGTTTAGCTGGATGGGATACTTCAGCAGCTGCAGAACTGAATGTAGCTTCACCAGCTCCGGCTACATTTGAAAATACCGCACGTCTGACACCCCAAGCAATAGCAGTACCCACTATACCGCCAAATATGGCATTTGTCCCAAAGGCGCTTGTAAGGATTAATTTAATCATACTAGGTATTTCACTTGCATTAGCACCTAAAATAATAAGTGTTAAAAGGACATAGGCCAGTGCCATAATAGGAACTACCTTATCTGCAACGCGGGCAATACGTTTAACACCGCCAAAAATTATCAATCCTAAAAGTACCACAATAATTATGCCCGTTACATATGGAGGAATATTAAATGCTGTATTAAATGACGTGGCAATTGTATTTGCTTGAATACCCGGTACTAAAACGCCATATGAAAGACAAATAACAAACGCTACAAAAATAGCAAAACCTTTAAGTTTTAAACCCTTTTCAATGTAATACGGTGATCCACCACGATATTGATCATCTGCTTTTTCCTTATACACTTGTGCTAAGGTAGATTCAATGAAGGCGCTTGCACCTCCAAGAAACGCCATAACCCCCATCCAAAATACGGCACCTGGCCCACCCGCTGCGATAGCAGTAGCAACCCCTGCGATATTACCGACCCCAACACGACCAGATAAGGCCATACAAAAAGCTTGGAAAGATGATATCCCTTCGTTAGATTCTTTTCGTTCACGCAATAATCGTAGCATCTCGGGAATATAACGGAATTGTACAGCTCTGGTCAGAACAGTAAAATACAAACCTACCCCTAATGCTAAATAAACGAGTGCATTTCCCCAAATGTAATCGACTAATGTATTAACGATTGCTTCCATATGATTTTCCCCCTCCAACAACTAATTCTTTTTATAAGTCGAATAGCTTTTCATAAATGTCTAGCATTCTCACCATTTTTTAAAAGTTATACGCTTACATTTTCACAATGTGTAAACATATAGAATCCTTAAAACGCCTTACTGCATAGGACAGACTTTCGGTCATTAGTGAGTACACTTGCGTGAATCTTCTTTATTTATGAATTGAAGATAATAGTTAAAAAATACCTCCCTTCAAAAGTTTCCTCCCTTATCATTCTTAATGCATTTTTTGTGCCATAAAAAATACACTTCAGCAAAATCTGTACTTGATTGAACATTTCACTCTGGGAGCGCTTTCCTATGGCGTATAATAGCCCTATAAATAAAATAAAAATCCTTTTCTCTGTAGTGTGAGAAAAGGATTTTTAACTTCAGTTTGTAGTATTCAAATGTTATACACTTTTTTGTTTTGTCTAAAATACTGACAGTTTTAATTGGTAACATTTAGATATGACTCTATCCAGATTTTTTTCAATTGTTGGCGACCTGCTAAAACTTCTGGGTGGAATTGAATATGTGCGTTTGCTCTTGTTGTCTCGACATCTTCAATTGCGCGTTGAATCTCTTGCTGTGTAGTGCTGGTGCCTAATTTATGTGCGATTGTCAGCGCAGCAACTTTGCCTTGAGCTAACGCAACTTTCGCTCCTTCAATACCTGTAATATTGCCCGCAACATGTAGCCCATCTAAGTTGGTTTCCATTTGCTCATTATGTAACGGGATGAACCCACCTAATTGTTCAATATAATGGAATGGACAACCTGCTAAAGAAGCAAGTTCTGCTAAGGGATATAATCCTCCTGCGATACAAACAAAATCTGCTTTGATGCGTTTTTCACTGCCAGGAACGATGGAGCCGTCAGTATTTACTGTTGCAATGACTACACCTTCTACTTGATCTTTGCCAACTATTTCAACGACTGCTTTTCGTAACATAATTGGAATATCCCACATTTTCACTCCGTTTTTTGGATAGAAGGTAATACCTAACTTTTTCATAAATTCATTTTTCATAAACTTACTTCCGATTTTAACAAGGGGAGAGGGGGCCATATGAGATACATGTAGTAATGAATTCATAACCTCAATAGGGTTTCCGCTATCCTTTGTTAATAAGTTAGTAGCGGGTAATGTGATAGCTGCTACTTGAACGCCTGCGATTTGTAATTCCATCGCGATGGCTGAGGAAAGTACGTTAACGCCAATAATGACCCCACGTTTTCCAGGCTTTACACGGTGTACATTTGTCATTACTTGTGCAGCTCCTACAGACATTACACCAGGAAGTGTCCATCCTGGAATTGGGAATGGAGATTCAGCGGCACCTGTAGCTAATAGTAGCTGCCTTGTTCGAAATACACCTTTATTTGTATGGACAATCCACTCTTGCTCAATTTTTTCTAAATCTGAAACGCTCGTTTGTAGTAAAAGTTCGACATTGAGCGCTTTTGCACGTTCAAATAAACGCTTGGATTCTACAATACCATTCCACCATTTCCCTGGACTTTCTTCATATAATTGTCCAAGTAAGCGTCCTCCTGCATATAAGTATTCATCAATGACAAGAACAGCTATATTTTTTTCTGCTAATGTAATAGCGGCAGATAGCCCAGCAGGACCAGCCCCAATAATAATCACTTTATTTTCCATTGTTTTTCCTCCAGTCACGGACCGACGTAGGAAGTGTCTTACCACTGTTCACAACCATGCCATTAGAGACGGGTGTTATACATGCGCGTTCACCTTCTAAGCCGTTGACATTGACGCGACACTCAAAGCAGTGACCAATATTACAGTAGATGCCACGGGGGTGACCTGTTTCTTCATGGACACGTAAGGTGCGAATACCATTTGCAAGTAGGGCAGCTGCTAAGGATTCACCTTTGTATCCCTCATATTCTTTGTCATCAAAAGTGAAAGACACTTTTTCCTTTGAAGGTAAAACTCCTAAAACAGGGTGGCTCAAAATACGTTCAGTCATTATTTAACCTCCCCTAGGTCGGCAAACCGCACAGGACGAATAGGTGCCTGATATTTTAATGAAATTTCGCAGTCTAGTCGTGTGCGATGTTTGTGTGCGATTTGATCAACCATTGTACGACAAGTACGACCACCACAATAGCCCATACCTGCCCGTGTTCGAAGCTTAAGTTCACGGGCAGAGCAATTATTTTCAGATGCTACTTCTACGAGTTCATCGTAGCTAACTTCTTCGCAACGACATACAATCATAGATTTATTTTGCATAACTACACCCCTAAGTAAGGAATTTTATTTACATATTAGTTACTGCAAAAACTGTGCCAAGAAGTGTTTTTAGAAGTACATTAATGCTTTGGTGCAAATTGAAAGAAAGTGTATAAAAAATTGACACTTATTTTAAAAAATTATACATCGATGTTTAATTTTTTTAATCGATTGTATAATGTTGCCCGAGTAATGCCTAAATTTTTGGCACAAATTTTTTTATTGCCATTTACTAAAGCAAGCTGCTCTAAAATAATTTCACGTTCATAATGCTCGAGTTGATTGCTTAGTTCCGTTCCTAGTGGAAAATCTTTTCGTACGTCAAGCATTTCACTTTTTGGAACAGCTGCTAAAATATCTGCAGGTAAATCTTCTATATGAATTGCCCCTTCATCAGAAAAAACAACGAGACGTTCTATAACATTACCTAGTTCACGAACATTTCCTGGCCATTGATACTGCAAAAGAATCTGTGAAATTTCAGGCGGAATCCCTTGAATGGGCCGATTGTATTTAATGGATTTCTCATATAAGAAGTAGTTACTAATCTCCAAAATATCAGAAGCTCGTTCTCGAAGTGGTGGTACTGTGAAATTTACGACGTTTAAACGATAATATAAATCTTCTCTAAATTTTCCTTCCTTCACTAATTGCTTTAGATCCCTATTAGTAGCAGCTACTAAATTAAAATCGACATCCATTTCCTTTGTGCCACCTACTGCATAAAATGTTTTTTCCTGCAGCAATCGTAAAATCTTTACCTGCATATCTAAAGGCATTTCTCCAATTTCATCTAAAAATAGTGTACCTCCTCGTGCAAGCTCAACTTTTCCTTTTTTTCCTTTTTGATGTGCTCCAGAAAAGGCTCCTTTTTCATAACCAAAAATCTCACTTTCGAATAAGCCACTTGGAATGGCCCCACAGTTGATGGCTACAAATGGGGCATCTGGTTTTTCACGAATTGCGTGAACTGCGCGTGCGAATAGCTCTTTCCCGACGCCACTTTCTCCATAGATTAAAATATTTGCCTCGGTTTTTGCGACCTTTTTTACTTTTTCGAGCACCTTTTTCAGTGTGGGGCTATTACCACGAATAAGTGTAAATGGGTCATAGGCTAAACCGTTCGTATTCATCTGTTTCTCTAAATTCAGTAATTTTTCAGAAGTAATATGAAGCTCTTCGTTTAATTTTTTAACATGGGTAATGTCTGTTTCGGCAACGACTGCGCCTATCGTTTGATCGTTTAACATAACAGGGTTGGAATTAATCATTACAACTAGATCTTCACGTGGAAAATGTTGTTGTTGATAAACGGATTTTCCATGCTGCAATGTATGTAAAATTTCAAGTTGATCTTCCTTAAAGAACTCTGTGATTGGCTTTCCAATAATATTTTCCCCAGATACAGAAAAAATACTTTCCGCTCCTTTAGTCCAATAAATCACGTTTTGATGACGATCAATGACAGTACACGATTCATTAATCGTTTCTAAAATGGTGTTTAAATAAGCGTTTATGCATTCTAATTCATACGCGAGATCGTACATCAAGGAATCTCTTGATAAATATCCTATATATTGTTTTGTTTCATCACGTATAAGTAAGAATTCATATTCCTCCAAATAATCAAGTGCTGTTTTGATTGGGCAATCCATGCGGACAATTTGACAGGCTATATAGTCAAAATCACTTTTTCTTTTCCCTCGTTTCACTGCATACGGTTTATCATTTTCAATGACAAAGTACTGTAACTTGTCATCGTTAAGTATAGTCACAACATTCTCTATTGGGATAAAAGCCAAATTCCGTTTTAACATTTTATTCATAATTAAATGGTATGGATGCAAAATAAGGCCTCCTTCATTAATCATATGTTCAATTTTTTGAATAATATAAATAATTTTGACACATACTACATAGTTTATCAAACAAATTTCGAATAGATAGTTTGGCACGTTTTTTGCAGAATGTTAAGTGCTAGCAAAAAGGGGGGAGAGTCTTGCAGAAATCTCATCATGATATCGTAGTTATTGGCGGTGGCATTATTGGCGGGGCAATTGCTTATTATTGTGCAAAGGCTGGTCTAGAAATAATGGTACTCGAAAAAAATGAATTGGCGAGTGGTACATCTTCTCGCTGTGATGGAAATATTTTAGCTATAGATAAGGATCCGGGTTTTGATAGCCAGATGTCATTAGTAAGCCAACAATTAGTACATGAGTTAGATAAAGATTTGGAAATTAAATTTGAATATCGCAACCCTGGAAGTATTCTTGTTTGTGAAAGTGATTTAGAAATGGAAGCCGCTCAGCAATGGGTAACTCGTCAACAAGAAGCGGGTTTAGATTTTAATATGTTAGATCGCGCAGACTTGCGAAACGAGTCAAAATTTTTTGCAGATGATTTGTATGGTGGATTGGAGTGTAAAACAGATTCCACAGTAAATCCTTATATGCTGACATTTTCTATGTTCTATTCAGCAGAGAAATTTGGTGCAAAAATACGAAAACATACAGAAGTAAAAAACATAAAGAAACAGCCAAATGGCACGTTTTTAATCGACACTAACGAAGGGATAATGACAGCCAATAAAGTCATTAATGCTTGTGGTATTTGGGCACCGATTATTGGACAAATGCTAGAGGTTGACGTACCTATTAAACCACGTAAAGGTCATATTATTGTTGCATCACGTCAGCAACCAGTAGGTCTGAGAAAGGTAATGGAATTTGGTTATTTGATTTCTAAATTCGGTGGAGAGCGTATGGTGGATGCGGATATCGAAAAATATGGGGTTGCTTTAGTATTTGAACCGACAGAAGCACAAAATTTTTTAATAGGGAGTAGTCGTCAATTTGTTGGCTTTGATACGAAAGTAAATCATGATGTCGTGAAAATGATTGCCAGACGTGCAGTACGCTTTTATCCGAAAATCGCTGATATGTCGGTTATTCGTACATATGCGGGGCTAAGACCATGGACAGAGGATCATTTACCAATTATTTGCGAAGTACAGGAGATACCAGGCTTCTACATAGCGGCAGGCCATGAAGGGGACGGTATTAGCTTAGCCGCAGTCACAGGAAAGCTTGTGCAAGAATTGCTACAACACAAAGATACATGTATTCCTACTGAGCCAGTAAATATTAATAGATTTAAGAAAGGGGTACTCCACAAATGAAATTTCAAAAGTTATTTACAACAATTGATACCCATACAGGTGGAAATCCAACGCGTTCACTCATTAGTGGCATGCCGAAGCTTGAAGGAGAAACGATGTCTGACAAAATGCTTTATATGCAAAAGCACTTTGACTGGATCCGAAAATTTCTTATGAATGAGCCTCGTGGCCATAGTGTTATGTCAGGTGTTATTATTACGGACCCTTGCCATCCAGAAGCTGATTTAGGTGTGATTTATATTGAAACTGGAGGCTACTTACCGATGTGTGGGCATGACACAATTGGCGTTTGCACAGCACTTGTTGAATCGAATTTAATTGAGGTTCAAACCCCTTATACACATATTAAATTAGACACACCGGCAGGTTTAATTGATGTAAAAATTAAAGTAGAAGATGGTATGGCCAAGGAAGTAACGTTTAAAAACGTACCTTCTTTTCTATTAAAGACAGTTGAAATTGAAGACCCTGCACTCGGTATTGTTGAATGTGAAATTGCGTATGGAGGTAATTTTTACGGCATTATTGATGCTAGAAAAATGGATCTCGATTTATCAGTAGAAAATGCTACGAATATTATTAATACAGGTATTCGTCTTCGCAATGCCGTGAATGCCAAGGAAGAGATCGTACATCCTGAGTTTTCGTTTATTCATGGGTTAACGCATATCGAGTTTTATACAGATCCAGTAAATGAATTAGCAGATTTAAAAAATACAGTCGTTGTACCGCCGGGCGGAATTGATCGTTCGCCATGTGGTACAGGTACTTCAGCTAAAATTGCGACACTGTACACAAAAAATGAGCTCTCTATTAATGAACCGTTCATTTATGAAAGTATTGTAGGTACATTGTTTCAGGCGCGTGTACTAGAGGAAGTAGCTGTTGGCGATTTGACAGCCGTTATCCCAGAAATAACAGGATCTGCATGGGTAATGGGTATGCATCGATTCTTTTACAATGATCAGGACCCGTTAAAAGAGGGCTACCTGATGATTCCACCAATGGATCACTAAAGGAGGTTAGATATATGAACTATCATAAATCTTTTCAAACGATTGATACACAGGTAGTTGGAGAAGCTTTTCGTATAGTCGTGCAATCGCCTATCGCAATTTCTCAGGAAAATATAGTGGAAGCGGCCAATGCATTAAATACACAATTTGAAAATACAAAACAACTTCTATTAAACGAACCGCGTGGGCATCGTGGTATGAACGGATGCATTATCTTGCCATCAGCTGTTGCATCATTCCGTTTATTATTTTTCCAGCACGATGCTTCTACAGATTTTAAGTATGAGGCACTTGTAGCTACGACGACAGCATTAATAGAGCTTGGAACAATTGAAGTATCAGAGAATGATATGTATACGATTGAAACAGTAAAAGGTATCTACAAAGTAAGTGTACAACTTTCGGAGAAAAAGGATGCAGTACTGTCAGTTCAATTGACAGTGAAGCCAGCGCTTGTAGAAGAGGGGTTCGTGGTGGTAGATGGTGAGCGACGTTATATTGTTTTAGAAAAGCCACAACGATTAAAGGCACTTGTCCTAGAAGAGCTAGCAGATATTAGTACTTGGGGAGTAAATGAAAGTACAAAATATAGTGCAGCTGATGGTGTCATTGTGTATGAAAAAGTAGACAGTGAAGTACGTTCAGTAACATTTGAACGTGATGGCTATATTCTTCGCTCACCAAGTGTAGATAGTACACTTGCATTAATAGCAGTCCTAGGCGATGATGCTGTTCAAAAAAATAACAGTATTTTTTGCAGTTGTATTGAAATTGTAAACAAACATGAGGTTGGCTACGAAATTGCATTAACAGGATATATCACAGGAATCCATCAATTTGTAGTAGACAGTGAAGATCCGCTACAACAAGGATTTGTCATTGTGTAAATATAATTGAATTACTTAGGAGGAAAGAAGCATGAAAAAATTAGAAGGTTCATTTCCAGTATTAGTAACGCCAATGTTAAACCAAACAGACATCGATTGGGATGGCTTCCGTCAAAACATCGAGAATTTTATTGAAGCTGGCGTAACAGGTATTGCCATTAACGGTAGCACAGGCGAATTCGTAAGTTTATCTAAAGAAGAGCGCTTTAAAGCAGTAGAAGTAGCGGTTGATCAAATTAAAGGGCGTATTACATTAATTGTTGGTACGGCTGCAGAAACAACAGCAGAGGCAATCGCGTATACACAACAGGCTGAGCAAGCAGGAGCAGATGCAGCTTTGCTCATTAACTCTTATTACGCACATCCCAAAGATGAAGAAATCTATTTACATTTTAAATCAGTTGCAGAATCAGTAAGCTTCCCAATTATGATTTATAATAATCCATTCACTTCTGGTGTGGATATTGGCTTAGAAACAATATTAAAAGTGGGCCGAGATGTACCAAACATTACACATATTAAAGAATCCAGCGGTAGCATCGGCAAAGCGCGTGATATTGTGCGTCAAGGACAAGACAACATTAAAGTGTTTTGTGGTTCAGAAGATTTAGCAATTGAATCATTCCTTGTTGGTGCGGTTGGTTGGATTTCTGTATCAGGAAACATCGTGCCTGAACTTGTAACGGAATTGTATAAAAATGTGCAAGATGGGAATCTAGATGAAGCATGGGCTATTTACGATCGTTTATTACCATTATGTGCGTTTTTAGAAGGATCAGGTAAATACGTACAAATTGCAAAACGTGCAATGGAATTAAAGGGCTGGGCGGGCGGACCTTGTCGTTTACCGCGTCTCCCATTAACAGAGGAAGAAGATGCACAACTAAAAGCAATCATGGCTGACTTAGACGTACTTGTTATCGAGCATAAGTGATTTTGAAAGGAATCGTGTTGGTCCTCGCGCAGGCCTGGGCACAATTCAAAATCCAATCGCAATGTTTATCTGTAGCAAAAGCGAAGCGGCAGCAACAAAAGTTTTCTGTGCGAAAGCGAAGCGGCAGCAACAATGAAGCCAAGGTGAAATTGATGATAAGAAGGGGTGGCAAAATGGAGGCATTATTAACATTGAAACCAAAGGTGAAGGAATTTTTACAATCGACAATTGGTTTATATATTAATGGTGAATATGTACATTCTCAATCAGGTAAAACATTTGAAGTATTAAATCCCGCAAATGAAGAGGTAATTGCAACAGTACATGAAGCACAAGCTAAAGATATCGACATAGCTGTATTGGCTGCACAAAAAGCATTTGATGATGAATGGTCCATCATGGATGCAGCAGAACGCTCACGTATTATTTATAAATTTGCAGATCTACTAGAGGAGCATCGGGAAGAACTTGCACAGCTAGAATCATTAGATAATGGTAAGCCATACAAAACGGCTTTAGCTGATGATGTGGACGGTACTGTACAACATTTCCGTTATTATGCAGGATGGGCAACAAACATAACAGGAAAAACGGTGCAAGTATCAAAGGATTACTTAAACTACATTGTTCATGAGCCAGTAGGGGTTGTAGGGCAAATCATTCCATGGAATTTTCCGCTTGCAATGGCTGCATGGAAATTAGGCTCGGCATTAGCAGTAGGTTGTACAGTTGTTATTAAACCTGCAGCGGAAACGCCATTATCGCTATTGTACGTAGGTCAATTAATAAAACAAGCTGGCTTCCCAGATGGTGTTGTGAACATCGTACCAGGCACAGGTGAAGCAGGTGAAGCTGTTGTTACACATAAAGGTGTAGCAAAGGTAGCATTCACTGGATCCACAAAGACAGGAATTCACGTCATGAAAAAAGCAGCAGACGATGTGAAAAGTGTAACATTGGAGCTTGGAGGTAAATCTCCAGCAATCGTTTTACAAGATGCTGACGTAGAAGAGGCAATAGAAGGAACATTTGCTGGGACAATGTACAATCACGGACAAAATTGTAGTGCATGTACAAGGGTCTTTGTACACAGTAGCTTATACGATCAGTTTGTTGAGCGACTTGCCGAAAAAGCAAAAGCATTAAAATTAGGACCGGGGCTGGATTCAGAAACAGATATGGGGCCACTTGTTTCACAAAAACAACTAAATACAGTACTTGGTTTCATTGAAAAAGGAAAAGAAGAAGGTGCACGCCTAGTAGCAGGTGGGGAGCGCGAATTTAACAAAGGTTATTTTGTACAACCAACTGTATTTGCTGATGTACAGGATGATATGACAATTGCTCGTGAAGAAATTTTCGGACCGGTTATGTCTATTTTCTCATTTGACACAGTGGAAGAAGTGATTGCTCGTGCAAATGATAGTAAGTATGGACTCGCAGCAAGCATTTGGACTGAAAATGTGAAAAAAGCACATTATATCGCTAGTAAGCTACAAGCAGGAACGGTATGGATTAATGATTTTGGTTTAGAGTGGGAAACGATGCCATTCGGAGGTTACAAGCAATCAGGTGTTGGTCGCGAAATGGGCGGCGAATATGGCTTGTCCAACTATACGGAAGTTAAAAGTGTCTTCGTAAATATGAAGCAAAACTAAGTGGATTCTTCATATAGGCTCTTTATCAAAAGTGGGAAGATAATTGTTAAAACATATGTCATTCTTTTGCCTCAAGTCGCTCATCGGACGCCCCAAGGAAAGACCTACAGTCGGAACGGAAATCACCCCACATTATGGTGGTGGGCCTTCATACATTTAAAAAGGAGCTACTTAACTGAGAGTAGCCCCTTTTAAAATTGAATCACTTTACGTCTTGTAGATGACGGAATGTTCATTTCTTCACGATATTTTGCTATTGTACGACGTGATATTTCGATACCAAGTATAGTGTTGAAATGCTCGGCAATTTTTTGATCTGAGAAAGGCCTCTTTTTATTCTCAGTTTTAATATAGTCAGACAAAAGCGATTTTACCTTTATTTGTGAAACACTGTTACCATTTGCTGTTTGTAATTTAGAAGTGAATAAATCTCGAAGTTCAAATGTCCCGAAAGCCGTTTGTACATATTTATTCGTTGTCACTCGGCTAACTGTCGATTCATGTACTTCAATTTGTTCAGCAATTTCACGCAAAGTAAGAGGCTCTATAGCATCAAAGCCATGTGTAAAAAAGCCTTTTTGCTTTTCAATAAGTGCCTTCATGATTTTAATAATTGTATTTCGGCGCTGCTCAATACTGTTAACTAGCCATTGATAGTCTGATAAATACTTTTTAAAATAACTCTTTTCAGAGGAATTGGCAGTAATGTATGGTGCATAGTCCGCATGTATATTGATTTTAGGTAAATAATAATCATTTAATGAAAAAATGATGGCACCATCAACAATCTCAACAATAATATCCGGTGTATGATGATGTGTAGCTTCCTGATGAAACAGTGAGCTAAGTTTAGGCTGCAAAGTTTGGATGAATCGATAAATTCCTTGCAATTCATAAAGGGATATATCTAACTTGTCAGAAATTTGTTTCCATTTCTGGTTAGCAAGTTCATCAAGATAAAAGGAAATTACTGTTTCCGTATGAGCAGGGCTATTTTCACAATACATTGTTTGTAATAGCAGGCATTCTTTCAAATTCCGTGCCCCAACACCAAGTGGTCCAATGTTTTGTAATAAGTGAATGCCCTTTTCGATTTCATGATCTTGATAAGTCGGTGTCATTGGTTGTTCATAGTAGCCGTTGTCATCCAAATGATAAACAATATGTTTAAGCAGTTTAATGTCCTTATCTTCATGGAAGGTTAGCTTAATTTCCTCAAATAAATCATCACGAATATTTTTTTCATATTTAGTTACATGTTCCAAGATATTTGTGTGACGGCTAACACCTTTTGAAAAATGTGTACGTTCTTGAAATCTCGGTTCATTTAACTCTACTAATGGATTTTCGAGCTCTTGTTCACGAATATACTGTTCTAACTCTAGTGTAGAATATTGTAGTAACTCGATGGCTTGACGAAGTTGTGCAGTCATCACTAAATTCAAATCTTGAGTTTGTTTGATAGAAAGCTGCATTTTAAAACCTCCATTCTCCATTTAAGTATTTAAATCTATAGAAAATGATGCTCTTGAGTAATAGTGACAATAATTCTAGACATTTATCACTAAAGTAAAAAGGAGCTTTAGTGATAAATGTCTATTATAAAGATATTTAACTTCGTGTTGGCCTAAAGCCTCCGGTGGATGTCATGGAATCGGAAAAGAGTTCATAAAGGATGTTAGCCTAAAATCATCGCATCCATGCGATAACGGCTAACTGACCTGCATCACGCAGGCCTAAGCACAAAGCCGATTCCGGACGCAATTATGCCGAGGCATAATTGATAATGTGTCAAAAAAATGAACATTATTAAGAGTGTGTATAAATAATGAAAAAGGGCTCTTTACCAACATATGTACTTGACTGTGAATTTCATTCCGGGAGACGCTTTCCTTTAGTATGGTCCGAGCCTCCCTCCAATCCATAGGCTTTCATACCAACAATACACTTTTTCAAAATTAAAAGGTTACTTTATAAAATAATAAGCTCTTTTGGTGAGTATGTGATAACTTCAACTCCGTTTTTTGTAACGATGACATCATCTTCTATACGTACTCCGCCAAAATCAGGAATGTAAATACCAGGCTCAACAGTAAGCACCATATTCTCTTCTAGGATGTCTTCGCATACTGTAGACATAAAAATATTTTCATGAATATCTAAGCCGATCCCGTGCCCCGAACCGTGTCCATAATTTTGTCCATAGCCTTTAGCTTTTATGAAATCTCGTGAAAAGCTGTCTGCTTCTTTTCCAGTAATACCAGCCTTCATACTAGATAGAGCAATTTGTAATGAGTCATAAACGATTTGGTATATTTCCATTAGTTTTTCAGGTGGTTCGCCAACTGCAATTGTTCTTGTCATATCTGAACGATAGCCTTGATAATAGGCACCAAAATCAAGTGTCAGCATATCACCTTCTTCAATTATTTTGTCAGATGCAACACCATGCGGAAGTGCAGAACGATGACCAGAAGCAATAATTATATCGAATGCAGCTCCAGTAGCTCCGTTTTTACGCATATGAAACTCTAACTCATTTGCGATATCAATTTCTGACACTCCTGGTTTAATAAATGTCAAAATATATTTGAATGCCTCATCTGAAATCCACGCTGCTTTCTTAATCAATTCAATTTCTTCTGGTGTTTTTATCATGCGTAAATTTTCCACAATATTAGATAGCGGCTTTAATGTTGCTGTTAATTTACTAGACATTAATTGATATACCTCATAAGTAACATGTTGTTGCTCAAAACCAACTGTTTGGATAGATTCTGTGTCTAAAATTTCTTGGATAGTTTCATATAAACGGCTGCGATCGATTTCACGAACATCAAATTCTTTACTTTGTTTTGTTGCTTGCTGTGTGTAACGGAAATCTACGAGTAAAAGTGCTTGAGTCGGTGTAATTACTACTGTACCTGCACTGCCTGTAAATCCTGTTAAATAACGACGGTTTTGATGACTCGTTATGATGAGAACATCCGATTGTTGAGCTCGTAATGATACACGTAATTGTTCTAGTAGTGACATGTTATAATTCCCCCTTTTTAAATATACTGCAAGATTTGTGCCAAAATTAAAATATGGTGTCGGCACGAATATTGCATATATGTTTTGTTGCACGGTAGCAATCGTGCAATAAAATCAAAGGGGAAATGACAATGACTAAAAAGACAAAATGGTTAGTCGTGTTATTAGGGCTGATGCTAGTTGTATTAGTCGGCTGCTATGGTAAGGAGGATAATTCTTCTGCTAGCCCAACTGGTGGCAATAGTACGGACAAAGAGTCTACTACTGACGGTGACACAACTGTTGGACAGGAACTGCATTTAGTAGCGGGAGGGGATTTAGCAACAATGAGTTCATTAGGGAGTGTAGATGCACTTGCAGTTACTGCAATGAACTCTGTATTTGAGGGGTTGTACCGTATCGGACCAGAAAATACACCAGTGCCAGGAATGGCAGAGTCATATGAAGCTTCAGAGGATGGTACTGTATATACATTTAAGTTACGCCAAGATGCTGTGTGGAGCAATGGTACACCTGTTACAGCACATGATTTTGAATACGCTTGGAAAAGAGCTATCAATCCTAAAACGCAAGCAATTTATTCTTATTTAATGCTAGATATAAAAAATGCAGCGAGTGTTCAAAAAGAGGGCGATCCTCTATATGGTAAAGTAGATGAAATTGGCGTTAAAGCGCTAAACGATTACACATTGGAAGTCCAACTAAATGCTCCAATTCCATATTTCATAAGCTTAACAACGTACGCACCGTTCTTTCCACTAAACAAAGAATTCACAGAAGCACAAGGCGATCAATATGCGTTAGAAGCAGCAAATATGATTTATAATGGTCCGTTCGTAATGGAATCATGGCAGCATGGTCAAGGCTGGACATTCGTAAAAAATGAAAACTATTGGGATAAAGACAGTGTGAAGCTTACAAAAATCACACAAAAAATCGTGAAAGATACGGCAACAGCTGTCAACTTATATGAAGCAGGAGAAATCGACACTGCTGAGCTTTCGAGTGAGTATGTTGCTCAATACAAAGATAGCCCAGAGTTTTCAACATTTTTAAAACCGAATACGTATTTTATCCGAATGAACCATGAAAATAAAATCCTATCAAACAAGAACATTCGAAAAGCTATCGATATGGCTTGGGATAAACAAGGCTTTGCAGATGTGATTTTACAGGATGGCTCTATTCCAGCATATTTTTTAGTACCCCTTGGATTATCAACAGATGAAAAAGGTGTTGATTTCCGAGAAGGGAACGGTGATATGAATAAAACAAATGTTGAATTGGCAAAGGAAGCATGGGCTACGGGTTTAAAGGAGCTTGGGGTAGATCAAGTAAAACTTGAGTTTTTAACTTATGACCGTGCAGAGTCTAAAAAAGCTGCAGAATTTATTAAAAATCAATTAGAAACAAATCTTAAAGGTCTAGAGCTAACAATCAACATGCAACCTAATAAGCAAAAGCTAGCATTAGAAGGGGCTGTTGACTATGATTTAGACTACGGTGGTTGGGGCCCTGACTATCAAGATCCTATGACATATATTGAATTATTTGAATCCACGGCTTACTACAACCAATCTCACTATAAAAATGAAGAGGTTGATGCATTAATTAAAAAAGCTAAAACAACTTCTGATGTTTCCGAACGTTGGAAATTAATGCAACAAGCTGAAAAGATTATGATGGATGATGTTGCATTTGCACCAACATTCCAAAAAGGTATAAGTCGTTTGACGAAGCCATATGTAAAAAATTTATATGAACATCCGTTTTCAGCTGACATTAGCTATAAATGGGTTGAAATTGTAAAGTAAAAAAAGATGCTGCCTACTTAGATAGGAGGGCACTGAAAAAGTCTATATCTTCTCACATTGCGAGGTATTCAACGATTAAATCGTTGAATACCTCGCTTTCTTCATTTGGCACTGTGACTCTACTGTTGTTTTCCGAAGCATTCCGCTCGCGAGCGATGCTTCTCCAAACAACGCAATATATCACACTATTATTTTAGTCACGCTTTTCTTTATAATAAAAGAATTAATGTGCAGGTGGTGCCCCCGTTGATATCAAATCAAGAAACCCTTAATTTAAGTCCATATATGGCGATCTACGATAGCTCGAAGCTCGCCTACAGGAAGCGTTGCTCTGTGCGAAAGCGAAGCGTCAGCAACAAATGTTTTATCTGTGCGAAAGCGAAGCGACAGCAACAAAGCGAGTAGCCTGGAACGGAAATCAACCACTCGTTATAGTAAAAAAGCCTCCTATCAATAGAAAACAACAGATAAAATAGTTGTCATTATACAGCCACTCAAACCTGCTAGTAGCAGTGGATAGGTAAAGGTATAGGATGGCGCTTGTACGTATTCCAAGTCACCATCTAACTCATAGGCGTAGGTGCCGTTTTTAGTGACGCGAGCAAAAAAACGTTTAAAGCTGTAAGTGATCCCATTAAAAAGCCCGCCTTGCACAACAAACAATAGTGCTCCAACGATTGTAAAAGTAAGTGAAGCAAGGAAAGTGTGATTAATGATCGTCAGCATTGTCATCGATTGCTTTAAGAGCAATGTATAGAGAAGGGAACATAGCAAAATGCAGCCAGTAAATAATAAAGTTATTTTTAATTTCATTGCAGTATGCTCTCGCTGATTGCTTGATGGTATTGGGTAAGTTCTTCTTCTGTCAGCATGACAAAATGGCCTGGACGTACTTCTGTAAAGCTTTCACTTTCTCTATTAGTAGCGTTATATTCAACCTCATTAAAAATAATACGTTGTCGTTCACGTTCTAATTTTGGATCAGGCAATGGTATAGCAGATAATAGTGCCTTTGTATAAGGGTGAATTGGGTGATCATAGAGCTCTTGGCTTTCTGCAAGCTCGACTATTTTCCCACGATGCATGACGCCGATACGATTACTAATATATTTCACCATCGATAAATCATGTGCAATGAATAGATATGTCAGTCCACGTTCCTTTTGTAGCTTTTTCAATAAATTAACGATTTGTGCTTGAATCGATACGTCTAATGCGGAAATTGGTTCATCAGCAATAATTAGTTCAGGCTCTACAGCCAGGGCGCGTGCGATACCAATGCGTTGACGTTGCCCGCCGCTAAGCTCATGAGGGTAGCGATTAGCATATTCTTTCGTTAAGCCTACTATATTTAATAGCTCATAAATTTTTATCTTCCATTCGCTTTTTGGCACACCATGAATAGCAAGACCTTCTGAAATAATGTCAGCAATTTTCATACGTGGATTTAAGGAAGAATAAGGGTCTTGAAAAATCATTTGCACCTTGCGATTAAAGGCTAACTTTTCTTGCCTCGTCTTTGCTTCATTAATATTCCTACCGTCGATGTGAATATCGCCTGCAGTTACTATATTGAGTCCAATAATCGAGCGGCCTGTCGTGGACTTGCCACAGCCAGATTCTCCAACTAAACCAAAGATTTCTCCTTTATAAATATCAAAAGTAATGCCGTCTACAGCTTTGTTGATAGTGTTTTTATCTAATTTAAAATGCTGCTTTACTCCTTTTAATGATAAAAACGGGTTGGTTGTATCAAATACAGGAGCTTTTTCACGTTCATTGCATTCAGCTAGTGCTAACTGTTGATGAATCGGTATCATTTTAGGAGCTTGCTCATGCAATAACCAAGTCGCGGCATAGTGTGTGTCACTGACCTTAAACATGGGTGGTTCCTCTAAAAAATCGATTTTAAGTGCCTGCTTATTACGAGCAGCGAAGGCATCACCATTCGGCGGATGCAGTAAGTTTGGTGGTGTTCCTGGAATAGCGTACAGTGTGTCGGTTTCAATATCTGGGTTTGGCATTGCAGCAAGTAGACCTTGTGTATATGGATGCTGACAATGGTAAAAAATTTCATCGACTAAGCCAATTTCAATAATTTTTCCGGCATACATCACGGCAACACGATCAGCCATTTTTGCTACAACACCCAAATCATGTGTAATAAATATAATTGAAAGATTCATCTTTTTTTGAATGTTTTTTAGCAATTCTAGAATTTGTGCTTGAATCGAAACGTCTAGAGCTGTGGTAGGTTCATCGGCAATAATAATACGAGGCTCGCAAGCAAGTGCCATCGCGATAACGATACGTTGACGCATTCCTCCAGAAAATTGGTGAGGATATTGTTTATAGCGCTTATCCGCTTCGTTAATGCCAACAAGCTGTAATAGTTCAATCACACGTTCTGTTATTTGATGACCACGTAATGCTGTATGTTTTTTTATGCTCTCTGCAATTTGACTACCGATTGTCATCGTGGGGTTTAATGCAGTCATCGGATCCTGGAAGATCATTGAGATTTCAGCTCCGCGGATGGCACGTATTTCCTGCTCTTTGCACGTTAAAATATCTTTCCCATTGTATAAAATTTGACCATGTTTCAGCATTGTTGTTTCGACAGGGTTTAGTCGTAATAGGCTTTTAGATGTAACTGACTTCCCAGAACCTGACTCGCCAACGATTGCTAGTGTTTCACCTTCATATAAGTCGAAGGATACATTACGTACAGCCTGCACCTCACCATTATACGTATTAAATGAAACACTTAAATTTTTAACTTCTAATATTTTTTTCAATGCGCATCCCTCCTTATTTACGTGTTTTTGGATCGAATGCATCACGCAGTCCATCACCGAGTAGATTAAAGCTAATCATAATTAAACTAATGACAATGGATGAAAAAATCATGCCATGTGGATAAATACGTAGTAATTTATAAGAGTCATTAACAATCGTTCCTAAGGAAGCTGTTGGTGGCTGTAGTCCTAGGCCGATAAAACTCAATAATGCTTCAGTAAAGATGGCTCCTGGGATGGTAAAAGTAGTAGCTACAATAATTGGACCTAGCGTATTAGGAATTAAATGTTTCCAAATTAAACGTTGGTTACTAGCACCGAGCGTTCTAGAAGCAAGAACAAATTCATATGATTTTAACTTTAGTATTTGTGCTCGTACGATACGTGCCATACTAATCCACCCAACGATAACCATCGCAATAGTAATAGAAATGATGCCTGGTTTTAAAATAAGAATGAGAAGAATATTAACAATTAGCCCAGGAATACCAACTAACACTTCAATAATACGTTGCATAATATGATCAGTGCGACCACCATAAAATGCTGAAACAGCCCCGTAAGCAACGCCTATAATTAAATCAATTGTTGCTGCTAAAAAAGCAATATAAAGAGATATACGTGTGCCTTGCCAAATACGTGTCCATAAATCCCGACCTAATTCATCTGTACCGAACCAAAAATATTCACTTATACCTTTAGCTTTATATTGGTCAACACCACGACTATCAACACCGTTTAAGCCTAAGAATGAAATATTCTCAAGAACAGGGACTTTTGGTGGTAAATTTGTCCGCGCAATATTTTGTTCATCGTAGCCATGATTATTCATAAATGGACCGAAAATGGCTAGTAAAATAACTAAAATAATAATGCATAAACCAACGA
Source organism: Lysinibacillus sp. RS11 (assembly GCF_042019215.1). Lineage (NCBI taxonomy): Bacteria > Bacillati > Bacillota > Bacilli > Caryophanales > Bacillaceae > Lysinibacillus > Lysinibacillus sp. RS11. Next base: position 4,364,696 of record NZ_CP168124.1, on the reverse strand, counting down.
TGGCTGCTTTATTTTTGCGTAAGCCAAGCCATGCATCTTGCCAAAATGATTGTTCAGAACGATACGTAAAATCATCGCTCAATTCATGTTGAGAGACAGGCTCAAATAAATCAGGAGGATATTTTTTTAGTGTTGCATCCTCAGTTATTTTTGTTGTCATAAATTACTCGCCTCCTGTGACACGAATTCGAGGGTCAATGAATCCGTATAAAATATCAATAATTAAGATAACGCTTACAAATAGAACAGCATAAAAGATTGTTGTTCCCATAATAAGTTGATAATCATTCGTAATAATGGAATTAACAAATTGTTCGCCTAAGCCAGGGATACTAAAAATTTTTTCAATAACAAGTGAGCCAGTAATCGTATTAACAGTTAATGGTCCGATAATTGTAATGATTGGGATTAGTACATTTCGAATACCATGCTTTGTAATGATAAAGGAATTCGATAGTCCTTTTGATTTCGCTGTTAAAATATATTCTTGATGGAGTACTTCCAACATTTCAATCCGTGTAAAGCGGGCAATTGTTGCAACAACACCTACCGCTAAAGCGATTGTTGGTAAGATTGAGTATTCAAAACCGTTCCAAAAGGCGATTGGTAGCCAGCCTAGTTTGACACCAATCCAGTATTGTAAAAAACCTGCAAATACAAAGGATGGAATGGAGATACCGAGCACAGCTAAAACCGTAGCCCCGTAATCTATAATGGTGTTGTGCCTTAGTGCTGCTATTATACCTAGCAGTAAGCCTATTAAAGTACCGACAGTTACGGCTTGAAATCCTAGAATGGCAGAGGCACCGATACGTTCTTGAATTATTTTTGTAACCGGACGATTATCAAAAACAAATGAAACACCTAAATCCCCTTGTACAAAATTTGCTAAGTAAATACCGAATTGAATAGGTACCGGTTTATCTAGACCGTATTTTTTGTAAAGTAATTCTTTTTGGGCTTCAGGTAAGCGTTCATCATTAAATGGGGAACCGGGTAGTGCCTTCATAAGCAAAAAAGAAAGCAAAATGATAATAAATAATGTAATGATCATGTAGCCGATTCGAGTAAAGATGTACCGAATCATTGAAACGACCTCCTTATGAAATAGTTTGTTGAATCTATTTAATTTATTTGCAAAAACGGTGCCAAAAGTTGTGGATGACATTTGTTAAGACGTATGCTTTGTATATTAGTTGATTGGAGTGGAGACTGGGCGACTCCTTGGGGATTAGCGTCACAGATGAGACCCTGGAGCGAGCAACGCGAGTGAAGCGGCTCATCGGACGCCCCCAGGAAAGCGCCCAGTCGGAACGGAAATCAACCACACGTTATGGTGATGATCCCAAAAGATGGGTAATGATTAAATGATTGGCTCATCCCCGAAAGTTGTGGATGACATTATTTAAAACACATGCCAAGTATATATTTAGGTGAAAATAAAAAAAACGAAAAAAATCTTGCATGAGGCATTTTCCTATGATATATTAATAGATGTCTTAGAGAGGTCCCGTGGTGTAGCGGTTAACATGCCTGCCTGTCACGCAGGAGATCGCCGGTTCGATCCCGGTCGGGACCGCCATTATAAATGATAATATAGTTCTTATGATGCTTTTAAAATCATAAGGACTTTTTTATTGTTATTATAAGGAAATTTGTGGATATTGATAATTTCTAAAAAATGTATGGTAAAATTGGTTTTATCATATTGTTGAAGTATCAAATACAATGAAAGTTGGAGGGGCGGTCGCCAGAACGTTTGAGGAAGCTACACATTGTGCCTCACCCCAACATTTGATGTAGAGCCACTAAATTAATAAATCTAACAAGTGGAACAATAAACATAGAAGTTAGGTGACTATCTTTTTATCAATTTCTCCCAAGAGAAGGAGATTGTCTTTGGAGGTGTTAACATGAGAAAGTATAATTACATAAAATGTCTTCATATAAGTTTGTTCGTAGGTGCTTTGGTTATCCTCGTAGGTTGTGGAGATCCTATTTTAGAAATAGAGGAGTCCAATGCGTACCACTGGCAAACAAATATGAATGAAGCGGAATTTGAAAAATTAAAAGAAGGTATGTCGTATATGGAAGTGGTGGAGATTGCAGGGGGAGCAGAAGAGATGGTGAAAAAAGATCAATACCGCTGGAATGATGAAATACTTATGACAAAAGCCTATATAGTACGATTTAAAGATGATAAATTGGTTGATAAAAAGGTTATTGATATAGAGGGTTATTCAACAACAAAGTAAGCACGTCTTCTACAAAGGGGGACGTGTTTTATTTTTTAAAATCATTGGATGTTTTGAACATTTACGCTTGTTTCGGTAAACTAGAGGTAATGGAGCTAGGAGAGGAAAAAGAGATGATGTATGAAAAAATAATGAATTCGCTGGATGATACTGAGCATTTTGCGTTGAAGCTAGCAAACTTACTAGAAGCCCAGGATACAATTACATTAGAAGGTGATTTGGGCGCTGGTAAGACGACATTTACGAAAGCATTAGCGAAGGGGCTTGGCGTGAAGCGAACGGTCAATAGTCCAACATTTACGATTGTAAAGCAATATGAGGGACGTGTACCATTTAATCATTTAGATGTTTATCGTTTAGCGGAAAGCGATGAAGATCTTGGCTGGGACGAGTTATTTTATAGTGATGCGGTGTCAGTTGTCGAGTGGGCTCATTTAATTGAACAGGACTTACCGCAGGAGCGTCTTGGAATAGAAATTTACCGAGTTGGAGAAAATCAACGACGGTTTGTATTAATACCTCTTGGAAAGCGATATGAGGCATTATGTGAGGAGCTAATGAAATGATTTGGTTAGGGATTGAAACAGCGAATGCACCACTTTCTATTGCTGTCGTAAGGGATGGTAAAGTGATTGCAGAAATTGTACAAAATATAAAATTAACGCATTCAGCGGGTGCGATGCCAGCCATTGAAGAAGTGCTAGTAAAGGCTGGCATAAAGCCAAATGAGTTAGATGCGATTGCTGTATCAGAAGGGCCTGGTTCATATACAGGTGTTCGAATAGGTGTGACACTTGCTAAAACATTAGCGTGGACATTGAAAAAACCTTTAGTAGGAATATCAAGCTTAAAGACATTGGCTGCAAATGCAGCACTATATGGTGGATTTATTTGCCCTATCTTTGATGCGCGAAGAGGCAATGTCTATTCGGCAGTTTATAAAGGCTATGAGCTTGATGTGATTATAGATGACGATCACGATCATATAGATGGATTGTTAGAACGTTTACAGGCTTTAGAGACTCCGGTTTTATTTGTCGGAGCAGACGTAGATGTTTTTTGGCATAGAATTGTAGAGGTACTAGGTGATTTTGCTCTGCGTACACCATTTAGCAACGACCTACCACGAGCGAGTGAAACTATTCGATTAGCGACTAAAGTGGAACTACCAAGTGTAGATGCAATTCATCATTTTGTCCCGCAATACAAACGTATTGCAGAGGCGGAGGCGAATTGGCTGAAGGAACAAAAGGAGAAGGCACATGAGTAGTAATATAATGTATCGTAAAATGGTATCTGAGGATGTCCCAGCAGTATATGAAATAGAGCTTGCAACATTTTCTGCACCATGGACGTTAGATTCTTTTTACTATGAGGTGCATGAAAATCAGTATGCACATTATGTGTTGGCGGTGGATGCGGACGGTAGTATTATCGGCTTTTGTGGCATGTGGATGGTTATAGACGCAGCGCAAATTACGAATGTAGCTGTTATAGAGGCAGCTCGCGGCCGAGGTATTGGTGAAGAATTGATGCGAGAGTCTATGCGTATTGCTCGACAGCATGAAATGGAAGTTATGAGTTTAGAGGTGCGCGTAACGAATACAGTTGCTCAAAATCTTTATCGAAAGCTTGATTTCCAAGATGGTGGCATACGTAAAGGCTATTATACAGATAACGGGGAGGATGCCCTTGTCATGTGGGTGAATTTATGATGGAAAATCGAATTATTTTAGCAATAGAATCGAGCTGTGATGAAACAGCAGCAGCGATTATTCGAAATGGCTCTGAAATTGTTTCTAATGTGGTTGCGTCTCAAATAGAAAGTCATAAACGATTTGGTGGGGTTGTACCTGAAATTGCATCTCGTCATCATGTTGAGCAAATTACAATGGTCATAGAAGAAGCGTTAGCACAGGCAGACATGAAGCCGGCTGATTTAGATGCGGTGGCAGTTACTGAGGGGCCTGGTCTAGTAGGTGCATTGTTAATTGGGATTAATGCTGCGAAGGCTTTTGCATTTGCCAACAATTTACCGATTATCGGTGTGCATCATATAGCAGGACATATATATGCTAATGCACTCGTGCAGCCAATGGAATTCCCATTATTAACACTTGTCGTATCAGGTGGCCATACAGAGCTAGTTTATATGAAGGAACACGGCTCTTTTGAAGTCATCGGAGAGACGAGAGATGATGCTGCTGGTGAGGCTTATGATAAGGTTGCGCGTGTCTTAGGCTTACCGTATCCAGGTGGTCCGCGTATTGATAAGCTAGCACATGAGGGGGATGAGGCCGTAACCTTCCCAAGAGTGTGGTTAGAGGAAGATTCTTATGATTTTAGCTTTAGCGGTCTGAAATCAGCCGTTATTAATTATAAACATAATATGGATCAGCGTGGAGAAGAGATTTCTCCTACTGCTGTTGCCAAAGGGTTTCAAGATAGTGTAGTTGAAGTGCTAACAGCGAAAACATTAAGAGCAGCTCGTCAATATAAAGTGAAACAGGTTATTGCAGCTGGAGGTGTAGCGGCTAATAAGGGCTTGCGTACATCACTTGATTCTGTATTTGCGGAAGAAGGGATCCCGGTTTATGTGCCGCCATTAAAACTGTGTACAGATAATGCAGCTATGATAGGGGCAGCAGCAACACCAATGTTTGAAGCAGGTATTCGCGGTAATTTATCAATGAATGGTCGCCCTGGGATGGAGTTGAAATCCTGGGTTTAACTTCTTTCAGACCTAATCACAAAGTAGATTTCGGCCGCCATTATGCTGAGGCATAATTGATTATAGAAAAAGAGGTGTTTTAGATTTGATTCTAAAATACCTCTTTTTGCTTTTGTGAAAAAAATTGTCGATAAGAAAATTATGAATTCAATAAAAAGAGCGCTATTGACAAATTTTTCAGAAAATTATCCACAGGTAAGATGGAAAATAAAACAGCGAACATCCGTACTTATGCACAAAATGTTGATAACTTGTGTATAACTTGTGATTATTCAATATATAGTAGCGTGTTTTACACAAATAGATGTGGGTAAAATAATTTTTAATTGTGGACAATGTGGAAAAGTCTGTTGATATGTTGGTATTACTATATTTATTGTGTGTATAAAGTTGTGGGCATTTTTTGTTGAAAAATAGCACTTGACCAATATATATGAAAAATAGAGGCGAGTAAAGGAAACAGCCATGTGACAAGGCACATGGCTTATAAGGTTTGTCCCGCAATAAGTTGCAGTTAACCTCCCACTGAGTAAAGTTTTCTTTTATAAAATAATATTTTCAAGTTCTTCATTTAGCTCAAGCCATTCCATTTCAAAAAGCTCATGCTGTTCCTTAACAGTTGATAATTCTCCCTGAAGCTGAGTAATTTTTTCGTGGTCTGTGAAAATTTCTGGATCACAAAGCGCTTCTTCTAAACGAGCTATATCAATAGTTACTTCCTGCATTTTTCCTTCTAGTTCTTCAATGGAGCGTCTAATTTGGCGCTCACGTTTTTTAGCCTCTTTATCAATTTTAGAGGTAGAGGACTTCTCAAGTATCTCTGTTTTAGCTTGAGGTTGGGCGGCAGCTTTCATTTGTTCAATTTCTAAAAGCTCCTGTTTTTTCTCAAGATAATAGTCATAGTCACCCAAGTATTCAAAGGAACCATCGCCAGACAACTCAATCACTTTAGTAGCAATTCGATTGATGAAATATCGGTCATGCGATACAAATAAGAGTGTCCCAGGATAATCAATAAGCGCGTTTTCCAGTATCTCTTTACTATCTAGGTCTAAGTGGTTGGTAGGCTCATCGAGAATTAAGAAATTTGACTTTTGCATCATTAATTTAGCTAGTGCAAGTCTTGCCTTTTCACCACCAGATAAAGAGGATACGATTTTATCTACATCATCTCCACTGAATAAAAAACGACCTAGCACCGTTCGAATATCTTTTTCATTCATTAAAGGCCATTCATCCCACAGCTCTTTTAGAACACTTTTATTGCTCGATAGTTTTGCCTGTTCTTGATCATAATAACCAATTTGAACATTTGTGCCATAGCGAATTTCTCCAGAAAGTGATGGTAAATCTTTTACGATGGTCTTTAATAAAGTTGATTTACCAACACCATTTGGCCCAACAAGTGCAATGCGATCTTCGCGGAATGCACGTAATGTGATACCTTTTGATATTTTCTTATCACCATAACCAACAGCTAAGATATCAATAGATAATACATCGTTCCCACTTTGACGTTCGATGGTAAAACCGAAGCTTGCGGACTTTTCATCGCCATCAGGAGATTCCATCCATTCTGTTCGTTCAAGCATTTTACGACGACTTTGTGCCATTTTAGTAGTAGAAGCACGAGCAATATTTTTTTGGATAAAATCCTCAAGCTTTGCTTTCTCATCTTGCTGACGCTCATATAACCTTAAATCACGCTCATAATTTTTCGCTTTTTCGTCTAAATAGGCACTATAATTGCCTGTATATTTTGTGACGCGGTGACGAGAAACTTCGTAGACAATGGAAACAACCTGGTCTAAGAAGTAGCGGTCATGGGAAACAATTAAAATAGCCCCTTCATAGCCTTTTAAATAGGATTCCAACCAGGAGAGGGTTTCAATATCTAAATGGTTAGTAGGCTCATCGAGTATTAATAAATCAGGTTTACTTAAGAGGAGCTTAGCTAGAGCTAAACGAGTTCGTTGACCCCCTGATAATGAGCTTATTGGTTTTTCATAATCTTCAGGATAGAATTGCATGCCGTGAAGCACAGAGCGTGTATCAGATTCATATTGATAGCCACCTGCATCCTTAAAATTATGTTGTAATTGATCGTATTCGGACATTATTTTTGCATACAAAGAAGGGTTTTCATAGACAGTTGGATCGGCCATTTGTTGTTCAAGTGACCGAAGTGTTTTTTCTTGTGCGATAATTGGTTCAAAAATTGACATCATTTCGTCCCAAATCGATAACGTTGAGTTTAACCCAGCATGCTGCTCCAAATATCCAATCTGCACACCTTTAGGGATAATAATATCGCCTGAGTCATATGACATTTGACCAGCAATTATTTTAAGTAAAGTGGACTTACCAGCACCGTTACGTCCCACTAATGCAACGCGGTCACGATGTTGAACCTCTAATTTTACGCCACTTAAAATTTCATCTGCAAGGAAGGATTTATATAGTTGATTGACCTGTAAAACAATCATTCTTGACACCTCAATTCTTCCTTAGTGTAATGGATGAGCGATTCGCTTGCAATGTCGATGCTTTACTTATTCCGAGCTGTCATGTAAGATTGAAACGATTTCCCTTTAGTTAGTGGCGTAAAAAGCGCCATTAACTAAAGGGAAATACTCTAGTGGATATTAATATTTATATATATAGTTAATGATGCATGTATTAAAATTACTAGCTAAGTACATTCAAACTGAGACATTTTAAGGAGGAGAAAGTTTGAAACAAGAATTAAAAATTCCACAAGCCACTACAAAAAGACTTCCTCTTTACTATCGATTTATCCAAAACTTTGCACAAGAAGGCATGGAACGTATTTCGTCGAAGGAACTGAGTGAAGCGATGAAAATTGATTCTGCAACTATTCGCCGTGACTTTTCTTATTTTGGTGCTCTTGGCAAAAAGGGTTACGGCTATGATGTGCAGCATCTATTAAAATTTTTTAGTCAAACACTCGATCAGCACGAAACGACAAAAGTAGCGTTAATTGGTGTAGGGAATTTAGGTAGCGCTTTATTAAAATATAATTTCCAAAAAAATCACAATACTCATATTGTGGTGGCTTTTGATTCAAAGGCACCAAAGGACGGGAAGATGATCAGCAATATTCCTGTTTTTCATCCGGATTTGTTAGAAGAAAAGTATGCAGAATATGGAGCAGAGCTTGCGATTTTAACAGTTTCACCACGCTCTGCACAGAAAATGGCTGATAGATTAGCGGCAATGAATGCAAAGGGTATTTTAAACTTTACGCCAGAGCGGTTAACGGTGCCAGATAGAATGCAGCTTTTAACAATCGATTTATCGGTAGAATTGCAAGCGCTTATTTATTTAATTCGCAATCAGGAAGAGTGAAAAATGTACATATTTAGCTTCTTTCAGCGAGTGTATAAAGAACCGCTCAAATAGAGGAACTCAGTCTAAGAACGCCACGTCCTGTGGCAATTTATCTGTGCGAAAGCGCAGCGACAGCAACACGGTTTTATCTGTGCGAAAGCGCAGCGACAGCAACAACAACAACAACAACAACAACACACGACTGAGTGACCAACATCACGTTGGCCCAAAGCCTCCGATGGATAGTATAGTTCACAGTTTCTGTCAAATGTAAGCATGAAATAAAATGAGAGAGTGACGAAAAACTTTCACATATAATTAGTTAGCAAAATGACGAAATATGCGTTAAAATGATGGATATAAAGAGGAGGTGGCTGTAATGGGTAGTATTGGTCCTATGAGCCTCATTATTATCGGAATTGTCGCGTTACTAATTTTTGGTCCTAAGAAGTTACCAGAGCTGGGTAAAGCATTCGGTTCAACATTACGTGAATTCAAAAATGCTACTAAAGGTTTAGCCGATGAAGATGATGATGACAAGAAAAAGAAAGAACTAGATAAGTAAGTTAGGATGTTTGAGGAATGAATCCAAAAGATCTAACTGTCATTGAGCATATAGAAGAATTAAGAAAACGGCTTTTCATTGTTGCCGTTTTCTTTGTTCTCGCTATGGTTGGCGGCTTTTTTGTGGCAAAGCCGCTTGTTAAATACCTTCAAAGTACTGGAGCGAATTATAATATAGAGCTTCATGCATTTGATGTAGTAACACCACTTGCGATTTATTTACAAGTTGTTTTTTTAATTGCATTTATCCTTTCATCACCAGTGTTAATGTATCAACTGTGGTCGTTTATTAGCCCAGGATTAAGGGACGTAGAACGAAAAGCAACCTTAAGCTATATACCGTATTCATTTTTATTGTTTATCGCAGGGCTATCCTTTTCATTCTATTTATTATTCCCTTATGTCATAAAATTCATGATGAATTTGTCGGTCGAGTTGGAGATTCAGCAAACAATAGGAATACATGAGTATTTTACATTTTTATTTAAGCTTACAATACCTTTTGGTTTCCTTTTCCAATTGCCGGTTGTTATTTTATTCTTTTCACGTATAGGGATATTGAATCCTGATTTACTAATTCGTATTCGTAAATATTCGTACTTTGGTTTATTTGTGTGTGCCGCTATTATCGCACCACCTGAATTGGCTTCACATTTAATGGTTTCAGTACCATTGTTTGCGCTCTATGAAATTAGCATTGTGATTTCGCGTATTGGGTACAAGAAATACTTGAAATCAGAGGAAATACGTTTGAAGGAAGAGCAGGAAGCTGAGCAAAAACGCCAGGTTGAAGAGGCACTTGAACAGCAGCGACGACAAATAGAAGAATTGAATCAAAAATAAATAGTGGAAGCTCGATGCGAGATAATAGCATCGAGCTTTTTTGTTATAAAAGAATAGGTTAGAATCTAAAAAATCAGTGGGAAGAAAATTCCCACTGAATTTTATTGCATTTTTTCGAGTTCTTCAAGAAACTTTTGTAATGGTTCTGCAAACACTTGTACAAATGTCACAAATCCATTAAGCATGACATGGGCGATAATGGACGTCCAAATGCGTTTTGTTTTGTGATATAAGAAGGCAAAAATCAATCCACAAATTGTATAAAGCAAAATATGTGTGAAGTCGAAATGAATAAGTCCGAAGAAAATGGCACTTACGATTGCGGCTACCCAAAAATTAGTTGTTTGGACAAGTGATCCAAAAATAACACGACGGAAGACGAACTCTTCTAAAACTGGGCCAAAGACGACAATTGCTAGTATTGTAATAGGAGCACCTTTCGCAATAGCTACAATATCAGCTGTGTTTTGTGACCCACCTTGGATACCGAATACAGTCATTTCGATAGCAGCGCCAATCATTTGACCAAAGAAAACTAAGAAGAAACCAATAATTCCCCATACAATTGTAAGTGGTATGGTTTCTTTCTTTCCTTTATAAATAGCCCAAAATGCTTTATCGCGAGAAGTTAGGATTAAAATTAAAATTAACGCAATGGCAAAGCTAAGTGCGATATACCAGCCTTGCGTAAGCGGAGCGGCTTGCTCAGAAGGTAAACCGGTTGTACTCATAACAAGCTTGTGAAACGGTATTAACAGCCATCTGCCTGATATTTGCATGAGAATATAAATCAGTAAAACATATAGGGCTGTTTTTTTATGTTTATTTATTTTTTGAGAAGTAGTCACAGTCAAAATCCTTTCCATTCATTATGCTACCTTTCTATTGTAGAGGAATATGGAAAGAAAACAAAATTTTTCGTAGTTCTGACTTGCAAAAGAAAGTGTGATTGATTATCATAATAATTGTGTTAGCACTCGACTAGATAGAGTGCTAATAAATCAACATATATTATTTATTAGGAGGTTGTTTCACTTGTTAAGACCACTAGGAGATCGTATTGTAATCCAACTAATCGAGGTAGAAGAAAAATCTGCATTCGGTATTGTACTGCCAGACTCTGCAAAAGAAAAACCGCAAGAAGGTAAAGTTGTAGCAGTTGGGACAGGTCGTATATTAGAGAACGGGCAACGTGTTGAGCTTGACGTTAAAGTTGACGACCGCATTATTTTCTCTAAATATTCAGGTACAGAAGTTAAGTATGAAGGTAATGAATACCTAATTTTACGCGAAAGTGATATTCTTGCAATTATTGAATAACTTAAATTAACTTGAAAAAGTTAATGCCTTTAGTGTTTGTCATGACAATTACACTGAGGCGAGATTAATATAAATATATATTTATAAAGCTTAACGAATATTCCATTCCAGGAGGGTAAATTCAAATGGCAAAAGATATTAAATTTTCAGAAGACGCTCGTTCATTAATGTTACAAGGTGTAGATAAATTAGCAAACGCAGTAAAGATTACTCTAGGGCCTAAAGGTCGTAATGTAGTGTTAGAAAAAAAATTCGGTTCACCACTTATTACAAATGATGGTGTAACAATTGCAAAAGAAATCGAATTAGAAAACCCATATGAAAACATGGGGGCAAAATTAGTAGCAGAAGTTGCTTCTAAAACAAACGAAATTGCTGGTGATGGTACAACAACTGCAACAGTATTAGCACAAGCAATTATTCGTGAAGGCTTGAAAAACGTAACAGCTGGTGCAAACCCTGTAGGCATTCGTAAAGGGATCGACAAAGCAGTTGCAGCAGCTCTTACAGAATTACACGCTATTTCTCGTCCAGTAAGTAACAAAGAGGAAATCGCACAAGTTGCGGCAATCTCTGCTGCTGATGATGAAGTAGGTCAATTAATTGCAGAAGCAATGGAACGTGTTGGTAACGATGGTGTTATTACTATTGAAGAATCTAAAGGCTTCACAACTGAGCTAGATGTAGTTGAAGGTATGCAATTCGATCGTGGTTATGCATCACACTACATGGTAACAGACACAGACAAAATGGAAGCGGTACTAGACAACCCTTACATTTTAATTACTGATAAAAAAATTACAAACATCCAAGAAGTATTACCATTATTAGAGCAAGTGGTACAACAAGGTCGTCCACTGTTACTGATCGCTGAAGATGTTGAAGGTGAAGCTCTTGCAACACTTGTAGTGAACAAACTGCGTGGTACATTCAATGCTGTAGCGGTGAAAGCTCCAGGATTTGGTGACCGTCGTAAAGCAATGCTAGAAGATATCGCAATTTTAACAGGCGGTCAAGTAATTACAGAAGAATTAGGCTTAGACCTTAAATCCGCTGATATTACATCACTTGGTCGCGCTGCAAAGGTTGTTGTTACAAAAGACAATACAACAATCGTAGAAGGCGTTGGCGGTGCAGAGACAATCGAAGGTCGTATTGGTCAAATCCGTGCACAGCTTGCTGAAACAACTTCAGAGTTCGATAAAGAAAAATTACAAGAACGTCTTGCAAAATTAGCAGGCGGTGTAGCAGTAATTAAAGTTGGTGCTGCAACAGAAACAGAACTAAAAGAACGCAAACTTCGCATTGAAGACGCTCTTAACTCAACTCGTGCAGCAGTTGAAGAAGGGATTGTATCAGGTGGTGGTACGGCACTTCTTAACGTATATGCAGCAGTTGAAAAAGTTGCAAATGCAGAAGAAGGTGACGTAGCAACTGGTGTGAAAATTGTTCTACGTGCATTAGAAGAACCAGTTCGTCAAATCGCTAACAACGCAGGTCTTGAAGGTTCAATTATCGTGGATCGCCTAAAACGTGAAGAAATCGGTGTAGGCTTCAACGCTGCAACAGGCGAATGGGTAAACATGATGGAAGCGGGCGTAGTAGACCCAGCGAAAGTAACTCGCTCAGCTCTACAAAACGCAGCATCTGTGGCAGCTTTATTCTTAACAACAGAAGCAGTAGTAGCAGACATCCCAGAACCAGCATCAGCAATGCCAGATATGTCTGGTATGGGCGGCATGCCAGGAATGATGTAATCTACGGCTCTAGCCAATTTAAAGAGGCTGGGACAAAAAGAAAAAATGTTAGACCGATTGCATCGGTCTAACATTTTTTTGATTTAGGAAGGAACAATCTACTCATTGAAGCGAAAAAGTTATTATCTGTTTTCGCTATTTTTCAAAATAATCGAGTTCTGTCCCAGCCTCTTTTTTATGCTTTAATGGATAGAATGTTGACGATCGCTGATAAAGGGTACGAAATCGCTGATAAAAGCCCTCGAATCGCTGCGGGATGCCTAATCAAGAAAAAATGCCTTACTTCTACTTATAGGACAGCTCCTTTCATTTTTATCCCACATGTAACTGCCTGATTGGTTTAACTAACATTCAGAGGGAACCCCTCCCTCTGAATGAAGTTTCACCTTATTTCACTTCCAATGTGTTGACAACATTTAATAATTCGCTTGATAAGTCATTCAGCACTTGAGCTTCTTCAGAAACTCTCTGCACAGTGTTAAGTTGCGATGCAGACGTTTCGGCTACTGCTCTCGTATTATCTCTCGAAGTTACCGAGAAATCTTCCATATCTTTAACGGCAGAAGTTACTTCCTCCATACCCGCAGCCATTTCTTCGATCGTTGCAGATAGTTCTTGAATTTGTCCAGTAACATGATGAATGGAAGTTAAAATTTGACTAAACGACTGTTCAGAATCATTAATCATCATTAAACCATTGTCCACTTCTTCCACAGCTAGTCTCATTACATTGACAGATTCATTCGTATCATGTTGGATATGGGAGATAAGCGTGGAAATTTCACGAGCCGACGCCTCTGATTGCTCGGCAAGCTTGCGAACTTCATCTGCTACAACAGCGAAGCCACTTCCAGCTTCTCCAGCGCGAGCAGCTTCTATTGCTGCATTTAGCGCTAGTAAATTCGTTTGGGAAGCGATACCTGTAATAATACCGACGATTTCTTCAATTTTACCTGAATGCTCACCAAGCATTTTTACAGATGCTGCAGATTGATTGACAGCTTTACTAATGACATTCATTTGGGCGACAGATTTATTAGTAGATTCATTGCCTTTTTCAGCTTCTTCTGAAGTAAGGATAGAGGACTCTGAAATTTGATTTGATGTCATGGCAAGTCGTTGAATACCAATGCTCATTTCTTCAATTGTAATGGCGCTTTCTTTTGCCTTTTGTACTTGTAAATCAGCGCCCCCAGCGATCTCTTGCATGGATGAAGCTATACTATTGTAAGAATCTGTCGCTTCCAGCATATTGGCTGATAAAATATTGGCAGAATTTGAAACGTGTGTAGAGACATTTGCCGCACTTTTATTAACGGTTCTTAAATTCTCAATCATGGAATTAAAGTTTTTCGTTAGGAGGCCAATTTCATCTGTTGATGATACAGGTAAAGGCTCAAGCTCTAAATTACCTTCTGCTACCTTTTTAGATTGTAGAGAAAGTTGTTGGATAGGTGTTAATTTTCTTGTTACAAGCGAGAAAACTGCAATGGAAGAACCAATTAAGAAAATAACTGTAACTACAAGAGTCCATAATACTTCTGACATTGCCTTAGCAGTTACCTTTGATACATCGTAGTCCATTGCATAAGCAGCTAAGATAGATCCATTTTCATCCAAAATTGGTGTGAGTCCTGTTTTATAGCTACCATACTCATCGCTATATATTTCAGTAGCTGTAGCTTCCTTTGTTTTAAAAACCTCTTTAATCTTTGCAAGGAAATCTGAAGATAGACCCATTTCTATCATATCCTGATTATATTCAGCTCCTTCATTAAGTACACTAGACGAAAGAACCGGTGCATTTATTTTTTCTCCATCTACTGTAATGAGAAAAAGATTCGTAATCAGATCTGATTGATTGTTTACAGCATCCATTTCTTTTGTCAAACGAAGGACATCTGGGTTACTAGCATTAGGTTCCTGCAATACAGATTGCAATGTTTTTAAATCTATAGTCTTTGATAGAATCATTCCTTGATCATGAAGGGATAGGTCCATATTTTTTAAATTGCTGCCTTTCACTATATAATAGGAAAGACCTAAAGTAACTAATCCATATAGTAATAAGATATTTAACGTTATAGCCGTTAATTTCTTACTGATGGACATATGCTTTTGCTTGCTTGTCTTCATGCTCTTCCTCCTAAAATTATATACAAAACATATTTTAGATAAAAAAAGGGACAATCGTTGATGTGATAGTCGAATGTAACGAGAAGAGCTCGCGACAATTGACAGTTCGATGTAATTAATCATGAAAATTTATGTTCCTTTTTACTCAAAAAAATATGAATGTAAATTAATCCATTTATACCCTGACAATAAACAACTATACTTACATAAAATATGATTCACAACCCAAAGAACTTACTATTTCAACTGTAGATCTTCGGAATTAAAATAAAAGATTAGGTTTTTAGTCCGTATGAATCCTTTTGATGTGGATAATTTTACTAAAAAATAACTTTTTACTAATATGAAATGACTTGAGAGTCGTTATCTAAGTTGATTTCAAATGATTAAAATATAGGTAGAAAATTTCAAGGCTTTATTTTATGGGGGAAGGGGAAATCCTTTCGTGTAATAGATAAAAAGGCTATCCACTAGTTCGTATTTGAACGTATGGATAGCCTTTTTTGTTATAGTTATTTACCTTGGATTACCAAACATGCCAGGTAACATATCTTGCATTCCTGGTAAGTTTAACCCTGGGAAACTAGGATATTGCCCGCCTGGATATGGCATCGGAGGGCGCGAAGGATATGGTTGCGAAGGATATGGCATTGAAGGTTGCGAAGGATATGGTTGTGATGGATATGGCATCGGAGGGCGCGAAGGATATGGTTGTGATGGATATGGCATTGAAGGATGTGAAGGATAAGGTTGTGATGGATATGGCATCGAAGGACGCGAAGGATAAGGTTGTGATGGATATGGCATCGAAGGACGCGAAGGATATGGTTGTGATGGATATGGCATCGAAGGACGCGATGGGTATGGTTGAGACGGATATGAAGGTGGATAGGAGCTACCAGGAAGCATGCTAGGGTGATACGGAATGTTAACATCAAAATTGTCATCTTCGGGAGTTAATCTAGGATTGAACAATGAAACACACCTTTCTTCATTTTTTCTTTTCTAACATATGCTCACTATTATGATTGTCATAGGCTTTAAACTAGGAGTGAATAATAGCTAATGATATCAGTCTTTAAAATAGAAGTTGTTATAAAATATATCGATTTTAATTATAATAGAAGAAAATATCATTAAAGGATGTTTAGTGAGATGACAATTATAAAAATCAAAAAAATAAAGATACAAAATTTACGAAATGTACGACATGGTGAAATTATTTTAGCGGTAAATTTCGAGACGTTTTTTAAACCCAATGTTGTAGGTTTATATGGACAAAACGGTTCTGGGAAAACAACTATTGTTGATGCGTTTGGCTTGTTAAAGGCACTTATCTCCGGCTGGATTGCTGAAATTAAATTACCATCTCAGGAAAAGAAATTAATTATGGCAGGGGAGGATATGGCAAGTATTGAGTTCGAGTTTCTAGTAGAAAATCAATTTGGCACATTTTTTCTCAATTATTATGTAGAGTTACAAGAAGATCAAAACAGACTGTACACAACGGTTGAACGTTTAGCTTACAGAGAAAATGAGAAAGGGAAGCGTTCAAAGATTCTAATTAATGTTACAGAGGAATGCATACAACTACGTAAAGCAAATCTTTCTGATATGAATGAAAAAACGCGTATCCAATTACTAGTCACTCATCAATTAGCTAAAAAACAATATATGTCCTTTATCTTTCACAAAGATTTAAAGCCATTATTACAGGACAGGTTGTCAGAGCTAGAAATGCAATTGATTCATAATTTAGCAATAGATTTTAATCGGGATTTACATGTCGTTAATAATCAAAATATCGCACCGTTATATGAAGAGCGCAGTATGCCCTTTAGTATTCATCTTGAAAAAACTCGTGGTTCTATCCCTTATAATTTGAAGGGGCCAGCGTTATTGCCTGAGGATGCATTTTACGTGTTATGTGAAGTAATAGAGCAAAGTAATCAAGTATTATCCGCGATTATTCCTGGTCTGTCTATAAAGATTAATGTGCTTACAAAACAAACTATGGATAACGGGGAAAAAGGAATCCGTTTTGAATTTTTATCGCAGCGAGGGGAACGCGAATTACCACTACGGACAGAGTCAGAGGGAATTTTGAAAATTATTTCTGTACTCAGTGTACTCATTGCCGTTTATAACAACCCAAATGCTTGTGTAATAATTGATGAATTAGATTCTGGTGTTTTTGAATATTTGTTAGGCGAGTTGTTAACAGTGATTGATGAGGGCGGAAAAGGTCAGCTTATTTTTACGTCTCATAATTTACGTGTGTTAGAGGTGCTAGCTATTAAAAACTTATGGTTCACGACAACGAATGAGGATCGTCGTTATATACAGCTAAAGGGTATTAAAGAGGTCAATAATGCTCGAGATGTTTATTTACGTGCAATTCAGTTGGGCGGACAGGATGAAGAAGTATATAAGGAAACGAAGACATTTAAAATTAAGCGTGCCTTTAGAAAAGCGGGTGTACAGCGTGACTAAAAAGGTTCTTTTAATCATTGTAGAGGGACAGACGGAGCAAATTGTTTTGGAGGATTATCTGGATGAACATTTTGCAAATTCCACGATTCGTTTCGATGTACAACGGGAGGATATTTTAACGAAGTGGGATGCTAAGGGACGAATACCTAATATTAAAAATAGTGTTGCACGAGTGATTCAGAACTATTTGGAGAAGTATAAGTTTTTAGCGAAGGATTTAACTGCTGTTGTTCATATTACAGATGCAGATGGTTGCTTTATCGCCCCTGAATTTGTCAAGGTGAAGGAAGATATTGAGGGGAAGTTACATTACACAGAAGATGCAATATTGGTGAAATCTGAGAAGCGTAAGGAGCAAATCGAGCAACGTAATGAAATGAAGGCGAATAATGCCAAAATCCTTGTAGCGAATGATCATTTTAGCATTCAACGATTAAAAATACCGTATCAGCTATTTTATTTTTCTACAAACTTGGAACATGTACTATGGGATGAGCGCAATGAAGTAGCAACGGAAAAGGTGCAAAAAGCTGATGAATTTATGGAAAGTTTATCGAGTTCCATAGAAGAATATTTAACAGAATTTCTTCCAGTTAACGCAGAGCTTCCGTATAAAGAAAAAATGAAAATGAGCTGGTCTTTTTTAATGGAGGGCTGTAATTCGTTACAACGCGGAACGAATGTGCCGTTTTTATTTGAAATGATTAAATCAGATGTACAATGAAAAACAAAATGGCTAAGATAATCTATGTGAATGATGATTTCCGTTCCAGGCTACTCGCTTTCCTGTGGGCGAGCGTCGAGCCGCTTCCTCCGCTTCGCTTCGTGCAGGGTCTCGCCTGTCTCGCTTTCCCACGGGAGTCGAGTAGCCTTCCACTACAATCAGCAATAGTGTAGAACTTTTATAAAATCTATGCATTTCAAAAGTGAACAAATGGTTGCTCTTCATAATAGACTTATAACAGTTAGGGCGATTGTATATCTGTTTTTGCTGCGCTTCGTTTTGCCGAAGAGCTATACTATGACACCTTAATAAATCACCTTTATGTTAAAGAACCACAACATTCACAAAGATCTTCCTGACCAGTTTGTTTTCAACACTATAAATGCCCTCCAATATTTAAATGGAGGGCATTGCAATTTTAACAACAGGTGACGAAAATCATCTAGCGACCGTTTCCTGTTTTTGTGCACATGAGGCTTTAGCGCATTTGCTCGTAGCTACGAATATGTCCTAAAATAGCTGGATCTTTAATTTTTGTATCCTCACTTAACAGTAAAAGCTTTGACATAATCTCGGCTGTACGCGGATCATCATCCACCATTGGTAAGAAAATGCGTCCGCGATGCTGAGATGGTACGGCGATTATTGGAATCATTGAACCGCCCACTTGATGGACAACGCCACTGCCTAAGTGCAATGAATAGCTAGCAAGTTTGCCTTCAATAAGTGCATGCTGCTTTTTCACTTCGACATTTGTTAACTTTAATAGCTTCGCTAATTCTTCTACAATGACACTACGCATATCAATTGTAGAATGGCTCGCTTCAGGATCAACACCACCGACATGTGCAACACTTACAACGAGGTCAATATCTCGCATCACTTCTGAGAATATCGTTGCAGGAATGTCATCTAATACTAGGTCTTTACCAGTTAATCGATTGTAGAAATAGACACCTTCAATAGCCGGTGCTTCGATTTCTGCTGGTGTAAACCAATCTGCCTGCGCATACAAGGAGGCAACGATGTTTTCTTTGTAATACACTTTTCGTGGTCCTTCATCATAACTAATTTGCCAACCCCGTGTTTTTAGGAGTGCAACCGTTTGAGAAGGATTTACTTGATGTCCCGCATAACGCAATGATCTTTTTTGTCCTTGTTCATCTGCATTTATTACATACAGCTCACGGAATATTTGCTTAAATGGCTGTTTTATTTCGTGTTCGAACATAGTAGCTTGCCATTGTCGCCATTGTCCACTTTGCAGTAGGTGATACGGATGGGCGATTGTTAATATAGCTGTAGGAGCAAGCGATACTATGTCGTCTGTTAGTAGCTTTAGACCATCCTTAGTTAGCCATCCTACATGTTCTTCTTTTTTAAAGATGAGTTTTTGGAGAAGTGGAGCTAAAATCGGGTGCTCTAATAAATTGATCAGCTCTTCGGCAAAGAATTTAGTTTCAAGCTCCATTGCCTGTTCGAGTGCTGGGCGTGCTCTTTTATATTGCTCCTGTAATTCTTTTCTTGCCTCCTGCAATTCTACAACTTGCGCATGTTTTTTTAGTGCAGCAGGAATATTTTTTAGTCGCTTCCCATCCTTTTCAACGATCATCGTAACATTTGAATCTTCATCAATTTGTAGCTGTGCAGTAATATGTTCGATTTGTTGTGCATCGAATAAATGCTTGATATCGGTAAAGGCGGCTAGTTCCATGCGCCATGTGAAGCGTGTTGTTTCGCCATCTCCTGCATTTCGTGCTAAATTTTCGAGCCCAATACTGGCTGCACGTGCTTCACTAGCACGACGCTGTGCACCAAATTGTTTGCTTTCCTTTAAAAACTGTTGGATAAATTGATAGCGTGTTAGCGCATCCTGTTGATCCGATTTTTTTAGTGGAATAAGTCCGAGTGCACGTAGTTTATCTTTATTGCGTTTATCACGAATTTCTTCCATTAACGGTTCTGGACTAAGCTTGCCTATTGCTGTATCTGCATAAAGCTGTGCTCGACGGTGGTTAGCTCCCTCCGATGCATATTTTGCTGCATCATATACAATCTTGAAATTTTTGGCGCCTATTGTTTGATACGCACTTTGGAACCAAGCTAAATCAAATGCACCATCACGGAAGTCATCAGCAGTAATGCTTGAGAAAAGAGCAATCTGATCTTTAGCAAAGTCTGATAAATAGTCGGTTGTATGGGCGATAAAGTACCATGCTGATTCTTTTAATCCTTCCCAATCAATCAAGTCACTAACAAGGTCGACCCAATGTTGGTTATACATCATCGCTTCAATTAAGCGTTCTTTTGAAATATCTGTTTTTTCCCACGCATCTTTTAATTGCTGCGCAGTTTCTTCCTTTTTAGGATAGCAGCTTGCAAGTAGGCGAGAAAAAACATCCTTTTTCGTTTCCGCTTGCCAAATATAGCCACGAGCAAGCTTTTCACCATCTAATGCTTGTAAAATCTTTAAGAAATAATCAATACCCTCTATATAAGAAATTCTACTAGCGAGTTTCGTTACTGCTGTAGGAATATCACCACGCATAAGCTCTATCTCTAAAATGCGATCAATGGCCTGCTCACGAACAGCAAAGAGATTCGATAAGTCTTCAAATGACTGTTGATAACGCTCCGTTAATTTACTTGGTGCACCAAGTATTTCAGAGGCTAATGTATCTGTGAAGATGGTTTCAAATAAATGATCCGTAGTGAACAAGCCTGCTTTACAAGCATCTAAATATTGGAATAGGTTTAGATTGTATATAGTTGGGCTATATTGCTCTGTCTGCTTCCTCTTTGTTAACTCTTCGTTAATGGCAAGCATTTTGACATATTCACCGTAAGTCGTATAGTCAGAGAAGCATCGATGAACAAAAGTACCAATAACATCTAAAGCTACTATAGTTGAAGTAGAGCTATAATAATAGTCCCTCTCTCGTACCTCAAGCTTCCACTGCTCGGCCGATATTTGTGTTAAAAGCTGAAGCATAATACCGATTGCTTGTTCAAAAGCATTAAACTCAGGTGCATGCTGTGTTAGTAATGCGACAGCCTCTTTATGAAGCGCCTGCTCTCCAGAGACATTATCTAAATCTTGGGAAAGTACAGTGAAAATTCGTTCCAATGTTCGCTGATACTTTAAGTTGTTAAACTTAGCAACAAATTCTTTTATTTCTGCATAATTAAAGAATGGAGCGATTAAGGTTTGTGCTGCTTCGCTCAGTTCATGTACCGCAGGATGTTCAGATAGATTGTTATAAAAGTTAAAATAAGCTAAATCCTCTGTACTGAATTTGGACCTCTTTATCCACTGGAGAATTTCATCTGGTATCGGATATACATCGAGACTTGCATTTCGATTATTTTCTGTTTTCGCAGCAACGATGTTAAATGTTTGCCCTAATGTTGTTGTAATCGGCGTATCATTCCATTGATATGTCTCGTACTCATAGTGGGCATTAGCATCCAATAGTTGAATAAGTTGTTCAAGCTTTAACAACAGCTTCTCTACATTGTAATTAAAGAATTTTTCCAGTGGCATTGTTTCCTGTATATATAAAGGAACAAGCTGCTGCCATGCTTCCATACCGTTCATCTTTATATCAATATTAGTGATGTTGTCGTATTGAATAGGAGGGTGAGGCGTATATAAACCAAAGCCATTGCCCTCGTTATATTCTGGAACATCACTTGTTAACAATTGATCTAACATCACTTGTTCTGTCTTCGTTACTTTCGGAAGCAGGTCACAGAATGTGGCTATTTGCTCACTGGCTAAGTGATATTCTTTAGAGGCTTCCAACAACAACTCAAGCCCACCAAGTCGCTTCAACTGCTTCTTGTCCTGTATGAGTCGTTCGGCACTTTGCAATATTTTCTCTTGCGGCTGAAGCTTTAAGAGTGAAATGGCTTCTTTACGAAGTGAGCCTGATTTATTCGCTAAAAGGTCCTCAATTTTTAAAACTTCATCGTCTGTAGGTGTTAGTGATTGTATTTTGTTCAACGCAAGGGAACGATTGATGGAGCTTCGATCTCGTAAAGCGCTAAATAGAAAATCGCGCTTTCCTTGCGTAGTATCGTCAAGACAATAAATATTAAGAAGACCGATTCTACTTGTAGGAGAGTAAGAATCTGCATCCGCAATAATACGTTGAAATAGCTCTTCATCTTGTAAATGGTGGGCTAAAATGATTTGTGTTGAAATTAAATCTTCTAACGACAAGTGTGCATAGACGAATGATAAAGGTTTTCCTGTAATTGTTATACCATCTTTCGTGATTTTGCTCTTTGCCCATTCAAGCTGTTCAAATAGAGAGTATTCAATACCTTGTAGCTGGGTATTGTCTTGCATGAACTTTTGTAAATCTTTAACCCAATCGTTATCTCTAGCATATTCACTATTAATATAGTTATTTGCATATAGGAAATTGCCCCAAGCAAATGTAAATAGCTCAATATCCGTCGTTGTTAAAATAAGATCCTTGACATACTGTGCAGTGAAGGAAGTTTTCCCTAGATTTTTTAAAAATGCAAGTGTTGTCAGCTGGATATGCTTTTCGCGGTTTAACAACTCTGGCAAAATAGTATCGAGTTTCGTGTAATCCTTTGTAGAAATTGCCCAAAGTGCCACGTAAATATCGATCGTTCGCTCACTTTTTAGTAGCTCAACGGCGAACTGGTCGTCTTCAATTGCTTGAATCGCTAACGATAATACTTCCTCTGTTACTTTTTGATTTTCGAAGCTATTATAGCCAAGTCCCATCCATGTATCGACAGCGCGAATCACGGAGGAGAAGCGAGTGAGCTGATGCTCCTGAATAAGCTTCATAATTGTCAGCTGCGCATCGAGAGTACCATGATCAATATTTTCTACAATGGCTTGACGTAGTCCCTCTTGCCGTGCAGCAGCAACTAATAGTTTACCAAGTGCCTCATGCATACGAGTATTGGTTGATTTGAAAATACCTCTTATCAGTGGGTATCCAAAAAAGGTACCCTGATGCTCGTCAAATAATATATTTTCAACCGCTTCTTCAATAACAGAGTTTTCTAATGACAGTTCTTCAGCAAGCATTTGTTCAAAAACATTAAAGGGCATTACCTTTGTATTCTCATTTTTAATGACAAAGGAGCTATAGTTAGGGTAAGAACCATGCTCAAATTGATTGTGATTTATCAGTAATTCCTGCAGATTCATTTCTTCAAATGTCAGCATTTCTTCAATTAATTGTAAGCATTGAGAAAGGTGGTCCTGTACGGGTTGTGCAGAACGAAATGATCTACGCATAAAGCCGGTCTGAAACATTGCTGTATCGTAACGTAATGCCAGTTTCTTAATAGTTTGTGCACGCTCTTGTGAAGAAAAGAGTGTAAGAACATCGAATAGTGGCCCAGCAAATAGCTCCTCAAGTGTTGTGACATTTAATTTAGCAACTTGTCGCTCAATATCATGATCACGATTATCCATATAGTGAAGCAATGCTGTGGCTAGTGGCTGAATAGCTATTGGTGCAGTATCTATTTTATTTTGCAATTGTACATTTTGTTCATGTGTAAGTGTCATGAGAATCGCTCCTTACCAAATGCGTCCTGCTAGCATTGTTAGTTTAATAAATGTAAAAACATCGTCTTCTTGTATTGTTAATGGTGTAGTAAGTGAATTCAATTGTTCCTCATTATGGAGTACTAAGAAAAGTTCATCTTCAAAGGCTTGAAGCACTGTCGATATAGCTTGGTCTATAGACTGTACAGAGGCATTTTTTTTCTCACCAAAATGTACTTTTCCATGCTGTACTGCCTCCTCTAGCTGCTGATCAGTAATATAAATATGGAGCGGAGTATCCAGTGCTTTTTCGTTATAATTCTGAACTTCTTGTGTTACAAGTTGCGTAAGTAAATCTTTCAAAGTATAGACAGGCTCTTCAATAGTAAATGGAATTTTTTGAAGTTTACGTGATTTTTTGCCGATTGTTTTTTGTTGGTAAAATAAACGCAATCTAACACCTCCTTACAGTAACTTCATTATACAAGAGAGTAAATGGCGAAAAGAATGAGGCATTTTACGTTAGTTGTATAAAAAAATTTGGGAAAAGTGTAACAAATAAATTGTTGCGACGACTTATTTGTGAGTGTAGAAAGTGGGGTGAAGTTTTGCATAAGGATATATCGAAAATAGAACATTTGTACGATTGTTATTATCGTGATGTGTATCATTTTGCGCTTTATTATACAAATAGCAAGCAAGAGGCAGAGGATATTACGCAAGAAACGTTTTTTAAAGTGATGAAGCAGTTAGATCATTTAAAGGATAAAGATAAAGTAAAAACTTGGATCATATCAATTGCACGAAATACAGCAGTAGACATACATAGAAGGCAGAAAATAAAACGTCTATTAATAGAAAAACTTAGCTGGCAGCCTGGGTTAAAGGAAGTTCCTGAGCCTCTAGAAATGGTAGAACTACATGAACAATGGGAAACAGTACAAGAGGCACTAATGACGTTAAAATCACATGATCGAACAATCATTATTTGCCGAATGTTAAAAGACTACACTATTCAGGAAACAGCTGCAATTTTGGGTATCTCGGAAGTCAAAGTGCGCGTTGATTTTCACCGAGCCCTGGCAAGACTTCGAAAAAAGGTAGGGAGGGATGATTGATGGACGAACGTGATTACGAGTTATTTGACGCATTAAAAAAACGCCCTGATAAAGATCCGGATGTAGATTTCTCCAATCAATTGCGTAGAGAGCTACAAAAGAGTCATATAAAGAAAACAAAACGATTTACTGTTGCAACGATCCTAACCGTTCCTGTGACATTAGCCGTTCTTCTATTTGTCTTCATGATTGGTGGAGGGCAATCGTTCGAACTGAAAAATGCAGCACAGTTAACCATCAATCAGGAGAAAAACTTTACACATCTAGTAGTCATTTTTCTATTGCTTGCGCTCTTGTTGTTTATTTTGTTCGTTTATTATAAAGGGCTTACGAGGGGAAAACTTGTCTACATGACGTTCGCATTGTCTTTCTTGACATTTGTTGGGAACCTAGTATATGCAGAGAAACAAAACATAGATGAACCTATTGTGCAACCAAGTTATAGTGAATCCTATGATAGTAAACAAGATCATATAGATGAAATTCAACAGGATAACTATTTGATGAAAACAACAGAGGGAGGCATAAAATAATGAAAAAGCCTTACGAACATTTATTTAACGGTGTGTGCTGTGTTTTTATAGATTTAAGTTTTTTTGGCTTACCAGATATCTATCCAGATTTTATTGGCTATTTATTTTTTGCATATGGTATCCACTTACTGCCATCATTTCATAATTTAAAGCGTTGGTCGAAAAATTTCGCCATTATTTTAGCCGTATTATCTTTTTTTGTGGAGTTAGATCAATGGCTAGGTTATAAGATGCTAGGGGAAATTGGGGTACAGTTTATGCAATTTTTATTCATCGTCTTTATGTACGTTGTTTTCCAGTTATTATTGCACATTCATAAAAATAAACCTTTAGAAGCTAAAACATTTAAAACATATCAAAAGTTTATAGCATTTATGCTTTGTGGCTTTGTCATACAGTCATTTTCAATAAATATTGATGCAAGTATGCGAGAAAATGTTCATTTTATAGGTTATGTACCACAGTTACTTGCTTATTTCTTTTTTCTATTCTATTTTCGAGCGTGTCATAAATACTATAAAGAAATCAATGAAAACAAGGTCCCTTCGCTGAAATAAGGGAAATCAAAGCATTCGATGCGTCTATATGCAACGAATGCTTTTTTGTTTATCAATTTTATTAGAAGCAAATAACCGAATAAAGCTATTTCCATTGTCATAAGATTAATTGGTATTGTCCGGTTCATTGCAAAAGATGTTTATTTTTAAAATACTCGGGTAAATGTAATTTAAGTATGACTGTAATGAATCGACAGTTTAATATTTCAAAGGAGGCACTGACATTCAAATACATGTTGTACGAGCAGGGGATTCTGTCTGGGGGATTGCGCAGGCTTATGGGACGACAGTTCAGAAAATTGTAGATGCCAATCAAATTCCTGAACCCAATCGATTAGTTGTAGGGCAAGCTCTTGTGATTCCAATTGTCGGGAGCTTTTATTATGTGCAGCCAGGGGATAGTCTTTGGACTATTAGCCAACGCTTTGGCATCAATTATTTAACGCTCGCACAAGTAAACGGTATTAACCCGAATCAACCTTTATCAGTGGGTCTGAGACTTTATATTCCACCTCAACCAAAAACAAGAGCTGAAACATTGGCGTATTTAGAGCCGAGAGGGGCATCCGTTAGTGAACCATTATTGAATCAGGCAAGAGAAGCGGGTCCATTTTTAACTTATCTTGCTTTGTTTAGCTATGAGGCAAGACGAGATGGGACGCTTAAGAGACCGCCAAGTCAAGGTGTACCGCAAATTGCTAATGATACAGGAGCTTCTCTAGCAATGGTTGTCTCAAATTTGGAGGATTTTACTTTTAGTGGTGAGTTAGCAAGAGATATTTTTCAAAGTACAGCAGTACAGGATTTGCTCTTCGATAATATTCTTGAAGAGGCAAAGCGATTAGGAAACGTTAAAGATATACATTTCGATTTTGAGCATTTGCCGGGCGATCAACGCGAGGCGTATAACAATTTTTTAAGGAGAGCTGTGAACCGATTCCATCCACAAGGCTATACAGTATCGACAGCGCTCGCTCCCAAAACAAGTGCTAGTGAGCGAGGTCCGTGGACTGAGGCACATGATTATAAGGCACATGGCGAAATAGTCGATTTTGTTATGCTAATGACTTATGAATGGGGATATTCTGCCGGGCCTCCTATGGCAGTGTCGCCACTTCCAGAGGTAGAGGAGGTTGTAAAATATGCAGTAAGTGAAATACCTCGGAACAAAATTTTACTAGGACAAAATTTATATGGCTATGACTGGACGCTGCCCTTTGTACAAGGGGGGCCATATGCAAAAGCAGTTAGTCCACAAGCAGCTATCGAGATTGCTAAGAAATATAATGCCGCTATTCAGTATGATTTGAGATCTCAGGCACCTTTCTTTGAATACTATGATGAGCAAGGTAAAGCACATATCGTATGGTTCGAGGATGCAAGATCCATTCAGGCGAAGTTCAATTTAATCAAACAGTACAAACTTCGAGGAGTAGGCTATTGGAAGTTGGGTCTACCATTCCCGCAAAATTGGTTATTAATTGGATCGAATTTTGATGTGGTGAAGAAATGAGAAGCTTTAGGAGATATAGAAATCGCGAGTTGCCCAATCTATTTTCTTCAAAGTGGAAAAAATCTGTAAATATCATTTCTATTTTTGGTAATGTATATTATAATTATGGTAAATAGTATTTTAGGAGGGATATTTTGGGTAAGTTTAAAAAATTAGGTATTATACTAACGTCTACAGCATTTTCTGTTGGGGTACTTTCTCCAATGGCACAGGCTTCTGCAAATGTTAAGGAATCTCCAGAAAGAGTTGCAATTCAAGTAGATTCAAAAGAAACTAAAGTAACAAAAAGTATGCTTGTTAAGCAAGTGCAGACACTGTTTGGAGATAAATTTAATTTTGTCACAGAAAATGATTTCGACATGGGACAAGGGCATTACTATAGTGATGATAAAACGGTACGCTATGATTTAAGCTTCCATAAGAAAGTCAATGGCAAAGACGTTTTTGGTGGTTTTACTTTTAAAGGCGACAATTTAGAATTAGAACACTTCTACTATCAACCTGCTAATGTAGCGGATGCAATTTATCCTGCTAAATATTCAAAGGCTGATGCAAAAAAAGTTGCTGAAGATTTCCTAAAGAAAATGCCTAATACTGCTAATTACAAACTTCGTGAAGATTTAGGGAATGATGATTTTTATTTCAGTAGACCGATAACTGAACCAATTTCGTATTCATTCGCTTATTCGCCAACTCATAATGGTGTGCCATTTAGTGACGAGAATATGCATATTGAAGTTCTAGCAAATGGTGAAGTTGTGAGTATGTATCGTAATACTGAGTCAACTAGTAAATCAACATTTGACAGCTTAGAACAGAAAAAGAGTGAGGCAGACATACTTGCACAGATTCGCGAAAACTTGTCAGTAGAGTTACGTTATTTTATTGACTATAACTACCAATCAGAAGAAGCAATTGCTAAGCTTGTGTACATGCCTTCTAGCTTCATGGGTGTAAATGCTTTAAATGGACAATGGCAAACAACAAATGGTTTTACTTCACAAGTACCAAAAACAAAAGGTGTTGAAAAACTTTCAGCACAACCGCTTGAGCCTAGAAAGAAGAACATGACAGTAGCTGAAGTTGAAGAGTTAGCAAAGTCTCTCTTAAAAGTTGATTCAGACAAAGTAAAGCTACGAATTGAAGCGATTGATGAAAGAGAAAATGAAAATGGCGAGACAATTTATTCAGTAAATTACATGTATGATTATGGAAATCATGGCTCAGGCTCATCAATTGAAGTGAACAAAGCAACAGGTGAGATTGTAAACTTCTGGAATATGGGTAATGAATTCTTTGAGATGAATGATAAAGTAGAGCCAATCTCAAAAGATGCTGCGTTAGCAAAGGCAATTGGCTATTTAAAAGAGTTCGCTCCGTCACATCTTCATAACTATTCAAAACCACTAGAAGATCCAATGTATGATAAAGATAGTAAGCAATATAACTTCTCGTTCCCACGTATTGTTAATGGCATTGCTGTAATGGGGGATGAAATTTCTGTTGCTATTAATGCAGATGGGAAATTAGGTGCTTTACATGTTAATAATCAAAAGATTGATAATTGGCCATCTGTAAACAAGGCTATTTCTACTGATAAAGCAAAAACAATGTTCAGTGATGGGCTAAAACTAAATCTGCAGTATTCAAAACAGGATGGAGAGGATAATAACCACTATAATTTAGTATACTCTCCAGTTTATAATGGAATCCTATTCAATAGTATTGATGCAACAACTGGCGAATGGCTACTGAAAGCGGATGATTCTAAAGAAAAACCAGCTATTTCACATCCAACAGCTGGAGAAGAACTAACTTATTTACTACGCCAAAATGTGTTAGACGTTAAAGATCCAGCAAACTTTAATGCTGATGCAGCTGTAACAAAGGGAGAAGCTTTGAAAATATTAGTAAAATCATTATCATACGGATACTTTGAGTATGGTCCTTATGGTAGCGACAACGATAAGCAATCCTTTAATAATATTGACAAAAAGCATCCATTATATGAAACTGTTGAACAAGCTGTAAGAATGGGTATGTTACAACCTGCGGATAAATTTGAAGTTGATGCAACATTGACTCGTCAAGAGCTGGCACAATGGTTAGTACGTGCACTAGATTTAGAAAAAGCAGCAAAACATAGTGACATTTATAAATTAAACTTCACTGATGCAGGCACAATTGATTCAGCGCATGCAGGCTATGTTGCTTTAGTAAGCGCAATGGGGCTAATGGATGCACAGCAAAATAAATTTAATGCTACTGAGAAAGTGACATATGCAGATTTAGCTGTTTCAACAGTTCGTTTAGCAAAAGCAGTTAATGAAAATAACAGCAGTCGTAATTACTGGTAATCGATAATGAAAAGGGTATCTCCTAATTAAGTTGGGGATACTCTTTTTAGTTTGTTTATAGGCGATTATGGAAATAATAGTTGAAGAAAGGAGTGCCAAGATGAGAATGAAATTATGGTTAGTTGTTTCGTTAATGACAGTCATACTTTATGGTTGTACCAAGGAAAAAGTTCAAGACGTCCCTGCTAATGCTCCAACTAAACAAAATACAGGACAGCAGGTGAGCGATACTGCTACTGAACAAATAACGTTTAATTTTTTGGAACTTTCATTGGATGTTGATTATTCTGCAACGGATTCTTATGAGGTGGAATATGAAAATAAAAAATCCGGCATAGAGGCGAGACTAAAGGATGAACGTAAGAATGAAAAGCTTCAAGGTGATGCTGCTTATACAAAATTAGAACCATTGTTCAAGCAACTGACATTTGATTCTACTACACCGAATGATGAGGTAATAGACCAAGTAATCTCAGTATTTCATATTACTGAAGACTTCCAATCGATTGAGGTTGAAGTTGAGTTTGCTGATGGTAATGAAAAGGAATTTAAACGAATTAAATAACAAAACTTCGTTGCATTTATAATATGAAGAGCTAGTTAACACTATAATTACTGGCTCTTTTAATTTCGCTAGGATGATCGTCTCCCATAAGGGCACGAATAAATGAGCCAACATTGTACTATAGGAGATAACAGTAATACAAAAGATTTGCTGTTAAGAAGTCTATATGATATTATTATCTCGAATTAAAGATAATTGGTTTGATAAGCTCGAACAAAAAGGCTTTGTGTCTCGACATGCTTGCCCGAAGGATCGTCGTGTCACATATGATTTATTAACATATGAAGGAAATACTTTATGGAAGAAATATTTCCAAAGCATGAACAAAAAATTTAAAGTATTAGATCAACTAGAGATGGAAACAATGATTCTGTCTTTGAAAAAGGTTGGCTTGGAATAAAATAATAAAAAATTTTTACGTAAATATCTCGAATTCGAGATAAATAGGAGGAATATAGAATGAACCATTTAAAAGGAATTCATCACGTTACTGCTATTACAAGTAGTGCAGAAGAGAATTATAAATTTTTTACTCATGTATTAGGCATGCGATTAGTGAAAAAAACGGTTAATCAGGATGATATCCAAACATATCATTTATTCTTTGCAGATGATAAAGGAAGTGCTGGCACAGATATGACTTTCTTTGACTTCCCGAACATTCAAAAAGGTGTACATGGAACAAACGAAATTTCAAAAACATCATTCCGAGTTCCGACAGATGTTGCATTGGACTATTGGCTAAAACGATTTGATCGATTAAATATTAAACATACAGGTATTAAAGAACAGTTTGGTAAGAAAACTTTATCTTTCGTCGATTTTGACGATCAGCAATATCAACTGATCTCTGATGAAAATAATACAGGTGTTGCGTCAGGTACACCATGGCAAGATGGGCCGATACCACTTGAATATGCGATTACAGGCTTAGGTCCGGTTTTTGTTAGAGTTGCTAACTTTAAACATTTCAAAGAGGTGCTAGAGAAGGTGATGCTCTTTACAGAAATTGCGGAGGAAGGAGATTTCCATCTATTTGAGGTTGGAGAAGGCGGAAATGGTGCGCAAATGGTTGTAGAATTTAACACAGTTTTACCAGTAGCTCGACAAGGCTTCGGTACAGTGCACCATGCAGCATTCCGCGTAGAGAATCGTGCTGTATTAGATGAATGGACTGAACGATTTGAAAGCTTTGGTTTCCATACTTCTGGTTACGTAAATCGACACTTCTTTGAATCACTTTATGCACGAGTAGCACCACAAATTTTATTCGAGTTAGCTACTGATGGCCCAGGATTTATGGGAGATGAGCCGTATGAAACTTTAGGTGAAAAATTATCGTTACCACCATTTTTAGAGCCAAAGCGTGCGCAAATCGAAGAGCTTGTTCGCCCTATTGACACTGTAAGAAGTGCTATTACGTTCGATAAAGAATATGAGTAATGCTTTTAATCCCATTCAGTAGAGAAATATAAGTCTCTACTGAATGGAAATTACATACTCTTAGGAGGTCAGCTGGATGGAATTTGCAAAGCTAATAGATAAGCGCCGATCAGCAAATAATTTTATAGAGGGCATCAAGATGAGTGAAGAAGATATACGTCCCATTTTGGAGGATGTAAAGCTTGTTCCATCCGCCTTTAATTTACAACATGCCAATTATATCGTTGTATTAGATGAAGAAAAAAAAGAAAAAGTACGAGAAGCAGCATACGGGCAATATAAAGTGCATTCAGCCTCAGCGGTTATACTTGTATTAGGAGATAAAGAAGCCTATAAAAATACTGCTAACCTTAATCAAGGAATGGTTGACTTAGGCATTATTAACGCTTGTGAATTAGAAAATATCGTTAATGAAAACGCTAAATTTTATGAAGAACGTGGCGAGGAATTTATGAAGGAGGAAGCCATTCGTAACGCTTCACTTTCAGCTATGTTATTTATGCTAGCAGCCAAAAATCGCGGATGGGATACATGCCCAATGATCGGCTTTGATCAGCAACAAATGAGAGCTCTTTTTAATGTCCCAGAAACACATGAAATTGCATTAATGATGACAATAGGTAAGGAAAAAGAAAGCAGTCGCCGCCTACGTGGTTATCGAAAACCAGTTGAAGAATTTGCAACCTATTATTAGGTCGGTATACAATGAAATTGATTTACAAATAAAGAATTTTTTCACATTGGGGAGGAAACGTCTTGAAAGTAGTTGCAATCGTAGGTAGTATCCGTAAAGAATCTTATAATATGCAATTAGCAAAATTTATTGAAAAGCGTTATGCAGGGAAATTTGATCTTGAAGTATTAAGTTTAAAGGATTTACCTATGTATAACCAAGATATTGAAAATGAAGCACCACAAATAGTACTTGATTTTAAAGCACAAGTAAAAGCGGCGGATGCAGTTCTTTGGGTGACACCAGAGTATAATGGAACTGTGCCGGGTGTAATGGTTAACGCAATCGATTGGTTATCCCGTGTGGACAAAGTAATGATTGGCAAGCCATCATTCATGATGGGGGCATCAATGGGTAACTTAGGTACTGTTAAAGCACAATTACATTTACGAGATATTTTATTCTCACCTGGTGTTAATTCACCATTACTTAGCGGTAATGATGTTTATATTGGTGCAGTACACACTAAGTTTGATGGAGAAGGCAATTTAACAGATGAGGGTACTGTCAAATTCCTTGATGTAGTTATTGATAACTTCTTAAACTGGATGAAAAAATACATTTAAAGATAAGAAGAAGCTGGGATATAACTGGTCAAAACCTTAAAAAGCGTGAGAAATCAATTTTAGAAACGTTGATTTCTCGCGCTTTTCTGATGTGAAATATTGTAATTTTGCTTTGAAAATATACTTATGTCCCCGCCTCTGAGTATTGATAAACACAATGGTCAAGGGAATTTTTTTGAATGTTGTGGCGCTTTACATGAGGGTGATTTCCGTTCTATGCTACTCGTTTACCTGTAGGTGAGCGTCGGGCTGCTTCCTCCGCTTATGTTGTTGCAGTCGCTACTCTTTCACACAGATAAACATTATTGCTGAAGTTTTGTTTTATCATTATGAATTAGAGTGACATGCGATAAGATACATACTATATGAAGTGGTTGATTTCCGTTCCGGCTGGACGCCCCAAGGAAAGCGCCCAGCCGGAACGGAAATCAACCTCTCGTTTTATAAGATTTATTTCTGCATGAAATCTTCACACTTTAACGTTATACTTTTATGAAATCCTAAATTGGTGGTTAGAGATGAAAAAACTTTCATTTAAGCTAGGAATAATCTTTTTTATCACATTATTTTGTATTGAAACATTTATGATGTTATTTTTACATGCTTCTTTAACCAATTCTAGAGTTGAAGAGGAATTAACGAGCTTGCAGGCAAGGGGAAATTCGCATCGAACAATATTAGAGCGAAATTTCGAGAAGGAAACATTAGCTCACGTAGTATTAATGGAATCAAAAGAAAATACAGATGTTGTTATTACAGATAAGACTGGGAAAATATTAGCTGCTTCACATCCACATCCTGAAATACAAGCTTATATTAAAAATTCCGAAGATAATGTTCCTTATAATGGTAAGGTTTTGCAGGGGGATTGGCAGGAGGAAAAATATATTTCCACAATTAGCCCTATCCAAAAACAGCAAACGACAATTGGATATGTTTTTATGTTTCAAAATACAGATTCCATCCATGCATTAATGGAACGATTAAATAGACATTTTCTAATTGTAGGTATTATTTCAGGAGTGGTGACCATTGCAGTCATTATTGTTCTGTCTAGAAAGCTTGCCTTTCCATTAGTTCAGATGAAAGAAGCGACTTTGAAAATGAGTAAAGGGGATTTTACAGTGGCCCTTTCTACGAATGGTAAAGATGAACTAAGTGATCTTTCTAATGCAATACAGCTTTTATCAGATGATTTACATCATTTAAGAGAGGAAAGAAAGGAGTTTTTATCAAGTATTGCCCATGAGCTTAGAACACCATTAACGTTTATAAAAGGCTATACAGATATTCTCTATAAACGTGATTTAACGGAGCGGGATCGCCAAAAGTATTTAGGTATTATTATAGAAGAGACCAATCGACTTTCTCGTTTAATAAAAGACTTATTTGATTTAGCAAAAATGGATGAAAACTCTTTTGTTATTGACAAAGAAAGTCTTCATTTGGATAAGTTTTTAGCCAATATTGAGACAAAGTTGAGCCCTGCTTTTCAGGAAAAACAAATACACTTTTTTGTTCAATGTGAAGAGGGATTAACATTAATGGCTGATTCGGCAAGACTTGAACAAATTATTTTAAATCTTTTAAATAACGCATTAACTTATTGTTCCTCAGGAGATTCAACTTCCATAATTGTAAAAAGACACAGTCGCTATTTACAAATTAGCATAAAGGATACTGGAAAAGGGATTCCGAAGAAGGACTTACCTTATATTTTTGAACGCTTTTATAGAGTAGAAAAATCTCGTACGCGTGCTCTTGGGGGTTCAGGTTTAGGCCTTGCTATTGTTAAAGAGCTTGTACATGCACATGGAGGAGAAGTAACCGTTTTTAGTGAGGAAAATAAAGGGACTACTTTTGAATTATTGTTTAAGGAGTAGGAACGAATGAAAACAATATTATTAATTGATGATGAACCTAGGATGTTAGATTTACTAATCCTTTACTTAGAGCCTACGTTTCATTGTAAAGCAATGTCATCAGCTAAAGATGCTCTAGTTTATTTAGAGGAAAATCATGTAGACTTAGTGCTGTTAGATATCATGATGCCAGAGATGGATGGCTGGCAAGCTTGTCAGGAAATAAGGAAGTTTTGGGATGTACCAGTGATAATGCTAACAGCAAAAGGGGAACAGGCTGATATTATAAATGGGTTAAATATTGGGGCAGACGACTATATTTTAAAGCCCTTCGATGAGGAAGAGTTACTAGCCCGTATAAATGCGGTATTAAGAAGAACGAAAGTTGAAGAAAAAGTTATTTTCTTTGAAGGGCTCCGTTTAAATAAAGAATCCTTTGAATTATCCTTTCAACAAGAGGCTATTTCTTTAACGCCGAAAGAATTTGCGATGTTAGCGTTATTTCTTGATTATCAAAATAAAGTATTTTCAAGGGAGCATCTCATCAGTACTGTTTGGGGTTATCATGTATCAATCGAAGATAGAACAATCGACTCACATGTCCGTAATTTACGAGAAAAATTAAGGAAAAGCGGTTTCCCGGCGGATGAATATTTACAGACTGTTTGGGGGATCGGATACAAATGGTACAGGTCAGTTAATAGAAAATAGAAGCTAGAAAAACCAATCTCTGACGATTCCGCAAAGATTGGTTTTTGTTATGAAGGAAACTATAGATTTTTTTGCCTGTTTAGAGCATAGTCGTCTAGGCTAAAGCGCAACATCCTTGAGGTTGCTTCACTCCCACGGACAAAAGTGGTGGAGCGTTATTTTTGCTTCGGGCTCTCTAGCGTTTAGTTCTTATTTTGCTTCTAGCTCTTCTTCTGTAACCCATTTATGATTTTTTACAGCCTCGCCATTTGTTGTAGACGTATAATCAATCATATAAACTGTCGTTTGTATTGCCTCATCGATATGGACAGTCGCATTTTCCATGCCTTCCATATGGGATGCATCGGTTTTGACTTCCGTACCCGGAGCTAATGGAGCCTCACCTTGATTTATCAATTCCTCATGAATAACCCACTTATGATTTTCTACGCGATTTTCACCTGTAGTTGGCTCATAGGAGATAATGTATGCTGTCGTATCATAAGCGCCAACAATCGTTGCTTCTGCGCCTTTCATACCTGCCATGTGTCCATCCGTGATAATGGCGATGCTTCCAACTGGAAACTTTGGATTTTCAGCATTTTTCAAAGTTGTTGGTACTGCGCCAGAGCTTGAATGGTTCATCGTGGAATGATCCATCTCTGTGCTATGTTCAGTTTCGATGTTATTTTTTGAATCGGCTTCTGACTTAGTTGTATCGGCAGAGCAAGCCGATAATGTTAGTAAAGCTACTGCTGCTATTAAGCCAATTGACCACTTTCTTTTGAATAACATATTATATTCCTCCTCACTATTTGCTCTTAATGTAGCAAATAAATGTGCAGAAATTGTGGACAGCATTCATATAGGATTCCTAAAACAAAAAGCCCTCTTTAGCATTAAACTAAAGAAGGGCTTACGTTATTTAACAGGAATTATTTTTACTATTTTTTGTAGACGGTATGCAAAAATACCGGCAAATATCGCTAAAATAATATCCTTTGGTAATGGAGGCATCATCCAAAGCCATGCCATCTTATAAGAAAAAGCTTCTGGAGCACTAGCCCATAACTTGTAGGCGAAGTACATCCAATTTGTCCCAAGTAAATAATTAATGGCTGTTGCAATTAAAGCAGCAATTACATAGCTTTTTTTCGTTCCACTGCGCTCTACAATAAGCCCTGCAACATATGCAGCTAATATAAAAGTAACAATAAAACCGAATGTAGGACTTAAAATTTGTCCAAAGCCCCCACTGAAACGTGCAAATACAGGGGCGCCTGCTAAACCTATGCACATATAAACAGTACAAGCGAGTGCACCTTTTCTACTGCCAAGAATAAGTCCTGCTAATATAGCAAAAAATGTTTGTAGCGTGATGGGTACGCCACCAACAACCATAAAAGGTACAAAGGAAGTAATATTAGCGCCAATCATCATCAATGTTGAAAATAGTCCAATATAAGCAATATCTACTGTTCTTAATTTGTGATGCGAGTGTTCCGCTACTGTTGTCATTATTTCACCCCTAATAAGTAATATTGATAATAATAGTGTAAAAAAATAAACATTTTGTGTCAACCTAATATTTTATATAGGTTAACACAAAATGTTTATCCTTCATAATTTGATAAATAATTACTAGTAATAGACTAACTATTAAAATATATGATAGAATCGTCATAATTTTAAAATATCAGATGCAAATGGTGTGACATCTTGTAAAAGTGTCACTTAAAAGGGAAGTCGGTGCAAATCCGACGCATTTAGGCCACTGTTCTAGAATGGGAAGGCAATCATAGGGACATTGATTCGAAGCCAGGAGACCTGCCAATTAGCGAATATCTGTAATGCCCACGAGGATGAAAGCGATTACGGACAATAGTAGAAGGGAATCTTTCTGACTTTGTTTAATCTAGGGTATTTCTATGCGTATTTTGCATGGAATACCCTTTTTTTATCTTCATTAAGTCTATTATTAATGATTAGGAGTTAATAAACAGATGAATAAAAAAATTATGCTACTATCAATGACTCTTCTTTTAGTACTAATCATTTCAATGACAATTGCCATAATGGTTGGATCGGTTTCTGTGACGCCAATTCACGTATGGAAGGTTATCCTTTCCAAAATACCAATTGTACAAAACTCAATCGAGCAAGATTGGAGTCGTTCACAGGAAATTATTATTTGGCAAATACGAGTTCCGCGTGTATTGCTCGCTGCTATTGTTGGAGCAGGGTTGGCAATTGCAGGAGCAGCTATTCAGGCTCTTGTCCGTAATTCAATTGCCGAACCATATATTTTAGGGATATCTTCTGGTGCAACGGTTGGGGCCACAGCTGTCATCATTTTAGGTGCTTTTTCATTTCTTGGCGTTTATGCTCTTTCCGTATCTGCATTTATAGGTTCTCTGACAGCAATGGCGTTAGTTTTCTTCTTAGCATGTGTTGGCGGTAGAGTTTCTGTCTTTCGACTTTTACTTTCAGGGATGGCGGTGTCGTTTATTTTATCTGCTATTTCAAATTTTATATTAATGACGTCGAAGCAAGAGGGCGGAATGAAGGCAGTTATGTTTTGGATGCTAGGAAGCTTAGCGGGTGCGAAGTGGAGTAATCTTTTAATTCCTACAGTTATTTTTATCGTGGTATTTGCCTTGTTATGGCTCCATTATCGAAGCTTAAATTTATTACTTCTTGGGGAAGAAGCAGCGGTTACATTAGGGGTTAACTTACAACAATTTCGAATACAGCTTATCTTATTAGTATCGTTATTAACGGGTGTGCTTGTCGCAGTAAGTGGTTCAATCGGATTTGTTGGCTTAATCATTCCGCATATTGTACGGCTGATCGTAGGTTCAAACCATAAATATGTCATACCGATTAGTGCTTTGTTTGGGGCGATTTTCTTAGTGTGGGCAGATGCACTTGCTCGGATTATAATTGCCCCTGAAGAAATGCCAATTGGAATTATCACAGCTTTTTGTGGAGGGCCGTTTTTCATTTGGCTACTACGTCGTAACAATTATTCTTTCGGTGAAGGGGATTAAAGCATATGACATTAGAGACGAAACAAGTATCTTTCTCCATTTCTGATGAGCGCATATTACATGAAGTAAGTGTACAAATAAAGGAAAAACAATTTGTTGGGTTAATCGGTCCAAATGGTAGTGGGAAGTCAACGCTATTAAAGAATATGTATCGTTTATTAAAACCAGAAAGTGGAACAGTTTTATTAAATGAACAGGATATTTTAAAGCAATCGAGTAAAAGTATTGCGAAAAATTTAGCAGTAGTGAGTCAAGAAACGCCGGTCGTATTCGATTTTACCGTACATGATTTAGTCAGTATGGGAAGAACACCACATAAAAAACTATTTGAGCTTGATCAGGAACGAGATTTTCAAATTGTAAAAAATGCACTAGATCAAACAGGAATTGCTCATTTAGAGAAACGTAGCTTTAGTTCTCTTTCAGGCGGAGAAAAAAAGCGTGTGATGGTTGCCCGTGCCCTCGCTCAGCAAGCACAGATGCTTATTTTAGATGAGCCAACAAATCATCTAGATATTCAGCATCAATTGCAGCTAATGGATCTAATTCAAACCCTACATTTAACAGTTGTTGCGGCAATACATGATTTAAACATTGCAGCTATGTATTGTGATCAAATTTATGTTTTACAGCAAGGGCGAATTGTCAATTTTGGAACACCAGAAGAAGTACTTACACCAGCATTATTACAAGATGTTTTTGGTGTTTACGCTGATATTCAAACACATCCACTTACAGGGAAGCCTTATTTAACGTATGTCTCAGAGCAATTTACGAAGAAAGCTTTAAAACTACATAAATAAAGTACGGTTCTTCGGCAAAACGAGGGGTGATTTCCGTTCCGACTGAGCGCAGATGTTTTTTGTGCGAAAGCGAATAGTTTGGAACAGAAACCACCCTTATTTAAAGCGCAATAACATTCACAAAGATTTTCTTGTCCATTATCGCTATGAGGTGTGTCTGTAATAACAGATACGCCTGTTATTTATGGATAGGACCATTGTTAATAGAAGATAAAGCTTCATTAACTTCAAAAATTTTACCACGAATATTTGTTATCCCAAAGCTTGTTAATCGAGCAGAGTGCATGGCTAAATATTTTTCTGCGCTTTCCTTCGTTTCGAATAAATAAACACCACCAGCTTCTTTAGCTACCGTATCCTCAGTCCAAATTTTCCACATGATTCCTTGTTCGTCATTAATGCTATGAGCTAAATCTTTAAATCCTTCAGACATTTCATCACCAAAAGGACCGTCCATTGTAAAATCAACTTGTAACAAATAAACCATTCAGCAAAACTCCTTTTCTCTTCATTTATATAGTAATTATAACGAAAAGTAAATTTCCAATATTGGTCCATAATACAAAGAATAGGAGTCAAATAAATTAAGATACTGCTTTCAATCCTGCCACACCAATGATAATAGCAATGATACTAATAATCCTCTTCATATTTTTAGACTCCCCGAAGAATATAATATTTACGAGAACAGCACCAACTGTACCAATTCCAACCCAGACTACATAGGCAATGCTTAACTGTAAATAGTTAAAGGATGTATACAAAAGCACAAAGGACATTCCAAAGCCGCCCGCATATATTAATAAATTACGTATAGTTTTTTCCTGACTATAAAAGCGTAAACCTACAACACCGATAATTTCTGAAATTGCAGCTAATAAAACAAGTAACCAACCCATTATGCATTAGCTCCTTTCTTTTCAGCATGATCTTTTGAAGGGTTATCAGCTAAATTAAGACCAATAACACCCAGTACTATAATGAAAATGAAAATTCCTTTAATAGCATTAAATTCACCGTCAAAAATAAAAATGTCCATTAATGTAGTACCAATTGTACCGACCCCAGCGAAAGTCGCATAAACAGTTCCTGTAGGTAGATTTTCACAAGCCTTCGATAAGAAATGAAAATCCAACGCAATTAAGGACACGATAATAACCCAATGCCACCAAGAGTCGGCAACATTAAAACCAAATATCCAAAACAATTCAAACAAACTAGTTAATCCAACATATATCCAATCTTTTTGCATAATTAGAGATTCCTTTCACGTGATAGTTTTCAATGACTGACATTCAGTCATTTTTAATGTAAAAGAGAACGTCACTTATGGGTGACGTAGGCCAAGTGCATGGTGTAAAAAGTCAAGGAGCTCGAGCTTAACAAGTTTCATCGTTGCATCTTTGCAATCATCAAACAAATAAACTTGTTCAGCTGCAGATTCGATTAAACCTATAATGAGCTTGGAAGACCGTGAAGTATCTATCGAAGCACGTATCGTTCCTTGTTGTTGAGCTTGTAATAAAAAATCATCCATCCATGCATAATAGGGAGCATAGATATTTTCCCACTCTTTCAAATGCTCAGTTTGTGCAATACCAGCATAGATGAGTGCAACGAGATCGCCATATTCTTTTGTTATAGAAAAGCCAACGTCTACAACTTCTTCAAGTTGTTGTTCAAAAGGCTTTTGAGTTGATACGCCTTCTTCAATTGCAGTAATAATTTTTTCAACCATAACTTTCGCGATAGCTGGCATTACTGAAAGCCGTGAAGGGAAATAAAGATAAAATGTTCCTTGTGCGATACCTGCAGCTTTTACGATATCTGAAACCTTAGCCTTTTCAATTCCTTTTTCACGAAAAACTTCAATAGCAGCCTGAATAATTTTCTCTTCCTTTGACATGAAATCCCTCGCTTTTGACCTGCTTATTTAAATGTTACAAAATAGTTGAAATAAAGTCAAAGGAAAATGACTGAAAATCAGTCATTTTTCCCGTGTATACATATTTCCTATTCGGGGAACTTTATTTCTGAAAGGAATTGATGAAAATGGAAGAGATTAAATTGGCACAATTAGATCAGCAACAGCTTGACAAAATTAATGAGCTAGAGAAGACAATTGGCGTGACATTAGTGGCATATGATTCTTCAGCAATGCCAGCACAGAGTTCTAGTGCCTATGAGTCAAATAATAATCATCACCCTTCATAAAAAATTAAGCGAGAATACCTTGCAGCAATGTGAGGTATTTCTACTTTGTATATAATGCAATGGGAGTTGTTACAAATGATGAAAGATTTCTATGCGGATTTACATATTCATATTGGACGTACTTCTAGTGGACGAGCTGTCAAAATTACGGGCAGTAAGATGCTAACATTAACAAGAATTCTTGAGATTGCTAGTACAAGAAAGGGACTAGATATTATCGGGATTATTGATTGTCATGCACCAGAGATAATGGATGAAATGGTAGGGATGATTGAACAAGGGGAGCTAAAGGAGCTAGTACAGGGAGGACTTCGTTATCAAGACACAACCCTTATTCCAGGCACGGAAATTGAGATTTATGATCAGCATTGCCTTGGACCAATCCATGTACTTGCCTATTTTCCAACACTTTCGCTTATGAGGGAATTTTCAAATTGGATGTCTCATCATATGAAAAATATCCATTTAAGCTCTCAGCGAATCTATTGTGATGGTCAAACATTGCAACAAAAGGTTCGTGAGTTAGGAGGGCTTTTTATTCCTGCTCATGTTTTTACACCATTTAAAAGCCTGTTTGGAAAAGGGGTACATCGTAGTTTAACAGAAGTATTTGATCCCCAACTTATAGATGCGATTGAGCTAGGTTTAAGTTCTGATACTGATATGGTGAGTCACATTAGAGAGCTTCAAGCATACACATTTGTCAGCAATTCTGATGCACATTCACTTGGCAAAATTGCACGCGAGTATCAAAAATTAAGACTATCTGATGCCAATTTTACAGAATTAAAAATGGCGCTTCATGAACAGCAAAAACGAGCTATAACAGCTAATTATGGCTTAAATCCTTTGCTTGGTAAATATTATCAGACCGTCTGTGCAAAATGTGGTGAACAGCTTTGCAATATGGCGACAATCTGTACTAACTGTGAAAGTACTCAAATTATTAAAGGGGTTTCTTTACGTATTATAGAGCTATCAGAGCAGCTGACGGATAAACATGTTCGACCACCATATATTCATCAAGTACCACTGGAATTTATTCCAGGTCTAGGGCCGAAAATGATGGAAAGATTACTACAAGCATTTGATACAGAGATGAAGATCTTGCATCGAATTTCACTAGAACAGCTTGAACAAATCGTACCATATAAGATTGCTAAGGTGATCGATTTAGCAAGAACAGGACAATTAGCAATTGAAGCTGGTGGCGGGGGGACTTATGGAAAGATACAAAGTGAATAAAAACACTTGCTCATATTTACCCCATTTTCATCCTTCATCTATTAAAATAGTAATTAGTAGAAGTGGAGGGAGTAATTATGCAATTATCAAAGAAATTTCGATTTTTAGCAGCTGGTGTACTGGCGTTGCAATTAGCGATGCCAGTAGGAGCAAACGCTGTGGAGCAGAGAGATTCCATAGCGCCAAGTTGGGTGTCTCAGGCGGATTACGTAGCACTTGGCGATTCCTTGGCACATGGTATGAATGAGGTTGGCATAATTGGTTTAGGTTACGCAGATTTTGTGGCACAAGCTTTACATCAAGATGGTTTCATCACTTCTTATAATAAGGGGTTTGCTTATTCAGGCTACACAACAAAAAATGTATTGGAAGATATACAAAATGATGTGGAAAAGCCTGTAACAGGATTCGGTTATCAAAGTGACAAGGTAAAACTTCGTACGTCTATTAAAGAGGCTGAAATCATTACTTTGACAGCTGGCGCCAATGATTTAATACCTATTTTAAAAGAGTCTCAGACAACTGGTATTAATGCAGCAGCGATGTTAAAGGCATCACAAGGAGCAATAAAAAATATTGCAACAATTTTAGAAGAAATTAAGAAGTTAAATCCGAACGCTCAAGTGTATGTTAT
Organism: Lysinibacillus sp. RS11; assembly: GCF_042019215.1. Taxonomy (NCBI): domain Bacteria; kingdom Bacillati; phylum Bacillota; class Bacilli; order Caryophanales; family Bacillaceae; genus Lysinibacillus; species Lysinibacillus sp. RS11. Next base: position 4,321,094 of record NZ_CP168124.1, on the reverse strand, counting down.
GGGATATTATAATTCTTTCCCGTACTATAGGGAGGATGTACAGAAACAATTTAAAATGCTATTAACAGTTATGAATACAACGATTAAAACAACTGTTGAAAAAGCAGGAGCTATCTTTGTACCAACTTACGATATTATAGCGAAAGATGTTCCAAGCTATTTACCAAACCCAGAAAATATTCATTTAAGTGAAGCAGGTTATTTAGCAGTAGCGAACGAGGGTTTTTTACCAGCGATTAAAGAAAGTATTTTATGGGATGTATCAAAGGCTATCCAAGTAAACATAAAAGATAGTACAACTGTAAAACTAAGCTGGCAAGAAGCGAAGGATAATGTAGGGATCACTAATTACAACGTATATGTAAACGGTAAGCTAGCATTTACACAAAATGCAGATACAACAGCTATAACTTTAGATAAATTATCAAAAAATACTGCATACACGGTAAATGTTAAAGCAGTAGATGCAGCTGGCAATGAAAGTGTTCAAAGTCCAACAGTTACTTTTACTACAGAAAGGACTTTAAGCTTTACTGATATAGAAAATCATTGGGCGAAGGAATTTATTCTGAAGGCCGCAGAAGAAGGGATTATGAAAGGCTATGTAGATGGTACGTTTAGACCTGAACAAAATGTTACCCGTGCACAGGCTGCTAGTATACTTGTTAGAAGTCTAGGTTTAACGACGAAAGAACAGGCACCATTTACAGATATATCAAGCTATGATGTCGGCACGCAGTCAGAAATTGCAGCAGCTTACGCATATGGGCTAGTTAAGGGAACGGGTGAGAAGTTTAACCCAGGACAGCCAGTTACTCGTGCTCAATTAGCATTAATGATTAATCGTGCATATGAACATCAGCTAAAACACCCTTATGCTGTGAAAGGAAAAGCACCATTTTCTGATATTGCTTCTTACAATGAAGAAACTAAACGTGCAATAACAATGTTATATGAACAAGGTATTGTTAGAGGTAATGAAGGGGAATTTTCACCAGAGGCTCCGACAAAACGTAGCCATGCAGCAAAAATATTTGTGAATTTTAGTAGTCTATTAAAAAATACTGAAGTCAAATAATAATAAAACAAAGCAGTTCACTAAATCTCATTTAAGATTTAGTGAACTGCTATTATTTTTCTTATTTACGATAGTCTAGCAATAATACCTTCCTCATCGTCTAGAACGAGTGCGATACCAGTTGAAAATGGATCAAGATGTAGGACATCTTTAATCCATACACGTAGTGCGCCAATCATGGCTGCGGTATTGAATATCTCGATTTGCCCATTAACTTCAACTTCTGCACCAAAGCCTGTGTCATCATCGTATGTTAGTTCTACAAGTACATCTTCAGGGCGAATGTTTTTATAATAGGCTTGTGATAAGCAAATTGCATTAATAATATCTTGCTCATTAATTACTTGTGCCATTGTGCTTCCTCTTTACGTTTTTTGTCTTTAAACATATTAATAACTTTTACAACTAGCATTACAATAATAGCGATGGCTGCAACGTTAACTATTAAGCCTAAAATGTTACCAAGCATACCCATTCCGCTGAAAAGACCTCCGAATAATAAGCCTGCTAAGCCACCAAGCATTAAACCTTTCATAAGGCCACCTGAGAAGAAGCCGCCTTTCTTAGCTGTTGAATCCGTTTTGTTCGTGTTTTTATTTGTTGTTACATTATTTTGATCTTTAGAAGTATCCTGAGATTTTTGGATATTTGAGCTATTGTTATTATTGTTTGAATATCCTTTTTTACCTGATTTAGCTTCTGCAGTTGGTGTATCAGAAATGAACAATGTTGCACCAACAGTCGAAAACATAAGTGTAGCTGCAAAAAGAGCGGCAAGAATTTTTTTCATTACTTATATTCCTCCAATATAATATTTAGATTCGTCATAAACTAGTTCTTAATAGTAATCTTACATGAACAATCACAAAAAATAAAATAATCGCTTTCATTAAATTAGGTATATCAACAAATTTGAACAAGAAGTGTCAATAGGGAATAAGTGTAAAAATGGTGTAAAAAGAAAGGTGTGAGACGGTGAATACAGCAATAGTATTAACAATTGCAATTTTTTTATTGTTATATATAACGGAAAAAAGACGATTCTTCAATGCAGTAGTGCTAGGTTTTTTAGGTTTGTATATTTTGAGCACAATAATTAGTCATTATCCTTTATTACTACCAAATGAACAGGGGATTATGTCAAAAATGGGGATAGTCATTATACTTGGCAGTTTCCCGAGTATGATGTTTATATTATCGATTGCTACATTTTTTAATAGTAAAGTTTTACTTGAAAAAGAAGGACGTAAAGTTCGTAATCTATTGTTAGCTGTTTTTGGCTTAGTATTTTTTATCATGATGATTTGGTATGTATTTGTTATTTTCACGAATATTGAACATGAGATTTGGCATATTCTTTTCTTCTATGCGTTTTTGATTTTTGGTTATACAATGTTTTTATATACAAGTGTGATGGCTTATGCGGCTATATACCTTTTCACACCTATTTTCTATGAGCCTAACTATATTATTGCGCTAGGATCAGGGCTAATTGGTGATAAAGTACCGCCACTTTTAGCTAGTCGTTTAGACGAGGCGGTAAAGCAATATAAAAAATATGGGGAACGACCTTACATTATTGTCTCAGGTGGTCAGGGAAGTGATGAAAAAGTATCAGAAGCATATGCGATGAAAAAATATGTAGTTGACGTACATCAAATACCAACTAAAAAAATATTAATGGAAGATCAATCGACAAATACTGAACAGAATTTGGTATTCTCTAAAGAAATTATGGATAAACATGCCCAAGGAAAAAAATATCGATCTTTATTTGTGACGAATAATTTTCATGTTTTTCGAGCAAGTATTTATGCCAAAAAGGCGAGGCTAGATGCACAAGGTGTTGGTTCAAAGACAGCCCTTTACTATTTACCAAATGCCTTTACTCGTGAATTTATCGGTTTATTAGAAATGTATAAATGGATTCATGTTACTATCTTTTTATTCATCACATTGTTCATTGGATTAATATTGAGATCATATGTGTAACCAATTTAGAACTATCTTCCATATAATGTTGGTAAGGCAGTTTTTATATTCATTCAGGAGAAAGCGAAGTGTTAATGAAGGGACAGCTAAAATGTTTTTGTAGCGTAAGCAAAGCGACAGCTACAAGTAGGCCAAGGTGAAATTGATACTGTGCAAGGGGGGAAAACTAATGTATGGACAATTTTTAGCAAAACAAAATAACGAGCGAATTGAATCCCTACAAAAGCTCACGCAAACACAGGATACGTGGTTTGCACAAAAGATTAATTTGATAACGGTTGAAGAAGTGAAATTAACAGTCTTGCACAAAATATTGTATCAAGTTGTGCGAGGACTTTTGAAAAAAAATCAACAAAGACATTTACAAATTATACATCCAGAGCAGACACAGTCAGTACAGGAGAATGTGTTAACGCTTTTAGCAGAATATGATGATTTACTGCGTGAAGCCATTCCACTCCCTATTTATATATTCATTTGGCAAATTTCTTCGCTGGAGAAGTTAGCGAATCGCGTTGAAGTTGTTGATGATGTACTTGATGTATTGGAATGGTATTTTATTCACCAGGATGATCAGGTACAGGCGTTTGATGAAGAAGATTTGGATCATGAGATAATTATTGACTTATACAAAGATGCCATTGAGGAACAGGATGCAGATGCTCAATTTCAGCTTGGAGAATATTATAGTGCAATTGACGATACACATTTCCAACCTAAAAAATCGATAAAGTGGTTTGAGTTAGCGGCAGCACAGGGCAATGCTGACGCACAATATGCACTTGGTAATTTTTATTTTGAAGGTATGGGTGTGCAAGAAAACTATAATCAGGCTTTTATATTGTATGAGGCTGCGGCAAAACAGGGGCATCCAGACGCAGCGAATAACTTAGCCGATATGTACTTTAACGGTGAAGGTGTACAAGAAAATATGGTACTTGCGAAAAAATGGTTCGACTTCGCCGCAAAAAAAGGCGTTGCAGAGGCAATGTTTACGCTCGGAATTATTTACGAGCAAGGACTAGGTGTTGACATTGATGATGAGCAGGCATTTATCTACTATAAAAAATCTGCTGAAGCAGGCTATATTGAAGCACAATATAGGCTGGGAGGAATCTATTTAGAGGGGCGTTTAGGCCAACCTAGAGATGCGAACAATGGGCTATATTGGTATGAAAGAGCTGCGGAGCGATATCATGTAGACGCTTTTTATGATTTAGGATTTATTTGGAGCAAAGGATTAACAGGTATTCGCAATATAGAAAAGGGAATACATTGGTTTAAACAGGCTGCTCTTCAAGGCGATTCTCAAGCTAAATTACAACTAGGGCATATTTATAATAAAGGGGATGGAATAGCTAGAAATATTCAAGAGGCGATTAAGTGGTATGGACTTGCGGCAGATGCAGGTAATGAGGAGGCAGCTATTTTACTTCAAGAATTAAAAGGAATGTAAATTTTTTGTTAAAAACTAACGGGTGTTTAGATTCAATTATTCCTTTTTTCATTTAGGTAAAAGATCTTAGTTTTTAGTTTTTTAATAGGTATATGTTATCGGTTTTTACTCATTGTATAAATACTAATATAATGATGAGATAATTTTGACAAACAAAAACAAGAAGAAATAAGCATGAGTAACAAAAGATGATATAAATTGGCTGCCAAATAGTATATTGGTAGCTTTTTATGTTTCTGAGCAATTAGTTCGATGATAAGGACTTTTTATGCAATTTATGTTAAAAAAATGAGCATAAGAAATTGACAGCTATTTATAAAATGTATAAGGTATATTGAGTGATTTTGAAACAGCGGTTAATAATTTTGGCTCATTTGGTGTTATTTCGGTATATTAATCTGTTGTGTATGATCGAAAATAAGAGCGTGTTTTCTAATATTTTTGTAAACGGAATGGATTTTCCTCAGCCTTGCAAAAGTTCACGTTATGAAAGAAGGAAAATGTGTGATTTTTCAAAAACAGAGAAAGACAACGGCGTTAGATTTGCAACAATACATTGTAAAAATGGATGTACCAAATCACCAGTCAATGGTAAAGCAAATTGAAATGCTAAATTTAACAAAGCAGGATTTACAATATTTAAAAGCCTTTCAACCATTTGTTATGGATAATATTGATGGAATTGTTGACAGGTTTTACTCAATGATTGTAACTGAACGTGACTTAGTAGATATTATTAATAGACATAGTTCTGTAGAAAAATTGAAGGTTACACTACGTCGGCATATTATCGAAATGTTTAATGGGATCATTGATGAAGAGTTTTATCTTAGACGAATTAAAATTGCAAAGGTACATGTACATATAGGTCTAAGAACACAATGGTATATTTGTGCTTTTCAAGATTTGACGGTATCATTTATTGATTTAGTTGAGCAGTATATAACTCATCCAAAGGACCAGTTCAGTACAATTCGAGCTATTTCGAAGATATCTAATTTTGAGCAACAATTGGTTCTAGAAGCATTTGAGAACACTGTTGAGCAGCATAAGGAAATGATGGAACGAAAGAAAGAAGTCGTGGAGAAGAAAATAATAGAATCTTCAGAGGGTCTTGCCACAATATCTCAGGAAACAAATAACTCATTTCAGCGCTTAAGTAAACAATCAGATGAAATTAAACTATTAGCCAAAAAGTCAATTCAAGTGTCGGCGATGGCTGAGAATCAGGCATTAGAAGGTCGGGAACAATTAAAAAGTCAATCACAAAATATGAATAATATTATTCATTCTCTTAATGATATAACGGAAAATACTGAACAGTTGACTGAGATGTCAAAGGAAATGGAATCTATCATGAGTGTTGTCACGAATATTGCGAACCAAACAAATTTGTTAGCATTAAACGCAGCTATAGAAGCGGCTCGTGCTGGAGAAGCGGGGAAAGGCTTTAGTGTTGTTGCGGATGAGGTTCGAAAATTATCGATTCAAACAAAAGAATCTGTTACTTCTGTAGCGACGTTATTACACAAAACGAATGATCGGATTGATAAACTTGTTCATTCCCTTAGTAATATACAAGAAGAGGTCGCATCTGGGGAAGGAAATATGGTACAAACAGAAGGACAATTTACCAATATATTAAATTCTATGACTGAAGCTAAAGAACAAAATGATTGTATGGAAAAAGAAGTTCTAGCGATAGCGGAAATTCTCAATGAATTAGGTATTGCCTTTGAAGAGGTAACGAGTTCTGCTGAAAAATTAGCGAATGTTGCCCAAAATCTAAACTAATTAATATAAAAAACACCACACATTCTAGGACATAAAAACACTATATCAACTATTAATATATATATAATCCAATGAGTCTAGAGGACGTTAGATGGGTGTTTTCATAAAGTTTGAAGAAATGACGCAAAAGTATTTTTGATGATCTCTACATAAATATATAGTAATGAAAAAATGGAGCTATCCCAAATGCTGGGTAGCTCCATTTTTGCTAAATTTGTAAAGTGTTTTGCGTAATTTTTAGGTAAAAAAGTTTATACTGAATAAAGAACTAAAAATAGGGGCGGTTTAACATGAAAACAGTTGTTGTATTAGGTGGCGGAATTACAGGATTGTGCACAATGCATTATTTGCAACGTCAGATTCGAGAGAAAAACCTAGATGTGAAGCTTGTGCTCGTTGAAAAAAATACATATCTAGGTGGCAAGCTGCACTCAGCGTATAAACAAGGCTTTATCCTGGAAACAGGAGCAGATTCCATTGTTGCACGTCATAAAGGTGTTTTAGAGTTAGTAAAGGAACTTGATTTTAAACAGAATCTTGTTTATAACGAAACTGGTATTTCGTATATTTATACAAATAATGAGTTACATGCTATCCCAGCAGACTCGACGTTCGGAATTCCAATGAGCTTACCATCACTTGAGGAAAGTACGCTTGTATCAGAAGAAGGGAAAAAAGCAGCATTAAAGGATTTAACAATGCCAAATGAAGGGTTTACAAAGGAAAGCTCGATTGGGGAATTTTTAACGTATTATTTAGGTGAGGAGCTTGTTCAAAATCAAATAGCACCAGTACTTGCAGGTGTATATTCGGGAGATTTAAATCAACTTTCAATTGCTTCCACATTACCGTATTTAATCGATTATAAAAATGATTACGGTAGTATTATTAAAGGTTTTGATGCAAACAGAGAGCAATTTGTGAAAGCTGCTAATAAAAAATTTATTTCATTTAAAAATGGTTTATCGTCACTAATTGAACGACTTGAAGAAACTTTAACAGATGTAGAAATTGTGAAAGGAATTGCTACGACTAGTGTTAAAAAGCAGGAGAATCAATATATCGTTACTTTAGCAAACGATAAAATGATTGAAGCAGATCATGTTGTTTTGGCACTTCCTAACGATTCGGTACAAAACTTATTGCAAGATGAATCATTGAATCGCTATTTTGGTCAATTCAATACTGCATCAGCCATTACGATTTACTTAGGATTTGACGTACCCGATCATAGATTACCAGCAGATGGAACAGGCTATATTGTATCACATAATTCCGATGTTATATGTAATGCAGCAACGTGGACAAGTCGCAAGTGGAAGCACACCTCTGCAGAAGGGAAATTACTTGTACGACTTTTTTATAAGAGCATTAACCCTGCGTATGAGAGATTGCGTATGATGACAGATGAAGAATTAGCAGCTGTTGCCTTAGAGGATGTAAGAAAAAGCTTGGGGATTGAGGAAAAACCAACTGTTGTCGATGTGACAAAATGGATTGATCAAATGCCGAAGTATGACTTGGCACATCGTGAGGCGTTACAAGGTCTAGTGCAAGAGCTTGAGAACAACTATCCAAATTTATTAATAGCGGGATGCTCTTATTTTGGAGTAGGCATAGGGGCTTGTATTCAAAACGGGAAAAAAATTGGTGAGGAACTTGCTGAAAAACTATTGTAATTGTTTGATAAAAATCGAAAAATAATATTTTTTTCGTAGAAAATATCTTTTGTTCAGTGAAATAGTCTTGACTCTATCGTTCGTAAACGATATGATTCTTTTAATTATTTAAAAAATTCATACTACATTCTTATCAAGAGAAGCTGAGGGACTGGCCCTATGAAGCTTCAGCAACCAACTTTTTGTCAGGTGCTAAATCCAGAAGACCAATGTGTCGAAGATGAGAAGGAAAAACAATTACGAAACGTAAAAGCCTTCTTTTTTTGAAAGAAGGCTTTTTTATTTGATAGATAAGGGAAGAGAGGCTAGTTTTATGGGATTGCTTGAAAAGTTAAAAACGAATGTTCTTACAGCAGATGGTGCAATTGGTACGCTTTTATACGGCTATGGCTTGGAGTACTGCCATGAGGAAATGAATGTTCAAAGACCAGAATTAATTGAAAAGATTCATAGAGAGTATATAGCAGCTGGAGCCGACATTATTCAAACAAACACGTATGGAGCTAATGCCATAAAATTAGCTCGCTATGGATTAGAATCACGTGTGCAGCAGTTTAATGAAGCTGCTATTACGATTGCCAAACGAGCGGCGGCAGATGGTGGACAATTTGTCTTGGGTACTATTGGAGGAATCCGTGGTATTCGAAAGAGTGATGCAACGTTAGAGGAAATTCTGGCAACGGTCGAAGAGCAAACAACTGTTTTACTTGCGGGAAATCCAGATGGTCTTTTACTTGAAACATATTATGATTTTGAAGAGCTGACAGCAACTTTAACAATGTTACGAGCTAAAACAAAATTACCGATTATTGCGCAAGTTTCTATGCACGAACCAGGCATTTTGCAAAATGGAATGAGTTTAAACGCCGCTTTACATAAACTTGAAGCGCTAGGTGCTGATATCGTGGGTGTTAACTGTCGCTTAGGCCCACACCATACTATTCAAGCATTTGAAGGTGTAGAGCTTCCTGAAAAGGCATTTATGTCAGCGTATCCGAATGCCTCTCTTCTTGATTTGGAGGATGGCCGTGTCGTTTATGAATCTGAGGCAGATTATTTTGGGCGAGCAGCTATAGCACTTCGTGATCAAGGAGTGCGTTTAATAGGTGGCTGCTGTGGTACGACACCCAAGCATATTGCCGCAGTGAAAAAGTATTTAGAGGCGCTATCTCCAGTTGAGGAAAAGCACGCAAAGCCAGAAAAAATCGCAGTTTTACGTGAGGCAGAGCCGCCAAATTATGAGCCGTTACATGTAAAAGTAAAACGAGAACGCTCAGTTATCGTGGAGTTAGATACTCCTAGACATTTAGAAATTGAAGGCTTTATTGAAGGTGCCGAAAAATTGTATAAAGCTGGTGCAGATGTAGTCATGATGGCTGATAATTCACTGGCATCGCCAAGGATTAGTAATATTGCGATGGGTGCCCTATTAAAAGAAGTACATGGGGTACGCCCATTGACACATATAACATGCCGAGATCGTAATTTAATTGGTCTTCAATCACATTTAATGGGATTAAATGCACTTGGGATTCATGATATTTTAGCGGTTACTGGAGATCCGACAAAGGTAGGTGATTTCCCAGGGGCGACTAGCGTTTATGACGTATCTTCAATGGAACTAATCCAATTAATAAAACAGTTAAATGAAGGTGTATCGTTCTCAGGGAAACCACTTCGTAAAAAGGCGAATTTCTCTGTAGCGGCAGCGTTTAATCCTAATGTACGTGTACTAGATCGTGCTGTGTCTCGATTAGAAAAGAAAATTGAACATGGGGCAGATTATTTTATTTCACAGCCTGTTTATACAAAGGAAAAAATCGTGGAAATTTACGAGGCGACAAAGCATTTAGAAACACCAATATATATAGGTATTATGCCAGTAACGAGCTATAAAAGTGCGGAGTTTTTACATCATGAAGTACCAGGCATCAAACTATCAGATGATGCGTTAACGCGTATGAAGGCTTGTGGTGATGATAAGGAACGCGCAACACTAGAAGGGATTGCAATTGCCAAGGAATTAGTAGAAGTAGCAGCGGAATATTTCAATGGCATTTATCTTATCACACCGTTTCTGCGCTATGATATGACACTTGAATTGATGAAATATATTGAGCAATTGGATGAACAGAAAAAAGGGGTAAGTATAAATGGCTAAGCACTTGATTGAAGAACAACTTGAGAAACGAATATTAATTCTTGATGGCGCAATGGGTACAATGCTACAAAATGAAAATTTATTAGCGGAGGATTTTGGCGGCGAGGAATACGATGGCTGTAATGAAAATCTTGTGCTAACTAGACCAGATGTGCTTGAAAAAGTTCATAGAAAATATTTAGAGGCTGGAGCAGATATTATTTGTACAAATACATTTGGTGGAACACCACTTGTACTAAACGAATATGATCTTGGCGCAAAGGCAGAAGAGATCAATAAACGTGCTGTGGAAATTGCGCGCAAAGTAGTAGATGAATTTTCAACATCCGATTGGCCACGTTTTGTAGCGGGGGCTATGGGGCCAACTACAAAAACCTTGTCGGTAACAGGTGGTATTTCATTTGACGAGTTAGAGGAAAACTTTTACGTTCAGGCCAAGGCATTAATCGAAGCTGGGGCGGACGTTCTATTGCTAGAAACAAGTCAGGATATGTTGAATGTGAAGGCGGGGACTCTAGGAGTATCTCGTGCTTTTGAAGCAACTGGAAAAGAGCTCCCTGTGATGATATCGGGAACAATTGAACCGATGGGCACGACACTTGCCGGTCAAACAATCGATGCTTTCTACATTTCTATTGAGCATATTAAGCCGTTATCAGTTGGCTTAAACTGTGCGACGGGACCAGAGTTTATGACTGACCACATTCGCTCACTAGCAGAGCTTTCAACTGGCTATATTAGCTGTTATCCGAATGCGGGCTTACCTGATGAGGAAGGTTGCTACCATGAGTCGCCTGAATCGTTATCTCAGAAATTAAAAGGTTTTGCAGAAAAGGGTTGGCTGAATATTGTCGGAGGTTGCTGTGGTACAACGCCAGCACATATTGCAGCAATTCGAGAGGTGCTAAGGAACGAAAAGCCTCGCCAATTACCAGTTGCAACGCATGGTCATGTAGTATCAGGTATCGAGCCATTAGTGTACGACGATTCCATGCGTCCATTATTTATTGGGGAACGTACAAATGTCATCGGCTCTAGAAAGTTTAAAAATTTAATTATTGACGGAAAATTTGAGGAAGCAGCTGAAATCGCTCGTGCCCAAGTGAAAAATGGAGCACATGTTATTGATATTTGTTTAGCGAATCCTGATCGCGATGAATTAGCTGATATGCAAGGTTTTATGCAAGAGGTTGTAAAAAAAGTAAAAGTACCTCTTGTTATTGACTCGACAGATGAAAAAGTAATTGAAGAGGCACTTAAGTTTTCTCAAGGAAAAGCTATCATCAATTCTATTAACTTAGAAGATGGCGAGGAGCGTTTTGATGCAGTTTTACCGTTAGTGAAAAAATATGGTGCCTCCTTAGTTGTGGGTACAATTGATGAGCAAGGCATGGCGGTTGATCGACACCGCAAGCTAGAGATTGCTGAGCGATCCTATAATTTGTTAACAGAAAAGTGGGGCATTGCACCTGAGGATATCATTTTTGACCCATTAATGTTCCCTGTAGGTACGGGAGATGAGCAGTATATTGGCTCAGCACTTGAAACAGTTGAAGGGATTCGCCTTATTAAAGAAAAAATGCCACGTACATTAACAGTGCTTGGTGTAAGTAATATTTCATTCGGATTACCACCTGTAGGTCGGGAAGTATTAAATGCTGTGTATTTATATCACTGTACACAGGCTGGTTTAGATTATGCAATTGTTAATACCGAAAAGCTGGAACGTTATGCATCTATTCCTGAAGCGGAAATTAAGCTAGCCAATGAATTACTCTTTAATACAAATGACGAAACATTAGCCGTTTTCACGGATTTCTATCGTGATAAAAAGAAGGAAAAAACGGAGGCAGATATTCCGAAAACGGTAGAAGGTCGTTTGGCTTACTATATTCTAGAGGGTACAAAGGAAGGTCTTATTGAGGATTTAGATGCTGCTCGTGAAATTTTCCAAATGCCACTAGATATTATTAATGGACCATTAATGGATGGAATGGCTGAGGTTGGTCGCTTATTTAATGATAATCAGCTAATCGTAGCGGAAGTATTGCAATCAGCAGGAGTTATGAAGGCAGCAGTGGCACATTTAGAACAATTTATGGAGAAAAATGAAGAGAGTACTGGTAAGGGGAAAATGGTACTTGCTACTGTAAAAGGTGATGTGCATGATATTGGGAAAAACCTAGTCGATATTATTTTAAGTAATAATGGCTTTAAAGTTGTTGATCTTGGCATTAAAGTAACACCTGCCCAATTAATTGAAGCCATTCGTAAGGAAAAGCCAGATTTCATTGGACTTTCTGGCTTACTTGTAAAATCAGCACAGCAAATGGTTATTACAGCTCAGGACTTCAAGGAAGCGGGTATTGACGTACCGATTTTAGTAGGAGGGGCTGCATTATCTCGTCGCTTTACTGAAACGAAAATCGCCGGCGAATATAATGGACCTGTCATTTATTCAAAGGATGCGATGCAAGGATTAGAGCAGGCGAATCGGTTAATGGGGGCGGATACACGTGCTGACTTCTTAGTTGAAATTGAGGAATCACGGAAAAAACGTTTAGAGGCAGACGAAAAAAGAGCGGCTCGTCCTGCAAAAGAAGTAACTGTAAAGCCTGCACGCACGGTACAAGAAGCTTCTGTCTTTCTTCCGGCTGATTTGCGACGCCATGTAAAGCGAGAGTATGCTGTTTCGCATTTATATCCATATGTTAATATGCGGACATTACTCGGGCATCATCTAGGTTTAAAGGGGCAAGTTCAGCAATTACTTGATGCTGGTGATGCAAGAGCAACAGAATTAAAAGACTTAGTCGATGATTATTTGCAAGGTGATCTATTGAAGCCATCAGGTATGTATCAGTTTTTCCCTGCACAAGCAGATGGGGATGATGTAGTCGTTTATGACCCAGCGGATAGTAAAACGGAAATTGAACGATTTACCTTCCCGCGTCAGCAGATTGAACCGTTTTTATGTCTAGCAGATTACCTAAAAACAGTCGAAAGCGGTGAAATGGACTATATTGCCTTAATGGTCGTAACGGCAGGGCAAGGTGTCATGGCAAAGGCTCGTCAGCTAAAAGAAGAAGGGAAATTCCTCGAAAGTCATGCATTACAATCTACAGCGCTTGAGCTTGCGGAAGGCTTTGCGGAGCGTATGCACCAAGAAATTCGTGACCAGTGGGGCTTCTCAGATGCGACAGATTTTACAATGCGTGATCGTTTTGCGGCAAAATATCAAGGACAGCGCTTCTCATTCGGCTATCCTGCATGTCCGAACCTAGAGGATCAAGAGAAATTGTTTGGTTTATTAAAACCGGAGGACATTGGTGTTCATTTAACGGAAGGCTTTATGATGGAGCCAGAAGCTTCTGTGTCGGCGATTGTCTTTGCACATCCGGATGCTCGATATTTTAATGTGTAAAGTTGAAATAAGTGACTCATCACTGAAAGTTGGGGGATGATACTTTGTTAAAACATATGCATAAGTTGATTGGAGTTAGATTCGATGCCCCCTATGACAGTGCGCTTTAGGTCTATTTCTATTAATGAAGGAAGTGAGTATGATGATTCGATTAATGGAAGAGAAAGATTTACCCGAGGTTTTAGCCATCTACAATGACATTATTTTAACGAGCAAAGCTGTTTATCGATATGAGACACAATCGTTAGAAGAAAAAAAGCAGTGGTTTAAGGAGCAGCAAGCATCTAGCAATCCTCTCCTTATCTTTGATGAAAACGGCATAGTAGCCGGCTTTGCAACATATAGTCAGTTCCGTCCATACCCTGGTTATAAACACACTATGGAGCACTCAGTGTATGTGCATAAAGATCACTATCAAAAGGGTATTGCTACGAAGTTAATGCATGAACTTATTCGAATTGCAGAAGAGCGAGGTGTGAAGACTCTCGTAGCTGGCATTGATGGTGAAAATATGGGCAGCATTAAAGCACATGAAAAATTAGGCTTTGAATATGCAGGGACAATTAAAAATGCAGGCTTTAAATTTGGACAATGGCTAGATCTTATGTTTTATCAGCTACAATTAACTGGACCAAAAGCATAAAAAAGGGTATGACAAATGTCATATCCTTTTTATGATGTTTGCATCTGTTGCTAGTTTACACTCATGTTTTATGATGAGGTCATAAGAAAAAGGAAACGAGGGAGTAAAACGATGGCAACAGATAAAGAAAAAACAAAAAAACTGCGCCAGGATGTAGCACCATTTGCGAAATCTGATACAGCTAAAAGTATTTTTCAAATGGTCAATACGATTGTACCGTTAATCGCTCTATGGGTAGCTGCATATATGTTGGTGGATATTTCACCATGGTTAACAGTTGGTTTAAGTGTAATTTCTGCTGGTTTTGTCGTAAGAACATTTATTATTTTCCATGATTGTACACACGGTTCATTTTTCAAAAGTAAAAAAGCAAACGACTGGGTTGGTTTTGTAACTGGAGTGTTAACATCATTCCCATATGAAAAATGGAAGCGTGAGCATACAATTCACCACGCAACTAGCTCGAACTTAGACAAGCGTGGTATTGGTGATATTGATATGATGACAGTGGAAGAGTTTTTACAAGCATCTAAAGGACAACGTTTATGGTATCGTTTTTACCGTAATCCATTCGTAATGTTTGGCTTAGGACCACTGTTTATGGTGTTAATTTTAAACCGTCGTAATCGTAATGACGCTAAACAGAAAGAACGTTTTAACACTTATTTAACAAATATAGTCATTACGGGAATTTGTGTTGCGTTAATTTACTTTATGGGATGGCAAGCATTCGTATTAGTGCATGTTGTAACGTTGTATGTTGCTGCCTCTCTTGGCATTTGGTTATTTTTCATCCAACATACGTATGAAGATTCTTATTTTGAGCATGAATCTGAGTGGGATTATGTAAAGGCTGCTGTTGAAGGTAGCTCGTATTATAAATTACCGAAACTATTACAATGGATTACAGGCAATATTGGTTTCCACCATGTACATCATTTAGCTCCACGTGTGCCGAACTATAATCTTGAACAAGCGCATAATGAAATACCGCCATTACACACGGCAACGACTATTACATTACGTAAAAGCTTGGAATCATTACGCTTCAAGTTATATGATGAAGATCAAGGTAAGTTTGTATCCTTTAAAGACGTTAATGAAATAATCAAACGAAAAGCAAGAGGCAGTCTTGCTGCTTAGTAAAAATTTTTTTCAGCCATCTCTTCTAAGGGATGGCTGTTTTACATAAATGAGTAGTCTATTGCAATATGGCTCATACACTGATAACCATGTACAGGCATAAAATTAATTTTCTTGTTATAATGAGGGAAAAGTAGGAAAGAGCGTGAGATTATGATGAGGAAATGGCATAGTATTATTCCGAATAGTCCGATGCTCAGTATATATTTATGGATTATTTTCTGTTTTCTACCGTTTTTCTTCATTTTTAGAAAATCATCTTATATTGACATATCAATAGGGATTACATTTTTAATGCTCTATTTTATCTTCTATCGGTTTTCCATGAATTCGAAAAGCGGTCTAGTTTATATGTGGATTAGTTTTGAGATGGTCATTAATATCGTTATGACTATATTGTATGGTTATGTGTATTTATCAATTTTTACAGCTTTCTTTATAGGAAATATTCGTAGACCTGTTGGCTTCTATATTATATATGGATTACATATTGGCTTTACGGTTATTTCGACAGGTATTGGCTTCTTTGTTGAGCTACAATTATTTTTATCACAACTACCATTTGTTGTTTTAACGATTTTAGTAGTGGTGCTTATGCCACTAACGATTTATTCAAAAAATAAACGTGAAAATTTAGAGGGTCAGCTTGAGACTGCTAATGAACGAATAGCTGAGTTAATTGTTTTTGAGGAAAGACAACGTATTGCTCGTGACTTACATGATACGCTCGGTCAAAAATTATCGATGATAGGCTTGAAAAGTGACTTAGCTTCAAGATTAATTGAACGTGATCCACAGCAGGCTCTAACAGAGATTAAGGATATTCGTCAAACGGCGAGTATCGCATTAAAAGAGGTACGTGAATTAGTATCAGATATGCGAACAGCTAGGTTTGAGGATGAGCTTATGCGTATTTCTCAAATGTTAAAGGCGGCCGAAATGGAATTCGTATTTGATGGAGATAAAGATAAACTGCAAGTTCCACCACTTGTAGAAAATGTATTATCCATGTGCTTAAAAGAGGCAGTTAATAATGTCGTTAAGCATAGTGGTGCTACAAAATGCGAAATAGCCTTCCATCAAAATTTTAAGGAAGTATATTTAGTAGTTCGTGATAATGGACATGGCATCACAAAAAAACAAGCTTGGAAAACAGGAAACGGATTGAAGGGAATGCGTGAACGCTTAGAGTTTATTAACGGTTCCTTTAAAATCGAAAGTGAAGAGGGTACTACATTAACGGTGTCGATTCCAGTGGCGATTACGCATCAGAAGGTCAAAGAAAATCTGAAGAACATATAGAAAAGAGGGTTGTGACATGATACGAATTGTAATTGCTGAAGATCAAGGTATGCTATTAGGCGCACTTCGTTCTTTACTTAGTATGGAGGATGATATGGAGGTCGTCGGCTTAGCAAAAAATGGTGAGGAGGCATTGGCGCTTGTAGAAGAGCATCAGCCTGATATTTGTATTATGGATATTGAAATGCCATTGAAAACAGGACTGGATGCTGCCGAGGAGCTGCATGGCTCTGGTTCCGATTGTAAAGTAATTATATTAACGACATTTGCGAGGCCTGGTTATTTTGAGCGTGCACGAAAGGCCAGTGTTCGAGGCTATCTTTTAAAGGATAGTCCGATAGAAGAATTGGTCAGTGCCATTCGCACAATTATGGATGGTAAAAGAATTTATGCGCCTGAACTCGTTGATTTTGTTTATGAGGATGATAGTGAAAATCCTTTAACTGAACGTGAGAGTCAGGTGCTGACACTTGTTGCAGAGGGAAAAACGACAAAAGAAATTGCAGCAGAATTATTTTTATCGGCAGGGACTGTTCGTAATTATATCTCCACTATTTTAGAAAAATTAAATGTTGGGAATCGTATTGAAGCCATTGCCCGCTTTAAAGAAAAAGGCTGGAATAAATAAGTAGCTTAAGAAGTTATCGTGAATACCCTTATACCTAAGGGGATGTATAGATTAAAAATAGACAAAAGGCATTGAATTATTTTAAATTCAGTGCCTTTTGTCATAAAAAAATATATTAGGATATTGTATATTTTGACTACAAATGATAATATTTAGAAAACTATAAATGTTTTAATAGGAAGGATGAAAATGATTATGAGAAAAATTATGAAAGTTACATCAACAGCATTATTAGCAACAACATTTGCCGTGACTAGCGCATATCCTTCAGCCGCTTTTGCTGCAAGCAATGAGATGGTTAATCCAGTAGTTGAGACAGAGACAGAGACATCTATCCCATTACAAAATAGTATGGACAAAGCTGTTCAGGCAGCGTTAGGCGGCCCTGAAATTAAAAAACTAAATGTACTAGGTCATGAATTTAATGTAAAACCAGCTGGTATTACGAAAAAAAATGAACTAACAGTAGTAGATGGTCAGATCTCCCATCATTTAAGTTGGCGTCCAGATGATCAGCTATACTACCATATTGAAAAAGAAAACGGAGAAGTAAAAAAAGTGGAGATCAAAATTGATCGAGGTGGATGGACAAGTTTATCAGCTCCATTTATTGCTACATTAGCAGAAAAAAATGATATCCCGATTACGCTAGAAATGATACAAGAGCTTGGGCAAAAACTAGGAAGCTATATTGATGGTAAATGGGAGTACGCGGCAGAAACAATTGTTTCAACTATTGCTTTACATGTTGAATAAAGTGAAACTTCAATCAGTGGGGGTTCTTCATCTCCGCTGATGATTAATCTTCACCAATCGGGCAGTTAACCTCCAGCCTATATTCTTTGCTTTCACAGAATTTTGAGGAGGGCGTCTTACTGCTCTAAACTGAACGCAGTGGGGAAAGAGGCTTGATAATTGCCTATGTAAATATTAGAGCAACTTTAGTTAGAGGAACAAATTGTAACAAGTTATTTTCACCGTATAGCCTTTTTAAATAGCCAAAACTAAAGCCAGAAGCTTATTCGACTAAGCTTCTGGCTTCTTTATATATAAACCTTATTTCTTACGTTTTGTTAAACGTCCAAGAACGAATGCACCTGCTGCTACAGCAAGGACTGTGTTCGTTTTTTTCGTAAATACTTGCTTTGTCACAAGATTAATGTTTTGAGGACGCTCTGCTAAACGGCGCATAAAGTAGCCGTACCAATCTTCACCGAATGGTACATATACACAGAAATTATAGCCTTCTTTAGCAAGCTCTTTTTGCATATCTGTACGGAAGCCGTAAAGCATTTGGAATTCGAATTTATCGAGCGGAATATTATTGTCTGCTACAAATCGTTTTACGTGAGCAATCACATTATGGTCATGTGTTGCGATGGACGTAAATTTACCGTTTAGTAAATGATATTCGATTAACTCAATGAAGTTTAAATCGATATCTAATTTATCTTGGAAAGCAACTTCTACAGGTTCTTTATAAGCACCTTTTACGATACGTAGACGATAGTTTTTGAATTTTTCGATATCGTCTTTTGCACGGTAAAAGTAAGATTGGATAACAGTACCCACATTATTAAAAGTTTTGGATAGCTCTTCAACCATATCAAAGGAAGTTTGTAAACGACCGTAGTCTTCCATATCAAAGTTAACAAATATATCATATGCTGCTGCTTTTTCTACAATCTCATATAAATTGTCGTAGCAAAAATCAACATCAATATCTAAGCCTAATTGAGAGGGCTTTAACGAAATATGTGCGTTAACACTGTTTTCATGAATAGCTTCAATAACAGCAAGGATTTGTTCTTTAGCTTTCGTTGCTTCTTCTTCAGTTGAAACAAATTCCCCTAAATTATCTACTGTGCAAGAGATATTATGTGCATTAAGTTCTTTGATGCTTGCAATTGTTTCTTCAATATTTGTACCAGCTACTACATTTTGTGCTCCTAATTTTAGACCGTATTTTTTGGCAGAACTATTTAATAGTTGGTTTTCAGATAAGTGGATGAAAAAATCGCGTAATAACATGGTCATTCTCCTCACTGCATTTTCTTCTTAGTATAACATAATTTAGAAAATATATATTGATTTCACCATAACAATTATTTCATTTCGAGTAGTTGCATGCGTTCATTAAAAAGTGCAGGATAGCTTAAAAAACCTATCATTATGCTCGATAATGTCGCAGTTGTTAGAAGGGCGAAAATGATTAGGAGTTGAAATTGCACTGCTTGAATAGGGTCTGCACCACCAATTATTTGGCCGCTCATCATACCTGGCAATTGTACGAGACCAATCGTTTTTTGGCTTTCGATTGTAGGAATCATACTTGCTTTTACCGCATTAATTAGCTGTCGATGAATTGCTTGTTTTGGTGTGCCTCCAAGGGATAAAATTAACTCAATTTCATTTTGGTGACTTGTAATTTCTGCTGTAAAACGATTTAAAAATAAAATAGATAATACCATTGAGTTGCCAATCATCATACCACTAATTGGAATAATATATTGTGCAGTTGCTGGAACAATATTAAAGCCAAGCAATACACCTTGTGTAACAAATTCTATTACAATAAGAGTTAGTGCTATTTTCCATGTGATGCCTTTAATACCCTTTCCTTTTTTGCGAGCATTTAATGTTGCTACTACGATCATTAATGCAACCATAAGAAAAATATACATATAGCTTTGGGCATCAAAAACAAATTTTAAAATATAGCCTACTGCAAGCAGTTGAATAATTGAACGTATTGTTGCAAGGATTGTATCTTTTTCAAGTCCAAGCTTTAACGTTTTAGACAGTAACAGTGGGATAAAAACAAAAATTAATGTTAGGGAAAGTGATATATAGGTCATGCATTTACCCCCTGTACAAATTCTGCGACACGTGGATCTGTAGGGGCGTTTAGTAAGGAGCTTTTTCCTGTTTCAATTAGCTCACCATCCATCATGACCCAAGTATAATGCCCAATTGTTAATGCTTGCTGTAAATTATGCGTTATCCAGATCATTGTGACATTGTATTTTTTATTGATAGAAGCAATAAGTGTCTCAATTTCCTGCACAGATTGACGGTCTAGTGCAGATGTGATTTCGTCTAACAATAAAATAGAAGATTGATTAATAAGTGTTCTGGCAATAGAGACCTTTTGCCGTTGTCCGCCGGATAACCCATTTGTAGGACGTTGTAAAAAGCTCTGATCTAATCCAACATCTTGTAAATATTGAATGGCTTCTTGCTTTGTCAGTTTTTTTTCTTGTAACGAACGAGGAAGTGCAAGATTTTCAAACACTGTGCCCGCTATCATGGGTGCGGCTTGAAGAGCGATGCCTACATGCTTTCTTAAAGTAGTTGGTTCGTATGTAGAAATAGATTGATTATCAATTAATATTTGACCATCTGTTGGCGTTAACAGACCATTACATAATTTAAGCAGTGTTGTTTTACCAGCACCTGAAGGACCAACTAAAGTTGTGATTTTGCCTTTAGGGAATGACCCCGTAATCGCTTTTAATATCGTTTTGTTATTTGCTGAAAAGCTGACCTGTTGAAAGTGAATAGCAGGCTCGTATAACATATTCATATAGTTGAACTCCTTTATAATAGTAAGTAAAATAACTGTAGCATGAAATTATGGAGAGCTACAGCCGTTTTACATTTTTACATTTTGTAGAATTTGATGATTATGAATGTAAGGGGAGCAGGGGATGGATGTATTATACGTAGATACACTAACATATGCACAGGGCACTATGTATATCGTTGCCTCAGATGAAGGTCTTGTATATATCGGAACACCAAATGTATCGTTTGACGAGGTAGAAGTGTGGGCGAAAAAGCCATTTAAAGGCTATCGCTTTGAAGAACATAAAGTAAAGTTACAACCTTATATAAAGCAATTAACAGCTTATTTTAATGGAGAGCTTACTGAATTTGATTTGCCGATACATGTCAAAGGGACTCCGTTTCAACTAGCAGTATGGGATGCCTTAAAGGAGCTGCCATACGGTGCAACTGCAACGTACTCAGACATTGCACATCGCATCGGGAATCCGAAAGCGGTAAGAGCTGTAGGTAGTGCTATAGGTGCCAATCCTATATTAGCGATTATTCCGTGTCATCGTGTGATTGGAAAAAATGGTAAGCTAACAGGTTTTCGTAGTGGATTAGCGATGAAAGAATTTTTACTTGAGCTAGAGAGAGTATAAACAAGCATGTGCATAAGTTGTTTCTTATGCACATGCTTGTTCTTTGTTGAGAAGGATTAAAACTTGCTGGACACTATACATGTTCTTCTTGGACAACGGTGTGTGTTTTACCGAAATGAGTTAAACGATGTGCAAATGTTTCTCCTCGTACGGCAGAGCCTTTGAAAATATCCTGAAATTCATAAGCTGGAGCGCCGTGTTCGATGACATCTAGGCCAGAGACTTCTTCTTCAGAAGAAACACGTAATGGCACAAATGCTTTTATGATAAATAAACCAGCTGTTACTGAAACGCTAACCCAGGCAATTGTAGCAATAACGCCAATTGCTTGCACACCTAATAGGCCAAAGCCTCCTCCATAAAATAACCCTCGACCACCAATATCAAACAAGCCAACTGCTAGGGTACCCCAAGCACCACAGATACCGTGTACAGCAATTGCCCCCACAGGATCATCAACTTTTAATTTCCATTCAATAAAGCGGACACCCTCAACTAATAGTGGAGCAGCAATCAAGCCGATCATGATTGAACCAATAATACTAACATTAGCAGCCCCGGCAGTAATAGCCACGAGCCCTGCTAAAGCACCGTTTAATGTTAGTGAACCATCAATATGACCATATCGAAACTGCGTATAAAAGGCAGTTGCGACAATTCCAGCAGCTGCTGCGAAAAATGTATTTGCGATTACAATAGGAACAAGTTTAGGATCAGCGGCTAATGTAGAAGCACCATTGAAGCCGAACCAACCAAACCAAAGTAAAAATACACCTAGAGCTCCTAATGGGATACTATGTCCTGTAATAACGTTAACACGACCATTTTCATATTTTCCAAGACGAGGACCAACCATGACTGCTGCTATAAGTGCCGCAACTGCACCTGTTAAGTGAACAGCGGTAGATCCTGCGAAGTCAACAAAGCCAAGATCTGTTAACCAACCTTGATCACTCCACACCCAATGGCCAACAACAGGATAAACAAGTGATGACATGAGAATAATAACACCGATATAAGCAAAGATATTAGTACGCTCCGCCACTGCTCCAGATAAAATTGTTGCTCCAGTTGCAGCAAACATCGTTTGGAAGATAAAGAAGGAAAGATCATCTACACCATTTAAAGCAAAGCCACTTGTACCGAAGAAACCGCCAGCTGAATCACCAAACATAATAGCGTACCCACATAGAAAATAGACAATACCGCCAAGTGAAATAGTAAGGAAGTTTTTCATAATAATATTGACTGCGTTTTTTGAACGCGTAAAGCCAGCCTCAACCATAGCAAAACCAGCGTGCATAAAGAATACTAAAACTGTACCGAGCATTACCCAAACTAAATTTACAGATAATATTACTTCATCCATATATGTGCCCTCCTTATTCTACAGCAATCGATCCGACTTCTTTTGTCCGGATACGAATTGCTTGTTCTACTGGATAAATAAAGATTTTTCCGTCTCCAACCTTGCCGGTTGCTGCATCACGTAATAAAACTTCTACAATAGGATCTACTTTTTCATCATCAACAATCATTTCTAATTTCAACTTTGGCAAAAATTCAATTTCATAGGTATTTCCACGAAATAACCCAGTCCGACCTAATTGCTTCCCGCAGCCAGCTATTTCAGAAACACTTAGTCCTGCAATTCCTTCCTGTGCCAGTCCGTCCCTAACAGCACCGAAAACTTCGGGACGAATGATTGCTTCTATTTTTTTCATCACTACCAGCTCCTTGTCGTAATTTTAATTTACATGTTAAAACGGCATAAAAAACAGTGCAATGGTTTTTTTATAATACATGTTATGTTTTGTTACATGGTATATTTCGGATTTCGTACTAGTTTAGGAAAAAGGTTTTTATAAGGGGAATGAAAGCGGTACTAAAAAATGTGTCTAAATTGTGTACGATTCGAAATTTTCTGATTTTTAATGTGAGAAAACCTCACATTAAAATAGAGGAATGTAAAACGCAAGAATTTGGGTATATAGTGTATACTAGGACTAATTATCAAAGCGGAAGAAGGGGTTTCTTGTGAGATCAAACTATGCAGATGATAGCTTAGCGCTACACACAGACTTATACCAAATCAATATGGCAGAGTCGTATTGGGCTGATGGTATACATAATAGAAAAGCAATTTTTGAATTATATTTTAGAAAATTGCCTTTTGGCAATGGTTATGCTATTTTTGCGGGATTAGAGAGAATGCTTGAGTATTTACGTGATTTCCGCTTCAGTGATTCGGATATTGCGTATTTGCGTGAAGAAGTTGGTTACAAAGAGGATTTTATCGAGTATTTAAAGAATATTCGATTTACAGGGGATATGTATTCTATGGTAGAAGGAGAGCTTGTTTTCGCTAATGAACCGATTGTCCGCATTGAAGCCCCATTAGTAGAGGCGCAGCTAATTGAAACAGCATTACTTAACATTGTGAACTACCAAACTTTAATTGCAACAAAGGCTAGCCGCATTAAACAAATTATAAAAAATGAGGCGGCGATGGAGTTCGGTACGCGACGCGCTCAAGAGATGGATGCGGCAATTTGGGGAACACGTGCAGCGTTTATAGGTGGATTTGCTTCAACTAGTAACGTTCGTGCAGGTAAACTCTTTAATATACCGGTGTCGGGTACTCATGCACATGCACTTGTGCAGGCCTATAAAAATGATTATGATGCATTTCATGCTTATGCAAAACGTCATCGTGATTGCGTGTTCCTTGTGGATACTTACAATACGTTAAAATCAGGTGTGCCAACAGCGATCAAAGTGGCTAAAGAGCTTGGTGACAAAATTAATTTTATTGGAATTCGTTTAGACAGTGGAGATGTAGCTTTCTTGTCAAAAGAAGCTCGTCGTATGTTAGATGAGGCAGGATTCCAAAACGCTAAAATTATCGTATCAAATGATTTAGATGAATACACAATCTTAAACTTGAAAGCTCAAGGTGCAAAAGTCGATGTGTGGGGAATTGGCACAAAGCTTATTACAGCGTACGACCAACCTGCTTTAGGGGCAGTTTATAAAATGGTTGCTATTGAAAATAGCGAAGGACAATTAGAAGATACGATTAAAATTTCTGCGAATGCTGAAAAGGTATCGACACCAGGTCTTAAAAATGTCTATCGCATTATTGATCGAAAAAATGGCAAGGCAGAGGGAGATTACATTACGATGCAAGATGAAAATCCTCAATCAGAGGAGCGCATTAAAATGTTCCACCCTGTTCATACATTTGTATCAAAATTTGTAACGAACTTTGAAGCAAAAAATTTACAACAGCAAGTAATTAAAAATGGCGAAATTAATTATCAAAATCCTACTTTGGAAGAAATGCGCGACTATGCAGCTGAAAATCTGGAATTGTTATGGGATGAATATAAACGTGCCATGAATCCTGAGGAATATCCAGTCGATTTAAGCCAACAATGCTGGGATAATAAAATGCGCAATATCGAAGAAGCTCGTGAAATGGTTAATCGATTGTAAAACGTAAGGAGTGAAAGCAAAATGACATTACAGCAAGAAATCATTAAGGAATTACGTGTATTACCTACTATTAATGTGCAGGAAGAAATACGCAAATCTATTGATTTTTTAAAGGAATATGCTCAGCGTTACAGCTTTGTAAAAGGATTTGTTCTCGGGATATCGGGTGGACAAGATTCAACATTAACTGGCAAACTAGCGCAGCTCGCAGTTGATGAGTTAAATGCCGAGGTCGGAGAAGCAAAGTATTCATTTTGGGCTGTCCGCTTACCATATGGTGTGCAGGCTGATGAAAAGGACTGTCAGGATGCCATTGATTATATTAAACCTACGAAAACCTTCACAGTAAATATTAAAAATGCCGTCGATGCTAGTATACAGTCATTAGCTAATGCAGGTATTGAGGTAAGTGATTTTGTAAAAGGAAATGAAAAGGCACGCGAGCGAATGAAGGTGCAATATGCTATTGCTGCTATGAATAATGCTGTTGTGCTTGGGACAGATCATGCTGCAGAAGCAATTACAGGTTTTTACACTAAGTTTGGTGATGGTGGAGCGGATTTAATGCCAATCTTCCGTCTTAACAAGCGTCAGGGTAAACAAATATTAACTGCGCTTAATTGCCCAGAGCATCTTTATTTAAAGGTACCAACTGCGGATTTAGAGGAAAATCGCCCTTCTTTACCAGACGAAGCAGCACTTGGTCTGACATATGACCAGATTGATGATTATTTAGAAGGGAAGGAGATCCCTGAAGAAGCTCGTAAAACATTAGAAGGGCATTATTTACGTTCTCAACATAAACGTCATATGCCAATTACAATATTTGATGATTTTTGGAAGTGATATATATTTGAGGGCCATCGCCAATAGTTGGCAATGATTTTTTAAAAAGTACGTCATGTATATAAGTTGATTTCCATTCCGGTCGGACGCTCCTAGGAAAGCGCCAGTCTGAACGGAAATCAACCCCACATTATGAAGATGAGTCAAATCTGGGAAAAGAGTTATAAGAAAAAGTGATTATTACTTTTTCGCATAGCCCTTTTCTCCCTTTTTTTTATAATTTGGTTCTACACTGTTAATTTTTCGCATATAATGTCGATACAAATACCTATAGAGTTGATAAAAAGTAAAGGAGGGTAATTATTTATGAGGACTTCTAGAGTAAGTGCGACGACAAGTAGTATATTTCGGAACGAGCAACAGTATTTACATGCAGGGGATATAAGCCACAATTTTGGACAAAATCCGAAACAACAGTTTAAAAAGAGTATGCAAAAAAATAAAGATAAGAAGAGTACGGACAACACTAAACAACTTCAACAACGCTCAAATAAAATAGAGGCTAGTTTTTTGGACGGCGCATACGATTTACAAATACGCAATGAATTAAATGAAACTGCCGTTAAGCTAAGTCTTGTCAGCAAGCAAAAGAAGCTTCTCAATAGTTACCGCTCTTCTGTATAACCGATCGTAAATGAAACTTTTATGTCAATAGTATAAAGGTTTTCTATTAAATAAAGTATGGCTCTTTGGCAAAACGAGGGGTTGATTCCCGTTCCGGCAGGGCGCTTTGTTGTTGCTGTCGTTGCACTTTCGCACAGATAAAACATTGTTGCTGTCGTTGCACTTTCGCACAGATAAAACATTGTTGCTGTCGTTGCACTTTCGCACAGAGCAAAGCTTCCTAGGGGCGTCCGATGAGCCGCTTGGGCCAACAGATGTTTTTTGCGCGAAAGCGAAGCGACAGCAGCACGATGTTTTTTGCGCGAAAGCGAAGCGACAGCAGCACGATGTTGGTCACGAAGGCGTTATCACAGGACGTGATGTTTTTAACCTTCGTTCCTCTATCGCTAATCCCCAAGGAGTCGCCCGGCCTCTACTCCGATCAACCTCTTCACATAATATGTATCTTCTGGTATGTCACTTTAATATATTCAACGAAACTTCTCCAACAAATATTTCTGTACGCTTGCTCACAGAAAAGTGAGTACCTGAAACGGAAATCACTCCATTTAAAGCGCCAACATTTACAAAGATTCCTTTGAGGATTTTGTTTTTCGATACTATGAGACTCTCTATGTCATTCTTAATGTAGAGAGTTTTTTCCTTTGGGGAAAGTTAGATGGAAATAGAATCACTCTGTTAGCTATCAAAAAATGGAAATGATATATTTTATATTCAAAATATTTGAAATCGAGATGTTCAATGAATATTCAAGATAATTTTTCCAATGCTTCACAGTTATTTTTAACTTATTTCACAACTTACCTGTAAAGTGTTTAGTAGGAACAGAAAAAAGAAATTGGGGGAAGTAGTTGTGAAAAAATTATGGTTACCTGTACTAGCGGTATTACTATTACTCGCGGCTTGTGGTACGGAAAAAGAGAAAGTTAAGGAAGAAGAATCTAAGCAAGATGTTGCGGCGACTGAAGCAGAAGCAAAGGATAAGTCTGAAAAAGAAACTTCTGTAGCTGATTCACGTTTACAAGAGCCGAAAGAAGATACGATGTGTGAAATGTGTAATATGAAAGTATATATGAAGGACGAAGAGATGGGTGAATTTTCTACTCAAGCAATTAAAGAGGATGGAACAATTGCCTTTTATGATGACATCGGCTGTTTAGTAAATGCTGAGGTTGCAAATAATGAAAAGAACGAAAAATTTGTACGTGATTTTAATACAAAAGATTGGGTAAAGGTTGATGATGCA
This sequence comes from Lysinibacillus sp. RS11, assembly GCF_042019215.1. Lineage (NCBI taxonomy): Bacteria > Bacillati > Bacillota > Bacilli > Caryophanales > Bacillaceae > Lysinibacillus > Lysinibacillus sp. RS11. The sequence goes on along the minus strand of NZ_CP168124.1, from coordinate 4,293,369 downwards.
ACGATCGTCAAAACAGACCTAAAATCTCCGATGAATTGGGGATATGTTTATTTCAATGATAAAGCTGATGCTGACAAATATATAGCTGACAATCCAACTGCACATGTAGAAGAATTACAAAAAATTAAAGACGATGCATTAGAGCGTCGTAACAAGAAAATGAAAGAAAAAGCTGAAAAAGAAGCCAAAGGTGAATCTGACTCTATGCATATGGAAGAGAAGAATCATGATGGTCAAGGTCATTAATCGAATGGACTAGGGGGAATTCCTCTAGTCTTTTCGTGCTGAACTGGGAGGTAAGGGATTGGTGAAAAAAATAGGGTTTGCCTTATTGTTTTTTCTATTCATAAGCCAGACGGTGTACGCAGATTTCGATGTACAGCATGCAATTGATGCAGCCAAACCTGGAGAGGTTGTACATATTCCTGCTGGTCGTTACCATGGCAATTTCATCGTGACAAAACCGATAATGTTAAAAGGTGAAGAGGGAACTGAACTAATTGCAGAAAAAAACGAGCCGGCACTTCGAATTGAAAATACTGCCAATATAACTGTAGAAAATATAAATTTATCAGGAAAAAACAAAGCGATTGTTGCTAGTAATGTAGATGGACTTGAGCTACATAAATTACAAATTAAAGACGTTCATTCCGGCGTTCATATACAACGTTCTAAAAATGTACGTATACATGAAGTTAATGTGATCGGTAATGTGGGGCATTATTCAAGAAAAGGTAATGGGTTGGCTGTTTTTAAGAGTGAGAACATCATGATCGAGAACAATACTATTGAGCAAGTGCAGGATGGAATTTATGTAGAGGATGTAAAGCGTATCGTAGTCCAACGAAATAAGGTTACGAACAGTCGTTACGGTACGCATTTTATGTATACGAGTGATGCTGAAGCACTTTTGAATACATACCATCATAATGTCACGGGTCTTATGATTATGATGACAACAGACATCCACCTTGAAAGCAATACAGTAGAAAATCATGTTGATTTTAATGGCTACGGTATGCTCCTCTACGATGTACAGCAAGCAAAAATTAAGCATAACACCATCAAGAATAATCGAACTGGTGTAGCATTGCAGAAAAGTTCAAATGTTCACATTGAAACGAATGATTTTCAGATGAACCAAACAGCTCTTGAGGGCACGAAGGTGAGTGACGACACGAAAGCTAGTAATAATAACTTTACAGGTAATATTTTAACTGCTCGCTCCGATAAGCAAGGCTTTAAACTAGAAAGCAATTATTATGATGATTATTCGGGAATTGATTTAGAAGACAATGGTCTCGGTGATGTGCCGTACGTGGCAGTGTCAAGCTTTGGTCAATGGATGGTACGTCAGCCTGTTTACCAATATTTTGTAGAATCTCCAAGTGTCATTCTGCTGACATCACTTGATCAGCAAATTAACAAAACTGAAAAGAATATGCTCGTTGATCATACTCCGAGATTGGCTGCGGAGGGTACGAAAGAAAAGAATAAGGTAAATGTCGTGCAAATGCTATTAGGTTTATCCTTAATATTAAGTAGTTTATGGCTATGGAAAAGAGGAATAACAGAATGAAAAAATGGATGATGATTGTACTGCTATGTTGCGTTATGTTGATAGGTTGTAGTGAAAAAACATATGAACCTCGTGAAATAGTTAGCGAAACTGATGTTTGTAAAATTTGCAATATGAGTATAGTTCATAATGCATATGCTGGTCAGATTGCGTTGAAGAATGGTGATTATGAAATTTTCGATGACATTGGCTGTCTTATGGAATATATAGAAGCGAATGGAGAAGATGAGATTGGAGCTGCCTATATAAAAGATGCAGCAAAAGATGAATGGATTGACGTTTTTGAAGCGGTATATGTGTACAACAAGGATTATTGGACACCGATGAATTATGGGGTAGTTGCATTCGATACGAAGGAAGCAGCACAGGAGTGGATGTCTACAGAGGGGGATGGTCAGCTACTTACTTATAAGGATTTACACGATTTTAAATGGGGGATCCATGAGTAATGTATAGTATGCTTATCAAACTAGAATTGAAGCAAATGCTCAGAAGTCGTTGGATGCAACTGGTCGGTATACTTTTCACACTTGTTTTTACAGCTATCATTGTGATTCAGCAAATGGCATTACCAGATGTAGAGGGCTTTACACGACAAACAGCCTCGTTTTTAAATGTATTGCTGTTTTTATTACCGCTTTTTATATTAACCATCGGAAGTATGAGCGTAGCTGGTGACGTGGAATCAGGGTGGTTTTCTTTATTAAAGACATATCCGATGACACGTACGCAATATATTGCAGGAAAGTATATGGCATCCGTGCTGGCCTTTTTATTGGTCGTTGTAGTGGCATTTGGGGTTATACTAGCGCTTGGTGGATTTTTAGGTGGAGTACGTTTACCGATTATTTTCATTATCCTGACATTGCTATGTATATTCATTTTCGTGTCATTGGCCATTGCGGTTGGAGCATTTGCGAAAACAAGATTATATGCACTGTCGTTATCACTTGTTTTTTGGTCAATTTTTTTATTGCTTATCTCTTACGCTTTAATGGCTATTGGAACTGTTGTTGCGGGGCACGTTCTACAAAAACTGACGATTATAGCGATGCACATTAATCCTGTAGAGTGGCTACGCTTTGGCTACTTTATCTTTACAGATCAGGCTAGTGTGCTTGGACCAGCATTTTATGATATAACGCAGTTTTATTCGTCACCACTAGGCTATGCTGTGTACGTGGCGGTGACATTACTTTGGATAGCATGTCCATTAGCTTACGCTAGCTTACTTTTGAAGAAAGGGGAAAGAAGATAATGCTATTAGAAGCAAAGGAATTATCGAATATCTATGACAATAATAGAGGTCTTCAAGAAGCCTCCTTTTCTTTACAGGCAGGGCGTATTTTAGCGCTTGTAGGAGGAAATGGTGCAGGAAAGAGTACTTTGATTCGCCTGCTAACCGGTCAGGAAAAACAAAAATCAGGAGAAATAATATGGCATAAGCCACAAGCTATTCGATATATGCCTGATGATGTGGATTTTCCGTCCATGTTAACAGCAGCGGAAATTTTACAACTTCTTGCTTCTTTGAAGAAAATCGGTAAAGAAGAACAAGAAGATGTCCTGAGACGCGTTGCTTTATGGGATGTTCGAAAGCAAAGAGTAAAACATTTCTCAAAGGGGATGCGTCAACGGCTTAACCTCGCCCAAAGCTTACTTGGTGAGGGCTCTTTGCTTATTCTAGACGAGCCTACTAATGGTCTGGATCCGTTTTGGATTGCAGAGCTAAAAAAAATGATGCTAGAAGAAAAAACAAGGGGTTGTACTGTAATATTTTCCACGCATTTGCTTGCTTTTGCGGAGGAAGTAGCGGACGATGTGTTAGTTTTACATGAAGGAAACATACTTATTTCTGGTGAATTAGAGGAAATACTTTTACAAGAAAATTCATCTTCATTAGAGAATTTATGGTTAAAAAAATTAAATCTGTAACATTCTGAGAGGTAATGGCGTTATACTAGGAGGTAGGCTTGTTTGAACGAGAATTCAGACAAGCCTTCTTTTTCATGCTAAGGTTTTATTACCACTAATTAATTGCAGGAAATAAAGCAATAGATGCACGCTTCATATAATTGTGTTATAAAACATATTTCGTTATGCTTAAGAAAGTTATCATGCAATTCAAACAATTGCTGGGTGAAATAGGAGGTTTTTTGATTTATGAATTCACAAATACAAGATGTATTAGAGAATATAGAAAAAGTAATGATCGGCAAAAGAGAGGTTGCGGAGCTTAGCATAGTAGCCATGCTGGCAAGGGGACATGTCTTGCTTGAGGACGTACCAGGTGTCGGCAAAACAATGATGGTGCGAGCACTGGCAAAATCCTTTGATGCGCAGTTTAAAAGAATTCAATTTACACCTGATTTATTGCCATCGGATGTTTTAGGGGTATCTATTTATAATCCAAAAACGTTGGAATTTGAGTTCCGACCTGGTCCGATTATGGGAGATGTCATTTTAGCGGATGAAATTAATCGTACATCTCCGAAAACACAATCTGCTTTGCTTGAGGGGATGGAGGAAGCATCTGTCACAGTTGATGGTAAAACCTTAATCATTAACCAGCCATTTTTCGTTATGGCCACTCAAAATCCAATAGAGCATGAAGGCACATATCCGTTACCAGAAGCACAGCTGGATCGTTTCTTACTAAAAATAAGAATGGGCTATCCTACACGAGGGCAAGAAGTGGAGATTCTACGTCGAGCTGAACATGGTAAGCCGATTGAAAAAATTGAATCTGTGTTAACCGTTGCACAATTAATTGAATTACAGGAGCTTGTACAGGGAGTATATGTTGAAGGCTCTGTTAAAAATTATATGGTCGAGCTAGCGACTCAAACAAGGGAAGATAGCTATGTGCATTTAGGAGTAAGCCCTCGGGCAACAATTGCTTTAATGAAAGCCTCACAAGCTTATGCATTTATAAAAGGGCGTAATTATGTTACTCCTGACGATGTCCAATATTTAGTGCCATTTGTTTTTAGCCATCGTTTAGTATTAAAACCAGATGCTCGTTATGATAACGTGACGGCAGAGGAAATTATCGAGCGTATTATTGCGAAAACACCTGTGCCAACAAAAAGGTTTGCGGAGCAATGATGAAATGGCGAACTTTTATAGAGAAAAGTAAACATTTCTTATTAGTGTCTTTGTTAATGATCATAACGTTTTGTTATGCCATGTTCCAAGGTGGGTTTGTCAGCTGGTTTGTATTTTTTACGGTTAGTCCGTTTTTGTTATATGCATTTATTTTCTTACTAGTAAAAGAAGATATTTTACTTGTGGAACGCAAAATTGAGCCTTCTCATATTGAGAGTGGACAATCTGCTAAAGTTACAATTACGGTAGAACGAAAAACGCGCTTTCCGTTTGTTTATATGCTGATGGAGGAACTTGTAAACAGTGAAGCCCTTGTTCAATCAAAAGTGCAAGGAACAAATGCCATTAAGTTTGTAGGCTTCAGGAAGAAATTTAGTTGGAATTACGTACTGGAAAATATGCCCCGTGGCGAGCATCGTTACTTAGGTGTTACTATTGTTTTCTGTGATTTTTTTGGCTGGGCAAAAAAGAAAGTTGTAGTGGAAAAGGAACAAGTCATTTTAATTTATCCGAGAGTACGAGAGATGAAGTATGCTGCACTTCAAACAAAATTTGATGTTGGTACAATGATGTCACCTTATTCGATTGTTAAGGATACTTCTATGGCTGTTGGCTTACGTGAATATGTTCCAGGAGACCGTTTTTCATGGATTCACTGGAAATCATTTGCGAAAACGCAAACATTGCAATCTAAGGAATTTGAAGATCGTCAATCACAGGAGTTAATGTTGGTACTCCATGCCGAAAAGACTCCGTTATTTGAAGAAAAAATTGAGCTTGTGGCATCGATGTTACAAACAATTGTTGAAGAACGTGGAGATATTTCATTTGTTTCAGCCGGTGCTCAAACGAAGGTGTTTCCGATTATTCAAGGTAATAAGCAGCTAGATCAAGTAATGCATCATTTAGCTGCTTTAAAACCTGCGGAGACTGTCAAATTCCATTTACGAGATCAACATGCCTTTAAGCATGTCGCAACATTACTGTATGTTACGAGTGAAGTATCAGATGAATTACTTCATACTCTTGCCACTAGGGTAAAAAGCTGTATTTGTTTTGTAGTCGCGGAGCAGCCACCTATGCAATCAGAGCTAGTAAAGCGTTATAAGCAAATTCGAGTTGTGTATGTAAATCCAATAGATTATTACCATTTGTTCACGGAGGTGATGAAGCCGTGAAAAAATCACAAGGAGATTTTATAGAATTAGCAATAGCATACGTAATTATTTTTCTAATTTTACGTGAATGGCTTATTCCTGTAATGGAGCTAACAAATACAGGAGGGTTGCATTTATTTTTAGTGTTTATTGGTCTATCACTATTCCTCAGTTTATTTCAAGTACATCCATTTCTATCGGGATTAGTGAAATTTGGCTATATTACTTGGTTTATAGTGTTTGTTTATAGTGATAATCCCTTTTTATCTGGACAGACATTACCCTTTTTAATAAATGAATGGAAATGGAATATGTCAGTCATTCTTTCGGGCGACTTTGGACAAGTATCAGATGCGTTTAGGACTATGCTATTCCTTGCGCTTATTTGGATGTTAATATATCTAATTCACCACTGGATCACCGTGAGGAAAAATATATTCTATTTCTTTGCGTTAACAGTATTCTTTATTGCCACGCTTGATACGTTTAGTGAATATGATGGAAAGGTGGCAATTGTTAAAGTTATTGTACTTGGATTAATGATGACAGGCTTTCTTTTTGTCAAACGCTTATGGCTTCACACGGATGAACCGGGCAATGTAATAGAAAAGTGGAAGCTAGTTATACCGATGATTGTTTCAGTAATGCTTGTTAGTACAGTGGCATTCTTTTTACCTAAGGCAGGTCCGACTTGGGCTGATCCAGTGCCTTTTATTAAAGGGGTTGCAGGGCAAGGGGACTTAGGGACAGGTGAAAAAACAGTTGGTTACAGCGAGGATGATAGCCGATTAGGGGGACCGTTTCAAGGTGATAATACACTAGTTTTCACTGCAACTTCCCGTGATCGTCATTATTGGAGAATCGATACAAAGGATACTTATACATCGAAGGGTTGGATTCTTTCAGATGGGAACTTCGGACAAAATGTCTATCAGAACAATACCCCTATCCTAACTTCGTTACAAGTTGGAACTCCTGAAAATGTACGCCAGATTCAGATGGATATCGCTGCTCCAATGCCATTTTTAATTCAAACATATGGCATGCTATCTGTTTCTGCCCAAGATTCACCCCTGTTTATTCAGGATGGGCGTACTGAAAAAATAGCAATAGAACAACAAAATGGCGAGTCAAAATTATTGTCTAACTATACGATAGATTATAGTGAGCCAGTATATAGCATGGAGCAGCTCCAAACGTCAAAACCGTCCATGCTAGGAACATTAGATTCGTCCTTTGATCGTTTTTTACAGTTGCCAAATACACTCCCACAACGTGTTGGGGATTTAGCGACAGAAATCACACAAGATAAAGCTTCGGTATATGATCAAATAAAAGCAGTTGAAAAATATTTTTCAACTCATGGCTTTAGATACGATAAAACAGAAGTAGCAATCCCGGCTGAGGATCAAGATTATGTTGACCAGTTTTTATTTGATACTAAAATTGGCTACTGTGATAATTTCTCAACATCAATGGTCGTGCTCCTACGTTCCGTGGGGATACCCGCACGCTGGGTAAAAGGCTTTGCACCTGGTGAATCTGGTCCGATGTCAGATGGTTTACGTGAATATCGAATTACGAATGATAATGCACACTCGTGGGTAGAAGCATATGTACCTGGAACCGGCTGGATGGAGTTCGAACCAACGATTGGCTTTTCAGGGAATGTTAATATTGATTATGATATAAAGCAAGACACTCCTCAGCAAGAGCAAGTATTACAGCCAGAAAAAAAACAAGAGCAACCAGAGAAGGAAGAGTCAGCACCAAAGAAAGAAACATCTAGCAAAACGTTTAGCTTAGATACAGTATGGACATGGGTTAAAAAACTTACTTATGTATGGATTGCTCTGGGTGTTTTGCTGGTCATTGCAGGCATTAACCTGTTTATGCAACGTAAAACGTGGATACCTAAAATGCAAGTACGTGCATATCGTAAAAAAGAAGCGAACTGGACAAACTTTGATGCTTCTTACCATGCTTTAACGAAGCAATTATCTCGTATTGGATTACGCCGGAAAGATGGCGAGACATTACGAGCATTTGCTGAACGAGTTGATGCATCGTTAGAGACAGAGCAGATGCTAAAACTGACCGCTGTATATGAACAACATATTTATGGCAAGGATAAACAAGAGGTTGATTTTATGAAACTGAAAGAAAGTTGGGAATATTTAATCAATCGCACTATCAGTTGATTTTGATGGGGACAAAGAGTAAAATTAAAAAAAATTATATATGATTAGGATTGCTTTCATATAAGTTCGATAATAAGGTTCGGATGTTTCTACGAAATCACCATAAATGATTTCTCTATGAAGGTGAATGTTTTGGATAGGTGAGAAGGTTAGTGAAATACTTGTCTTTGCTACGCATTCGCCTTTATAAATTAAGAGCTTATGAACGCGTAGGAAGTTTTTACTTTCATACGCGTTTTTCTTTGAACATATGAAAAGTTCCTTTAAAAATAGTAGAAGAGGTGGAAATATTGTCAGCTAGCCCTTTATTAAAAGAGCAAGAAAAAATCGTCGTTCTTGACTTCGGTAGCCAATTTAACCAATTAATTACGCGTCGTATCCGTGAATTTGGTGTATTCAGTGAGTTACATCCACATACGATTACAGCAGAAGAAATTAAAAATATGAACGCAGCAGGTATTATCTTTTCAGGTGGTCCAAACTCTGTTTATGATGAAAAGGCCTTTCATGTAGACCCTGCTATTTTCGAATTAGGCTTACCAATCCTAGGTATTTGCTACGGTATGCAATTAATGGCACATACACAAGGTGGTAAAGTAGAAGGTGCTGAAACACGCGAATATGGTAAAGCTGAGATCCAAGTAACAGCTTCAAACAAACTATTCGGTGAGTTACCAACAGAACAGATCGTATGGATGAGCCACGGTGACCATGTAACAGAAGTGCCTGCTGGCTTTGAGGTAATCGCAACAAGTGCTGCTTGCCCAATCGCTGCAATGGCAAATGTAGAACGTAAACTTTACGCAGTACAATTCCACCCAGAAGTACGTCACTCTGTATACGGTAATGACTTATTACGTCAGTTCGTGTTCGATGTTTGTGAAGCAAAAGGCGACTGGTCAATGGCAAACTTCATTGAACTTGAAATCGCGAAGATCCGTGAAATAGTAGGGGACAAAAAAGTATTATGTGCACTTTCAGGCGGTGTAGACTCTTCTGTAGTAGCCGTATTAATTCATAAAGCAATTGGTGATCAGCTTACTTGTATGTTCGTAGACCACAACTTAAACCGTAAAGGTGAAGTTGAACAAGTAATGAAAACATTCACTGAAGACTTTGATATGAATCTTATTAAAATTGATGCACGTCAACGTTTCATGGATAAGCTTGCTGGCGTTTCTGATCCAGAGAAAAAACGTAAAATTATCGGTAACGAGTTTATTTACGTATTTGATGAAGAAGCGGCTAAACTTGAAGGAATGGATTTCTTAGCACAAGGTACGCTTTATACAGATATCATTGAATCTGGTACAGCAACTGCCCAAACTATTAAATCACACCATAACGTTGGTGGTCTTCCGGAAGATATGCAATTCCAATTAATTGAGCCACTTAACACATTATTTAAAGATGAAGTGCGCGCATTAGGGCTAGAGCTTGGTCTTGATGAAAAAATCGTTTGGCGTCAACCATTCCCAGGTCCTGGTCTAGGTATCCGTGTACTTGGTGAAGTAACGGAAGAAAAACTTGAAATCGTACGCGAATCTGATTTCATCCTACGTGAGGAAATCGCTAAAGCTGGTCTTGATCGTGACATCTGGCAATACTTCACGGTATTACCTGACATCCGTTCAGTTGGCGTAATGGGCGATGCTCGTACTTATGACTACGCAATCGGTATCCGTGCGGTAACATCTATCGACGGTATGACTTCTGACTGGGCACGTATTCCTTGGGATGTATTAGAGAAAGTGTCTGTACGTCTAGTAAACGAAGTAAAACACGTTAACCGCGTGCTGTATGATATTACATCTAAGCCACCAGCGACTATTGAGTGGGAATAGACCTATAGTATAATTTGGATTGTTGCCCCTATTCAACAATGTTTTTAACGTTATGAATAGCAAAAAGAGTGGGATTTAAAATAAGTCCCCCTCTAGCAGTCCCACCAAAATAACTTTTTTGGCTGATAAAATAGAACGTTTTGGTGGAAATAATTTGATAAGTGAATATATATAAAGCCTAGTTTAAGGATATGTCAATTGAATCCTTAAACTAGGCTTTTTTTATTTCATACTAAATCCTCGCTCTATATTTTAGAGAGAAATAGTCTTAAAAGATAACAATTCCCGGCGGATGTAACGATTTGGAAGAGAAGCTTTTCAAGCGAGTTCGAAAAAATCCAGACAAATTGTTTGTTTGCGCAAGGCGAAGCGTCAGCTGCAAATGTTTTCTGGAGCGACAGCTACAATAACGCCGAGGCGTTATTGATACCGTTATATGTTTTATGGGTTTTGGGTCTTTTCACATTTAAAGTTTGGAAATATAAATATGAAAATATATACAGTCAATAGTATAAATGGTAGAATAGTTAAAATATAAAAGGGGGTAAATTGGTTGGGTATACTCAAGAAATGGTTTGTTGCAGTTTTTGTACTCGTGATGTTATTTGGCATTCAGTATCAAGTAGCAGATGCGGCTGATTATCGAACAGTGAAGGTTGTAAGTGGCTCAAACTTGCTTGTGAGAGAGTCGCCGAATGATACAGCCAATTCTATTGGTAATCTAGGTAAGGGTGAGTTTGTGATAGAGTTTTCTTCCTCAAATGGTTGGTCTCACATTCAAGCAGGTGATGTAAAGGGATATGTTCCTTCCTCTTTTTTAAGTGTTCCACCTTCGAAGATTAGAATCGCAAATTCCAAAAGTGGTCTCGTTGTGAAATCTAAGCCATCTCCTTCAGCACCAACATTAGCTACACTAAAGTATAATATGATTGTTGAAGACTATGGATCGGTAGGAAACGGTTGGTCTTTTGTGCAATATGGCAATGTGGTAGGCTATGTTAAATCCGATTTTATTGGGCAGACTAAAACAACGACAAAGTACGTTAATACAGGTAGTGGGGTTATCGTTCGAAATATTGCCAGTCAATCTGGAGCTTCAGTAGGTTCATTAAGTAATGGTACACAGGTGACTGTACATGCTACATTAGTAGGTTGGTCTTATGTGACCGCTGGTAATATCAAAGGATACGTAGTAGATGCATTTTTATCCACAAAGAAACCTGTTGTGCCTTTCAACAATATTAACTTTAAATTGACTATTCGTGATGTAGAGAAAAATGAAAAATCAACGTTTATACAAAAACTTCAAGAGGGTAGAGAGACTTATTTAATCTATGAAACGACAAAATATGGCTATCCAGCAGAGTTGACATACATTTTTATAGGTGGGCAATTAGAGTATATTAGCTATGATTTCCTTCCTGAACAAGATAGTTATCACACATGGGATCAAATGTCTATTTTACATGACCTACTACATAGACAAGGGATTGTGGAATTTGGTAAGGATTATCAATTTACCTATACAAAATATAGCAGTCTACATACAAGCTGGGAAAAAAGTGGTTACACAGCTTTGATCACTGTGAATGATGACAATCTTTATACATCTGCAAGATTAACGTATTATCGTAAATAAAATTTTGCTCCAATGACAGGACCCTATGCTATATTAATTCTAAAGTATATTCCAAAATGGGCCGTTCTAAGAAACAACTTCGTATTAAGAAAGAGTTATACGATGAAGTATTAGGTATAGTTAACTAATGAATATCAATAGGACTCTATGTCGCTATTTAGTTTAGGGGGATTGAAATGGAAAAAAATATAGCGATGATTCATACACTTGCTATTGGTATGCCCAAAGAATTGCATGATAGTAATGGGCGCTCAATGATTACAGGGATTGAAAAAGGAAAAGTACAAGAAGTTTATTTGTCTACACGTGGATTTGAGGGGGATGATGTAGCAGATAAAAAACATCATGGTGGTCCTGACCGTGCCGTTTGTTTATATCCTGCGGAGCATTACATACAATGGGAACAGGAAACTGGTAAACCGTTGCCGACAGCAGCATTCGGTGAAAACTTAACAGTAACGAATATGTTGGAAGTGGATATTTGTATTGGCGATATTTATAAAATAGGTGATGCTGTCATCCAAATTACCCAAGGACGTGTACCATGCAGTACGATTGATAAATATACTGAGGCGAACATATTACTCAAACGTTTAATTGAAACAGGTTATACGGGCTACCTTGCGCGTGTACTGGAAGAAGGGAAAATTTGTGCAGATTCAAAAATTGAATTAGTGGAAAAGGACCCTGCGCGTGTTTCAGTTTTGCATTGCAACGAAGTGTATTTTAAAAACGAAGATGCACTTGCCATGAAACGTATACAAGCAGTTGATGCGTTAGCAGAAGATTGGAAACAAAAATTAGAAAAAAGAATTCAGCTCTTGCAAAGTAAAGTAATAAATTAAACATATGTCGATCAAGGGAGCTCTCCCATAATCGCTGTATGATAATCCGCTAGTATTCGAATGAATGTTAGCGGAATTTTTTATTTTATAACTATCGATAAAACGTTCAGTTCTAACCTATTTATGCAACGGTTTCTTAAAATGTGAACATTAAATAAGTTTTTTACACGAACTTTCGTATTTTATTTTTGAAAAATGTTCGGAAATAGGGTTGAAATCTAAAAAATGAAATGATATATTACGAGTGTAAATTAAATAAGTCGTCGTATAATGTCGGGGATAAGGCCCGTGAGTTTCTACCAAGTTACCGTAAATAACTTGACTACGATTTTAGTTATATATATATCAATGTATAGACACTAATTAATTTCACACAAAAACTGTAGTGAAATGTATCGTAGACATGCGACTAGTAGAGTAGTCAGCGTGTCTTTTTTGTTGTCGATATTGAAGACGACCATACGGAGGATTTCTTTAAAATGAAAAAGTATTTCATGTTCGATGAATTAGGAACTAATTATCGCCGCGAAGTTCTTGGTGGTTTTACAACGTTCTTAGCAATGGCTTACATTTTAGTAGTAAACCCAGTAACATTGACATTAGCGAATGTAAAGGATTTACCAGACGCTTTACGTATGGATTATGGGGCAGTGTTTGTTGCAACTGCTGTGTCAGCAGCAATTGGTTGTTTTATTATGGGGTTCTTGGCAAAGTATCCTCTCGCCTTAGCACCTGGTTTGGGTCTTAATGCATTTTTTGCATATACAGTAGTATTAGTAAACGGTAGTCCATGGCAGCATGCACTAGCAGCAGTATTTATTTCAGGTCTATTTTTCTTATTACTAACATTAACAGGCTTACGTGAAAAATTAATTAATGCGATCCCTATGGAATTAAAATTAGCAGTAGGTGCTGGTATCGGTTTATTCATTGCTTTTATCGGGATGCAAAATGCACACATTATAGTTAAAAATGATGCAACTTTAGTTGGTATCGGTAATTTACACGAACCAGAGGTATTACTAGCAATATTCGGTATTATAGTAACAGTTATTTTAATGGTGCGTGGTATTAAAGGCGGCGTATTCTACGGTATGGTGTTAACATCAATCGTTGGTATGCTTACAGGACTTGTTGATATTCCTGAAAAAGTTGTATCAGCACCACCTAGCATTTCACCAACATTCGGAGCGTTATTCAGTTCTTTCTCTGATCCAACCTTTTATACATTATCGATGTTGTCAGTAATTTTAACTTTCTTATTTGTAGACTTCTTTGATAATGCAGGGACATTAATTGCGGTAGCTAACCAAGCGGGATTAGTTAAAGATAATCGTTTACCACGCGCGGGTAAAGCTTTAATTTCTGATTCAATTGCAACGATTGTTGGTTCAATTCTTGGTACATCTACTATTACATCTTATGTAGAATCTTCTTCAGGTGTAGCAGCTGGCGCACGTTCAGGTTTCGCTTCAATTGTAACTGGATGTTTATTTTTACTATCACTATTCTTTTTACCGTTGTTAGGTGTGGTTACCCCAGCTGTTACTGCTCCAGCATTAATAATAGTAGGAGTTTTAATGGTTGCTTCTTTAGGCCAAATTGCTTGGGATCGCTTTGAAATCGCAGTACCATCATTCTTAACAATGATTATGATGCCATTAACATATTCAATCGCAACTGGTATTGCAGTAGGGTTCATTTTCTATCCATTAACAATGATTATTAAAGGGAAAGCGAAAGAAGTAAATCCGATTATGTATGTTTTCGCGGTAATCTTCTTATTGTATCTAGCAACTTTATAAAATAGAAGCTGTTCACAAATTCGGTTCGACGATATTTGTGAACAGTTTTTTGTTACAAGAATAATTTCTTTGCAGAAACATTTATATAGGAAAGGATTCAGTTTTCTATATAAAATGCATTTCACGGAATTATCTTTCTTTTTAAATACGGTTGTATTACTAGAAGATTAGTGATATATTTAAACACGTTGTTACGAAACAAACAGCAACTTAAAAAAACATTAACATAAAGAGTTGACGTAGAGTTAACATTATGTTAAAGTATAGAAAGTCACTTAGTTGTGACGAATTAATGAACCTTGAAAACTGAACAAGCAAAACGTAATCAATAAAGTTTTTAGTAGCTAACCTTGAGTTAGTGAACGAAACAAAATTTTGGACATCAAACATGATGCCAGCAAAACAATTTGAGCTAATCAAATTTCTTTTATGGAGAGTTTGATCCTGGCTCAGGACGAACGCTGGCGGCGTGCCTAATACATGCAAGTCGAGCGAACAGAGAAGGAGCTTGCTCCTTTGACGTTAGCGGCGGACGGGTGAGTAACACGTGGGCAACCTACCTTATAGTTTGGGATAACTCCGGGAAACCGGGGCTAATACCGAATAATCTATTTTACTTCATGGTGAAATACTGAAAGACGGTTTCGGCTGTCGCTATAAGATGGGCCCGCGGCGCATTAGCTAGTTGGTGAGGTAACGGCTCACCAAGGCGACGATGCGTAGCCGACCTGAGAGGGTGATCGGCCACACTGGGACTGAGACACGGCCCAGACTCCTACGGGAGGCAGCAGTAGGGAATCTTCCACAATGGGCGAAAGCCTGATGGAGCAACGCCGCGTGAGTGAAGAAGGTTTTCGGATCGTAAAACTCTGTTGTAAGGGAAGAACAAGTACAGTAGTAACTGGCTGTACCTTGACGGTACCTTATTAGAAAGCCACGGCTAACTACGTGCCAGCAGCCGCGGTAATACGTAGGTGGCAAGCGTTGTCCGGAATTATTGGGCGTAAAGCGCGCGCAGGCGGTCCTTTAAGTCTGATGTGAAAGCCCACGGCTCAACCGTGGAGGGTCATTGGAAACTGGGGGACTTGAGTGCAGAAGAGGAAAGTGGAATTCCAAGTGTAGCGGTGAAATGCGTAGAGATTTGGAGGAACACCAGTGGCGAAGGCGACTTTCTGGTCTGTAACTGACGCTGAGGCGCGAAAGCGTGGGGAGCAAACAGGATTAGATACCCTGGTAGTCCACGCCGTAAACGATGAGTGCTAAGTGTTAGGGGGTTTCCGCCCCTTAGTGCTGCAGCTAACGCATTAAGCACTCCGCCTGGGGAGTACGGTCGCAAGACTGAAACTCAAAGGAATTGACGGGGGCCCGCACAAGCGGTGGAGCATGTGGTTTAATTCGAAGCAACGCGAAGAACCTTACCAGGTCTTGACATCCCGTTGACCACTGTAGAGATATAGTTTTCCCTTCGGGGACAACGGTGACAGGTGGTGCATGGTTGTCGTCAGCTCGTGTCGTGAGATGTTGGGTTAAGTCCCGCAACGAGCGCAACCCTTGATCTTAGTTGCCATCATTTAGTTGGGCACTCTAAGGTGACTGCCGGTGACAAACCGGAGGAAGGTGGGGATGACGTCAAATCATCATGCCCCTTATGACCTGGGCTACACACGTGCTACAATGGACGATACAAACGGTTGCCAACTCGCGAGAGGGAGCTAATCCGATAAAGTCGTTCTCAGTTCGGATTGTAGGCTGCAACTCGCCTACATGAAGCCGGAATCGCTAGTAATCGCGGATCAGCATGCCGCGGTGAATACGTTCCCGGGCCTTGTACACACCGCCCGTCACACCACGAGAGTTTGTAACACCCGAAGTCGGTGGGGTAACCTTTTGGAGCCAGCCGCCGAAGGTGGGATAGATGATTGGGGTGAAGTCGTAACAAGGTAGCCGTATCGGAAGGTGCGGCTGGATCACCTCCTTTCTAAGGATATTTTCGGAATACAAACCTAGGGTTTGTAAGATTACGTTTTGCGTTCAGTTTTGAAGGTTCATTCTTCTGAATGAATTACTTCAAAACTTGTTCTTTGAAAACTGGATAAAACGACATTGAAATTGTAACAAACACATTTATTTTTTAAGTTTTTTATAGGCTTAATAATTTAAGAAGGTTTCAAGACACGAGTAGTTCTAGGAAGCAAACGAGAGAAGGAAGGAGCGTACCTATGTACGTGACTGACTGAACGAGTGAAGCTGACGACGAAATACGATGTGTATTGAAAGCTGTAGGTTAAGTTATTAAGGGCGCACGGCGAATGCCTTGGCACTAGGAGCCGAAGAAGGACGGCACTAACACCGATATGCTTCGGGGAGCTGTAAGTGAGCTTTGATCCGGAGATTTCCGAATGGGGGAACCCACTACGTTTAATCGCGTAGTATCTTGACGTGAATTCATAGCGTCTTGAAGGCAGACCCAGGGAACTGAAACATCTAAGTACCTGGAGGAAGAGAAAGAAAAATCGATTCCCTGAGTAGCGGCGAGCGAAACGGGAAGAGCCCAAACCAAGAGGCTTGCCTCTTGGGGTTGTAGGACACTCTATACGGAGTTACAAAAGAGCGAGTTAGATGAAGCGACTTGGAAAGGTCCGCCAGAGCAGGTAAAAGCCCTGTAGTCGAAAGTTCGTTCTCTCCTGAGTGGATCCTGAGTACGGCGGAACACGTGAAATTCCGTCGGAATCCGGGAGGACCATCTCCCAAGGCTAAATACTACCTAGTGACCGATAGTGAACCAGTACCGTGAGGGAAAGGTGAAAAGCACCCCGGAAGGGGAGTGAAAGAGATCCTGAAACCGTGTGCCTACAAGTAGTTAGAGCCCGTTAATGGGTGATAGCGTGCCTTTTGTAGAATGAACCGGCGAGTTACGATTACGTGCGAGGTTAAGCTTTAGAAGGCGGAGCCGCAGCGAAAGCGAGTCTGAATAGGGCGAATTAGTACGTGGTCGTAGACCCGAAACCAGGTGATCTACCCATGTCCAGGGTGAAGGTGAGGTAACACTTACTGGAGGCCCGAACCCACGCACGTTGAAAAGTGCGGGGATGAGGTGTGGGTAGCGGAGAAATTCCAATCGAACTTGGAGATAGCTGGTTCTCTCCGAAATAGCTTTAGGGCTAGCCTCGTGATGAGAATACTGGAGGTAGAGCACTGTTTGGACTAGGGGGCCATCCCGGTTTACCGAATTCAGACAAACTCCGAATGCCAGATATTTATACACGGGAGTCAGACTGCGAGTGATAAGATCCGTAGTCAAAAGGGAAACAGCCCAGACCACCAGCTAAGGTCCCAAAGTAATCGTTAAGTGGAAAAGGATGTGGCGTTGCACAGACAACCAGGATGTTGGCTTAGAAGCAGCCATCATTTAAAGAGTGCGTAATAGCTCACTGGTCGAGTGACGCTGCGCCGAAAATGTATCGGGGCTAAACGATTCACCGAAGCTGTGGATTGACATCTACGATGTCAGTGGTAGGAGAGCGTTCTAAGTGCGTTGAAGTCAGACCGGAAGGACTGGTGGAGCGCTTAGAAGTGAGAATGCCGGTATGAGTAGCGAAAGACGGGTGAGAATCCCGTCCACCGTATGACTAAGGTTTCCTGAGGAAGGCTCGTCCGCTCAGGGTTAGTCGGGACCTAAGCCGAGGCCGATAGGCGTAGGCGATGGACAACAGGTTGATATTCCTGTACCACCTCCTCACCGTTTGAGAAATGGGGGGACGCAGTAGGATAGGGTAAGCGCGCCGTTGGTTGTGCGCGTCCAAGCAGTAAGGCGTGTGTGTAGGCAAATCCGCACACTGTAACGTTGAGCTGTGATGGCGAGTCCGTATGGACGAAGTTCCTGATTTCACACTGCCAAGAAAAGCCTCTATCGAGGTGAGAGGTGCCCGTACCGCAAACCGACACAGGTAGTCGAGGAGAGAATCCTAAGGTGTGCGAGAGAACTCTCGTTAAGGAACTCGGCAAAATGACCCCGTAACTTCGGGAGAAGGGGTGCTCTTGAGCGTGCAAGCGCATGAGAGCCGCAGTGAATAGGCCCAGGCGACTGTTTAGCAAAAACACAGGTCTCTGCAAAACCGTAAGGTGACGTATAGGGGCTGACGCCTGCCCGGTGCTGGAAGGTTAAGAGGAGTGGTTAGCGCAAGCGAAGCTGCGAATTGAAGCCCCAGTAAACGGCGGCCGTAACTATAACGGTCCTAAGGTAGCGAAATTCCTTGTCGGGTAAGTTCCGACCCGCACGAAAGGCGTAACGATCTGGGCACTGTCTCAACGAGAGACTCGGTGAAATTATAGTACCTGTGAAGATGCAGGTTACCCGCGACAGGACGGAAAGACCCCGTGGAGCTTTACTGTAGCCTGATATTGAATTTTGGTACAACTTGTACAGGATAGGTAGGAGCCAGAGATCTCGGAGCGCCAGCTTCGAAGGAGGCGTCGGTGGGATACTACCCTGGTTGTATTGAAATTCTAACCCATGCCCCTTAGCGGGGCAGGAGACAGTGTCAGGCGGACAGTTTGACTGGGGCGGTCGCCTCCTAAAAGGTAACGGAGGCGCCCAAAGGTTCCCTCAGAATGGTTGGAAATCATTCGTAGAGTGTAAAGGCACAAGGGAGCTTGACTGCGAGACCTACAAGTCGAGCAGGGTCGAAAGACGGGCTTAGTGATCCGGTGGTTCCGCATGGAAGGGCCATCGCTCAACGGATAAAAGCTACCCCGGGGATAACAGGCTTATCTCCCCCAAGAGTCCACATCGACGGGGAGGTTTGGCACCTCGATGTCGGCTCATCGCATCCTGGGGCTGTAGTCGGTCCCAAGGGTTGGGCTGTTCGCCCATTAAAGCGGTACGCGAGCTGGGTTCAGAACGTCGTGAGACAGTTCGGTCCCTATCCGTCGTGGGCGTAGGAAATTTGAGAGGAGCTGTCCTTAGTACGAGAGGACCGGGATGGACACACCGCTGGTGTACCAGTTGTCTTGCCATAGGCATCGCTGGGTAGCTATGTGTGGACGGGATAAGTGCTGAAAGCATCTAAGCATGAAGCCCCCCTCAAGATGAGATTTCCCATTACGCAAGTAAGTAAGATCCCTCAAAGACGATGAGGTAGATAGGTTCGAGGTGGAAGTGTGGTGACACATGGAGCTGACGAATACTAATCGATCGAGGACTTAACCATAATGTTTGAAACATTCAATGCACGTTTATCCAGTTTTGAAAGAACAAAACCTTTCATATAAGGGTTTCAAGATACGATGTATATTGAAAGCCGAAGAGAGCTTCAAGACACAAGTAGTACAAGGAAGCAAACGAGTGAATGAGGGAGCGTACCTCTGTACGTGACCGATTGAGCGAGAGAAGCTGACGCAGTAATACGCCGTGTATTGGAGGTCGACAATAGTCTAGTGATGATGGCAAAGAGGTCACACCCGTTCCCATACCGAACACGGAAGTTAAGCTCTTTAGCGCCGATGGTAGTTGGGGGCTTCCCCCTGTGAGAGTAGGACGTCGCTAGGCACCTAGAAAAGTCGAGGATTTATTCCTCGGCTTTTTTTGTGTGAAAATAAATAATCCCTTGAACTATGGAAAACGAACTGATAATTTAGGTTTAATTTCTCTCAGTAAATGTCTTTTGTACCGAAATCGTAGCGACAGGTATAGAAGTCTCCCACTACTATAGCTGGTAAGATTAATGCGGTATTAAGTTACTTTACAGCAGCTGTCCAAACATCCGCTTAAACTGAGTGACCAACATCTTGCCGCTGTCGCTACGCTTTCACAAAACCCGCTGCTACGCTTTCGCACAAAACTCATCTGCAGGCCTAAGCGCAAAGCCAATTCCGGACACAATTATGCCTCGGCATAATTGTGTCCGGAAGTAATGAAGTGAAGTACCTTATAAGGGAATATTAGAATATGAATTGCTGCAAGCCCCCAGCGGCACTGACAAAGAAAGGTATACATTTGCTAGATGGTATAAGTTTATAGGCATGCAATAGCATATGAGTAAGAGATGTATCGTATATTCGATACATCTCTTTTTCTATGTGCAACTCGGTATGAGTATGAACTTATAGAAAAAGGATGAGAGAGCCCTATTTTTAAGAAGGAACATCACAATCCAAGCTCCAATATAAAGTTGAAAATAATTATCATAATGAGTCAAATAAGCAGTTTATCAATTTTTGTTCAAAAGTGACCAAAAAGTTGATTTGCATCTTTTCCCTGTAGGTTTTAACCTTAATAAGTATAATTCTTAAGATAAAAGAAATTCATTTTGTTTCGATTTAATGGTGAAATAATTTTAAAAAAGTAGTTAGAGAATGGTTATCGATAATTGAATTGTTGCAAGCAATACAGAAGGTGTACCATTGCTATTTAGAATGTAAAATTATTGAATAACATCCCAATTGTAACAATGATTTTGGAGATACCTAATAGAAAATATTCAAATGGAGTTAGAATTTTAAGAATTTTTTAAAGAAATTCAGCATTATCAAATTATGCTAAGAAAGCAACAAAAGTTGATTTTAATTCTTTTTTAAAATACGCTACAATCGGTAATTGTAAGAGATGAAAAGTAAAAAAAGAAATAAAAGAGAAAAAATATGTTTAAAGAAGTTCAAATTGAGGTATATGTTAAGTGTAAAAAGTAAATAAACTAGTATTTGTGATAATAATAGTGATGTTTCTAACTATTTCTTTTTCATCTAATACGAAATCGTAAGCATTTGAATCGGAAAGCTTCCATCGTTTATGGGCCAAGAAAAAATCCACAAATGAGGGATGTATCTTATTATAAGAATAACATTTTCTGTGTTGTTATTTACCGTACCAGCATTTTATCTGATACGTAAATATAAATAAATATGCAATAAGAAATGAGAGGATGGTTGAATGAAAAGGATGTCCTTTTTTGCTTAAAAAATGTAATTTTATTACAAAATATTTAAAAATAGTTAATTTTAATTCAACTATTAAGTAGTAAGTGTTATTTACCGTATTAGCATTTTATCTAATACGTAAATATAAAAAATACATGAAAGGAGAATTTAAACAATGAAGAATAAGGCTATGCAACTTGCAGCAATTACCACTTTACTAAGTTGTACGGCGATTTCACCATTATTTGCTTCAGCAGAAGAAAAAGAAAAAAAGGTTAATTACGGATCGAATGGGATGGTGGTATTTATTCCAAATGAAGATTCACAACGCCCGGTAGATCCGAATGATCCAGATCCAGAGAAGCCAGTAAATCCAGTAGATCCGACCGATCCAGGAGGTCCAAACTCAGGAACTGGAAGCTCGCTAGGTATTGATTTTGTATCGAGTCTCGATTTTGGTATTAATGAAATCTCAAACAGAGAAAAAATTTATTATGCGAATGCACAGGTGTTAACTTCTAGTGAGGGAAATAAATATGTACCAAACTATGCCCAAATCTCAGATAATCGCGGAAAAAATGCCGGATGGAAATTAACCGTTAAACAAGAAGGTCAGTTTGCTAATGCTGCAGCGCAAAATAAAAAATTAACAGGCGCACAAATCAAATTTGAGAATCCGACTGTTACAGGTAAAACAGAAGTGACACCGCCAACAGCAGCTAAAGAAATTAAGTTAGATCCAAATGGAGCTGAGTCACTTGTCATGTCAGCAAAGCCAACAGAAGGAGCTGGACTTTGGGTAAACCGTTGGGGACAGGTAGATGAGGTGACGAATGCTAAAGGTGAGAAAGTACAAAAAAACAAAGCGATTTCTCTATCTATTCCAGGGAAAACGCCAAAAGATGCTGTTACATACAGTACAAAATTAACATGGAATTTATCGGATGTTCCAGGTAACAAATAATAAAAAAGGATGATGAAACATGAAAATCAATACTAATTTAAAAGCTCTAGGCGTAGCAACAACAATGTTAACAGGTTTGGTATTAGGAGGAAGTGTCACTTCTTATGCGGCAGATGGTGGCGAGTATCAAACGAATGCAATTATCGAATTTGAATCAGCTACTGACATCATTACTCCACCAATTGATCCAACTAATCCGGATAATCCAAATCCAGTAGATCCAGTAGATCCAACTGATCCAAACGGTCCAAAACCAGGAACACCAGGTCCATTAAGTATTGACTATGCTTCTGGCTTAGATTTTGGTAAGCAAAAAATTACTTCAACCAATCAAGTTTACAAAGTAAAACCGCAAAAATTTGGAGGTCGTGGCGACGGCCCGAACTATGTTCAAGTTACAGATAGTCGTGGTACTGAAAAAGGTTGGTCATTGCAAGTGAAACAAAATGGTCAATTTAAGAGCACTACAGATAAAGAACTAACGGGTGCTGAAATTACTTTTAAAAATGCATGGGTGAATACAGCCTCTTCATCTACAAAGCCATCTATTGTAAAAACTTCATTTAGTTTAAATCCGGATGGGATGGGTGTAGCTGACAACATTATGTCTGCCAAAGCAGGAGAAGGGTCCGGTACTTATGTATTAGTATTTGGTGATGACACTACAGCAGCGGATAGTATTGAACTTTCTATCCCCGGTTCAACTACGAAATATGCAGATAAATATTCTACGTCCTTAACATGGACACTGACTGACGTACCTGGACAATAATAAACAGAACAAGAAATATAAAAATTTCCTGATGGGAACTGTTATAAATATAAAAATAGTATTCTATCATTTCAGTGCAATATTGTGAGATACAGGTAAAAACCCGTGTAAATCCTGTTAATTCGAATAAGTGCGAGTTAACGTGTAGCGACAGGAGTACGAGACTTCGTAGCATCCTGTTGCTCCATTGTTAGAGGATAGCATTGCGGGTTTTTACCAATAATTTTAGATCTTTGAAGACTTTTAAGTAGTAAGGATGGTAGAAAATATGAGGAAAAATACGTTATGGACCTTATTCGGAATATTGATTGTAAGCCTAGTATGGTTAACACCATTTGCGTCTGCATCTGAATTTAATTTTGGTGTGTATACCGTCATTCCAGACAACCAAATTGACAAACAAAAATCTTATTTCAATCTGAAAATGGAGCCTAATCAAAAGCAGACATTAACGATTCAATTGAAAAATGATACGGAAGAGGATGTCGTCATTGAGCCGATCATTCATTCTGCTACAACGAATATTAATGGAGTTGTAGAGTATGGTCCTACAAGTGCTGAACGTGATTCTTCATTGCCATATGAATTAGGGGATTTAATTCAAACTGAGAAGGAAATTACGATTCCGGCTAAGGGAAGTAAGGATTTACAGTTAAATGTAACAATGCCTGAAGAAGAATTCGATGGGATTTTAGCGGGCGGTATTACATTAGAAGAGAAGAAAACAAAGTCAAAAAATACCAAGGAAACAACTAAAGGTTTAAGTATTGAAAATAAATATGCTTATGTAGTGGGAATTACCCTACAAGAAACTGATGAAATAGTGAAGCAAGATTTGCAATTACACGATATTAAAGCTGGACAAGTGAATGCCCGTAATGTGATTAATGCTACGCTTCAAAATCCAACGGCAACGTATTTAAACCGTTTTGAAGTGGACGCGGAAGTTACGAAAAAAGGGAAAACAGAGGTGCTCTATAAATCGGAAAAACAAGACATGCAAATGGCGCCAAATTCAAATTTTGAATACCCGATTTCACTAAATGGAGAAAAATTTAAATCTGGAACCTATACGTTACATGTAAAGGCTAAGTCGAGCGAAGAATCATGGGAATTTGAGAAGGATTTTACCATTAAAGGGGAAGAAGTAAAGAAATTTAACGCAACCGATGTATCCATTGAAGGACCGAATTATCTAGCATATTTGGTAGGATTGCTAATTCTTCTAGTAGCAGGGTTACTATTGTTTATATTTTATAGCAAAAAGAAGCAGAAGAAACAACAAGAAATAAATTAATTGAACAAAAATACGCCTTTGTTTTGGAAGTAGCTGTACTGGTTACTTTGCTGACTTTTCGTTTTAGAAAAATTATGCACCAATTTATGTTTCTGAGATGCAGGATGGGGGCGTATATAGTAACGCTGACTACGACAAGCGATTGGTTTTTTAACAAGTGAATCAATAATTCAGATGAATCACTTGTTAAAAATTAAAAAGAAAAAGTTAATTTGAAAAAATGAGAAGATGAGCAAAGTAATCAGTATGCGGTTAACTTCATTGTTCGTTATGAAGCTGCTTAACATGTAAAAAGGTCGGTGAAAAGAAATATGCGGAAAATAGTAATATCGTTATTAGTTTTTGTACTAGTCTTTTCGGAGCTGAGTGTATCTATAGCAGAAACAATTATGGGTGATCCTACAGAGTCTGAAATTGAATGTGAGGAACAACTAGAGTCTGATGGCGAGGGAAATCTAGCAACTGAATGTAAGGAACCGGAGTCTGAAAATGGTGAAGAGCCAACAACTGAAGGAGAGAAACAGCCGGAGTCTGAAAGTGATGAAGCGCCAACAACTGAAGATAAGGAACAACCAGAGACTGAAAATGGCGAAGCACCAACAACCGAGGGAGAGAAAGAATCAGAGACTGAAAATGGCGAGGCTCCAACAACTGAGGAAGAGGAGCAGCGAGAATCTGGAGATGAAGAAAATCTTGCGAATGCGTGTGAGAGGCAGCAAGAGTATGAAACTGAAGAAAATTTGGTAATTGAAGGAGAGGAACAGCTAGAGACTGATAATGAAGAAAATTTAGCAATTGACTGTGAAGAAGAGGAAGAGCCTAAAATTGAAGAAAATTTGGAAGTTGACTGTGAGGAAGAGTTTTACATTGAAGGAGAAGAACTAGTGGCTGAAGAAGAGGAGCAGCTAGAGTCTAACATTGAAGAAGAGGAGCAGCTAGAGTCTAACATTGAAGAAGAGAAGCAGCTAGAGTCTAACATTGAAGAAGAACTAGTAACTGAAGGTGAAGAACAAGAAGAATTAGCTAGTGAAAAAAAATCAGCACCTAAATGTAAAAGAATTGCTAGTCCTCGAGCGGATTATAATGGAATTCCTATAAGAACCGTTGGTGAAATAGGCAATATTGATTTTTCGATGTTGGATGATTCTCCGAATGAATTAGATGGGTTTACACAAATGAGTACAAATGTAGGCCTTGAACTTCCAACAAGAGAGAGCCACCAAGGCAGATCTTATTACATGTATTTTGGGGATATTGACAATGATCGGCCACGGAACTCCTTAAAAGAGATGAACTCTTATAAGGAATATAGGGATGATTGGGGACGTCCATTGCCTTCTATGAATACAAAACTTTCCAATTATGTGTATGCGTCTGACGAAATTATAAAGGTACAAAATTTCACAGTAGCAACAGTTCTATCTGAGGATTATAATCCTGATGCACGTAATGGTGTTGTAACATATTATTATGCCGGAGGAAGGCCTGGTAGATCTAGTCACCAAATTGGTAATGGACTTGTGATTGCTTATGGGGGAAAAGAAAACGATTCTGCAAAAAAGCAATCTGGTGACATGCCAATTTTGAAATTATATAAAAATGAAAAGACACATGAGTTGGTTGCTTATGCAGCTGTCCTAGATAGCGGTAGGAGTTACGTACAGGGATATCTAAAAATTAAAATGAGTCTGACGAATGAGAGAAAAGGGCGTATTAAGGTCAGTATGAAATATTTGAACTTAACTACGTCACACCCTTATACAAATATCGGTTATTCCGCGCATATGGATATTGGCGGACGACATACGGACAGTAGAATGTATTCTTTAGGAGATAATAAAGGGCTATATTTTCATGAGAAGAATATGAGGGACGGTCAAGATTATTATCTTTATTTCTTCTATAATGGTTATGCGAATCATCCAGCTGCAATGCGAGCAACTAATAACCCGCAGCTTAAACCATTCGATTCTAGTGGTTCTGATCGTAAAGCTCTCTTTTTTTATGAACTAAATGCGCCAAGTATTCCTGATCCCGGCAAGGATGTGATGTATCCTTACACGTATCATCCAGCCTGGGCATTAAGATGGGAACCGCAAGTACAAGAGCCGGATACAGTAAGGGAATTTAATTTGGAGATTACGGTAAGTAACAGACCGGATGTTCCAGTAGAGGTTGAATTGGATAATGATGGGGAATATACAGATGAAGGATACCGTATTACAGGGACGTGGAACAATCAAGAGAAAGAAGCTGATTATGTCGAACTTTATTATAAGGTAGATGACGGTGAGCCTCAGAAATTCGCACATGAAGAAAATCCAAGTGTAAATACAGATGAATCGTGGGGGTATACGATTCCGGTAGATGAAGTGAAGAAGGGATTAGATCACGATATTAGTGTATATGCGGTGACGGTATTTTTGGCAGACGGCGAGAAGCTCCAATCTAATATTGAAACAATAAAAATCCGACCTGAATTAACTATTGAAGAACGAGTGTTTGGTGTGGATGGTAAAGTGCCAACAGAAGTTGCACCAGGTGAAACATTGAAGTATGAGATTTTAGTAGATTCCGGCTATATTCCGGATGATAAAGGGACATATGGTCAATTTACGATTTCACAAAAATATGATCCACATTTAGAATCGCCAACAGACCTTAAAGTAACAGATGAAAATGGTAAAGAAATCGGTACAGCAACATACAATGTAAATGAGATTGTGGCAACCCTCGATACTAACCCTGAAGTGCTACGCTCTACCAAAGTAAAATTCACCTTTAATGCGAAGGTGAAAGAAGGTGCGGCAGAAGAAGACTTTGTTGTAAGTCAAGCGACAGCTACAGGGAAATACAGTACAGGTGATGAAGTCAATCAGACATCAAATGAAGTGAAAACTAAAATTTCTGGCGGGTTGAAATTCGTTTCTGCGCCTGGGGTGATTGGCTTTGGAGAAAAGCTTAAGATTTCGTCGAGAACTAAAACGTATCAGCTCATCCAATTTGATGAGTCTTTATCTGTAAAAGATAGTCGTGCGTTGTCGAGAAATCCGTCTTGGATGATGACGGCTAAGTTAGTTAAGCCGCTAACAGGAAAGAAGAATGAAGATTCTACATTAGATGGCTTATATTACCGTTATGGTGGAAATGTTTCAACTCTTACTGAAGATGCTTCAGCACTGGTTTATAAAAAGAAAACAACTGGCACAGAAGAAATCAACATTTCTAATGAATGGACGCCAGAAGGAGATGGGCTTTATTTAGAAGTGCCAGCCGGAACTGCTAAAGCTGATGCATATGACGGAACGGTACAATGGATACTGCAGAATGTACCTGTGAATGAATAGATGTAGTCATATGTTGATAAGCTTGGTTACATTAAAAAAGAGAAATTTAAAGTGTGTTATGCCGAGTGATGGGAATCCAATCTTTCCAATAAATGATATACAAGTGTTTCATGGATTAGTTGACAATTAAATAATTCAGAAAAAGAAAGCATGAGATTGCACATTTAAACAGTCTCATGCTTTTGTATTTAGGTTAGACTAGGAGATTTTGGACCGCACTATTTCTGGAACGAAGTCAAATGAAGAACGCCCAGCGTTAAAATTACAGAACTAGTATTTGATGATGATAGGGAGTGCCGTACTATGCGGCAATTAGTTGACTTCGGTATGCTTGACGGAGTCATCTTTTTTTATGTCCCGGGCTCTTATTATTTGATTTTTTAATAGAAATTATGAAGAAATGATATGTTAGATAACAATAAGACATTAAAGTAACTTCAGATTGTAAGTTTAATATGAAATTATTTCTTAATCATTATAATAGGAAGTTTCTCGATAAAGTTAAAAACTATGAATTTGTTTTAGAAAAAGTGTTGACCTTTTTAAATTAAGGGTGTAATATTATACAAGTCGTTAAGACAGCTACTGAAAAACAATGAAATGAAAAAGAGTTGTTGACATCTAGCGAACGACATGATATTATATAAGAGTTGCTACTGAGATAACAGCAACGAAATGAACCTTGAAAACTGAACAAGCAAAACGTAATCAATAAAGTTTTTAGTAGCTAACCTTGAGTTAGTGAACGAAACAAAATTTTGGACATCAAACATGATGCCAGCAAAACAATTTGAGCTAATCAAATTTCTTTTTATGGAGAGTTTGATCCTGGCTCAGGACGAACGCTGGCGGCGTGCCTAATACATGCAAGTCGAGCGAACAGAGAAGGAGCTTGCTCCTTTGACGTTAGCGGCGGACGGGTGAGTAACACGTGGGCAACCTACCTTATAGTTTGGGATAACTCCGGGAAACCGGGGCTAATACCGAATAATCTATTTTACTTCATGGTGAAATACTGAAAGACGGTTTCGGCTGTCGCTATAAGATGGGCCCGCGGCGCATTAGCTAGTTGGTGAGGTAACGGCTCACCAAGGCGACGATGCGTAGCCGACCTGAGAGGGTGATCGGCCACACTGGGACTGAGACACGGCCCAGACTCCTACGGGAGGCAGCAGTAGGGAATCTTCCACAATGGGCGAAAGCCTGATGGAGCAACGCCGCGTGAGTGAAGAAGGTTTTCGGATCGTAAAACTCTGTTGTAAGGGAAGAACAAGTACAGTAGTAACTGGCTGTACCTTGACGGTACCTTATTAGAAAGCCACGGCTAACTACGTGCCAGCAGCCGCGGTAATACGTAGGTGGCAAGCGTTGTCCGGAATTATTGGGCGTAAAGCGCGCGCAGGCGGTCCTTTAAGTCTGATGTGAAAGCCCACGGCTCAACCGTGGAGGGTCATTGGAAACTGGGGGACTTGAGTGCAGAAGAGGAAAGTGGAATTCCAAGTGTAGCGGTGAAATGCGTAGAGATTTGGAGGAACACCAGTGGCGAAGGCGACTTTCTGGTCTGTAACTGACGCTGAGGCGCGAAAGCGTGGGGAGCAAACAGGATTAGATACCCTGGTAGTCCACGCCGTAAACGATGAGTGCTAAGTGTTAGGGGGTTTCCGCCCCTTAGTGCTGCAGCTAACGCATTAAGCACTCCGCCTGGGGAGTACGGTCGCAAGACTGAAACTCAAAGGAATTGACGGGGGCCCGCACAAGCGGTGGAGCATGTGGTTTAATTCGAAGCAACGCGAAGAACCTTACCAGGTCTTGACATCCCGTTGACCACTGTAGAGATATAGTTTTCCCTTCGGGGACAACGGTGACAGGTGGTGCATGGTTGTCGTCAGCTCGTGTCGTGAGATGTTGGGTTAAGTCCCGCAACGAGCGCAACCCTTGATCTTAGTTGCCATCATTTAGTTGGGCACTCTAAGGTGACTGCCGGTGACAAACCGGAGGAAGGTGGGGATGACGTCAAATCATCATGCCCCTTATGACCTGGGCTACACACGTGCTACAATGGACGATACAAACGGTTGCCAACTCGCGAGAGGGAGCTAATCCGATAAAGTCGTTCTCAGTTCGGATTGTAGGCTGCAACTCGCCTACATGAAGCCGGAATCGCTAGTAATCGCGGATCAGCATGCCGCGGTGAATACGTTCCCGGGCCTTGTACACACCGCCCGTCACACCACGAGAGTTTGTAACACCCGAAGTCGGTGGGGTAACCTTTTGGAGCCAGCCGCCGAAGGTGGGATAGATGATTGGGGTGAAGTCGTAACAAGGTAGCCGTATCGGAAGGTGCGGCTGGATCACCTCCTTTCTAAGGATATTTTCGGAATACAAACCTAGGGTTTGTAAGATTACGTTTTGCGTTCAGTTTTGAAGGTTCATTCTTCTGAATGAATTACTTCAAAACTTGTTCTTTGAAAACTGGATAAAACGACATTGAAATTGTAACAAACACATTTATTTTTTAAGTTTTTTATAGGCTTAATAATTTAAGAAGGTTTCAAGACACGAGTAGTTCTAGGAAGCAAACGAGAGAAGGAAGGAGCGTACCTATGTACGTGACTGACTGAACGAGTGAAGCTGACGACGAAATACGATGTGTATTGAAAGCTGTAGGTTAAGTTATTAAGGGCGCACGGCGAATGCCTTGGCACTAGGAGCCGAAGAAGGACGGCACTAACACCGATATGCTTCGGGGAGCTGTAAGTGAGCTTTGATCCGGAGATTTCCGAATGGGGGAACCCACTACGTTTAATCGCGTAGTATCTTGACGTGAATTCATAGCGTCTTGAAGGCAGACCCAGGGAACTGAAACATCTAAGTACCTGGAGGAAGAGAAAGAAAAATCGATTCCCTGAGTAGCGGCGAGCGAAACGGGAAGAGCCCAAACCAAGAGGCTTGCCTCTTGGGGTTGTAGGACACTCTATACGGAGTTACAAAAGAGCGAGTTAGATGAAGCGACTTGGAAAGGTCCGCCAGAGCAGGTAAAAGCCCTGTAGTCGAAAGTTCGTTCTCTCCTGAGTGGATCCTGAGTACGGCGGAACACGTGAAATTCCGTCGGAATCCGGGAGGACCATCTCCCAAGGCTAAATACTACCTAGTGACCGATAGTGAACCAGTACCGTGAGGGAAAGGTGAAAAGCACCCCGGAAGGGGAGTGAAAGAGATCCTGAAACCGTGTGCCTACAAGTAGTTAGAGCCCGTTAATGGGTGATAGCGTGCCTTTTGTAGAATGAACCGGCGAGTTACGATTACGTGCGAGGTTAAGCTTTAGAAGGCGGAGCCGCAGCGAAAGCGAGTCTGAATAGGGCGAATTAGTACGTGGTCGTAGACCCGAAACCAGGTGATCTACCCATGTCCAGGGTGAAGGTGAGGTAACACTTACTGGAGGCCCGAACCCACGCACGTTGAAAAGTGCGGGGATGAGGTGTGGGTAGCGGAGAAATTCCAATCGAACTTGGAGATAGCTGGTTCTCTCCGAAATAGCTTTAGGGCTAGCCTCGTGATGAGAATACTGGAGGTAGAGCACTGTTTGGACTAGGGGGCCATCCCGGTTTACCGAATTCAGACAAACTCCGAATGCCAGATATTTATACACGGGAGTCAGACTGCGAGTGATAAGATCCGTAGTCAAAAGGGAAACAGCCCAGACCACCAGCTAAGGTCCCAAAGTAATCGTTAAGTGGAAAAGGATGTGGCGTTGCACAGACAACCAGGATGTTGGCTTAGAAGCAGCCATCATTTAAAGAGTGCGTAATAGCTCACTGGTCGAGTGACGCTGCGCCGAAAATGTATCGGGGCTAAACGATTCACCGAAGCTGTGGATTGACATCTACGATGTCAGTGGTAGGAGAGCGTTCTAAGTGCGTTGAAGTCAGACCGGAAGGACTGGTGGAGCGCTTAGAAGTGAGAATGCCGGTATGAGTAGCGAAAGACGGGTGAGAATCCCGTCCACCGTATGACTAAGGTTTCCTGAGGAAGGCTCGTCCGCTCAGGGTTAGTCGGGACCTAAGCCGAGGCCGATAGGCGTAGGCGATGGACAACAGGTTGATATTCCTGTACCACCTCCTCACCGTTTGAGAAATGGGGGGACGCAGTAGGATAGGGTAAGCGCGCCGTTGGTTGTGCGCGTCCAAGCAGTAAGGCGTGTGTGTAGGCAAATCCGCACACTGTAACGTTGAGCTGTGATGGCGAGTCCGTATGGACGAAGTTCCTGATTTCACACTGCCAAGAAAAGCCTCTATCGAGGTGAGAGGTGCCCGTACCGCAAACCGACACAGGTAGTCGAGGAGAGAATCCTAAGGTGTGCGAGAGAACTCTCGTTAAGGAACTCGGCAAAATGACCCCGTAACTTCGGGAGAAGGGGTGCTCTTGAGCGTGCAAGCGCATGAGAGCCGCAGTGAATAGGCCCAGGCGACTGTTTAGCAAAAACACAGGTCTCTGCAAAACCGTAAGGTGACGTATAGGGGCTGACGCCTGCCCGGTGCTGGAAGGTTAAGAGGAGTGGTTAGCGCAAGCGAAGCTGCGAATTGAAGCCCCAGTAAACGGCGGCCGTAACTATAACGGTCCTAAGGTAGCGAAATTCCTTGTCGGGTAAGTTCCGACCCGCACGAAAGGCGTAACGATCTGGGCACTGTCTCAACGAGAGACTCGGTGAAATTATAGTACCTGTGAAGATGCAGGTTACCCGCGACAGGACGGAAAGACCCCGTGGAGCTTTACTGTAGCCTGATATTGAATTTTGGTACAACTTGTACAGGATAGGTAGGAGCCAGAGATCTCGGAGCGCCAGCTTCGAAGGAGGCGTCGGTGGGATACTACCCTGGTTGTATTGAAATTCTAACCCATGCCCCTTAGCGGGGCAGGAGACAGTGTCAGGCGGACAGTTTGACTGGGGCGGTCGCCTCCTAAAAGGTAACGGAGGCGCCCAAAGGTTCCCTCAGAATGGTTGGAAATCATTCGTAGAGTGTAAAGGCACAAGGGAGCTTGACTGCGAGACCTACAAGTCGAGCAGGGTCGAAAGACGGGCTTAGTGATCCGGTGGTTCCGCATGGAAGGGCCATCGCTCAACGGATAAAAGCTACCCCGGGGATAACAGGCTTATCTCCCCCAAGAGTCCACATCGACGGGGAGGTTTGGCACCTCGATGTCGGCTCATCGCATCCTGGGGCTGTAGTCGGTCCCAAGGGTTGGGCTGTTCGCCCATTAAAGCGGTACGCGAGCTGGGTTCAGAACGTCGTGAGACAGTTCGGTCCCTATCCGTCGTGGGCGTAGGAAATTTGAGAGGAGCTGTCCTTAGTACGAGAGGACCGGGATGGACACACCGCTGGTGTACCAGTTGTCTTGCCAAAGGCATCGCTGGGTAGCTATGTGTGGACGGGATAAGTGCTGAAAGCATCTAAGCATGAAGCCCCCCTCAAGATGAGATTTCCCATTACGCAAGTAAGTAAGATCCCTCAAAGACGATGAGGTAGATAGGTTCGAGGTGGAAGTGTGGTGACACATGGAGCTGACGAATACTAATCGATCGAGGACTTAACCATAATGTTTGAAACATTCAATGCACGTTTATCCAGTTTTGAAAGAACAAAACCTTTCATATAAGGGTTTCAAGATACGATGTATATTGAAAGCCGAAGAGAGCTTCAAGACACAAGTAGTACAAGGAAGCAAACGAGTGAATGAGGGAGCGTACCTCTGTACGTGACCGATTGAGCGAGAGAAGCTGACGCAGTAATACACCGTGTATTGGAGGTCGACAATAGTCTAGTGATGATGGCAAAGAGGTCACACCCGTTCCCATACCGAACACGGAAGTTAAGCTCTTTAGCGCCGATGGTAGTTGGGGGCTTCCCCCTGTGAGAGTAGGACGTCGCTAGGCACACAACAGCCACTGAGAAATCAGTGGTTTTTTTGTGCGAAAATAGGTAATTCTATAGCCTTGAATATTCTTGGTCAGGCTAGGTAAAGCTAGTTTTAATCTAAAAGAGCCAATAAGAAAGCAAAGTCCTATCATGAGGTAACTTTCTTTGAATAAAGCTTTTTAATCTTAACTAGCTAATTGTGAATCTTTATATGGTTCCCTGTTTTGCAACATGACATAGATGCTTCAAAAGCATTCGTAGTATATGCCAACGAATGCTTTTTCTTGCCTCATTTGACTGCAATTTATTTATATTTCGTTTTTAAAGCTCGATATGTATTTCCCTGAGCGTCCTTGTACTTTTTCACTTGCCTGTATTTTCATGATTCCCAGGTGCAACTCCAGCTCAAAAAGCGAAAGGAACCCCGATATCTACGCTGTTTTCCGAAATAATGATTGCTGTCATATCTTTCTTAATACAAGGAATCGAAATTTACATAATCAATTTCGCCTTGGCATAATTTTGTCTGGAGAATGAATTATGAATTATGCCCGCACAATTCATTCTTAGCTGAATGAAGATAAATTAAATTCTATTTAAGATAAGTGTGAATAGCCCGACGTCCCTTCTGAAACCCTAGCCTAGCAGACCGCCGGTGGAATACGTTTAGAATCATCGAACAGTAGGATAGAAGCACCGACAGGATGGATAGAATAATTGAATCGACTTATTAAAACATCAAACGATGAATAGAACGTCATAAAGAAAGGTTCCTACTACTTGTAGAAGGTTTCGTGAATCTTCACATTGTGTTTCACCTCAACATTTGATATAGGATTATATTAGATCTATAACACATATCGTTGTCTAATAATGGGGGAAATAAAATGAGGTATAACATTTTTTCTACTGTATCTATTTTATTATTAATGATAACATTTCTTATGTTTGGCTATGATCCAACAAAATGGTATGGTGGCTTTTTTAATTTCCTTTACGATATCAGTATTTTTACGCCATTAATATTAGGGGGACTGGGGATAATTTGCGCAAGTTTTGGTATTAAAGGTGATATCCGTATGGTTCTTATTGTGCTCCATGCTTTTTTATCATGTCTTTTCCTAGGTGCATATGTAAATTCTTTAAGCTGATGTCCAAACATCTGCTGACAAGAGGAACTAAGGCACATCCTGTAAAAACGATTGAGTGACCAACCACGTGTTGTTGTTGCCGCTGCCGCTTCGCTTTCGCGCAGATAAAACCCTGTTGCTGACGCTACGTTGGCACTGCGCTTTCGCACAAAAAGCATTTGTTGGCCTAAAGTCTCTGGCGGATGCCACAGAGTAGGAAAGATTTGTGAAACCTTAATAAAGAACTGCAGAGTTTATTCCTGCAGTTCTTTTTACTTTGTCCTCAAATAGGAACTTAAAAGTATAATTACTTTGAATTAATAAATCATACATACTAAATGAAGAATCACAAGGTATAATGGAACTCATACGAGGAAAAATAATTGGATACAAGATTGAAAGGGCGAAAGATTTGGGGAAAAAACAAATTTGGTATGAAGTAGAAGAAAACGAGTCAATTGAAGATTGTTTGGCAAGAATGCGTCGAGATGGTTATATGGCAGTGGGACGAAAAGAAGAGCCCGTTTTCCACTTAGTTAATGGAGAACCAACGTATTTACGTCAAAAAATACAATTTAAAGCGATGGACTGTCAAGATTTTGAGTAGATTTGACTAAAATCCGAACATTTATAAATGACTAAAATAAAATGTTCGCATTTTGCATTGACGATAGTGAAATCACTTGTTAAAATGTGAGTAGGAAAAACAAATAAGTCCCACATATATGCTAGAGGATTGGCTCTAGTGTCTCTACCCGGCACCGTAAATGCTGGACTATGCGGGAAAGCACTTTTGGCATGTTACGAGAAGGGATATGTACTGATATGTACATTTGCATATTCTTTTCATAATAAGTCCTCAAGTAAACTGCTTTCACGTGTATGGTAGAGAGTAGTTTATTTGGGGATTTTTTTGTACGAAAAGTAAAGAATTGCAGTAGCTATTTGAAGAATAGAGGCTTGCACAATATTTGATCATTTTTCTATCGTTTAAAAGGAGCGACAATTCATGAATCCGAAAATCGGTGTGATTATGGGTAGTTCAAGTGACTGGGAAACAATGAAACATGCATGTGATATATTAGACGAATTACAAGTACCGTACGAGAAAAAGGTTGTATCTGCACATCGTACTCCTGATTTAATGTTTGAGTATGCAGAAGCAGCGCGGGAGCGAGGTATTCAAGTAATTATTGCGGGTGCTGGTGGTGCTGCGCATTTACCTGGAATGGTAGCAGCTAAAACAACGTTACCAGTAATCGGTGTACCTGTGCAATCTCGTGCTCTTAACGGTCTTGATTCTCTATTATCAATCGTTCAAATGCCTGGCGGTGTTCCTGTAGCAACAGTAGCGATTGGCAAAGCAGGAGCGACTAATGCAGGCTTGCTAGCGGCGCAAATTTTGTCAACAACAGACGCAGAGCTTGCTAATAAACTAGATGCTAGACGTGAAGCCACAAAGCAACAAGTATTGGAAAGCACAGGTGACTTAGTGTGACAAAGATTATTTATCCAGGGCAAACGATAGGCATTATCGGAGGAGGACAGCTTGGCCGTATGATGGCACTTGCTGCTAAAGAAGTAGGCTTTAAAATTGCCGTTCTTGAACCATCAATGGACTCACCATGTGGACAGGTTGCGGATATACGTATTGTAGCACCATATGATGATGAGGCAGCTTTAGAAGAGCTTGCTGAGGTAAGTGACGTTATAACGTATGAGTTTGAAAATATCGATTACGAAGGCTTAAAACGTTTAACTCAGATTGCTTATGTTCCGCAGGGTCCAGAGCTAGTACGCATTACTCAAGATCGTGTGACTGAGAAGGAAGCGATTATGAACGCAGGTTGTCCAGTAGCACCTTATATTGTTGCGAATACATATGAGGAATTAGTAGCCAATATCGATAAGATTGGTTATCCTTGTATAGTCAAAACAGCAAGAGGCGGTTACGATGGCAAAGGGCAGCAGCTTTTAAAATCTGTAGAAGACCTACCATTAGCAAAAGACCTTTTCTCTCATTCACAATGTATTGCTGAAGGATTTGTACCTTTCGCGAAAGAGATATCGGTCATTGTCCAAAGAAACGGTAATGGTGAATCATATTGTCAGCCAGTTGGAGAAAATATTCATGTTCATCATATTTTACACGAAACGATCGTGCCAGCCCGTATAAAAGAAGAAACAGCACTGGCTGCAGAAAGAGAAGCCTTGAAGATTGCTGATTACTTACATTTAGTAGGGACACTAGCTGTAGAAATGTTTGTATTAGAAGATGGTGGAATCGTAATTAATGAATTAGCACCAAGACCTCATAATTCAGGTCACTATTCAATCGAAGCATGTAATGTTTCACAGTTCCATCAGCATATTCGCGCTATTTGTGGTTGGCCACTACGTAAACCACAACTTTGGGCAGCATCTATTATGGTAAATGTTTTAGGGCAGCATGTAATGCCACTGAGTAACTCAATTGCTAAATATCCTGAATGGTCTATACATCTTTATGGGAAAGCTGAAGCTAAGGTGAACCGTAAGATGGGCCACGTAACGATTATGACAAAAAACTTAGAAGAAACACTACAACAAATCGAGAGTTCTGGCATTTGGTCAGAATAGAAGGAGAAACGCAATGATCGAACGTTACACAAGACCCGAAATGGGCGCAATTTGGACAGAACAAAATAAATATCAAGCTTGGCTAGAAGTTGAAATTTTAGCATGTGAGGCTTGGGCAGAATTAGGCGACATTCCAAAAGAAGATGTAGCTAAAATACGTGAAAATGCTTCATTTGATGTAAATCGTATTTTAGAGATTGAGCAAGAAACTCGTCATGATGTTGTAGCATTCACTCGTGCCGTATCTGAAACACTTGGTGAAGAGCGCAAATGGGTGCACTATGGTTTAACTTCAACGGACGTAGTTGACACGGCCCTTTCTTATTTAATTAAACAAGCGAATGATATTTTACGTAAAGACATCGTGAATTTCATTGATATTATAGCAGCGAAAGCAAAAGAGCATAAGCATACGGTCATGATGGGACGTACACATGGTGTTCATGCTGAGCCAACGACTTTTGGTTTAAAACTAGGTTTATGGTATGAAGAAATGAAGCGTAACCTTGAGCGCTTTGAAGCGGCAGCAAAAGTAATTGAAACAGGGAAAATGTCTGGAGCAGTTGGAACATATGCCAATATCGATCCTCGAGTTGAACAATATGTATGCGATAAATTAGGACTTACAGCATCACCTATTTCAACACAAACATTGCAACGTGATCGCCATGCGCAGTATTTAGGTGCCTTGGCATTAATCGCAACATCAATAGAAAAATTTGCAACAGAAATTCGCGGCTTGCAGAAATCTGAAACGCGAGAAGTTGAAGAAGCCTTTGCAAAAGGACAAAAAGGCTCGTCAGCGATGCCGCATAAACGTAATCCAATCGGGTCTGAAAATATGGTTGGTATGTCACGTTTAATGCGTGGTTATATGGTGACAGCTTATGAAAACGTAGCTTTATGGCATGAGCGTGATATTTCACATTCATCTGCAGAGCGCGTCATTTTACCGGATGCAACGATTACACTGAACTATATGTTAAATCGCTTCGGTAACCTTGTGAAAAACTTAACAGTATTCCCTGAAAACATGAAACGTAATATGGGTCGCACGTTTGGTTTAATTTACTCTCAACGCATTCTATTAGCACTTATCGATAAAGGATTAGTGCGTGAGGAAGCGTATGATACAGTACAACCTTTAGCGATGCAGGCGTGGGACGAGCAAGTGCAGTTCCGTACGTTAGTCGATGCAAGTGAAAAAATCACATCGTATTTAACGAAGGAAGAACTAGATGAGTGCTTCGACTACAACTACCATTTACAGCATGTAGACATGATTTTTGAACGTCTTGGACTTAACTAAGTAGAGCCACAAGCGGATGTTACAGAATTGAATCGTATACGTACGATTCAATTCTGAACAATACGCGCGTAATTCATAATATCAGGGGGAAAAACGAAATGACTAAAGGTCAACTTTTGTATGAAGGTAAAGCAAAAAAATTGTATACAACAGAGGAGCCGAATGTTCTACTCGTTGAGTACAAGGATAGTGCAACAGCATTTAATGGTGAGAAAAAAGAAGAGATTGAAGGAAAAGGCATACTAAACAATCGCATTACTTCGTTAATTTTCGAAAAATTACAAGCTTACGGAATTGCGTCACATTTCGTAAAACAATTGTCTGATACGCAACAACTTGTAAAACAGGTAGATATTATTCCGATTGAGGTCGTTGTTCGTAATATAGCGGCTGGTAGCTTAGCGAAACGCCTTGGCTTAGAGGAAGGTACACTATTAAAACGCCCAATCGTTGAGTTTTATTATAAAGACGACGAGCTTGGTGATCCGCTCATTTCAACGGAACATATTGATGTACTTGATCTTGCAACTCCTGAAGAAGTGACGGCCATTTATGACGGTGCACTAGCTGTTAACAAAGTACTACAGCCAATATTTGCAGATGTCAACGTTACGCTAATTGACTTTAAATTAGAGTTCGGACGTGACCATGACGGAAATGTACTACTGGCAGATGAAATATCACCAGATACTTGCAGACTTTGGGATGCTACTACAAAGCAAAAGTTAGACAAAGATGTCTTTCGTAGAGACCTTGGTAATTTAACTGAAGTTTATACTATTATACTTTCTAGACTCGGAGGCAAATAACAATGAAAAAAGTTAAAATTTACGTAACATTACGCGAGAGCATTCTTGATCCACAAGGTTCAGCCGTACAAGGTTCTTTAGTAAATATGGGTTACGCTGAAGTAGAAGATTTACGTATCGGTAAATATCTTGAACTAACAATTAAAGATACAGAACGTGACATTGATACTCTAGTAAAAGAAATGTGTGAAAAGGTTTTAACTAACGTTGTAATCGAAGACTACCGTTACGAAGTCGAGGAGGCTAACTAATCATGAAATTCGCAGTACTCGTATTCCCTGGGTCAAACTGTGATATTGATATGTATCATGCGATTAAAGACGAGCTAGGTGAAGAAGTAGAATATGTATGGCATACAGAAACAGATTTAAGTAGCTTTGATGGTATTTTAGTTCCAGGAGGCTTCTCATACGGGGATTATCTTCGCTGTGGTGCGATGGCAAACCAATCTAATATTATGGCAGAGGTCAAGAAAGCAGCGGATGCTGGAAAGCCAGTATTAGGAGTATGTAATGGATTCCAAATCTTAACGGAAGCAGGTTTATTACCAGGTGCATTACTTCGCAACAAAAATTTAAAATTCATGTGCCGTACAATTCAGCTTAAGGTTGAGAACAACAATACATTATTTACAAACCAATACGAACAAGGTCAAATGATCAATATTCCAATCGCACATGGTGAAGGCAACTACTACTGTGATGAGGAAACACTACAAAAATTAAAAGACAACAATCAAATCGTATTCACGTACTCAGGTGAAAATCCAAACGGTTCTTTAGAAAATATCGCGGGGATTGTAAACGAGCGCGGCAATGTATTAGGTATGATGCCTCACCCAGAGCGAGCTGTTGATGCACTAGTGGGCGGAGCAGACGGTCTAGCAGTATTTAAATCAATTGTGAAGCAGTGGAGGGAAAATCATGTCAACAACTAAGTTTGAGCCAACAGCACAGCAAATTAAAGATGAAAAGCTATACGCTGGTATGGGGATGTCAGACGAAGAATTTGCAATGGTAGAAGGTATTTTAGGACGTCTACCAAACTGGACAGAGACAGGTCTTTTCTCAGTAATGTGGTCTGAGCACTGCTCATACAAAAATTCAAAACCAGTGTTACGTAAATTCCCTACAAAGGGTCCTCAAGTTTTACAAGGTCCAGGTGAAGGTGCGGGGATTGTAGACATTGGTGATGAACAAGCAGTTGTATTTAAAATGGAATCACATAACCATCCATCGGCAATCGAGCCTTATCAAGGTGCTGCAACGGGTGTTGGTGGTATTATCCGTGACGTTTTCTCGATGGGGGCACGTCCAATAGCGATGCTGAACTCACTACGTTTTGGCGAATTAAAATCAGCGCGTGGTAAATATTTATTCGAAGAGGTAGTTGCTGGTATCGCAGGTTACGGTAACTGTATCGGGATTCCTACTGTAGGTGGCGAGATTCAATTTGATCCTTGCTATGAAGGTAATCCACTTGTTAATGCAATGTGTGTAGGTTTAATTGACCATAAAGATATTCAACGTGGAATCGCAGCTGGCGTAGGAAATACAGTAATGTATGTTGGCGCAAAAACAGGTCGTGATGGAATCCATGGTGCAACATTCGCCTCTGAAGAGTTAACAGAAGAATCAGAGAACCAACGTCCTGCAGTCCAAGTAGGGGATCCATTCATGGAGAAACTTTTACTTGAAGCGTGTTTAGAAGTAGTAAAATCTGACGCTCTAGTAGGTATTCAAGATATGGGGGCTGCTGGTCTAACTTCTTCATCAGCAGAAATGGCTTCTAAGGCTGGTTCTGGCGTAGAAATGAACTTAGACTTAGTACCACAACGTGAGACAGGCATGACAGCATATGAAATGATGCTATCTGAATCTCAGGAGCGTATGCTACTTGTTGTGAAAAAAGGTCGCGAAGATGAAATTAAAGCGATTTTCGATAAATATGATTTAGATGCTGTGGCGATTGGTCGAGTGACAGATGATAAAATGCTTCGCTTATTACACAATGGTGAAGTTGTAGCTGAAGTACCTGCTGATGCACTTGCAGAAGATGCACCAGTTTATCATAAGCCATCTGCAGAGCCTGCTTACTACGGTGAGTTCCAAGCGATGGAAAACATTGAACCCGTTGTAACAGATCACAAAGAAACATTAAACGCACTTTTAAAAGCACCAACAATCGCTTCAAAAGAGTGGGTTTACGATCAATATGATTATCAAGTACGTACATCAACAGTCGTTGCACCAGGTTCTGATGCAGCAGTTATCCGCGTCCGTGGTACAAACAAAGGTTTAGCGATGACGACTGACTGTAATTCTCGTTATATTTTCCTAGATCCAGAGGTGGGCGGTGCTATTGCTGTAGCAGAGGCAGCTCGTAATATTGTAGCAACTGGTGGTACACCATTAGCGATTACTGACTGCTTAAACTTCGGTAATCCTGAGAAACCAGAAATCTTCTGGCAAATTGAAAAATCAGCTGATGGTATTTCAGCAGCTTGTACGGCACTTAATGCACCTGTAATCGGTGGTAACGTATCTCTTTATAACGAACGTTCTGGAGAAGCGGTTTACCCAACACCAACAATCGGTATGGTTGGTCTAATTGAAGATTTAGCACATGTAACAACACAAGAAGTGAAGGCTGCTGGCGATGTAGTATTTGTGATCGGCAATACAAAAACTGAATTCGGTGGTTCTGAGCTTCAAAAATTATTAAATAATGGGGTTATTTCAGGGAAAGCACCAGCTATTGACTTGGATATTGAAGCTGCACGTCAACAAGCATTGCTAAAAGCGATTAAAGCAGGAATCGTACAATCTGCACATGATGTAGCGGAAGGTGGTCTTGCAGTAGCGCTTGCTGAAACAACATTTGGCGCAAATGGCTTAGGTGTGGATGTTACATTAACTGGCTCTGCAACTACAGCATTATTTAGTGAAACACAATCTCGTTTCGTTGTATCAGTGAAAGAAGAAAATGCTGCTGCATTTGTAGAAATTGTAAAAGAGGCACAGAAAATCGGTGTCGTAACTAACGATGCGCTTGTTAAAATCAACGGTGACAACGGTGTGCTTGTAGAAGGTACAGTGGAGGAATTCCGTTCTAATTGGAAAGGAGCAATCCCATGCTTGCTGAACTCAGAGGCTTAAACGAAGAATGTGGGGTGTTTGGTATTTGGGGTAACCCAAATCCAGCACACCTTAGTTATTACGGGCTTCATGCTCTTCAACACCGTGGCCAAGAAGGCGCAGGAATTGTTGTTTCTGACGGTCAGCATCTTCGCGCGGTGAAAGGCGAAGGACTAGTTAATGATGTTTTCAACGAAGAGAAATTAAAGGCAGTTGACGGAAAAGCAGCCATTGCTCATGTTCGTTATACGACTGCCGGTGGAGGCGGTATTGAAAATGTACAGCCGTTATTATTCCACTCCTCAACTGGTAGCCTTTCAATTGCTCATAACGGTAACTTAGTCAATGCAACGCACTTAAAACAGTATTTAGAGCGACAAGGTAGTATTTTTCATTCTAGCTCTGATACAGAAGTGCTAGCGCATCTTATTAAGAAAAGCTCGCATTCACCATTCCGCGCAAAGGTGAAAAATGCCCTTTCATTATTAAAGGGTGCGTATTCATTCTTAATTATGACTAAAGATGAAATGCTTGTTGCACGTGATCCACATGGTTTACGTCCATTATCTCTTGGAAAGCTAGGAGATGGCTGGGTTGTAGCCTCTGAAACTTGTGCATTTGATTTAATAGGTGCAGAATTTGTTCGATCTGTTGAACCAGGTGAGTTATTAATTATTAACGACGAGGGTGTCAAATCTGATCGTTTTGCAGATATGAATAAACGTGCAATGTGCGCGATGGAGTACGTTTATTTAGCACGTCCTGACTCTGATATTGATGGTATTAACGTTCATATGGCACGT
Organism: Lysinibacillus sp. RS11; assembly: GCF_042019215.1. Taxonomy (NCBI): domain Bacteria; kingdom Bacillati; phylum Bacillota; class Bacilli; order Caryophanales; family Bacillaceae; genus Lysinibacillus; species Lysinibacillus sp. RS11. The sequence goes on along the minus strand of NZ_CP168124.1, from coordinate 4,250,174 downwards.
AAACGTATGGGGAAACAGCTTGCTCGTGAATGTGCACACATTGAAGCTGATGTTGTAACTGGTGTACCTGATTCAAGTATTTCTGCAGCAATCGGCTTTGCAGAGGAAAGTGGTATCCCATATGAGCTGGGTCTTATTAAAAATCGTTATGTAGGTCGTACATTTATCCAACCAACACAGGAATTACGTGAACGCGGTGTAAAAATGAAGCTTTCTCCAGTTGTTCAAGTCGTAAAAGGTAAACGAGTAGTGATGGTGGATGATTCAATCGTTCGTGGTACAACTTCACGACGTATTGTAAAAATGTTAAAAGATGCAGGCGCGGCAGAAGTACATGTTGTGATTTCTTCACCACCAATGACGGATCCTTGCTATTATGGCATCGATACTTCAACGCATGAGGAACTGATTGCATCTAGCCACAATGTAGACGAAATCCGTGACGCGATAGGAGCAGATTCATTAACATTCCTTTCTGTTGAAGGTATGGTAGAGACGATTGCAAGACCATATGAAGATGAAAACCGTGGACTATGCTTAGCTTGTTTTACAGGCGAATATCCAACGGAAATTTTCCCAGATACAATCTTACCACATGAAAAAGAACTATTACGTTAAGAAAAACATCTAACTATGCCTAGCAGTTTTAGATTCAGATGTGCTAAGGCGATTTGGATGATAAGGAGGAACTCTGCGTGTCAAAAGCATATGAACAAGCAGGTGTAAATATTGAAGCGGGCTATGAAGCCGTAAAACGAATGAAGTCTCACGTTGAACGTACAAACCGTCTAGGTGTGATGGGAACGTTTGGTGGCTTTGGTGGTATGTTTGACTTGTCAGAACTAAATCTTAAGGAACCTGTTCTTATTTCAGGTACAGATGGTGTTGGGACAAAGCTAAAGCTAGCATTTATGGTGGACAAGCATGACACGATTGGTGTGGACTGTGTAGCGATGTGTGTCAATGATATTGTAGCGCAAGGTGCTGAACCACTTTACTTTTTAGACTATGTAGCTCTTGGAAAGGCTGAGCCAGCGAAAATTGAACAAATTGTAAAAGGCGTTGCGGATGGCTGTGTGCAATCTGGTGCGGCATTAATCGGTGGTGAAACTGCAGAGATGCCAGGTCTTTACGAAGAGGATGAGTATGATTTAGCTGGTTTTGCAGTAGGAGCTTGTGAAAAATCTGCCATCGTAACAGGTGAGAAAATCGTAGAAGGTGACGTGCTTGTTGGTATTGCTTCAAGTGGTGTGCATTCAAATGGTTACTCATTAGTACGAAAAATTGTCTTTGCTGATCATAATTACGCTGTTGATTCCATTGTGGAAGGCTATGAAGATCTTGGTCCTATTGGGGAAGCTTTATTGGTGCCAACAAAACTATATGCAAAACCTGTGCTTGCAGCTTTAAAAGCAGCAGACGTTCATGGCTGTGCACATGTAACTGGCGGTGGCTTTTATGAAAATCTACCTCGTATGATGCCTGAAGGTTTAGCAACTGAAATTGACTTAGGTGCTTGGCCTGTCTTACGTATTTTTGAGTTTTTAAAAGAAAAAGGACAGCTAGAAGACAAAGATTTATATAATGTCTTTAACATGGGTATTGGCTTTGTTTTAGCTGTACCTGCAGATGAAGTAGATAAAGTGCTTGCTACAGTTGAAGCAAATGGTGAAAAAGCATACAAAATCGGTCGCGTTGTGAAAGGCGAAGGTGTTGTATTCAATGGCTCACATGATGGGAGTTTAGTGTAATGACTGCACCAACTAAAATTGCCGTTTTTGCTTCAGGCAGTGGTAGTAACTTTCAGGCCATTCAAGAGGCCATTGAACGTGGCGAACTGAATGCAAAGGTCGAACTTGTTGTTACAGATAAGCCTAATGCATTTGTAGTTACACGTGCTAAAAACTTTAATATCCCAGTGCTAGCTTTAAGTCCAAAAGAGTTTGCTTCAAAAGCAGATTATGAGACTGCTATAATCGAGGCTCTTCATGAATGTCATGTGGAATGGATCGTGCTTGCAGGGTATATGCGCTTAATTAGTGAAGTATTACTAATGGCATATCCACAGCGCATTGTGAATATTCATCCTTCATTACTACCGGCTTTCCCTGGAAAGGATGCCATCGGTCAAGCGATGGAACATGGCGTCAAGATAACAGGCGTAACTGTGCATTTTGTAGATGAAGGTATGGACACAGGCCCTATTATTGCACAAGCGGCAGTGTCAGTTGTTGAAGGGAACCGTGAGGCAACAGAAACGGCCGTTCATAAGGAAGAGCATGTACTATATACAAAAGCTTTACAGCAGTTATTAAAGTAATTCAGTGGTGAGGAGTTAGGTCTTCTGGAACAATACAGCCTAACTCTACTCTATCAATAATAGCAAGACATATTCGTGGCAAACACGATAAAAATTAGGAGGATTTGTTGTGACAAAACGTGCATTAATCAGTGTTTCCAATAAAGATGGTATTTTAGAATTTGCAAAAGAATTAGTAGCATTAGGTTATGAAATTTTATCAACTGGTGGTACGAAAAAAATGTTACAAGACAATAATGTTGCCGTAACAGCAGTCGATGAAGTAACTAAATTCCCTGAAATTCTAGATGGTCGTGTAAAAACGTTAAATCCAATGATTCATGGTGGATTATTAGGAAAGTTTGATGACGCGTCTCATCAAGCACAAATGAATGAGCATGGAATTGAGCCGATTGAGATTGTTTGTGTTAATCTTTACCCGTTCGTTGAAACAATTTCAAAGCCTAATGTAACATGGGACGATGCGATCGAAAATATTGATATCGGTGGTCCAACAATGTTACGTTCTGCAGCAAAAAACCATCAATATGTTACAGTCATTGTGGATAGCAATGACTATGTGAACGTATTAGAGGAACTAAAGGCACAGGGTGCAACGACAATTGAAACACGTCGTAAGTTAGCTGCGAAAGTTTTCCGTCACACAGCCGCTTATGATTCATATATATCAAACTACTTAACAGAAGAAGAGTTCCCTGAGAGCTTAACAATGACATATGAATTAAAACAGAACTTACGCTATGGAGAAAATCCTCATCAAAAAGCCGCTTTCTATCAAAAACGTCTGGGCTCTGAATTCTCATTAGCTTATGCAACGCAACTACATGGTAAAGAATTATCATACAACAATATTCAAGATGGGAATGCAGCATTACAAATTGTAAAAGAGTTTGAAATGCCTGCAGCAGTAGCTGTAAAGCATATGAACCCTTGTGGTGTGGGTACAGGTGAAACTTTAGAAGAGGCATTTGATAAAGCATACGAAGCAGACTCAACTTCAATTTTTGGTGGCATTATTGCATTAAACATGGAGGTAGATGCAGCAACTGCTGAAAAATTAAGCCATATCTTTTTAGAAATTATTATTGCACCATCATTCTCTCAAGAAGCACTTGATATTTTAACGAAGAAGAAAAATATTCGCTTATTAACAATTCCTTTTGAGCAAGCGAAACAAGATCAATTTAATGTTGTTTCAGTAGAGGGTGGTCTTCTTGTACAAGAACCAGATCGCTACGGATTTGCAAATGCAGATATTAAAGTAGTGACAGACCGTGAACCGACAGCACAAGAATGGGAAGCATTACAACTTGGCTGGGCAGTTGTGAAACATGTGAAATCAAACGCAATCGTTGTGACGGATTCTCAAATGACTCTTGGTGTTGGTGCTGGTCAAATGAACCGTGTTGGAGCGGCTAAAATCGCTTTTGAGCAAGCTGGAGAAAAGGCAAAAGGTGCAGCATTAGCATCAGACGCATTCTTCCCAATGAACGATACAGTAGAAGCGGCTGCAGCGGCGGGCATTACAGCCATTATTCAACCAGGTGGATCTATTAAAGACCAGGATTCCATCGATAAAGCAAATGAGTACGGTATTGCAATGGTATTCACTGGCGTACGTCATTTCAAACACTAATTAGAATATGTTAAAAACTAGACCGAGATGTTGGTTCATCTCGGTCTTACTTACAAATAGGAGGATTCCCTAAAATGAACGTATTAGTAATTGGAAGTGGCGGGCGTGAGCATGCTATCGCCAAACAATTTAATATTTCACCATCTGTCAATAAAGTATTTGTAGCACCTGGTAATGACGGTATGAGAGGCGATGCTGAAATCGTTGCTATTGATACAATGGATTTTGCAGGACTAGCACAATTTGCGAAAGAAAATGTAATAGATTTAACTTTTGTTGGTCCTGAGCAACCACTTGCTGAAGGAATCGTGGATTTCTTTACTACTCGTGGCTTACGAGTATTTGGTCCAACAAAGGCAGCAGCACAAATCGAAAGCAGTAAATCATACGCTAAGGATATTATGAATAAATATCAGATCCCAACAGCAGCCCATGAAACGTTCACTGAAGCAGATAAGGCTATAGCATATATTAAAGAACAAGGTGCACCAATTGTGATCAAGGCAGACGGTTTGGCTGCTGGTAAAGGTGTAGTTGTAGCAATGACTGAAGATGAAGCAATTGAGGCTGTAGAAAATATGATAGGTAACCAACGCTTTGGAGAATCATCTTCTCGTGTTGTTATTGAAGAATTCCTAGACGGGGAAGAATTCTCCTTTATGTCATTTGTCCATAAAGGACAGATTTATCCAATGGTCATTGCTCAGGACCACAAACGTGCTTATGATGGCGATAAAGGACCTAACACTGGTGGTATGGGAGCCTATTCACCAGTACCTCAAATTTCACAAGAAGTAGTGGACATTGCTTATCAAACAATTGTTGAGCCAACGGTAAAGGGTATGGAGGCAGATGATGTATCGTTTACAGGGATCCTATATGCAGGATTGATTTTAACGAAAAACGGTCCGAAGGTGATTGAGTTTAATGCACGCTTTGGAGATCCAGAAACACAAGTAGTTTTACCACGTATGGCATCTGACTTTGGTGAATTTATGATGGCATTAATGGATGAAAAGCCATTCGATCTACAATGGTCTGAAGAAGCAATGCTTGGTGTGGTTATAGCTGCAGAAGGTTATCCTGGGGACGTTGCAAAAGGAAATGCATTACCTAACTTAGAGACTCTTTCAGCTTCACATGCAGTATTCCATGCAGGTACAAAGCATGTCGATGGGAAGTTTGTCGGTAATGGTGGCCGCGTTTTATTAGTTGGAGCAAAAGCATCTACTTTAAAAGAAGCACAAGAAAAAGTTTACGCAGGCATTGCAACAGAAAAATGGGACAATTTCTTCTTCCGTAAAGATATCGGCTGGCGCACGTTTAAGTAGTATAATATCAGGCGTGTCGACTTCGAAAATATAAGTTGTTTATAGGCGCCCATTCTAGTTGATTGGAGTGGAGTCTGGGCGTTGGGAATCAGCGTCACAGATGAGACCTTGGAGCAAAGCGAATAGGGGAACGATAGTTGGCGAGCGGTAATTAACCCCTCGTTGTGGTAATATGTCATACAAGTATTTTTAATAAATTTTGGTCCATCATCGTAATTTAGAGATGACATTTTGTTAAAACGTATGCCATGCAAATAGTTGATTGTAGTGGAGGCTAGGCGACTCCTTGGGGATTAGCGTCACAGATGAGACCCTGGAGCGAGCAACGCGAGTGAAGCGGCTCATCGGACGCCCCCAGGAAAGCGCCTAGCCGGAACGGAAATCAACCCTACGCTTAAATTAAATATATAATTTTTCATACTTTGAAACTTCTTATTGTTTTCAAACGTATGATGGATAAGGGAAGAGCCGTCTCAAAAATACAGTTGAGACGGCTCCTTTGACTAAGAAGGATTTTGTGCTTTATTTGTAGAATTTTTATTGACTGAGGAATTTTGAGTTGAAGTGCTGGCGTCAGGTTGCTTTGCAGTAGTAGCAGTTGATGCTGACGTATTTCCAGATATAGCAGAGGAGAAATCCTTCATGAGTTTATCGATTTGTTCAGATGACATAGAATTTTGGCCGCTGAACATACTTTGCATAGAAGAGTTGCCGGTGCTATTGTTATTGCTGTTGCTCATAGAATTCTCCATACAAGAACTCAGTAAAGCTTTAGTTGGGCAATATTTGAAGATACCCTCAGCCATTTTCATGGCACCTAATGCAATCATTAATCGACCTTTCGTACAATCAGGATTTCTTGAGACCTTAGCGATCCCATATGCCGTCATACTTGTACCCATGGCAAAGCGACAGAAGGCATTTTTTTCACTTAAGTTAGCTTGTTGCATTATCATATTTCCTCCTTTAGTCATTGTGGAAAAAATAAAGCGGGGGCACTTTGCTTTATGAAAGTGCTGTGTTACGATTGAAACAAGATGATTGCATAAAGGACTATTTTTACGGAAAAAAGCGTTTATGCAGTAGTAGTATGTGATTTCAAGTTGAATTTACACAATGAAATTTTACGTAATTTAGGAAGGAGCGAATAGAATGGATCCAGTATGGAAAATAACAGAATTACGCCAACAATTAGCTGTTATTGATGGCAAAAAAGCACCGGATATTGTTTTAAAAAATGCACGTTATTTACATAGCATGCTCAAAAAATGGATAGTAGGGAACATTTGGATTTTAGGAGACCGTATTGTCTATGCTGGTGATAGAATGCCTCCGTTATTAGAAGGGACAGAAGTGGTCGATTGTACGAATAAAATAATCGTACCAGGATATATTGAACCACATGTTCATCCGTTCCAATTATATCATCCACAATCTTTTGCTGATTTTTGTGGACAGCTCGGAACTACAACTTTTATTTCTGATAATTTAAGCTTCGTTTTATCTTTAGAAAATAAGAAAGCGTTTTCAATACTGAATGATTTGAAAAAGCTACCATTTTCATTTTATTGGTGGACACGTTTTGATTCACAAACTGAAATGGAACAAGAGGAAGAAATTTTCTCTAATACATCCATTTTAGAATGGTTAGAGCGAGATGATGTTTTACTTGGTGGCGAATTAACAGGCTGGCCAAGGTTGTTACATGGTGATGACCAAATGCTATATCGTATGCAAATTGCTAAGGGCTATGGGAAAAAAATAGAAGGGCACTTCCCAGGAGCATCAGAACGAACTTTAGCACGTATGAAGCTACTTGGTGCAGATGGTGATCATGAAGCTATGACAGTGGAAGAAGTGGAACGACGTATTATGCAAGGATATGCTGTGACATTGCGTCATTCTTCCATTCGCCCAGATTTACCAAATTTATTGAAGGGAATCGTTGAAAAAGAGCTACCTATTTTTGACCATTTAATGATGACAACAGATGGCTCACCACCGTCATTCCATGAGGATGGTGTGATGGATAAATGTATTCAGGTAGCCTTAGATGCAGGTGTAGCACCAATAGATGCCTACCAAATGGCATCCTATAATGTGGCTTGCTATTATAATATGTCCAACCTACATGGCTTTATCGCAACTGGTCGATTTGCTTCACTCAACATTTTACAAGATGAATGGCATCCAGTTCCTGAAAGCGTACTATCAAAAGGAGTTTGGTTAAAGCGCGATGGAGAGCAAGTGCAAAGGCTTGCGGCAATTGATTATTCAGCGTTACCTGAATTTAATTTAGATTTTTCATTAACGTCACATGATTTTCAATTCTCGATGCCGTTTGGAATTGAGCTAATCAATGATGTTATTACGAAACCATATAACTCGTTAATTACTAGAGAAGGGCAGCTAGCAAATCATGATGAATGCTATTTAATGCTCATCAATAGAGAAGGTAATTGGCATGTTAACACGATGATTAAAGGCTTTGCTACTAGTGTTCAAGGCTTTGCCTCATCTTATTCGTATACAGGGGACATTTTACTTATCGGAAAAAATAAAGAAGATATGATCAAAGCCTTTGAAGAGATGAAGGCAATGCGTGGTGGTATCGTACTTGTTGAAAAAGGAGAAGTAGTTTCTGCTATACCATTGACTATTGGCGGTTTTTTATATGATGGCGATGTTAAGGAGTTAACAGAAAAAGAGAAGAACTTAAAACAAGCATTGGCAGAACGCGGTTACCACTTAGGAGACGCCATTTATTCTTTAGTGTTTTTACAATCTACTCATTTACCATATATCCGTATAACACCAAAAGGGATTTTTGATGTTATGAAGAATAAGTTATTATTACCAGCAGTTATGCGCTAGTGAAAGTTTCACTATAGCGTTTCAATGGATAAAAGGAGAGTAATCATGTGTTCAAATCAAAAAAACTATTTATAGCCGTGGCCTTTAGTACCTTGTTGATAGGGGGATGTTCAAAGGATTCGTCGGAAGTGAAAGAAGACGATACGAAAAAGGCTGATGAAGAACCAGCTGTTGAAGAGACTATAAATGAAGAGACGAATTTTGCTCCATTGACAGGTGAGGCTGTTAAGGAAGAAATCACACAACGCCCAATTATTGTTACTATTAATAATCATCCAGCAGCACGTCCGCAATCAGGTATAGGTGCAGCAGATATTATTTACGAAATGTTAGCAGAAGGCAATGTCACTCGTCTTTTAGCAGTCTATCAAAGTGAACTGCCAGAAAATATAGGGCCTGTTCGCAGTGCTCGCTCTTATTTTGTTGATCTTGCAAAAGGCTACGATGCATTTTATGTAGCTCATGGCTACAGCCCAGAGGCAAAATCTTTGCTTAGTAATAATGTAGTCGACAATATAAATGGTATGGATTATGATGGTACACTTTTTAAACGTTCAAAAGATCGTGTTGCTCCACACAACTCGTATATTACGTCTGAAAATATATTAAATGGAGCTGAAAAAGTGGACGCTTCAATGATTTACCGTGAAAAAGTAAGTCAGGCTTTTTATGAACCCGATGAACGTGGTAAAATAGGCAATGAAACAAGTCAAATTGACATTTACTACGGAAATAGTGAGTATTTCCATAATTCATATGTATATGATCATGAAAGTAATCGTTATGGACGACAATCGGCTGGCGTTGACACAAAGGATATGTTATCAGGCGAAACATTATCATTGGCAAATGTTCTATTTTTTGAAATGCAACATCAAACGATTGATAATGAGGGACGCCAAGAAATTGATTTAACTTCTGGTGGAAATGCGTATGTATTTCAAAATGGCTATATGAGAGAAGTCAAATGGTCTAATATTGATGGAATACCGATGGCTGTAGAAGAGTCTGGGGAGCTTGTAAAGCTAGTACCAGGGAAGTCTTGGGTGCATTTCGTACCATCTTCACCAGGGTTACAAGCAATGGTGAAAACGCAGCCTTAAAGGGAGGAAAATTGCATGCAAATCGAAAAAATTCGAGGGCATCAAACAGATCAATTATTTAAAGCAGTGTTGGAGCTAAAAGACATCGAAGAATGCTATAAATTTTTTGATGATTTATGTACGATTAGTGAAATTCAATCGCTGGCACAACGCTTTGAGGTTGCGCATTTACTACGTTTAAAGAAAACCTACGAATCCATTAAAAAGGAAACAGGCGCAAGTACAGCGACTATTTCACGTGTACGTCGTTGCTTTGATTATGGGAATGACACATATGATGAAATGCTAGGTCGTTTGTATCCAGATGAGAAGCCGTTTCAAGCACCAAAAGAATAGTAGGTAAAGAGGCTGGGTAGAGGTTCTGCTCAGTCTTTTTCATTTTTTTGTCGACAGTCATAAGCTATACTTGTAAACGAATAGATAGAAAATGATAGGTGGTAAAATAGATGGATTATTTAGAATGGAGACATGTGTTCAAGCTAGACCCAGCGAAAGATATTTCAGATGAGGCACTAGAAAGAATTTGTGAATCAGGTACAGATGTCATTTTAGTTGGTGGAACAGATGGTGTAACATTAGACGGCGTATTAGATTTGCTTGTCCGTGTACGACGCTTTGAAGTACCAATTGCACTTGAAATTTCTACAATTGATTCTGTAACACCAGGTTATGATTATTATTTCATTCCGACAGTGTTAAATAGTGATGATCCAAAGTGGATAAAAAATTTACACCATGAAGCCATTAAGGAATATGGAGATATTATGGTGTGGGATGAATTAGTAGCTGAAGGGTATTGTATTTTAAACCCGGCCTGTAAAGTAGCAGAAGTAACGAATGCGAAAACGGATTTATCAATTGATGATGTTGTCGCCTATGCACGGATGGCTGAAAATTTCTTTAGATTGCCTGTGTTTTATGTAGAGTATAGCGGTACTTATGGCGATATTGAGGTTGTAAGTGCTGTGAAAAACGAACTGAAAAATACGAGACTGTTTTATGGTGGCGGTATTACATCTACTAAGCAAGCATCTGAAATGGCAAAATATGCTGATACTGTAGTAGTGGGGAATATTATTTATGAAGATTTAAAAGCTGCGCTTGCGACTGTTAAGGCTGTAAAAAATAATATATAATTTAACTTTTTCAGCAGGTGTCCAAACACCTTCTGAAAGAAGTTAAGCCTCCGGCGGATGTCACGGAATCGGAAAGGAGTTCTTTGTGCAATCACAAAGCCGAATCCGGACGCAATTATGCCGAGGCATAATTGATAAATAAACGTTTGTAAGGCGGTGCGAAATGGAGCAGTTAACGAAAAACTTATTAGCAGGTATGAACCCTGAGCAGGAAAATGCGGTAAAAACAACTGAAGGACCGTTGTTGATTATGGCAGGTGCAGGATCGGGGAAAACACGTGTATTAACACATCGTATTGCATATTTAGTAATCGAAAAAGAAGTATATCCATCAAAGATTTTAGCAATCACATTTACAAATAAAGCGGCACGTGAAATGCGAGAGCGTATTGATGGCATTCTCGGTAACGGAACTGGCGATAGTATGTGGGTGTCAACATTCCACTCGATGTGTGTGCGTATTTTACGACGTAATATTGACCAGCTTGGGATATCACGTAACTTTTCAATTTTAGATTCTACCGATCAGCTATCAGTTGTTAAAAATGTTATGAAGGATGAAAATATTGACACGAAGCGTTTTGAACCACGTGCGGTTTTAAATGCGATTAGTTCAGCAAAAAACGAATGTATAGCTGCGGACGATTATGCAGGTCAAATCAATGAAAATAATCCTTATGAAAAAACGATTGCTCGTGTTTATAAAGGTTATGAAAAAAGACTACGCCGCAATCAATCCCTCGATTTTGATGACTTAATAATGACAACTATTACATTATTCAAGCGTGTACCAGAAGTGCTTGAATACTATCAAAATAAATTTCAATATATTCATGTGGATGAATATCAGGATACGAATAAATCCCAATATTTACTAGTTCAGTTACTTGCTAAAAAATTTAAAAATATTTGTGTTGTTGGGGATTCAGACCAATCGATTTATCGTTGGCGTGGTGCAGATATTGGCAATATTCTGTCATTCGAAAAGGATTATCCGAATGCTAAGGCCATTATGCTTGAGCAAAATTATCGTTCAACAAAACGCATCCTACAAGCGGCAAATGACGTCATTCAAAATAATACAACACGTTATCCAAAAGAACTGCGTACAGAAAATGCAGAAGGTGAAAAAATTGTGTTGTACAAAGCGTATAACGAGCAAGAGGAAGCGCAATTCGTTGTACAAACAATCCAACAGCTTATTCAAAAAGAAGATCGTACATTTGATGACTTTGCGATACTATATCGTACAAATGCTCAGTCCCGTGTGATGGAGGAAGTGCTTGTTAAGTCCAATATGGCTTATCAAATAGTTGGTGGTACTAAGTTCTATGATCGTAAAGAGATTAAGGATTTACTTGCCTACTTGCGCCTTATTTCCAATAATGATGATGATTTATCACTCGCACGTATTATTAATGAGCCAAAGCGTAGTATTGGTGCCACTTCATTTGAAAAAATGGCGCGTTATGCGATTGAACAGGATCGCTCTATTTTTGATGCAATGAATGATCTTTTGTTTATGGGGCTATCAGGAAAGGCTGCTACTTCAGCTGAGCAATTTTATGCGATGATTAAAGGTTTTACAGAAATGCAGGACTATTTATCTGTTACTGAAATTGTAGAGCAGGTCATTGAAAAATCTGGTTATCGTGCAATGCTTCAAAATGAGAAGACGATTGAGGCAGAAAGTCGCTTAGAAAATATTGAAGAGTTTTTATCAGTGACGAAGGCATTTGAAGAACGTAGTGATGATAAGAGCTTAATTGCTTTTTTAACAGATTTAGCTCTCATTGCAGATATTGATGCACTTGATAAAGAGGACACATCGAAGGGCAACATTATTTTAATGACGATGCATGCTGCAAAAGGCTTAGAATTCCCAGTCGTCTTTATCATTGGAATGGAGGAAAATATCTTCCCGCATTCTCGTTCACTTGACGATATGGATGAAATGGAAGAGGAACGTCGCCTCGCTTATGTGGGCATAACACGTGCAGAGGAACGTTTGTATTTAACTAGTGCACAAAGTCGGACGATTTTTGGTCGTTCAAGTTATAACAATGCTTCACGTTTTTTACGTGAAATTTCGGAGGATATTACGGAATCAATCTCTAAAGGTGGCGCGAAGCCTGAAGTACCGTTTGCCTCTAGTAACCGTTCGGCTGGTGGCTATCAAAAACGTACACTTGGAGCGGTTCAGAAAACACAACCTGCGACATCTCGTTTACAAACAACTGGTGGAGATCAATTTGGCTGGAAGGCCGGAGATAAGGCAATCCATAAAAAATGGGGGACAGGTATGGTTGTCAGTGTAAAAGGTGAGGGTGATGGTACAGAGCTAGATATCGCCTTTCCACAGCCTATCGGTATTAAACGATTACTGGCACAATTTGCACCTATTGAAAAAGCGTAAGCGGAGGAACTTAAATGAACGAAATAGAACAGCGCATTGCGGAGTTAAATAAATTGTTACATGAATATGGCCATGCCTATTACGTGTTGGATAAACCTGTCGTAGCAGATAGTGTTTATGACCAATTATTACATGAACTTCTTGCATTAGAGGAAGCAAATCCGTCACTAATTTATCCGGATTCACCGACACAGCGTGTTGGAGGAGCAGTGGTAGAAGGCTTTAAAAAAGTGACACACGATTATCCTATGCTAAGTCTATCAAATGCTTTTAATGAAGAAGACTTGCGTGAATTTGACCGTAAAGTGCGTCAAGCAATCGGTGATAACTTTTCCTATGTTTGTGAGCTGAAAATTGATGGTCTTGCCATTTCTCTGAAATACGAAAATGGAGTTTTTGTACAAGGGGCAACGCGAGGAGACGGTGTTGTAGGGGAAGAGATTACAACAAACTTAAAAACGATTCGGGCAATACCACTTCGATTGAAGGAGCCTATCACAATTGAAGTTCGTGGTGAAGCGTATATGCCTAAAAAATCATTTGAAAAATTAAATGCTCAGCGTACTGAAAATGGTGAGGAGTTATTTGCCAATCCGCGTAATGCAGCTGCTGGCTCTTTACGTCAGTTAGATCCTAAAATAGCAGCGAGTCGTCAGCTATCAACCTTTATTTATGCGATTGGGGGAGATGGAGAGGCATATGGTATTGACGGTCATGCAGAGATGCTCGATTATTTAGAGGGACTAGGCTGCCCGTCAAATAAAGAGCGTCAACGCTGTTCAACGATTGAGGAGGTACTAGCCTTTATCGAAGAATGGACTGAAAATCGTCCGAATTTAGCCTATGAAATTGACGGCATTGTCATTAAGGTAGACCGCTACGCACAGCAGGATGAACTTGGTTATACGGCAAAGAGTCCACGATGGGCAATTGCCTATAAATTCCCTGCTGAGGAAGTAGTCACAACATTACTTGATATTGATTTAACAGTTGGACGTACAGGGGTTGTTACACCTACTGCCATTTTAGCGCCTGTTCAAGTTGCAGGTACAACGGTTCAACGCGCTTCGTTACACAATGAGGATTTAATTCGAGATAAGGATATTCGCTTAGGTGATACAGTCATAATCCGAAAAGCTGGCGACATTATTCCACAAGTTGTAGGTGTGTTAGTAGAGCAACGACCTGAGGATTCAGTTCCATTCGTCATGCCTAAAAACTGTCCTGTCTGTGATAGTGAGCTTATTCGTATTGAAGGTGAAGTAGCATTACGTTGTGTAAATCCTGCATGTTTTGCACAAATTGCGGAGAGCATTAAATACTTTGTTTCACGTAATGCTATGAATATTGATGGTCTTGGGGATAAGGTCGTTGAGCAATTATTACGTGCAGATTTAATTCATGATGTCTCTGATTTGTATCACTTAACGGTAGAGCAGCTTGTTGAGCTTGAGCGAATGGGTGAAAAATCTGCTACGAATTTAGTCAATGCGATTCAGGCTTCCAAGGAAAATTCGATGGAGCGTTTACTAATTGGACTAGGTATACGACATGTTGGGGAAAAGGCAGCGAAAATTGTTTCCGAGGAATTTGAAACGATGGAAGCGGTTATGACAGCAACAGAGGAGCAACTGGTAGCAATCCACGAAATTGGAGATAAGATGGCTTCATCGCTTGTCGAGTATTTTTCAAATGAGGATGCACGTGCAGTCATTGGTCGCCTTGCTGAAGTGGGCGTCAATATGACGTATAAAGGTAAAAAGATAGAGGTAGCTGTAGGAGATAATCCTTTTGCAGGTAAAACAATCGTATTAACTGGTAAACTTGAGCAATTGACACGTAACGAAGCAAAGGCGAAAATAGAAGAGTTAGGTGGTATTGTTACAGGTAGTGTCAGCAAAAAAACTGACCTTGTTATTGCAGGAGCAGAAGCAGGTTCTAAACTAACAAAAGCCGAGCAGTTAGGTATTGAAGTTTGGAATGAAGACAGCCTGATTGAACAACTTAACCTCGTACAATAATGGGAAATATCAGGATCATCACCAAAAGTTGTGGATGACATTTGTTAAAATGTATAGTTGATTGGAGTGGAGACTGGGCGACTCTAGGAAAGCGTACAGTCGGAACGGAAATCAATCACACGGTATGGTGATGATCCAATATTATAGTAAAGTAAGATGAATTGTCCTTTCCATAGGTAGGTATGAACAATTCGTCGAGCAGAAATTTAATTTCAGTAAAGGAGTCTTAAAATAATGAAGTCATTTCGACTCATTCCAGCAATTATCGCTGCTGCAATGCTAGTCGGCTGTGTGCCTTCTGAAGAGAAGGAAACAGAGCTTACACAGGAGACGCAACAGGAAAAAGCGGAAACAACGATTATTCCAAGCTTTAACATTGATGATACACATTATAGAACGCTAATTCCTTATAAAGAAAGTGCTAGCAGGGGATTAGTAGTTTCAAATATTTATACTAAATATGATATGAAGGAAGTTGAAACCGGTTTAATGCGTCTTTCTCAAAATGAGTTTGATACAAAAGACTACTACTTCCAAGAAGGGCAATATTTAGCCGAAAGCACAGTGACTGAATGGCTGGCGCGTAGTTCGCAAAAGAAGAATGGATTAAACCCTCCAACGACGGATTCAATGCCGGCAGAGGAACGTGCAAAGAAAGCCCCAATCTATTTATCACATATTGTTGAGCAAAATTATTTAACAAAAACAGATGATAATAAAGTGAAATTAGGTGGTATTTCGATAGGACTTTCCTTAAACTCTATTTACTATTATCAAAAAGAAAAATATGGGGAGTACTATGAGGAACCAATTCCAGAGGCGAAGCTTGTTGAACAAGGGAAGAAGATGGCTGCGGAAATTGTATCCCGCCTAAGAACTCAAGATGAATTGAAAGATGTACCGATTGTAGTTGGTTTGTTTAAGCAGAAAGCTCGCAATGACATTATTCCAGGAACGTATTTTAGTTATGGCGTAGCAAAAGCTGGAGAAAACGACATTGCTGATTGGACAGCTATTGATGAAGAGTATGTACTGTTCCCAACGGATGAATCAGAGGATGTCTATCGAGATGTTAGCAATAACTTTAAGAATTTCAAACAAGATGTAGATAAATATTTTTCTAACTATACTAGTGTGATAGGAACAGGTTTCTATCAAAACAAAAAAATTCAAAAGCTAACGATTGAAATCCCAATCCAATTCTTCGGCAAGGCTGAAATTACTGGTTTTACTCAATATTTAACAGGTGTTCTGATCAATCAATTTGATAACATTAACGTTGAAGTAAGTATTACCTCGATGAACGGTCCAGAGGCATTAATCATTAAGAAAGCCAACGAAAAGGAACCATTCGTCCATATCTATTAAAATATAGTCAGCCTTGTGCTGACTATATTTTTTTGGAGAAGAAATGAAAAAATCGAAATGATGGATAGAAGAGCTGAAGTGACGGATAGAACCATCGAAATGATGGATAGAATAACGAAATGACGGATAGAACGTAATTCCGAGCTCTTCCAACTTGCCCGTGGGAAACAAGTCTTATAAAGCTGAAAACAGTCACTAGAGGCAACACTTCGTCATAGTAGTGAAAGTTTCTATATTTTTGGTGAAAGTTGTGATTTTTAATTTGAAAAATGTTATGATTATTTGCATGGTTAAGTTTATTCAACCCAATTGTTATCAACAAAAGCAATAAATTGAATGAGTATTTGGAGGTGTAAAAAATGGCAAAACTAACAAAAGAAGAAGTTAAGCACGTTGCTAATTTAGCACGTCTTGCAATTACGGAAGAAGAAGCAGAGAAATTTGCTGAGCAACTTGGTAAAATTACAGACTTCGCAGAGCAATTAAACGAGTTAGATACAACGAATGTTGAACCAACAACTCATGTTTTACCACTAGTAAACGTAATGCGTGAAGACGTGGCAATAAAAGGCTTAGACCGTGAAGTAATGATGTTAAACGTAAAAGAACAAGAAGATGGTCAAGTAAAAGTACCAGCTATCATGTAATACTAAAACATAGGAGGATTCCTCATGACGTTATTTGAACGTTCAGCTAAGGAGCTACAAGCTGACATTAAAGCGGGTAACTTAACAATCGCTGACTTAACAAAAGAAGCATACGAACGTATGGCGAAGCTTGACGGCGATGTACAAGCTTTCCTTGCTTCAAACGAAGAAAAAGCAACTGCACAAGCAGCTGAAATGGACAAAGTGCCATTTGAAGAGCGTGGACCACTTTTTGGTCTTCCTATCGGTATGAAAGACAACATCGTTACAGAAGGCTTAGAAACAACTTGTGCTTCTAAAATTCTAGAAGGCTTTATGCCAATTTATGATGCAACAGTAGTTAACAAACTACGTGAAGCCGGTATGGTTACTATCGGTAAATTAAACATGGACGAGTTTGCAATGGGTTCTTCAAATGAAAACTCATACTATAAAACAACAAAAAATCCATGGAACTTAAACCACGTACCAGGTGGATCTTCAGGTGCGTCTGCAGCAGCAGTAGCAGCAGGTGAAGTACCATTCTCACTTGGTTCTGATACAGGTGGTTCAATCCGTCAACCAGCAGCTTATTGCGGTGTTGTAGGGATGAAGCCTACATATGGTCGTGTATCTCGCTTTGGTCTTGTGGCATTTGCATCTTCCTTAGATCAAATCGGACCAATTACACGTAATGTTGAAGACAACGCTCTTTTACTTGAAGCAATTGCAGGTTTAGATCCAAACGATTCAACTTCTGCAAACGTAGAAGTACCTAACTACGCAGCAGCCCTTAAAGGTGACGTAAAAGGCTTACGTATCGCTGTGCCAAAAGAATTCCTTGGTGAAGGTGTTGGAGAAGCGGCACGTCAATCAGTGCTTGAAGCATTAGAAGTATTAAAAGGCTTAGGTGCTACAGTAGAAGAAGTATCACTACCTCACTCTAAATATGCACTTGCAGCTTACTATATTCTTTCTTCTTCAGAAGCGTCTTCTAACCTTTCTCGTTTTGACGGTATCCGTTATGGTTTCCGCGCAGAAAACGTTAATAACTTAATGGACCTTTATAAAGAAACACGTGCACAAGGCTTTGGTGATGAAGTTAAACGTCGTATCATGCTTGGTACTTACTCACTAAGTGCAGGTACTTACGATGCTTACTACAAAAAAGCACAACAAGCACGTACACTGATCAAAGCAGACTATGACAAAGTATTTGAAGACTTTGATGTAATCATTGGACCAACTGCTCCAACACCAGCATTCAAAATTGGTGAAAACGTCGATGATCCAATGACGATGTATGCGAACGATATTTTAACGATTCCTATGAACTTAGCTGGTGTACCAGCCATCTCAATTCCATGTGGCTTTGAAAATGGACTACCACTAGGCTTACAAATTATCGGTAAATATTTCGATGAAGCAACAATTTACCGTGTAGCTCATGCTTTTGAACAAGCAACGGAGTTCCATAAACAAGTTCCTCAAATTTGGGAGGGAAAATAACATGAACTTTGAAACAGTCATTGGTTTAGAAGTACACGTTGAGTTAAAAACAAACTCAAAAATCTTCTCACCAGCACCAGCTCACTTCGGTGCTGAACCAAATACAAACACTACAGTAATCGACCTAGGCTATCCTGGTGTCCTTCCTGTACTTAATAAAAATGTTGTAGATTTCGCAATGCGTGCAGCACTTGCACTTAACATGGAAATCGAACAAGAAACAAAATTTGACCGTAAAAACTACTTCTATCCAGATAATCCGAAAGCTTATCAAATTTCTCAATTCGATAAGCCAATTGGTAAAAACGGCTGGGTTGATATCGAAGTAGATGGTTACACAAAACGTATTGGTATTACACGTCTTCATATGGAAGAAGATGCTGGTAAACTGTCTCACAGTGGCGACCACTCTTTAGTTGACTTTAACCGTCAAGGTACACCACTTGTAGAAATCGTTTCTGAGCCAGATATTCGCACACCGAACGAAGCGTACGCGTATCTTGAAAAAGTAAAATCAATCATCCAATATGCAGATGTTTCAGACTGTAAAATGGAAGAGGGATCTTTACGTTGTGATGCCAACATCTCAATCCGCCCATACGGTCAAGAAGAATTCGGTACGAAAACAGAGCTTAAAAACCTGAACTCATTCAACTATGTTCGTCGTGGTTTAGAGCACGAGGAATTACGCCAAGCAGACGTACTTCTGTCAGGTGGAGTAATTGAGCAAGAAACTCGTCGTTTTGATGAAAAAACAGGTAAAACAATTCTTATGCGTGTTAAAGAAGGAACAGATGATTACCGTTACTTCCCAGAGCCAGACTTAGTACGTCTATCAATTGATGACGAATGGTTAGAGCGTGTAAAATCAGAAATTCCAGAGCTTCCAGACGCTCGTAAAAAACGCTATGTTGAAGAATTAGGCTTAACGCCATATGATGCAGGAGTTCTTGTTATTTCAAAAGAAATCTCAGACTTCTTCGAGGCTATGGTAGCTAATGATGCGGATGCAAAGCTTTCTGCAAACTGGCTTATGGGTGATGTTTCTGCTTACTTAAATGCAGAACAAAAAGATCTTAAAGATACTGCATTAACACCAGAAAACCTTGCTGAAATGGTGAAATTAATCACTGACGGTACAATTTCTTCTAAAATCGGTAAAAAAGTATTTGCTGAACTAGTAGAAAAAGGCGGTTCTGCAGCAGATATCGTTAAAGCAAAAGGTTTAGTTCAAATTTCTGATGAAGGTGCATTACTTGCTATCGTTACAGAAATTCTAGATAACAATGCACAATCGATCGAAGACTTCAAAAACGGTAAGGATCGTGCTATCGGCTTCTTAGTTGGTCAAATTATGAAAGCAACAAAAGGTCAAGCAAATCCGCCAATGGTTAATAAATTATTACAACAAGAAATGGCAAAACGTTAATTGCATTTGCAACAGAAAGCCAAGAGAGCAAATTCGCTTTCTTGGCTTTTTATTATTTTTAAAAAGTAATACATACTAAAGGTACTATTCTTTTTGTTTGAGGTATCCATACAATTTAAGGTGAAGTGAATGCCCTGACATTTCAGCCGATTGGCCCGAGACCCTGGAGCGAAGCGGATGTTTTCTGTGCGAAAGCGAAGCGGCAGCAACAAAAGTTTTCTGTGCGAAAGCGAAGCGGCAGCAACAAAAGTTTTCTGTGCGAAAGCGAAGCGGCAGCAACAAAAGTTTTCTGTGCGAAAGCGAAGCGGCAGCAACAAAAGTTTTCTGTGCGAAAGCGAAGCGGCAGCAACAAATGTTTTCTGTGCGAAAGCGAAGCGGCAGCAACAAATGTTTTCTGTGCGAAAGCGAAGCGGCAGCAACAAAGCGCCCAGTCGGAACGGAAATCAACCACACGGTATGGTGATGAGCTAAAAAATACAAGTTAACACTTTATGGTTGTCTAAAAAAAGTTTTCATAGCAAAATATAGAATAGAACATGAAATAACATTAGGGGGTTAATCAATGAAAACTGAACAACAATATTTCAAAGATGCGATTTCGATTCAGCAATATATGGATAATATGACGACGTTGAAAGAGGAGAGCTTCCGTATTTATGATGGCTTTGAAGTGCCAACGAACGATGGCTTTATCGAGCTACTAAAGGACAAGCAGCCAAAAATTTTAACAATTACTGAAGATTGGTGCGGCGACGCAATGTTAAATAACCCGATTATTCGTCGTGTAGCAGAGGCTGCAGGTTTAGAAATACGCACAGTACTTCGCGATGCGGATACAGATTTAATTGATCGCTATTTAACAAACGGTGGTCGTGCAATTCCAATTTATATTTTATTGGATGATGTTGGTCAAGTGATTGGAAAATGGGGACCACGTGCACCAGAATTACAGGAACTAGTAGTGAGCAAACGAGCTAGTTTACCTGATAAAGAAGATCCTACATTTGAAGATGCACAAAAGGCATTGTATGCAGAAATTCGTGAAGAGAATATGACGAATAAATCATACTGGACATTTGTTTATGAGGATTTCAAAAAGCAAGTGACAGCTGCATTGCAGTAATTGTAGATTACAAGGCTGCATGTCAAAGAATTAGGATGTGCAACATTTAAACGTAAAATTCGTTGAAGAAATAGAATCTTATGAAGCAGGAAGGTATGTTATGAAACGAGCAAGAATCATTTATAATCCTACATCTGGACGTGAAGCATTTAAAAAGCATCTACCAGAAGTATTGGAAAAACTAGAGGTAGCAGGCTATGAGGCATCATGTCACGCAACAACTTGCGAAGGCGATGCAACCGTTGCAGCAAAAAATGCAGTAGAACGTGGCTTTGATATAATCATTGCCGTTGGTGGAGATGGCACATTAAATGAAGTTATTTCAGGTGTAAGTCCATTTGAAAATCGTCCGAAAGTTGGTCTAATTCCAATGGGCACAACGAATGATTTTGCCCGTGCAGTGCATATCCCTCGTAATATTGCAGATGCTGTTGAGATTATTATTAAAGGTGAAACGTTACCAGTTGATGTTGGTTTATTAAATGGAGAACGCTATTTCATCAATATTGCCGCTGGTGGACGTATTACTGAGTTAACATATGAAGTGCCAAGTAAAATGAAAACAATGCTAGGACAGTTAGCTTATTACCTTAAAGCAGTAGAAATGATTCCATCAATCAAAGCTTCCCATATGCGTATCGAATATGATGATGAAGTGTTTGATGGGGATGCCATGATGTTTTTATGTGGCTTAACCAATTCAGTAGGTGGCTTTGAAAAGCTTGCACCAGACGCAAGCATTAATGATGGCTACTTTACTTTATTAGTATTGAAAAAAGTAAGCTTACCTGAATTTATTCAGCTTGCCGCAATGGCATTAAGGGGCGAGCATTTGAATGATGATCGTGTAATTTATAAAAAGGCAAGTGTTGTAAAAGTATCTACTGAAGACGAGATACATTTAAACTTAGACGGTGAGTATGGTGGGGATGCACCTGCAACATTTGAAAACTTAAAGCGCCATATTGAAATTTTTGTTCCCATTGAGGATATTCGTGAGGAAGACCGTATCTAAGTGCCTAAATATTGACTATTTTTACCATAAGAATTGTCTATAATGAGGATTGTGAACGAATTAAGAAAAATGTTTGGCAAATGTGCGTATATTACTTGAACAAAATTTGAAACCTTTATAATAGGCCGAAATATCGGTCCATTATAAAGGTTTTTTTCATGGCAATAGTGGAAAATATGAGTATGGGGTAAGAAAGGAAGTGTTGACTTTGTATAAGTCGCAGGAAAGAAAGCTCATATGGCTAAGCTTTGGCGTTGCAATTATTATGCTACTTTCCATGCTTGGAAGAATATTTGGTAGTTAGGAGGCAATGAAATGGTGAATGAATCAGCAGTCTTTTGGAGTAGAGTATTAACGGAGCTGACGTTATCGTTCCATATTATTTATGCAACGATTGGTGTAGGTGTCCCGTTAATGATTATGATTGCTCAATGGACTGGATATAAAAAGAATGATGAGCACTATATTTTAATGGCAAGACGTTGGGCACGAGGTTTTGTTATTACAGTTGCAGTCGGAGTTGTTACAGGGACAGCAATTGGCTTACAGTTGTCTTTACTATGGCCGAATTTTATGCAACTTGCTGGCCAAACAATTGCATTACCGCTCTTTATGGAAACGTTTGCGTTTTTCTTTGAAGCCATCTTCCTTGGCATCTATTTATATACTTGGGATCGCTTTGAAAGTCAGAAAAAGCATATGCTGCTATTAATTCCTGTAGCTGTTGGTGCTTCGATGTCAGCTGTGTTTATAACAATTGTGAATGCGTTTATGAATGCACCTCAAGGATTTGACATTGTGGACGGAGAACTTGTGAATATTCAACCTTTTTTAGCAATGTTTAATCCAGCAATGCCGACAAAGGTAGCGCATGTTCTCGTTACCGCTTATATGACAGCTGCATTTGTGTTAGCGGCCATTGCAGGATACCGTATGCTTAGAGGTTCTAAGCATATGTACCATAAAAAATCATTATTTTTACTTATGAAGATTGGCCTGATTTTCTCCATTGCATCAGCGATTATTGGAGATTTTTCAGGAAAATACTTAGCAGAATATCAGCCAGAAAAACTAGCTGCAGCTGAGTGGCATTTTGAAACAGACGATAAAGCCTCACTTATTCTTTTGGGTGTATTAGATGGTGACGAAGTAAAATATGCAATTGAAATTCCTTATGCTCTAAGTATTTTAGCGCATAATAATCCAAACGCAGAGGTAATTGGCTTAGATCAATTTGCTGAAGAAGATCGACCACCACTGTATATTCATTATCTCTTTGATCTCATGGTGTTTATTGGCATGTTTATGGTATTAGTTTCATTGCTTTATGTAGTCGGGAAAGCGCGTGGTTGGCTGTTTATTCATACACGTTGGTTTAGATGGATTGTCGTTGCAGGTGGACCACTTTCAATTATTGCAATTGAAGCGGGCTGGTGGCTTGCTGAGGTTGGTAGACAGCCTTGGGTCTTATATGGTTTAATGCGAACACCAGAAGGGGCCACAACGAGTGACCATGTGGATTTAATGCTGCTGTTGTTTGCAGGTGTGTATGCTGTATTGGGCGTAGGAAGTATTGTAGTTTTAGTTCGTATGTTCAAAAAGAATCCAATTGAACGTGAATTAGCAGATCGCCATTCTGAAAAAGGCGGTGACATCTTATGACATTAGAGATTTTAGGTATTTCAGTTTTGTGGATTTTCCTATTCGGCTATGTCATTGTAGCTTCAATTGATTTTGGGGCAGGTTTTTTCAATGCCTACAGTTTACTCGTTGGCAAAAATCATATTTTAACAAATATTATTAAACGTTATTTATCACCTGTTTGGGAAGTAACGAATGTCTTTTTAGTATTCTTCTTTGTTGGGATTGTTGGGTTTTTCCCACAAACAGCCTTTTATTATGGAACCATTTTACTTGTGCCAGTTAGTATTTCGCTAGTGCTACTTGCCATACGAGGCTCCTACTATGCGTTTGAATCATATGGCTCACGTGGACATATCGGATACACGCTAACGTATGGTATAGCAGGATTACTCATTCCGGCCTCACTTTCTGTTGTCTTTGCGATTGCTGCAGGTGGCTATGTTGATATGGTTGACGGGCAACCGGTCTTAAACTATTGGACATTGTATACGAGCCCGTTTGCTTGGAGTATTGTCGTCTTGAGCATTGCAGCGGTACTCTATATTTCAGCTGTGTTTTTAACATGGTATGCTCATAAAGCAAAGGATGTAGAAGCAACAAAACTAATGCGAAAATACGCACTTGTTTGGGCGATACCTTTAATGGTGAGTGCGCTTGGTATTATGTATGAAATGAAATCGATCAATCCTGAAACTTACAATAATATGGTTAATTTATGGTGGGTGTTCGCCATTTCAGCCGTACTATTTATCATTACTGTGGTGTTCATTTGGATGCGAAAAAATTACGGCCTTGCAGTAGGACTATTGATTGCCCAATTTGCTTTGGCATTCTTCGCTTATGGTATCGCACAATATCCATATTTACTGTATCCATATTTAACAATTTACGATAGCTTTACAAGTACACAAATGGCGATTGCACTCGTCATCGCATTTATATTAGGTCTATGTCTGCTTATTCCATCACTATTTTTATTGTTGAAATTATTCCTGTTCAACAAAAATTACGTGACAGGAAAAGAAGACAATCACGCATAGGAGGTTAGAGTGATGGAGAAATTTCTCATGTTTTATGCGCCATTTATAGTAGTCATCCTCGGAATTGTGTTTGCTTTCTGGTGGGCACCAAAAGATCACCATGTAACAAAAGAGGAAGGAGAGAGTCGCGAATAGCGGCTCTTTTTTCTACTTTAAGCTTTGGAAGGTTCGAGCATTTTGCAGTACTGCTCGGGTCGTGTGCGGAAGTGATCAGGTGGAAGGAGAATGTGCTCGGGAGAGTGTCGTACTGCTTAGGTCATGGATGTTGGGCAAATAGCTTACAAGATCAAGTCTTGTTCTTTTTTCATCCGCCAACACATGCTACAATAAAGAGATTGAAATGGAGGATGTACGAATGTCAGCACCCGTGAAAAAGAATGATCGATTAACAGTTTATATAGAAGATTTAACACATGATGGCAATGGCGTTGCAAAGGTCGACGGCTATCCATTATTTATCCAAGGGGCACTTCCTAATGAGACAGCGGAAGTTCATGTTTTAAAAACGTTAAAAAATTATGGCTTTGCGAAAGTTGTAGATATTCTTAAGCCATCGCCAGATCGAGTAGAGGCGCCTTGTGAATATTTCAAGCAATGTGGTGGTTGCCAATTACAACATCTGTCTTATGAGGGGCAGTTAAAATGGAAAGAGAATATGGTGCGAAATGTCATGCAACGTATTGGTAAAATTGATGCGCCTGTTCTACCTGTGAAAGGCATGGAAGAGCCTTGGCAATATCGTAATAAAGCCCAAATTCCTTTCTCTTCGAATGAAGCAGGACAAGCAATTGCTGGCTTCTATAAAACGAAGTCTCACAGCATTGTGGATATGGAGCGTTGCTTAATTCAGACAGGTGAAGCGGATGCTATTCTTACAGGCTTGAAAAAGGAATTAGCGGCAATCGGTATTCGACCATACAATGAGCTAACACATGAGGGAATGCTACGCCACGTAGTTATTCGTAAAGCACGAGCAACTGGTGAAGTCATGGTTGTTCTCGTAACGAAAAAGAAAAAATTCCAGCAAAAAGAAGCAGCTGTTGCGACAATCCAGAAGCTTGTCCCGAATGTCACATCCATTATGCAAAACGTTAACAGCGACAAAACGAACGTTATTTTCGGTGATGAAACCGTGAACCTGTGGGGCAAGGACGTTATTATCGATACAATTGGTGATGTTCGCTTTGAAATTTCAGCACGTTCATTTTATCAAGTAAACCCTGAGCAAACGGAAGTCCTTTACAAACAAGCATTAGACTACGCTGACTTACAGGGTGATGAACGAGTAATAGATGCTTACTGTGGAATTGGTACCATTTCATTATTCCTTGCAGAAAAAGCAAAGGCTGTTATGGGGGTTGAAATTGTCCCACAAGCTATTGAAGATGCAAAACGCAACGCAGCATTAAATGGCTTTACGAATACGTATTTCGAGGCCGGCCCAGCAGAGGAAGTGATCCCACGCTGGTATAAGGAAGGCAAGGAAGCGGATGTCCTAGTAGTGGACCCACCACGTAAAGGCTGCGATGAGGCTCTTCTTCAGACGATTTTAGAGCAACGTCCTAAGCGTGTTGTTTATGTGTCCTGTAACCCAGGTACACTAGCGCGTGATCTCCGTATTTTGGAGGATGGGGGCTATCAAACACAGGAGATTCAGCCAGTGGATATGTTCCCACATTCGACGCATGTTGAGTGTGTCTCGCATCTCATTTTAAAAGAAGGTATCTAACAGTTGCAGTTGCCTTTCGGTACGCTTTTTATACTACTTGTAGCGATTCACAAAGGCGTAATGAATACTACCGTTGTGAGTACAAGTAATGAAGTTTTGAAAAGAGTAGCATTATAAAAAAGAGTGGAATTTTAGGATGTATCCTAAAATTCCACTCTTTTTTATCGTTACATAACGCATTTATGAAAAATGAAGTTGATTCTTCTTCTTAGATGAATGTGAAAGAATAGGCAGCCATTTGCTTTTCCTACAATCTGGGCATGATTAGAAATTCCCTCTTTAAAAAAATCACCAAACAGTATTTTCTTGTCCATTCCTTTAAATATACGGAAAAATTCTCTAAATCTTCCGATATTACTTAGAGAAAAATACCTACAGTCGACAAAAATTTACAAAACATTTATAATCTAATAGTATTATGTCAGCGTAATTTTAATAAATTGAAAACGGCAAACTTATCGAAAGGTAAGGACGCAAAGCTACGAGTCTAAAATCCTCTTGGAAAATGATAGTCGGGTTGCCAAGATGATAAGCGATTTTTTGGCTATCCTAATTATGTTCAGGGATAGTTTTTTTGTGGAAAAAATCAAAGGACTGAATAGGTATTTATTAATATTTATTACAAAAATGCTAACAGCTTTAAGAAAATTATAAAAAGGAGATTTGAGATGATAGTCGTTGATAAAGAGAAATATAAAATGGCGATTTATGAAGCAAAAAAAGAAGTACACGTCCAAATAATAGGGTTTATAAAACCAGCGCTTGTAGAGGATTATTTAAAAGATTTGACAGAGACAGGGTCAAAAGTACAGAAAAATACCTATACATTTGTTGTTGATGCAACACATCAATCACCCCTCCCTTCAAAGATTTCTGCAGAGCTAGGACAAACATTAATGTTTTATGCTTCACTAGGCTTTAAAGATATATTTATTGTTAATCCAACCTCTAAAATTGCCTATGTGCAAGTGCGAAATGCTTTAGAGGGAGTTAATTTCCCAGGAACCGTAGTCGACAATGTTTCGCAATTACCAATGCGTTAGTCTTTAATTAACTATAATCACATTTTGAAAAAGAGGAATTTAGGATGCAAACAATTCAAGAATTATATACTTATGAAATCCTTACAAAGGACCAACCAGATTTAATTAAAAAGACAGCAGAATGTTTAGCAAAAACATTTATTGGGGTAGAGGTTGCTGGCAAATGGGTGCAAGAACCGATTATCGGGTACGCCTTAAAACTACCTTACGAAGATTTCTATCAATTTACGAAGGAATATATTGAAGCAAATGTTCATCAAGGATACTGTGCTGTTGCACTAGATCAAGAGCAAAATGTTGTAGGCGCATTAGTTGGAGATACGAATGTCTTTGAAATTATCAAAGAGGATATTTTTGAAGGCACGTTTGCAGATATGAATATTGTTATGCGTGTATTAGAGGATATTGATGAACGTTTCCTAGAAGATTATAAAAATCGTTATGGAAAAGATATGGAAGATGGAGAAGTATTACATTTATTTTTATTAGGTGTAATTGGTGAGCATAATCGTCATGATATAGTACAAAATTTAGGCGATGTATTAATAAAGAAAGCAACAGAAGAAGGCTTAAGATTAGTATTAGCTGAAGCGACAAATCCAAAGTCAATGCGTGTGCTGGAGAAGTATCATGGCTTGACAAAATATGTGAACGTAGATGGGGATTTTATTGTTCATAAATATGAAAGCAATGAAAATCTAAGCAGTATTCCACCGACTGTAGCAGATGGAATTTACATCATTGTAAAAGAACTATAAAATTTCATCACTAATACGTTAGTAGAATAGGAGAATTTTTCATGGAAGCTATTATGCTAGGAATTATTGTAGTTTTATTATGTACATCTTTGTATTTTGCTTACCGATATTTTTCACTTAAACGTCATTCCCATATAAATAAAGAGGCACTAAATGGAATGCATGAAATATCAGCAGGTCAAGTAAGTGAACAATTTAATAAATTCGCAAATAATGTGAATGAAAAAAGTAAAAATCTTTTAGAACATGGAGATTACGCAACTGAGAAGGCTGATACTGTAAGGGCCGCAATCGATGAAGTCGGTAAAGGATTAAAAAAGCAACTAGTCGCTACTGAAGAGAGTGCTACTTCTATCGAAGACATCACAGTGGCTATTGAAGAGCTATCTATAAGATCTAACCAAATTTCAGAACAATCGAATACGACGTTAGAATTAACGCAAGAAGGCAATGAAAAGTTAAAAGATTCGTTGGTGAAAATGGAGCATTTTAATCAAACGATTAATACGACATTTGATGCAATCAATATACTTGGAGAAAAATCGTACGAAATTGGTAATATTGTTAAAGTAATTACAGGGATTTCAGAGCAAATAAATTTATTAGCATTGAACGCAGCTATCGAAGCAGCTCGTGCAGGAGAACACGGTAAAGGGTTTGCTGTAGTTGCTGATGAGGTTCGTAAATTGGCTGAACAATCACGTCAGTCAGCTGATGAAGTTTCGAATATTGTAAAAAATATTCAAGAAGAGACGAACAAAGTTGTCATATCAATGAAGCAAGGAACAGAAGAGTTTGAACAAACAAATACTAAAATACTAGAAATCGGGAATATGTTCGAAAAAATTGTAGATACTACAAAAATTATTGCTGAAAATAATGTGGAATCATCTGCAAGTACAGAAGAACTTTCTTCAAGCTCTCTGCAAATTATGGAAGCAATGAAGGATATTTCTTTCATTTCGCGAGAATCAGTAGAAATGTTTGAAGAGTTAGTTGGAATTAGCGATGATGAATTAAATACAATGCAAAAACTAGTTCAAGAAGCAGAGTATCTTGTAGATTTAAAAAATGATGCAGAAAAATTACTTTCTTCATTAAATCATGGAAGTAATGATTAGCAGCCGGTTACATAAAGCTACCTGCAATCCTATGTTGCCTCAAACACTCAGCACATAGTGAATGCTGTTCGTAACTTGGAATAGCTAACTTAATATTCGTTGAAATTAAAAAGCAGACGGTTTAGAAATGCGATATTGCACCTCTAATAGGCCGTCTGCTTTTACTGTTATTTTACAGTACCGCAACTGGCTAGTCTCACCACAATGTGAAGGGATAGCTTGGTTGGTATAATAGAAAAGCAGT
Source organism: Lysinibacillus sp. RS11 (assembly GCF_042019215.1). Taxonomy (NCBI): domain Bacteria; kingdom Bacillati; phylum Bacillota; class Bacilli; order Caryophanales; family Bacillaceae; genus Lysinibacillus; species Lysinibacillus sp. RS11. The sequence goes on along the minus strand of NZ_CP168124.1, from coordinate 4,220,688 downwards.
TAATATAGAAAAATTACCATTCAGCACCGACTTTCGTTAAAATAAACATTGCCGATTTTCACAAATTATAAATGTCCATATGTACTTGTATTGATAATAAGTTATTAAGCATGATATAAGTGTAAAAGAAGTGGAACATTTGGCTTTATCTTTTTGATTGAGAGTTGAAGGTGTATCCATAGTGAGAGGATTTGAGTTTGAAATGATAGATAATTTTTGGCGTGATTTACCACGACCATTTTTTGTACTTGCACCAATGGAAGATGTGACAGATGTTGTTTTTCGTCACGTAGTAAGTGAAGCAGGTCGACCGGATGTATTTTTCACAGAGTTTACAAACTCGGATAGCTATTGTCATCCAGAGGGCATGAAAAGTGTGCGTGGTCGTTTGATTTTTACAGAAGATGAACAGCCAATGGTGGCACATATTTGGGGGGATAATCCCGAATATTTCCGTCAAATGAGTATTGGTATGGCAGAGCTAGGATTTAAAGGTATCGATATTAATATGGGTTGCCCTGTACCGAATGTGGCATCTAGAGGGAAAGGTAGTGGCCTTATTCTGCGTCCTGACGTTGCGGCAGAACTTATTCAAGCAGCGAAAGCGGGTGGACTACCTGTCAGCGTGAAAACACGACTTGGCTATAACGATGTAAATGAGTGGCAAGAGTGGCTAACGCATATTTTAAAACAGGATATTGCGAACCTTTCTATTCATTTACGTACAAGAAAGGAAATGAGCCAAGTAGATGCGCATTGGGAGCTAATTCCGGAAATCAAAAAATTACGTGACCGTATCGCACCAAATACGCTACTAACAATCAATGGAGACATTCCTGACCGTCAAACTGGGCTGCAGCTTGCTGAACAATACGGGATTGATGGCGTTATGATCGGGCGAGGTATTTTTAAAAATCCTTTTGCTTTTGAAAAAGAGCCAAAAGAACATAGCAGTAAAGAGTACCTTGATCTTTTAAGACTGCAGCTTGATCTTCAAGATCAATATGCGGAAGCACTACCACGTTCAATCACAGGGCTGCATCGCTTTTTCAAAATTTATGTCAAAGGATTCCGTGGAGCTGGTGAATTAAGAAATCAATTGATGAACACGAAATCAACAGATGAAGTGCGTGCATTGCTTGATAACTTTGAAAAAGAATGTTGATGGGACGGGGACAGTGAAATGATGTAACTCTTAAGAATGTAATAAACCCACCAGCATCCTTATGTTGCCACATCCACTCTGCACATGTGGAGTGCGTAAGAAAGCTAATTTTAAAAGGAAGAAAGTATAAAGCCTTTAGCAATAATTAGTTTTAATTTAATATTAAATTAAAGAAGCTGTTGCTTTTGTTTTTAATGGTAAAGAAATATCTTCCGTGCCATTTTCTGATCTACTTAGCTGCTTTATATTGCATTTCCTTTATCGTGATGCTGACTTTAAAAAAGGGTTCAAATGAGGATTTACAACCGGTTGAAATAAAATAATGAAAACACGAAAGAACGAATTCCAATCAAAGGGGATTCGTTCTTTTTAGGAAGCTTTAATAGCGCGTTGTCGCCTAGGCTAAAGCGCTACATCCCCAAGGTCACTTCGATCCCTCGGGTAAAAGTGGTAGAGCGTTTATTTTTGCTTCGGGCTCTTTAGCGCTTTAACGCATTTGTTCTTATTATAAACCTCTTGAACGCTTTTCAGCCATTTCTACGAGGCGTTTTGTAATTTCTCCTCCAACAGAACCGTTTGCGCGAGAAGAAGCTTCTGGCCCTAACTGTACGTTAAATTCTTGGGCAATTTCATATTTCATTTGATCTACAGCCTGTTGTACACCAGGTACAAGAAGTTTATTTGAACTACGATTATTGTTAGCCATTTTTCTCACCTCCTTGTGATTAGAATGGTCGAGAGTTTACTTTTCATACATTTAAAAAGAAGGAAATGCGCAGTCTAAATATAATAGGAATTTCAGAAAGCTAGCTGAAAAAGTGATGCTCTCTGTTATAATTAAGCCTGGCATTTTATAATTTAGGCTTTATTAATACATAAAGGAGGTTTTTAAATGACGAATAATGATATATTAATTCGTTTGCGATATGCGCTAGATATTAAAAATAAGGACATGGTTGAAATTTTTAAGCTAGGTGGCATGGATTTTACAAAGGAAGAAGTATTGAACATGCTTATTAAAATTAATGATGAGGAAGAAGCACCTGAAGAATACATCAAATGTAATAATAAAATGGTAGAGGCTTTCTTAAATGGATTTATTACATTTAAACGAGGGCCACAAAAGCCTAAGCCTGGTGAGCCTGAAGGACCACTACCTGTTTCAGGGAAAGAAAGCCCTAATAATATGCTGTTAAAGAAAGTGAAAATTGCATTAGCCTTAACGAGCGAAGACATGTTAGATCTTTTATATGATGGGGGCGTTAGCGTTTCGAAGGGCGAGTTAGGTGCCATTTTAAGAAATCCAGGTCATCGCAACTATAAGGAATGTGGCGATCGATTCGTGAGGAATTTTTTAAGAGGGCTGACATATAAATATAGAGATTAAAATAATGATTAAAAAAGCAGCTGCAATTTTGCAGCTGCTTTTTTGTAAGTGGTTTTACGTAAATTTCTCGATTGGGTAAAAAAATACTGTAAAAAACGAAATTTTCTTAATTAAATCTAGTTGACAAAATGTGGCGAAATTGTGTACACTGTAATTGACACAAAGTTGTCACAAAGGGAAAATAAATGTTCACGAACAGAGGGGTGTTTTTATGTTTGGTTTAGATATTTTATTAGTTGCTATCGCATGTGTTACGATCCCACTTGTTGTTGCTTCAGTTATGTTAGATATCTTTTATGCAGAAAAGAAACAAGTTCGTTTTTCATTACGCCGTACATCTTTGTGGTATGTGAGTATGTTTACTGTATCATTTGTACCGGCAGTCCTAGTTATGACACTAAATGGATAAGTACCTTTTATACAAATGATCATTTAGGGGTGAATGATTATTAAAAAATCATAGTAGCAGCTACAACGTTTTATAATTGCGTTGTAGCTGTTTTTTCTTTACGCCCTGAATAAAATCGAGGGCGATATCTCAAAGATTTACAATCCGTTTCAAAGTTTGATGTTAGTGTTAGCAATGTAGATAATTCCCACAGAAATTAAGAATGAAAAGATAATCGTTAGAATAAAATTTCTACTAATATGGATGCGATTTTTCTATTGATTATCTTTTGAAGGTGGGATACGGATGAAAACCTTTTTTCTCTTTTTTCTAGGGCTTATCTATTTATTACTAGCAAATGCAGTCGAAACAGCCATATTTAGTAAGGTTTATTTCTTAATTGGTTTAGGGCTAGTAATAGCAGGTGTTATTCGGTATGTGAAAGAACGATATATTTATATTAGCTGGTTGAATGAAATGAAAGAGGCAAGTGAGGAGGAGCTAATGGCTATTCCTCATACACATTGCATCATATCAAGTGATTGTTTAAGTGCTTTATTATTAAATGAGCCTACAAATACACTTTTCCTCGCAAGTAGAGAACATTTAGAAGAGGAATTGATTAAAAAAGAAATCCCTTTTAATAAAATATATGAAGTTGCTATAGTAGAGGACGAAATGTATATTGCAAGAACTAGTAATAACTTAATAAGTAGCTCATTACTAGGTGAAGATCACGATATAGAAGAGGAATTAGATGAAGAGGACGCTGAGGATAACGAAGTATCTCAATTGACCTTGCAAATTGTAGCTGATAACTTATCTGACCCTATTTTAGAATATGTTTTTATGGATAACAGTGAGCCGATATCACGGGAAGAGGATGACTATCAAGAAGCGCTAGAGTTATGTGAGGAATGGTTTCAGAAAATTAGTGTTATTATTAAACGCTATGAGCTTGAAAGGGTACCAATTAGACATTGGCAATAAGATTATCTACAAGTAGAAAGCTATCTCGAACGTAATGTCGAGATAGCTTTTTTTGGTAAATGCTCAGGTGTGCCAGAGAAATGATCAGGTATCATCTCAAAGTGCTCGGGAGCATCAAAGAAGTGATTAGACGCCTCCAGGAAAGCCCCCAGTCGGAACGGAGATCAACCATACTTTATGATGATGAGCTACTTATACTTTATATTTTAAATTGCTGTAGTTGTGAGTTTAACTCCTCAGCCATTCCAGCGAGCTGATTTGCGCTCTTTGAAATTTCGTCCATAGTAGCGGCTGTTTCCTCTACCGTTGCTGTTGTTTGTTCGACGCCAGCTGCAGACTCTTGAGAAATAGAAGCCATTTCATCAATGGCGGCATTGATGGATTTGGAATTGTGAGCAACTTTATTTAGATTACCTGAAATAGTATTTATATTAAGAATCATATCTTCAACAGCTACCGAAATTTGTTCAAATGTTTCGTTTGTTTGATTTAGTTGTGTTGTTCCTCTTTTTACTTCCTCATAGCCTGATTGTAAAGCAGTTGTTACATTGCCTGTTTCACCTTGAATACGGTTGACGATTGTTGAAATATCAGTGACAGAGAATTGGACTTGTTCTGCAAGCTTACGAACTTCATCGGCTACTACAGCAAAACCTTTTCCATGCTCTCCGGCACGTGCAGCCTCGATGGCAGCATTTAAGGCAAGTAAATTTGTTTGATTTGAAATGTCGTCAATGACTGAAACAAGTTTGGAAATTTCAGCGGACTGTACATTTAAGCCCTCAACTTTTTTCACTGAATCTAAAACAATTTCATTAATGGCAGCCATTTGTTGTGTGGATTGTACCATTAACTCTTTACCTGTAGTTGTAAGATTTTGCACATGATCGGAGTGCTCTTTTAATTCAATACCTTCTTGTGTTGTTTCATGAATACTCTGTTGGAAAGAAGCCATTGTTTCGGCTAAATCACCTGCTGTGGATGCTTGTGTTTCTGTACCAGAGGCTAGTTCCTGCATAGTCACGGTAATTTGTTCTGTGCCTGTTTGTACTTCATTAGAAGATTGAGCAAGCTCTTCGCTACTAGCTGCTACTGTTTCGGAAACAGTATGAATAGAGCTGATCGTTTGCTTTAATTTTTCATTCATTTCATTCGCTGAAAGCATTAATTGACCAATCTCATCTTGGTTAGTTATTGGAAGTAGTTCATGTTGTAAATTACCGTTGGCTAATTCGCTCATACGCTTTGAGACAATCGTAATTGGCTTAGAAATTTGGCTAGCAGTGATTATGGCAATTAGAATACCTACAATTGTCAATACTATACTAACAATTAGCCCAATTGTTTTATTGTTTAAGCTTGTAGATACTACGTTTTCTCCTACTTTCGTAATTTCATCTGAGCGAGTATTGGCTAATTTTTCATAACCATCACGAACTTCAGTTACAAGATCATTAGTAGCCGTTAAATTTTTTATTGCTAATTCTTTATCGCCTTTTTTATAGACATCGAATACCTCAGTATTGACACGATTGCTCCACTCGCGTGCCATTTCTACCAGCTTCTCACGCTCAGGATTTTTATCGTATTTTTCCATGATACTATTGCTTTCCTCAGCAATTTTACGATATTCATTAAAAGTTTCTATGTATTTTTCATTACCTGATACAACATAGCTTAAAGCTGCAGAGAGACGAACGTTCACAGACAATGCTAAATTTTTACTTGCCATTAAGACCATTAAATCTTCCTTTACTAAATCTTCAGCTTGTTTTTCCATCTTAGAATTGGAAATGTAAGTATAGGTATTAAAACAAACAACTAATACGATTAAAAGAATAAATGCACTTAATATTCGGGCTTTAAGTGTTTTAAACTGAAAAATCCCTTTCATCTTTTCCCATCCTTTCCTTTTTCAATTGTTATATTACAAATATTATTTTATAACTAAATCTATTTATAAATAAGTACTTTTGGTGGAAAAAATAAAAATAGTTTTTTAGTACAATAACACTTTGATGTGAATGATGCGAGTAGTTAAATGTATGTATTTTTAGAAAAATTCTGAAAATTACTTAATACCTTTATGAATTTTTACCTACCTAATGAAAAGAGCACTTACTGTAAAAAGTAAGTACTCTAAAATGTTTTTGTAATTATTGTTTTGCTTTTTTTGCTAGTCGTTCCCATTGTAGTAATGATGGATACGGATCAAATGCCCATTCTGTACGTCCATTGAACTTATATATGCCATAGTGAAGATGAGGTGGGAATTTTCCGGATGTTCCTTCTTTACCATAGCCAGAGCTACCAACATAACCGAGAACAGTTCCTGGTTCAACAATGTCTCCTACTTCAATCTCCTTATTATAGCTCCCGAGATGGGCATAATAATGATAGGAGTTATGATTGTCTCGAATTCCAATACGCCAACCACCAAATTGGTTCCAACCCTTTATTTCGACGACTCCATAGGAGGTAGAAAGTACTGGAGTACCATAGCTAGCGAAAATATCTGTGCCTTCATGAATACGGCGTCCACCCCAGCCCCTATTGGCACCCCATGTACTCCGATAACTGTAATCGTAATTAGTAGGAACGGGGAATGTGTGGGCATCGAGCTCAGTTGTTTTGAAATGACTATACATTTTGGAAATGGTGAAGATTTGATTTACAGCCTGTTCACTTCCGTAATACTCCCATAAAGCTAATTTAAAATCCTCATCACTTGTTCCAAATCTACTTAAAAATGTAGCCATGGAGAAAATTATATCGACATCATCTTTTGGGCTGGCAACTCCGTCACCATTGCCATCTAGTCCCATCCCGCCAAAGTAACTAATTGTTTCTGGACGAGTATCATCTCGTACAGGATTTAAAGCACCTGACCAATATTCATCAGAAAATTGAATGGCAACGATACCATCTCGTTTCGGAATATCTTTACGAACAGATTGCAAATTTCGCTCATATTGGTCAATAGCTGCTAAGAAATGCCATGGGATAAGTAACTCGTCAAATTGTACGTAATAGGCCATACGTTCCTGCACAATTTCTTCTTGGGTTGGTTCTTCTTTTGCTAAAGCAACAGTGGGGAGAGTAAAGCTCAATGAAAGTATCCATGATAACAGGAAAATAAAATGCCGATTCAATAATGGACCTCCTTTCTACAGTTAGAATAACCGAAAAAAATTTTTTCATAAGTCCTTTTACACATCATAAATTGCCAATCTATAACGCCTATTTGAAAGGTTACTACCTAAGTCAAATGCTTTCAAATACATATGCTATTTATATGAAAGTGAGGTGATAGAATGGTAGTATATAACAATTCTATTACGATACTAGGTAGCTGCGGAGGTGTTGCGAAAGCAGTACTTGCGATATTAAATAAAACAGTTCAAGACAAGTCTGATCCTATTAATCCTATTATCGAAAAAAGCATAATTCATTTAGTAGACAAAAGAGAAATTGATCAGAAGTCTCTTGCGCATTCATATCCAAATTTAAAAAATCAGCTTGTCATTCATCAATTTGATTTAATTAATCAAGTAGCATTAATGGAACATTTAAAAAAAACAAATACTACTGTTGTCATTGATGTTTCCTGGGCGGATACAGTAGAAGTGATGAAATGTTGTAATGATCTTGGCATTAATTATGTAAATACAGCATTAGAAAATCCATTTATAGATGAAAATGAGGAATTGTATGAGGGTTTTGGATTGATTGAAAGGATTAGGCATTTAGAAAAACACAAAGAGGAAATTGCAAATGCAGTTGCAATAGTGTGCTCTGGTATGAATCCTGGTGTTGTACAATGGATGGTATTTGAATTGCAAAAGGAAGTGGACGATGATTCATTAGTAGCTTGCTATATTGTTGAGCATGATACTTCTTTCTTTAAGGATAAAAGCAAAGCCAAGAAAAATGTTATTTATACAACTTGGTCACCGGAATGTTTTTTAGATGAAGCTATATTGAGCTATCCCATGTTCATGAGTCAAAGAACTCCTCTATTTTTATATGAAAAAGTGTATGATGTAGAATTTAAAGTGACGCTAGGGGATATACAATTTTTTGGTTGTTTAATGCCTCATGAAGAAGTGTATAGCTTAGGAAAAATGTTGAATGTGGAAAGTGGGTTTCTTTATAAAGTTAATGAGCATACTACTGAGTTAATAACATCTAATATTGATGATTTAGATGTATTATGGAATTTTGAAATGGAAGTGCTTGACCCACTGAATGCTCCATTGGATGGAGAGGATTTATGCGGTATTTTGCTTGTCTATAAAGGACGGGAGAAATATATGTACAATGTTATGAAAAACGAAGAGATTTTTTCTCAGTTTCAAACGAATGCTACGTATTTTCAAGTTGCATGTGGCGTATATGCATCTTTAGCTGTCTTACTAAAAGATAATATTGAGAAAGGTGCTTATTATGTTGATGAACTATTGAAAAATACAACTAATCAGTTTGGAGACTACTTAACTTACTATATGAAGGATTTTGTCATAGGTGAAAATAATCAGTCGGATGGATTATTATTAGAACGAATTAGGAGACGACGTTAAATAATTTTAATCCATCTGCTGAACAAAATGTAGATGGATTTTTTATCTTCATTCAGGGTAATAGGATGATTTTTTAACGTAAAAACCTTTAGTAAATGGTGTAGTTAGGCATTTTGCATAGAAATCTTTAAAGAATGCAAAAAAGTATTGGGTATCATAATGCCATTTCCTTCATACTATGTTATAAATCAAGCCCTGAATGGAGGGAAGGCTATCAACATTTTAGATAAAGTGAAAAGCTATCGCGAAGAAGAAAATCGGCTGAAGTGGGAAGGTACATTTGCAGATTACTTAAATATCATCAAGGAAAGACCTGAAGTTGCTCAAACAGCCCATTCACGCGTCTACAATATGGTAAAAAGTGCTGGTGTAGAGGAACGCGATGGGCAAAAAATGTATGAGTTTTTTGGGCAAGAAATTTTTGGGCTTGAAACAGCAATTGAAAGACTGGTGGAGGAATATTTCCATCCGGCAGCGCGAAGATTGGATGTTAGAAAACGTATTTTGTTATTAATGGGACCAGTTAGTGGTGGTAAATCAACAATAGTGACCTTGTTGAAACGCGGACTCGAACAATTTTCGAGAACAGATGAAGGTGCAGTTTTCGCCATTAAGGGATGTCCAATGCATGAGGATCCTCTACATTTAATTCCACATCATTTGCGTAATGATTTTTATGAGGAGTATGGTATACGAATTGAAGGAAGCTTATCGCCTTTAAATACGATGCGTCTTGAAAAAGAGTACGATGGACGTATTGAAAATGTGATGATTGAACGTATTACTTTTTCTGAAGACAAACGTGTGGGCATAGGAACATTTACGCCATCAGATCCAAAATCACAGGATATTGCTGATTTAACAGGTAGTATTGATTTCTCAACAATTGGAGAATTTGGTTCAGAATCTGACCCTCGTGCTTATCGCTTTGACGGTGAGCTAAATAAGGCAAACAGAGGTATGATGGAGTTCCAAGAAATGTTAAAGCTTGATGAAAAATTCTTGTGGAATTTATTGTCTTTAACACAGGAAGGTAATTTTAAAGCAGGTCGATTTGCATTAATTAGTGCAGATGAGTTAATTGTTGCACATACAAACGAAACAGAGTATCGTTCATTTATTTCAAATAAAAAGAATGAGGCGTTGCATTCACGTATTATTGTCATGCCGATTCCGTATAACTTAAAAGTGAGTCAGGAAGAACTGATTTACGAAAAAATGATTAAAGAAAGTGATATGTCACATGTTCATATTGCGCCACATGCATTAAAGGCCGCAGCAATCTTTTCGGTTCTAACAAGACTTGAAGTACCGAAAAAGCAAGGTGTGGATCTTATTAAAAAAATGCGACTGTACGACGGAGAAAATGTGGAGGGATTTAATTCCGTTGACTTAGAGGAGCTTAAAAAAGAGTTTCCAAACGAAGGCATGAACGGTATTGATCCACGGTATATTATTAATCGTATTTCTTCTGCTATTATCCGAAAAGAGGTACCATCTATTAATGCGTTAGATGTTCTGCGAGCACTAAAGGATGGGCTTGACCAGCATGCTTCGATCTCTCCGGAAGATCGAGAAAAATATATGAACTATATTGCAGTTGCTCGAAGAGAGTATGATGATATTGCCAAAAACGAAGTACAAAAAGCTTTTGTTTATTCGTATGAAGAGTCTGCAAAGACATTGATGAATAATTACCTCGATAATGTAGAGGCGTTTTGTAATAAAAATAAAATTTTAGATCCTTTGACTGGTGAAGAAATGAATCCTGATGAAAAATTAATGCGCTCTATTGAGGAACAAATTGGCATCTCAGAAAATGCAAAAAAGGCATTTCGTGAGGAGATATTAATTCGTATTTCTGCGTATGCTCGAAAGGGAAAACGTTTTGACTATAATTCTCATGAAAGATTACGAGAGGCAATCCAGAAGAAACTATTTGCGGATCTCAAGGATGTCGTAAAAATTACAACATCCTCGAAAATGCCGGATGAATCACAGCTGAAGAAAATTAATGAGGTTGTAGCAAGACTTGTTGATGAACATGGCTATAATACAACGTCGGCTAATGAATTATTGCAATATGTAGGTAGTCTGTTAAACCGTTAATGGCTTTGACCTATTCAATGGGAAAATGAAGACTATTGATAGGAGTGATTAGGAGTGTCCCATTTTAGGGCACTCCTTTTATCTTCATTAAAAAAACGAAGTGTAATTGATTTTACTAAAGAAGTTCAAGAAAGCGAATTACTAGCATAGTATAGAAAAAGCAAATTTGATAGATGGGTGAGGATAAAAATGACTGAACACGAAAATAAACGCTTTGTCATCTCTCAGGAAAATTGGTCCCTCCATCGTAAAGGGCACCAGGACCAGCAACGTCATATGGAAAAAGTGAAAGATGCTATCAAGAATAATTTACCTGATTTAGTTAGCGAGGAAAGTATTGTGATGTCCAATGGTCGAGAGGTTATTAAAATTCCTATACGTTCACTTGATGAATATAAAATTCGATATAACTATGATAATTCCAAGCATGTTGGGCAAGGACAAGGAGATAGTAATGTAGGTGATGTGGTTGCACGTGATGCTAGCAGAGGCAATCAGGCTAATGGTCAAGGAAAAGAAGCTGGTGACAAGCCAGGTCATGACTATTATGAAGCTGAAGTAAGCATTGAAGAAATTCAGAATGTGCTATTTAATGAGCTTGAACTACCAAACTTACAACAGAAAGAAAAAGCAGATATTAAAACGGAAAAAATTGAGTTTAACGATATCCGGAAAAAAGGTCTAATGGGGAATGTTGATAAAAAGAGCACAATTCTTAATGCGATAAAGCGTAATGCGATGCAGGGTAAAGCAGAAATTACGCCGATTCATAATGAGGATCTACGTTTTAAAACTTGGGATGAAGTGGAGAAACCTGAATCGAAGGCAGTGGTTCTTGCGATGATGGATACAAGTGGCTCGATGGGCTCCTTCGAAAAATATTGTGCTAGAAGCTTCTTCTTCTGGATGACGAAATTTTTACGCTCAAAGTATGGAACTGTAGAAATTGAGTTTATTGCACATCATACGGAGGCGAAAGTAGTGACAGAAGATGAATTTTTCACGAAGGGAGAAAGCGGAGGAACCATTTGCTCCTCTGCCTATATAAAAGCATTAGACCTAATTCGGGAAAAGTATAATCCTGCTCGCTACAATATTTATCCAGTACATTTTTCTGATGGTGAAAATATTTCAATGGACAATGAAAAGTGCTTGAAGCTAGTCGGAGAGTTAATGAACGTATCGAGCATGTTTGGGTATGGTGAAGTCAATCAGCATAACCGCTTTTCTACACTTATGTACACATACAAAAAAATAGATGACCCTAAATTTAGGTATCATATTTTGAGGAAAAAAGGCGATGTTTACGATGCTTTAAAGAGCTTTTTTAAAAAAAATGAACCTTAAATGGTGACCGAAGTTGAATTATGGTAAGTAATCATGTTCAAGGGAGGGGCGGAAAAATGGAAATGAAAGAGCTTCAACGAGCAATTGATGAAATTACAGAAATTGCCTCAAGCTTTGGCTTAGATTTCTTTCCAATGCGCTATGAAATTTGTCCAGCAGATATTATTTATACCTTTGGCGCATATGGTATGCCTACTCGATTTTCGCATTGGAGCTTTGGCAAACAATTTCATAAAATGAAGCTTCAATATGATTTAGGGCTAAGCCAAATTTATGAGCTAGTCATTAACTCAAATCCATGCTATGCATTTTTACTTGATACAAATACGTTAACACAAAATAAGTTAATTATTGCGCATGTATTAGCGCACTGTGATTTCTTTAAAAATAATGTACGCTTCTCCAATACTAGAAGAGATATGGTGGAGAGCATGACTGCAACAGCTGAACGGATAGCTGGGTACGAAAGGGAATATGGAAAGGATGAGGTCGAACAGTTTTTAGATGCTGTTTTAGCGATTCAGGAGCATATCGACCCATCTCTTTTACGACCAAAATTGTCTTGGAATACGGAGGTAGAATCTGAAGAGGAAATTCTCCCAGCAAAATCACCGTATGATGATCTATGGCGTTTAGATGATAAGGAAAAAGAATATAAATTGATAAGGCGAAAAATAAAGAACTTCCCGTCAAGACCCGAAAAAGATTTATTGCTATTTTTAGAGGAGCATAGTCGAGAACTGGAGGACTGGCAGCGAGATATATTAACGATGATGCGTGAGGAAATGCTTTATTTTTGGCCACAATTAGAGACGAAAATTATGAATGAGGGCTGGGCTTCCTTTTGGCACCAACGTATAATGCGTGAGCTTAAGCTAACAACAGCGGAGACGATTGAATATGCAAAATTAAATGCAGGTGTTGTGCAGCCTTCAAAAACATCCATTAATCCTTATTACCTTGGCGTGAAAATTTTTGAGGATATTGAACATCGCTATAATCATCCAACGGAAGAGATGATAAAGTTAGGGGTTCAACCGAACTCAGGTCGAGAGAAAATGTTTGAGGTAAGAGAGATAGAGTCGGATATCTCCTTTATTCGCAACTATTTAACGAAGGATTTAACAAAGCAAGAGGATCTTTATTTGTTCCAGAAGAAGGGCAATGAGTATCGTATTACAGATAAGGATCATGAAATGGTACGAGATCAGCTCGTATCGATGCGTGTAAACGGGGGGTTCCCATATATCGTTGTTAAAAATGGCGATTACCTGCGTAACGGAGAGCTCTATTTATTGCATGGGTATGAGGGAATGGAGCTAGATCCACGCTATTTAGAAAACGTTTTGCCATATATTTATCAGCTATGGGGTCGTCCTGTTCATTTAGAAACATATGTGGATGGAAAGCCAATGCTGTATTCATATGATGGTACAAAAAATTATAAACGTAATGTGTGAGGTGAAAGAGCTGACACTCGGCTTTCACCAATAATGAAGATAAAAACTTCTATCTGCTACAATGAAAAATTGCTGCAGATAGAAGTTTTAATTTTTAACAGTCTAGGTTCATCGCCATAATCTGGGGGTGATTACTGTTCCGACTGTTTTTGCGCGAAGGCGTTATCAAAGGACGTGATGATTTTAGCCTTCGCTCCTCTATCTTACACGTTATGGTGATGAGCCTTGAGAGATATAAATAATGCAAGGGATGGAGACTGAAAGGCTGTTCCTTATCGTAAAATTTGTTAAAATGAATAGAGTTTTAATAATTATAGAACTGGAACGGTGAATCAACGTTGAGAACATTTAAAAAAGTTTATATAGAAATAACGAGTGTCTGTAATTTAGCATGTAGCTTTTGTCCTCCAACGGCTCGTGCAAAGGGACTTATTAAAGTGGAACAATTTAATAAAATCTTGGATGAAATACGTCCTCACACGAAATATATTTATTTGCATGTAAAAGGGGAACCGCTTTTACATCCACGTATTGATCAGCTTCTTGACGCAGCTCATGAGAAAGGTTTTAAAGTTAATATTACAACGAATGGTACACTGATTAAAAAGAATCGTGAAAAGATATTAGGGAAACCAGCCTTACGCCAAATCAATTTCTCTTTACATAGTTTCGATGGTCATGAGGGGTCGGAGAATCGTGAGAAATATTTAGGGGATATATTGGATTTTGTTCGTGCTGCTAGAGAATATAATACGATTATTTCATATCGTTTATGGAATTTACAAAAGGATCATGTATCGGATATTGCAGCGAGAAGAAATAGGGAAACGCTCAATATTTTAGAAAATGAATATAATCTTGATTATCGTATCGAAGAAACAGTACAGCCCGGTAAAGGCGTGAAGATTGCTAATAATATTTATTTAAATCAGGATCATGAATTCAGATGGCCAAGCTTGCTTGAGCCTGAGGATGAAGGAAAAGGCTTTTGCCATGCACTTCGAAGCCAAGCAGCTATTCTTGTGGATGGTACAGTAGTGCCGTGCTGTCTTGATGGTGAGGGCGTTATTAATTTGGGGAATGTGAACGAGAAATCCTTCACTGACATTGTTCAGGGTGAGCGTGCAAACAATATTGTCGACGGATTTTCACGAAGAGAGGCCGTAGAAGAGCTATGTAGAAAATGCGGCTATCGTCAAAAGTTTGGAATGTAAGAAAAAAATCCATTTGGTGTAGACTAAATGGATTTTTTATATGGACAAAATAAGGGAAAGTCAAATGAAAGAAAAAAGCTCATCACCAAAAGTTGTGGAACCACACGTTATGGCGATGAGCTAGAAAAAGTAAAAAAGGAATTTGTAGGTAGACGTCAAAACAGCTCCAACGTCATTGACTATTGGAGCTGTTTTTCTTTGATTGTGAATCGATCGTATCTAAAAAATCCTTTGTAATGCGTACTACGTATTTTACCTCGTCTAAATTACGCTCCCTTAATACGGAACGATGTATGTCAAGCATGATGTTCTTTTCTTTAATATCAGTAACACCAGATAATTTTTGAAAATTAAAAAGTTCCTCAGGGGCAATGTCTAATGCTTTCATCAGCGTTTCTAAAGTGCTCAATGTGATATTAGATTGCCCATGTTCAATATTTGAGATTCGTCCTTTACTAAAACCTAACTTCCCCGTTCTTTCAGCCACTTCTTCTTGACTAAGCCCTTTGGAAACCCTAATAATACGGAGCTGTTCACCTACTAGCTTTAAAAAGTCTGACATATGATTCACCTCTATGTAAAAAGCTAGTGAAAAAAATTAAAAATGCCTATACTATTATAGTGGTATAATAGAGAAAATGTTATTGTAAAATGGTACAATTGTGGGTAGGAAGATTTTATTAAGGAAAAAAGTTCGTGGAAAATAGTGTTGATGATTCTTCAGTGGCTTATTTTGGGTATACATAACTAAGTTAAGGATTGGAGGATTCAGGCATGGTAAAGCGTTATCGACTAGATGAAGTTGCTAAAATAAAAGAGGGAAAAATAGTACCGAGGGAGGAGTATTTTACAAATGTCGGATTGCCCTTAGTGACAGCAGAATATTTAAAACAGTTAATGCTAAATGGTGATATTGAACAAGTACCAAAGATTAATATGATATTTAATAAATGTTTAAAGTGTGCACCAGTACCAGCTAAAACGATCATTCTTACGAGAGCTCATTTGAAGGAAACGAATAAATCTATATATCAATGTGAAAATGAAGTATGTATTGCAAATGATGTCGTGGCTATTATGCCAAATGAAACGATTATTTTAAGTGATTATTTATTGCATTTTCTCAGTTGGTATCCAATCAAAGAATGGCATCATTTGTATCATATACTTATTGATATTCCGATGATTGATATCCAACATAAAGTGGTACAGCTTTTAAATACGATACCGCTTTTATTAAAAAATAAAGAATCATTGATAACCGCAGTAGAAGGACTACCACAGCATTTTGACAAATTTTCTAGGCAAATAGAAAATCACTCGCAACATTTACAGCATGGATTCAATCAGGTTCATTATTTTTACGATGTTATGCTTCATAAAATATTTAAGGGAGAGCTTTACAAAGAAATGCACGGGTCTGAACTTTAAAAAAGATGGAGTAATCCGAAAGTAAAAACTAATTTCTTTGATAAATCTGTATCAATTGGGCTTTTAGGGGCAGTTAATGTTTATAAAATGAATTTAGTCGGTGCAAAAGGGGAAAAGAACCTTCACACCGACTTTTTTAAATATCGATAATTATAGGTAAAATCATTGGTTTTCTTTTTGTTTGTGTAAATAGATATTGACCGACTGCTCTTTTGATTTCTCTTTTTAAGACATGGATTGGCTGCTTACTTTCTTCCTGAAGTTCATTAATCGTTTCTTTGACGAGAATATTTACTTTCGTTAACAGCTCCTCAAAGTCTTTGGCATAAACAAAGCCCCGCGAAATTGTATCTGGTTCTGAAATAAAGGCACCATCTATTTTATTAAGTGTTATAACGATAACAAGCATACCGTCTTCTGACAGCTGTTTGCGATCTCGTAAGACGATTCCTTCGACTTCACCAATACCAATACCGTCGACATACGTATCACCTGAAGGGATTTTACGCGTTTGCCTAGCCATTGCATTTTCAATATCAACAACATCCCCATTTTTCATAATAAACGTATGCCCTCTTTTAACACCGACGGACTCAGCTAGCAAACGATGCTGATGTAACATACGGAATTCACCATGAATCGGAATGAAAAATTTGGGCTTCATGAGCGTCAGCATTAGTTTTAAATCTTCCTGGTGACCATGACCTGAAACGTGCATACCTGTATGACTAGAAGAGCCATAAATAACCTTCGCACCTAACTGGAACAAATTATCGACGATCCGTGAAACACCCTTCTCATTCCCTGGGATAGGGGATGAAGCTAAAATAACTGTATCATCAGGTAAAATTTTGACTTCGCGATGATTGCCATTTGCTAGGCGAGAAAGTGCAGCTAATGGCTCACCCTGACTACCCGTACATAGTACAACTACTTCTTCAGGTGGGAGATACTTTACCTCACGTGCATCTATTAACATATCCTCTGGAATGTTTAAATAGCCTCGTTCAAGTGCAACATCTACAACATTCACCATACTACGTCCAAGCAATGCAAGCTTTCTATTTGTAGCAATCGTAGCATTTACAATTTGCTGTATGCGATTAACATTAGAAGCGAAAGTAGAGATAACGATTTTACGCTCGGCATGTAAAAATGCATCTTCAATATGATGACCGACAAGCTTCTCAGAAGGAGTTAATCCAGGTCGTTCGGCATTCGTACTTTCAGAAATAAGGACTAGCACGCCTTCTGATCCTATATCAGACATCTTATGAATATCTGCAAACTGATTATTGACAGGGGTTAAATCAAATTTAAAATCGCCAGTGTGGACTACATTTCCTTCAGGTGTATTAATAACGATTCCTAAGCAATCAGGTATACTATGGTTTGTTCTAAAGAAACTAACATCAGTTTGTCCTAAATTTAGTGATGAATCGGAATGAATTTCTATTAAATCGGTCTCTCGTAAAAGCTTATGTTCTTTTAGCTTTAACTCGATTAAGCCAAGCGTAAAACGTGTCGCATAAATAGGAACATTTATCTTTTTTAGGAGATAAGGGATACCACCAATATGGTCCTCATGTCCATGTGTCACGATTAATGCTCTAATCTTTTCTTTATTTTCTTGTAGGTACGTAATATCAGGAATTATTAAATCGATACCTAGTAAGCTTTCGTCTGGAAACTTAGCGCCGCAGTCGATAATTAAAATATCATTCCCATACTGTACTACATACATATTCTTTCCAATCTCATTAATGCCACCTAAGGCGAAAATAGATAATATATTGTCTTTTGTGGACAAGCATATCCCCTCCTAATTCTAAATGAAAATTGAATTTGTTGCGTTGCTTCAGCATTATGTAGTATAGCTTTAAGCGTTTCATCCTATACGGAAACTTACTTCCCAAGGAGCATTAACATTAGATAAATCAGTATAATGTTCCGATAAAACTGGAAAACATTCCGATAATTCTACATAATGTTCCGATAAAACTGGAAAACATTCCGATAAATCAGCATAATGTTCCGATAAAACTAAAAAACATTCCGATAAAATCTTAGGAATGTTTTTAGATTCACTTCCGTTGCGAATTTCCTTGTCCATCTTTTCTACGACATGAGACTATCTCACAAATAGATAGCCTCAGTTGATTTTAAGGATGGATAAAAACGCCAGTGCCAATTGGAACAATGCGTGCAAGTTCTTCGACATCCTGATTATGCATGCGAATACAGCCACGTGAAACTGCATGACCGATAGAGCTAGGATCATTGGTTCCATGAATACCATAATGCTCTTTAGATAAACTCATCCACATTGTCCCAAACGGACCTCCAGGGTTTGGAGCCTTATTAATAATAATAAAATTGCCGATAGGCGTATCGTGTAACATTCTACCAACTGCAATTGGGTATTGTTTTTGAAGAATATTGTCTTTATATAACCGTAGCCAACGATTTTCAGTAGAAATATCAATTTTATAAGGGATTGTATTTGGATCAGGAAACCCAGGTATAACAATTTGTTGTCCGATATAAAGTACATTTGGATTGATCCCTGGATTAGCTGCAATTATGGACGATAGTGGTGTTCGGTAATCTCTAGCTATTTGAGACAATGTTTCTCCTGCTTTAACTGTATGGATCACAATCATCACCTCCAAAAAAATAGTTGCTTTAATATAGGTTATGCATGACCTATAGAAAATACCGAAAATATTTTTTTGAGGATAGCAACTACAGTTAGTTGGATATGATAAGCAGTAAACAAACGTCAAATCCAGTAATTGAGGAGCTATTTATAAGTGAAGGAATTTAAAATTACTTATTTCTTTGATGAAATGCATTATGTAAGAAGATTTATTCATATCGAATCACAAGAAAAAGCAGAGGCTTTAGTTCGAAGTGAACGAGATCAATGTATATCCTTTACAGATAGTAGAGGGATTTATCATGAGTTGCATCCAGGAAATGTTCGGGTCATTCAAATCTCTGAATATCACCGCGTCGATAAAAATGCAAAAACGAAAGCCACATAACCTGTTCAACATTGCTCATACTATGGATAAAGGAGTGTGAAATGATGGACATAGAAAACGTACCACATGAGAAAAAGATATTTATGAATTTAGCAAGCAAGAACAAACCAGACATGGTTGACTCAGATACTATTAGTCTTTTCGATTTACATGAAGATATGCAAACAGTAGATGCTATACCGATTAAAGAGCTAAATAAAAGAGTGAAAAGAGAAGGCGATGAATTAATCGAAATGCAGCCTGATGAATTATAGAAGGTAGGGATTTGTATGACTGAACATAACGAAGCTCCGTTTACTTCTGTTGGAACAGATATTGATGAAGTAAAAAGAAAAAATGCAGAAGCTGGTTTATCTTACAATGAAGTGAAAAAGCTGCTAGCCCAAAGTGGTGGGGTTGGTACAGCAATATATAGTGATACGAATAAGGAAGAAGTAAAGCAACAGATTCATGGGAAAAAGCAATAAGCTATTGTGGGAGGGGTATGAAATTGAGTACTCCTCTATTCTTCCTTTACAATGTAGAAAGGTAAGGGAGGTGTAAGAATGGAGGGAAACTGTTGCCCGTTATGTGGACAAGAAAATCATTGTGGAGTAGCAAAAGGGCAAAACGATTGCTGGTGTATGACAGAAAGTTTTCCTGAGAGAATTTTTGACGCAGTGCCTCAAGAGCATAATAAATGTATATGTCAAAAATGCTTGGATACATATAAAGAAGAATAGTTCGTTTTTGTGGCAAAAGCACATTGCTAGTCATAAAATATTGCTATCAAAAACGATGGGGAATAAATATCATCAGTTGGTACAATTGTCTACCACACTACAACCGATCAGGCATACATTACTCTGAAAGGAGTGTGTCTAATGACTAAACCAATTGAACTCAGTAATGTTACAAAGGCTTATTTAGCGGAATACCAAAGGATTCTCGATAAAATGATTCAGGGCATGACCTATGTGACCCTTACCTGTAGCATTTCAGAAAATTTTATTAAGCAAATTTTACCGCATCAAGTAGCTGCTATTAAAATGTCAGAAAATGTTTTGCGATACACAACAAATATACCTGTACAAAATCTTGCATTAGAAATAATAGATACAAGTACAGAGGTAGTTGAATGTCTAGAAGCGATCCAAAATAGATGCTGTATCGTACAAAATTCAGAATATGAATTATACGAATATATGTGTGCCTATAAAGAAATTACTGAAGCTATGTTCAAGGCAATGAGCTTACCACCAGTTTCTAATAACATTAATATAAACTATCTTCGAGAAATGATTGTTCACCATCAGGGAGGAGTACGACTAGCGCAAAATGTTTTAAGGTTCTGTATTTGCCAAGAATTAATACCCATCCTGAAAAATATGATTCAAACGATGTGCGATCAAATTTGCGACATGGAAAAATTACTCGATGCTTTACAGGACTGTGAATATTGCTAGTTTGGTGAAAAACGCTAGAGTCGAAGTCGATTTTAGCGTTTTTTTTGTGGATGTGATGATTTACAAAAAAGTAGGCGCATCACCATTACGTGTGGTTGATTTCCGTTCCGACTGGGCGCCTTGCTGCTGCCGCTTCGCTTTCGCGCAGATAAAACAATGCCGCTGACGCTTCGCTTTCGCGCAGATAAAACAATGCCGCTGACGCTTCGCTTTCGCGCAGATAAAACAATGCCGCTGACGCTTCGCTTTCGCGCAGATAAAACAATGCCGCTGACGCTTCGCTTTCGCACAGAGCAAAGCTTCCTGGGGGCGTCCGATGAGCCGCTTCGTTAGCGCTCCAGGGTCTCATCTGCGACGCTACGGTAAGCAAGGCAATTGTCGTATGTAGACTTGCGTGAATCTTAAACGCGAACCTTATTGACAGAAGAGGCGCACATAAATGTTACTGTTCGTTTATCACTATCATAGAGACACCACTCACGGTGATCGACGACAGAGCCAACATTGATGCCGTAGTGCTTTTCTTGTAATGCGATCGGTTGGCCAAAGCGAATATGAATAGGTAGCTTTTTATTTTGATGATAAATACCTGACTCATGACTATGTCCGAAGAAAAGAAGCGGTTTTTTGAATAGGGGAAATGTAGGCTGCCATGTCACACTCCATTGAAATTGATGTCCGTGCATAAGTGTGGCACCATCAATTTCGATTGTTTCAGGTAGTTCTGTAAAACGTTTGATGCCCGTTACATGTGTAATACGCTCCTCTTGATTGCCGCGAATAGAGGGGAATGTTAGTAGCTCTTCAAAATCATTTTCCACTATTGCAGCTTTTTGAAGCGGTAAAGCGGACATTGTTTGTGCCTTTTTTTTACTGACAGTACATTCATATAAATCACCTAATCCTAATATCCTTGCATCTTTCGCAGTTTGCTCAATATGGGCTAAAACTGCCTTCGTATCTTCTATATTAGAATGTAAATCTCCTAAAAGTGCATACAGCATTTTAACCATGCCTTTCCTAAAAATATGTACAACTATCATACACCTAACAGAACTTAATAGAAACGTGAAAGGTTTGGTTCATCACCATAACGTGTGGTTGATTTCCGTTCCGACTGGTGCTTAGCAAAATGTTATCTTTAACTTTCTGTGATGAGACTCATATTTTCTTATGTGTAGAAAAATTGCTAACTTTTTAATAGCTTGATAAAATGTAAGTATAATTTTCTGAATTTTCATATTATCGTAACGGTTCTTCTTTTATGGAGATTCTACGCAATATGAGGGGGATGCATATTAAAAATTGGGGGGCTTTTGATGACGATGTTAATGACAGAAATTGTTCAAAACTACGCTAAACAACAACCACAAGGAATTGCAACGTTATACGATGGCAAAAAGATGAGCTATAGTGATTTTTATAAATGTACAGAAAAATTTGCAGCGTACTTACAAGAGCAGGGCTATGAAAAAGATGATGTGATTGCACTCTATACGCTTAATTCGGATTTATTTTTAATCGCTTATATTGGTGTTCAATTAGCTGGATTTGTGGTGATGCCTATTAATACAAAATTAGCTGCCCCAGAGGTCGAATTTATTTTTAACCATTCAGAAGCTAAAGGTCTTATTTATGATGAAAGATTAGAAGATATACTCGCAGATATTTCATATCCATTTCAACATATTGTAGGGTTTAAAGAAATGAAAGAAGTTATTAAGAACTATACAGGTCAAAGGCAAGTTGTCAATTTGGAGCCCCATGATACAGCGGTTGTTATGTATACTTCTGGTACGACTGGTAAACCAAAAGGCGTTATGTTAACACATCAAAATATTGTATCCTCAGCGGAAATATGGTCGTTATCTATGAATATGACCAATGAGGATAGAATGTTTATTTGTACGCCTTTATTTCATTGTGCAGGGCTTCATGTATTTGCGATGCCGATGTTTTATAAAGGCGGTACTATTGTAATTGAAGAGGCTTTTTCTTCGACCAATACATTAGAACAGCTTGCTTCAACAGCAGCGACAATTTTCTTTGGTGTTCCTTCCATGTATACGATTATTTTAAATACATCTGACTTTAAGGAACATACATTTAAAAATTTACGCTTATTATGTTACGGGGCAGCACCAATGCCATACGAGCTTGTTAAGCAAGTGAAAGAGACGTTCCCTAATGTGAAAGTACAAAACCTATATGGACAGACTGAAAATTCTCCTGCTGCCACTTCCCTTTTAGATGTCGATGCATTGACAAAGATTGGATCAGTCGGAAAACCATTAGCACAGACAGACGTTCGTGTTGTGGATAGCTTTGGCGAAACTGTGCCAGCAGGTGGAGTAGGAGAAATTTGTGTCAGAGGACCACAGGTGATGAAAGGCTATTTACGTAATCCTGAAGAAACAGCGAGAACAATTAAAGATGGCTGGCTCTATTCAGGAGATTTAGGACGTTTTGATGAAGAAGGCTATCTCTATATTGTCGATCGTAAAAAAGATATGATCATTCGTGGTGGCGAAAATATCTATCCTATCGAGGTAGAAGAGGTTTTATATCAACTGCCAGAAATTTTTGAAGCTGCAGTTGTAGGTTTACCTCATGAAGTATATGGTGAGGTTCCGAAAGCATTTGTCGTTTTGAAGGAAGGAAAGTCCCTTGATGAAGAGGCGATATTGGCTTATTGTCGGAATCAGTTGGCGAAATATAAAGTGCCACATGAAATTGAATTTTTAGAAGAATTGCCACGTAATGCTTCTGGTAAAGTGTTAAAGCATACATTGCGTCCAAAAGTAAGTACACTCTAAATTGAGCATGTAAACTGTGAAACTCGAAAGTAGCAAAATCAGTAATTGATTTGGTCGTCTGCTGAATGAGGGCTAAAACCTGAGTCATTTTTTTACATGTAAAGGGCGAACCAAGTTAAAATAGGAACGTCTATGAAACTAGCGTATAATAGAGTCTACGACAAATTGAAATAATAGAAGTGAAGTGATGATCTTCAAACTGGATAGGAGCGGAATTTGTCTTGTGGACGAGGAATAAACGCCTTTTACTAATAGGTATAACGATAACCATGCTACTTTCGAGCTGTAATCAGTTTTCTCAGCAGGAAAGGCAAAAGAGTGAATTAACTGTATTAACGGTAGAGTTTAATAGTGGTGCACCGATTCCTAACCTTTACGTAACTGTCACAGATGTAGAGACAGGTGAAATCGTTGAGGATGTGGTTGGCTCTGATGAGGGAGAAGCGAAATTTTCGAAACTGAAAGAAGGACGGGAATATGCTATTGCTGCAACTACGCTTGAAAATAGTAAGAAAAACGATGGCTATACGACAATCGAAAATTTTACATATGATTCGACAAAGCCGTATTATCGATTGGAGACATATTTTTCAAGGGACAAGCAAGAGCTGGGTGTCCCAGTTGTTATGCAAAATCCTGAACTACCACATGGCTGTGAAATAACATCGTTAACAGCTGTCTTAAATTATTATGGAATGAATGTTACAAAGCTTGAAATGGCTGATAAGTATTTACCAAAGCAAGATATACGTACTGTAGGAGGACAACGCGTTGGTCCAAATCCAGACCAGGCTTTTGCAGGGAATCCCCGTGAAAAAACACACGGTATGTATGTTTTTGCCGCACCGATTGTAAAGGCGGCAGAGGCAGTTATAGCAGATAAAAAAGCAGATTTACGTGTCACAAATATGAGTAATGCCTCACAGGATGAAATCTTACAGCTTGTCCAAGAGGGAGTACCAGTGGTGACATGGGTGACATTGGATTTATCAACTCCTGAAAAAGATCCAGGTAAGGGCTGGATCTATGAAGGTGAAACAGTGCCACATGAAGCGTACATGAACTTGCATGCGGTTGTCTTAACAGGGCATTTAGGCGATAAAGTAGTCGTTATGGATCCATTAAAAGGCTTTGTCACTTATAATGTGGATCAATTTTTTAAAAGCTATCAAGAGTTAGGTAAACAAGCTGTAGCAGTTCATAAATAGATGCTAGAGAGTTATCGGGAGTACAAGGAAAGTATGTTACACTAATAAAAAAGGCTCATCACTAAAAGTTAGGGAAGACAATTATTTAAATGTATACCGTGTATAGAGAAGGCTAGGTGCCCCCAAGAAAGCGCTTAGTCGAAACGGAAATCAACCCCACATTATGGTGAACAGCCTAAAAAAAAGCTAAAGTGAGTTGAGCAGAATGGCCATTGAGCACGCTTTTTTACCGGTTTTATTAGGAGATGAAATGAATGCTTACGGCATGGCGAGAGCATTTTACGAGTCATATGGAGTTAAACCACTAGCATTAAACCATACTAATATGGAGAAAATACAACAGAGTGACTTATTAACATTCCGTGAAGTACCAAGGCTTCATATTGATGAAAGATTTGTAGTCGCTTTAAAGGCAATTGCGGAGGAATATGCAGGTAAAAAACTACTGTTATTAGCCTGTGATGAATTTTATGTGAAGAAAATTGTCCAACATAAAGAGGAACTAGCTAAATATTTTGTAGTTCCATATGTTGATGCCAAGCTTGCTAATCAGCTATTAACACGTGAGAGTATGTATGAACTTTGTGCGGATTTTGGTTTTCAATATCCAGCGATGCATGTTTGCACAGTGAATGATTATGAGGAATTTGATATACCTTTTGATTATCCGGTTGTCATTAAGCCTTTGAATATGACAAAGTATGCGTCATGTATTTTCCCTGATAAGAAAAATGTGTATATTGCACGCGATCATGAGGAAAAGGATGCCATTTTCCATGCGATTTATAAAGAATCGGCATACCGAGATGACTTAATGATCCAGCAATATATTCCTGGCGAAGATGCGAAGATGCGTGTCGTAAATGCTTATGTTGGACAAGATGGTAAGGCAAAGCTACTTTCTATAGGTAACCCAATTTTAGAGGAGCATTCTCCAGAAGGTATTGGACGCTATGTAGCAATTATGACGACATATGATAAGGATTTAATGGATTGTGTGAAATCGTTTCTGGAGGAAATACAATTCCAGGGATTTGCTACGTTCGATATGAAGTTTGATGAACGTGATGGTCAATATAAATTATTAAGTATTGAATTACATAATGAGCTTTCGAATTATTATGTGACAGCAAGTGGCTATAACTTAATGCAATATGTTGCCGATGATTTCATTCGTGGTAGCAAGCAACAGCTAACATATGTGCAGAACAAGCATCTTTGGACAATTGTGCCAAACGGTGTACTCTTTAAATATGTACAAAATGAACAACTGGTGATAGAAGCAAAAAGTCTTATTCGCCAAAGACTTGCAACAGATTCTATTTTTAATTACAAGGATATGAATGCCAAACGTTGGTTGAATGTAACGATCGATAATTTAAGCTTTTATCGCAAATATAAGAAATATTTTAACAACAAAGGTCTGTCTAACTCATGAAAAAACAAACTTTAGGTATAATTGGTGGCGTTGGTCCACTTGCAACAATGTTTATTGGTGAAATGATTGTAAGACGTACGAAGGCAACGAAGGATCAGGAGCATCTACATACAATTATTGATAATGATACGAATATCCCAGATCGTACTGCCTTTATTTTAGATAATACAAAGGAAAATCCGGTTCCAGTAATAGTCGCAGATGCTAAAAAGCTTGCTTCTGTCGGAGCAGATATGATTGCTATTCCGTGCAATACAGCACATACCTTTTATGATGATATCGTTGAAGGCTCCCCAGTCCCCGTGTTGCATATGATTCGTGAAACCGCAAAGCGTGCCTATGACTTAGGGGCAGAGCGTGTCGGCATTTTAGCGACAACAGGTACATTAACTTCACGCATGTATCAAGATGCGTTAGAGGAATTTGGTATAACACCAGTTGTCCCAGACGATACTATGAAAGAAAAAGTTATGTCTATCATTTACGATTACGTAAAGGCTGGAAAGGATGTCTCTAAGGAGGATTGGCAGCCGATAGAAGAGGCGATGCTGGCACTTAATTGTGATCGTATCGTGTTAGGATGTACAGAATTATCTATCGTCAATCGGGATTTAAAGTTAAGTGATAAATATATTGACTCATTAATTGTTTTAGCAGAACGCGCTATTTTAGCATGTGGCTATGACATAGTAGGTTAACAATTGAATGATTCAAATAAAATCTGCTCGCTTTTCGCGGGTAAGCCTCTAGCCTTTAAGGCAGCTCAAGTGAAAGGGTTTTAGAGCTTACAAATACCGTGTATGAGTGAGTAGATTTATTTGTTTAAAGAATTTTTATTGAAACGATTAAACAATGGTTTACGTACATATGAAGTAGGAAAATGATTAGTGTGTTAAACTAGTGTCAAGCAGATAGAAGGTGGGAAATTACATGTCAGTAATAAATTTATTAAATGAAGATTTACAAGCAAAATGGAAATTTGAAGAACCGATGAAAATTCAAGAAGAAATGATTCCAGCAATGCTTGATGGCAAAGATATTGTAGCTGAATCGCCGACAGGATCGGGGAAGACTTTAGCTTATGTGCTGCCATTACTAAATAAAGTAAACGGCTCAAAAAAACAAACACAAGGACTTATCGTAGCCCCATCACAGGAGTTAGCGATGCAAATTGTAGAGGTTATCCGTGAATGGACAGCAGGTTCTGATATTACAGTTCAACAATTAATTGGTGGTGCAAACTCTGCACGTCAAATCGAAAAGTTAAAGAAAAAACCGACAATCGTTGTAGGAACACCTGGTCGATTAAATGAGTTAGCGCGTGCTGGGAAATTAAAGCTAAAAGAAATTGAAACAGTCATTTTAGATGAGTGTGATCAGTTACTTAGTCGTGAATATCGTGTTGTCGTAAAATCCTTTATCGAAGGTTCAGCATATGGGCGACAAGTAGTTGTTGTTTCTGCAACAATTACCGAGGAAATTGAACTAGTGGCTAGTCGTATGATGTTCGAGCCAGTACGCTTCAAAATTAAGCCTGAAGATATGTTAAAGGTTGGTAAAGTTGTGCATTCTTTCGTGAAAGTGGAGGAGCGAGATAAAACCGATTTCCTACGCCGACTATCGCATACGGAAGGATTACGTGCATTGGCTTTCGTCAACAATATTGATCAATTGCTGATGAAAGAAACGAAATTACAATACCGTTCTGCACCGATTGTGACATTACACTCTGACATGAAAAAAGAAGAACGTAAAAAAGCGTTAGATGCTTTCCGTAAAGGAGAGGCGCGTATTTTAATTGCGACAGATATTGCTGCACGTGGTTTAGATATTGCAGGTTTAACACATGTTATTCATGTTGATGTCCCACGAACAATTGAACAATATTTGCATCGTTCTGGTCGCACAGGTCGTGCTGGAGCAGATGGTGAAGTATTGACGTTATTATCTTATCGAGATGAAAAAACGTATAAAAAATGGACAAGAGAAATTCCTGGCAAGCCTGTGCAAAAAATATGGCACGATAGCAATCTAGTGGAAGGCAATTCAAAAACAATTGGACAGAAGCGAGGGAAATAATATGACTTTTGAAGAAAAATTACAAGCATACGCAGAGCTTGCAGTAAAAGTTGGTGTCAATATTCAGCCAGGGCAATACTTATTAGTCAATACATCAGTGGATGCACTGGACTTTGCACGTTTAGTTGTGAAAGAGGCTTATAAGGCTGGAGCAGGTCGTGTCCATGTAAACTTATCAGATGATGAAATGGATCGTGCTTATTTTGAGCATGCCTCAGATGAGGAATTTAATCGTTTCCCTGAATGGGTAGTTAAAATGCGTGATGAGCTGATTGAACGTAAAGGGGCGCTATTATGGATTGATGCTGCAGATCCTGATAAATTAGCAGGTATTCCAGCAGACCGTCTAGCAACACATCAAAAGGTATCAGGAGCTGCACTGAAAAACTATCGCAACGCCGTAATGAAGGATCTAATAGCTTGGTCGATTGTTGCTGTACCTTCTCCTAAATGGGCAGCGAAAGTATTCCCGAACTTAGGTGTTGAAGAACAAGTACCAGCACTATGGGAAGCTATTTTTAAAACGGTTCGTATCGGTGATGGGAACGCTGTTGAAAACTGGCGTGAACATGTAAAGAATTTAGAATCTCGTGCAGCCCTACTAAATAGTAAAAAATACGCGAAGCTTCACTATACAGCACCAGGCACTGATTTAACAATTGCGTTAGCGCCACAGCATAAATGGCTTACTGGAGGTAGTAAAACGCCAGATGATACGGTCTTTATTGCTAATATGCCAACGGAAGAGGTTTATACGTTACCGCTGAAGCAAGGTGTAAATGGTTATGTCAGCAATTCAAAACCATTAGTTTATCAAGGGAATATTATTGATGGCTTTAAACTGACATTTGAAGAAGGCAAAATTATTAAGGCTGAAGCACAGGTAGGACATGATTTATTACAGGAGCTTATTCATGTAGATGAAGGTTCTTGCTATTTAGGTGAGGTAGCACTTGTACCACATGAATCACCAATTTCAGCATCAGAAATTTTATATTTTAACACGTTATTTGATGAAAATGCATCGAACCATTTAGCGATTGGCGAAGCTTATCCAACTTGCTTGGAGGGTGGAAGAGATTTGGAAAATGGACAGCTTGAAGCATTAGGAGCAAATATTTCAGTAACACATGAGGACTTTATGATTGGCAGTGGTGAGATGGACATTGATGGTATTTTACCAGATGGAACTGTAGAGCCAATTTTCCGCAAAGGTAGCTGGGCATTTTAAGTAAAGAACAGGAGTTGAGTAGATGAAACGATTACTAAGCTTAATTGGTACAGTTGTACTTACGATGGTATTTGGTGTTTCATCTGCTTTTGCTCAGAGTGAGAACTACCTGTCTATTGGCGATTCATTGGCGGCTGGTCAAACACCTTATGGACAGATTGATGCAGGCTATAGTGATTTAATCGCCATGAGATTAGGGATGACTGGGCAATTGAGTTTCTATACGAAGAAGCTCGCTTTCCCAGGTTTCACTACAGCTGATGTTTTGAAACGAGTAAAGTCAGAGGAAGCAAGTGATTTATTAGCTAATGCAACACTTATCACTATTTCGGCAGGTGCCAATGATTTACTACGTCTCGTACAGGTCAATCCGACTGCGGGCACATTAGCCTTTTCACAGCTGCAAACTGATTATGCATTAAATGTTGTCAGAAAAAATATGGTAGAGATTTTAGAGGAATTGAAAGTGCGAGCGCCTAAAGCAAAGATCTTTGTCATGGGCTATTATTTTGCCTATCCCAATGTGCACGCTACGCAGAAAGAAGGCACAAATGCACAGCTCATCAAGCTAAATACAATTTTACAGCAACAGGCAGAGCATGCTGGTGCAACTTATGTAAACGTGTATGATGCTTTCGGGTTAAACGCGACGAACCTTTTACCTAATATCTCTGATGTACATCCAAATTTTGAAGGCTATCGCCAAATGGCTAATGCATTTTTACATGAATATAGTGGCAGTAACGCACTAGCTATTTCTTCAAATGAATTGCCGAAGCCAAACCCGATATCATTTGAGCAGATTTTAGAGCAGCAAGAGAAGGCTGAGCAGAAAAAAGAACAAGAAAAAGAACAAGAAAAAGAACAAGAACAAGAACAGCCAAGTCCTGCTGCAAGCATCATTCAAGGTTTTACTGGATATGCTGCTTTTATGGAGAAGGTTAGAGCAATTCTGTCATAAAGAACATTTCAATATTAAATATTTACAATAGGGCATCGGCAATGATGCTCTTTTTTATGTAAATCGATAAAAGTGATGGATAGAATCTCAGGACGACGGATAGAATCGATGGAGCGACGGAAGGAACCCTCAGAGTGACGGAAAGAATTGTCGGAGTGACGGAAAGAACCCAAGCGACGGAAAGAATTGTCCGTGTGACGGAAAGAACTCACAGAACGACGGAAAGAATTGTCCGAGTGACGGAAGGAATCGCCGAAGCGACGGAAGGAACCCTCAGAGCGACGGAAAGAATTGTCGGAGTGACGGAAAGAACTCACAGAACGACGGAAGGAATCGCCGAAGCAACGGAAGGAACCCTCAGAACGACGGAAGGAACCCTCAGAGCGACGGAAAGAACTGTCGGAGTGACGGAAAGAACCCACAGAACGACGGAAGGAATCGCCGAAGCGACGGAAAGAACCCTCAGAGCGACAGTTCCCCCGACACCTCAGGTCCCCACAGTATGGCAAGGAGCCTAATTATAATTTTTAAACTAATAAAAGGAAAAACAATCAATCTATCAGCCATGATAAAATGAAATAGACAGGAGGCGCAAAGAATGAAAATATTTCATACAGCAGATTGGCATTTAGGGAAGCTTGTACAAGGCGTATACATGACGGAGGATCAGCATTATATTTTACAGCAATTTATGCAAGCTATTGATGAGGAAAAACCGGATGTAATCATTATAGCAGGTGATTTATATGACCGTTCGATGCCCCCTATAGAGGCAGTGAATTTACTAAATGATATTTTGGCGGAAATTATACTTGAGAAGAAAATCCCGGTGTTAGCAGTTGCCGGGAACCACGATAGTGCAGGTCGATTGAACTTTGGCAGTAGTTTAATGAGCGATAGTGGCTTACACATTAAAGGTCAATTTACGAAAGATCATGCACCGATCGTTTTACATGATGCGAATGGTGAAGTACATTTTCATCTCGTACCATATGCAGAACCAGCTTCAGTAAGGACTATTTTAGATGATGATTCCATTCGATCTCATCAAGATGCTATGGAAAAAATAATTGATCATATTGTACAAAGTATGGATACGACAAAGCGTAATGTTTTTATTGGACATGCATTTGTAACGAAGTATGGTGAGGAAGAAGCAAATACTAGTGATTCTGAGCGCCCTCTATCGATAGGAGGTTCGGATTGTATAAATGCAGCGTTATTTAAGTCTTTCAACTACACGGCGCTTGGGCATTTACATAAAGCGCATTTTGTATTGAATGACACGATTCGCTATGCTGGCTCTCCATTGAAGTATTCATTATCTGAGCACTTACATGAGAAGGGCTTTTTAATCGTTGAGCTAGATGCACAGGGAGATATCGCTGTAACAAAACGAAAGCTTGTACCGAGACGAGATTTACGTGTGGTAGAGGGTTTAATGGATGATTTATTGAAATTATCACCAAGTGATGATTATGTATTTGTCCGCTTAACAGATACGACGTCAGTAGCTTCGCCGATGGAACGTATCCGGACAGTGTTTCCTCATGCAATGCATGTTGAGCGTAAAGCATTACGCCAAGAAATCCAACATGAAATTCAAGCGGTTGAGACGGAAAAGGTAGAAGACATCGATTTATTGCGATCATTTTTTAAAGATATAATTGGTGTACAGCCAGATCAAGATACAGAGCGTCTATTTACAGAGATGCTGCAGGAATTATTAGATGAGGAGCGAGAGACAGTAAAATGAAGCCATTAAAGTTAACGATTACTGCATTCGGTCCATATAAAAACACAGAAGTGATTGATTTTCAACAGCTCGGTGACCATCGTTTATTTGCGATTTCCGGAAAAACAGGTGCGGGGAAAACGACAATTTTTGATGCTATTTGCTTTGCACTTTATGGAGCGGGTAGCGGTGAGGATCGTCAGGATACTGCTATGCTACGAAGTGGATTTGCAGATGATGATGTGTATACTGCTGTAGAACTCATCTTTGAAATGCATGGTAAGGCTTATCAAATTTTACGTCAGCCGGGTCATATTAAAGCCAAAAATAAAAGTGTTACTGGAAAGAAAATTGAACTGGCTGAAATTAAAGAAGACAAACTTGATTTTAGTATTGTAGAAAAGCAACAAACGCTTGAGGTAGATAAAAAGCTACAAGAAATAATAGGTCTAACAAACGATCAGTTTAGCCAAATTGTGATGCTGCCGCAAGGTGAATTTCGCAAGCTATTAACCTCGGATTCTACAAATAAAGAAGTGATTTTGCGCAAAATTTTTAAAACAGACCGCTTTGGTGCTATGACAAAAAGACTTGATGCGAAACGAAAAGAAGCTGAAAGTGATTTGCTTCGTGCTAAACAATTAAAGGAGCATCTTCTTGGCCAAATTGCAGGGGCTTTACCACAGCGTTCATCATCTTTATTTACTTGTATTAATAATAATACCGAAAATATGCATCAGCTGAAGAAGGCTCTAGATGAGGAGCAGGTCTACTATACTGAATGTATACAAGTAGAACAGCAGCGCTATAAAGAAGCTTATGTGCATCATCAAAAAGAACAAGAATATTATAGTATAGCGAAAACACTCAATGACCAATTTGACGAGCAAATCAATCGTCAGAACCGTCTGCAGGCATTGCTACAAGAACAAGAGATATATAGTGCAAAAGAACGTGAAATTGCATTGGCAGAGCAAGCGGAGCGTCTCCTCATACTTGAGCAACAATGCATCGACTTACGTGCCGAGCAAAATCGTAAAGAACAATCCTATCAGCAAACAATGGTCGAACAGCAAAACGCAGAATCTCAGTTAAAAATAGCACAAGAGAAATTTACCATTGAAGAGGCGAAAGAGCCTGAACGTCAGCAAGTTTTACAACAGGAATTACAGCTACAAGCATTATTGCCGAAATTTGAGGCCTATGAGAAAAACGTTCAGCAAATGCAAATAGCTGAACAATATGTTGTAACAGCAAAGCGAGCTGTAGACGATAATAGTACAATCGTAGAAAAAGAACAAAGGCAATTTCAGCAACTCACAACAACAATGGAGCAATATGAAACACAATTGGAGCCATATGAGGGGTATTTAGAACAGCTACCGAAGCTAAAAGAGCAAGTATCCTTACTAGCGCAAGTTGAAAAATACACTAGAGCAGTTGAGACTGCGGAGCACGAAGTAAGCACTACTAACGCCCACTATCAAGAAAGTAAGCAGGCTCTTCAACAGTTAGAGCAGCAATGGATTGCAAGTCAGGCAAGTATTTTAGCGCAGCAGCTGAAGGACGGGGAGCCTTGCCCAGTGTGTGGTAGTACAACACATCTTGAAACACATCGCGAACAATTAGAGATGATCGAATTAGCACAAGTAGAAGTTTTACGAGTAAAGGCGGCTACTGATGAGCGCAAGTTTTTAGAGAAAGAAGCTTTATTAAATTCTACAAAGCAACTTTTACAAGAGGCGCAAGAGCAGTTAGCATCTAATGAGATTGATCAAGCGAATCAAGCGCAAATTGTAGCTTCCTTACAAAATATAGAGCAACAAATTACAATTTTAAAAGTAGTGAGCAATCAATTAGCTAATGTACGCGTGCAACAAAAGGATTATCGTGCACGAATGGAGCAGCTACAAGAAAAGCAAATAAAGCTAGAGCAATATTTAGCTGAAAAGACGAAGGAATTTACAAAGCAACAAGCAATTGTGGAAGAGCAACAAAAGCAAATTCCAGAAAACCTTAAGACGTTACAATCATTAAAGCAGGCGATTGCCGATATAGGTTCCCACAAGGTGGCTTTACAAACTGCTTGGCATGCTAGTCAGCAAAATTTACAGTCGGCCAAAGAAGCAACAAATAATGCTAGAATGGCCCTAGGAATAACTAAACAAGCTTACGAAGAATTAAAACTGAAAATGGATGAAAAGCGTGAGCAATTTTCAGTAAGTATGAAGGAAGCAGGCTTTGAAAGCTACGAAGAGTATGCTGTGGCGAAGCGTAGCGTGTTACAAATAGAGACTTTACGGAAGGCTTGTAGTGATTACGCTCTGCAAATAAATACGTTGCAGGTACAAATTACTGAGGGAGCAAAGCATCTTAAAGGACAAGAAAAACAAGATTTAACGGTAATGGAAGAAAAGTTAGAGATGCTTCGTGTAACATATGAGGAAGCTTTTAAAGTTTTGCAGCAGATGGAAGGATTTGCGCAAGCTTGCGCAGACTTTATCGAAAAGGTCGAGGAAGCGGAGCAAGAGATACGCTTACTTGAAAAAGAGGCAGGACGAGTGAAGGAGCTCTATGCAATGTTAAATGGACAGAATGCGAAAAAGCTGTCCTTTGAGCGTTATATTCAAATCAATTATTTAGACAAAATTACAGAGGCAGCAAACATCCGTCTACACCATTTATCCAATGGCCAATTTGAGCTCCGACGTTCAGATCGTTTAGAAAAGCATGCTAAGCAAAGTGGACTTGGACTAGATGTATATGATGCCTACACGGATCAATTACGAGATGTGAAAACATTATCAGGTGGAGAAAAGTTTAATGCATCTTTAAGTCTTGCTCTTGGTATGGCAGATGTCATTCAAAGCTTTCAGGGGAATATCCGCATAGAAACAATGTTTATTGATGAAGGCTTTGGTTCTCTCGATGAAGAAGCATTAAATAAGGCGATTGATACGCTTATTGATTTACAAGATTCTGGACGCATGATTGGTGTCATATCACACGTTGCAGAATTAAAAGCTACAATGCCCGCAGTTTTACATGTCGAAAAAACAATGAATGGTCACAGTCAAACATGGTTTGAAGTAAAGTAGAGGCTGAGACAAAAAGAAAAAATGTTAGACCGATTGCAATTGGTCTGACATTTTTTTGATTTAGGAAGGAACACTCTACTCATTGAAGTGAAAAAGTTATTATCTGTTTTTGCTATTTTTCAAAATAATCGAGTTCTATCCCAGCCTCTTTTCTTCTATAAATCATCAATAATGATGTAGGTCATGTACATAGGGCCGTGAACACCGACAACTAAAATCATTTCAATATCGGCAGAGTTACTAGGTCCGGAAATGAAATTAATGCAAGAAGCAAGCGTTTCACCATTTTGTAGACGCTCTCGAATTTGTACAGCGGCCTGTGTCATTCGAGGTACGATGGAGCTTTTTGGCATTAAAATGATGGATTTTGTAGGTAAGAAACTAACAGTCCGACCGTGATTTGGGTTGCTAAAAAGTACAGCTGTACCTGATTCCGCCAGTGTGATATCACTAATTGTAATTCCGATATTTGCTTTCTCTACTAGTGTTATATTGTCCCTGCCAATTGTCGGGTCCCAAGTGTGCAGTTCGATTTGTTTTTTAGGTAATGTATCTGAAAACAGCGTTGTCAGACCATAAGCGTCAAATCGTTCATCCTGCCAAGTCATAATGGGACCACCATCATAATCGTCAATAACTTTTTCCAGTGTCGTAGCTAAATCAGCAGCAGATGTCACAACGCAGTTCGTATTGATGCGTGTGCATTGTTTTTGTAAGACGCCCAATAGCTCATCCTGAGATAAGTTTTGTAACGTTTTATGCTGCGGGGTATAGCGCCATTGAGGACGCTCCACATGTGTTGGTATAGTTGACCGTTGAAGTCTAGAAGATAATTGACGAATAAATGTCTCGCGATTTTGAATTGTGCCTACCATCCCTTAATCATCTCCTTTTTGTCGATTTTCGAACCAGTCACGGAAGCGTTCCTTTTTAGGTGCAGGGAATTCACGAATATCTGTCCAATTTTTTAATGGGCCAATGCCTTTTGATAGTTGCTCATTTTTTGTTAATGGTTTTAAAACACTTGATGCAACTTTAGATCCGAATTTATACATACCGCTTGATGAGGAGCCAATACCGAAAATAGACATAAGGAAGCGTTCAGATACTGGAGCACGACCTTCCTTTTCCACAATGGTTTGTCGATGCTTATGAAGTAACTCATGTAGCGGAATTTTTACTGGACAAACATCAGTACAAGCCCCACAAAGTGTTGAAGCAAATGGTAGTTCCTTATATTCATCATATCCACCAAGCAATGGAGATAAGACAGCCCCAACAGGTCCAGAGTAAATTGAACCGTATGAATGACCGCCTACATGACGATAAACAGGGCAAATATTAGCACAAGCACCACAACGAATACACTGTAAAATTGCTTGGAATTCACTGCCTAAAATTTCAGATCGCCCATTATCAACAATGACTAAATGAAATTCTTCTGGACCATCTACATCACCTTCTTGACGAGGGCCGCTTAATACAGTTACGTAACTAGGCAGTTTTTGACCTACTGCACTTCTTGTTAGCATATTGACTAGTACTTCTAGCTCTTCAAACGTTGGAACAAGCCTTTCCATACCCATTACTGTAATTTGTGTTTTTGGTAATGCTGTCGATAAATCAGCATTTCCTTCATTTGTTACGATGCAAACAGAGCCAGTATCGGCAACTGCAAAATTACAGCCCGTAATTCCAATATCCGCAGTTAAATAATCATCACGTAACATTTTTCGTGCGTGTTTTGTTAGTTCCTCGGGACGTTCAGAGCCTTCATAGTGATGATGACGTTGGAAACTTTCCTGTACCTGTTCCTTCTTACGGTGTAAAGCGGGTGCGACAATATGTGAAGGCAAGTCGTTGTCGAGCTGTAAAATGTATTCTCCTAAATCAGTTTCGATGACACGGCAGCCAACATGCTCCTCTAAATAATGATTTAAGTCAATTTCTTCTGTTACCATTGACTTTGATTTAACAATTTTTTTGGCTTGCTTTTTATTAGCGACTTTGGCGATATAGACTTGGGCTTCTTCTGCAGTGGCTGCAAAGAAAACGTGGCCACCACGTGCAGCGACCTGTTCACTTAGCTGTGTTAAATAGTAATCTAGGTTTGCAAGTACATGCTGACGAATCTCTTCACCTAGCGAACGCCATTCCTCCCAATTACCAAGCTCTTCGGTAGCCAATTGACGATTTGTTTCTAATCGGTCTTGTGCGCCTGAAACGGCACTACGCATAAAGGTATTTTGAATGCCTTCTCCAACTCGATTATTAAAAGATTCATTGCTGACCTTCATTGGCATTATGCACGCACCTCCGCTTTTCGGGAATTTAAAATTTCGGCTATATGAAGTACTTGTACGTGTGCACCTAATCGTTCCGCACGACCGCGAATATTCATTAAACAGCCTTCATCCGCACCAGCTAAATAAGTGGCACCTGTTTCAATAATATGCTGCACCTTTTCATCAACCATTTGCTCAGAAATAGGTGTCATTTTAACTGAGAATGTACCACCGAAACCACAGCAAGTTGTTTTGTTAGGTAGCTCTGTATACGTCAATCCTTTCACATTGTCTAGTAATGTGAAAGGCGCGCTTTTTACACCGAGTAAACGTGTCATATGGCAGGACATATGGTAGGTCACATTTCCATTGAAGCTAGCACCCACGTCTGTAATGCCAAGAACCTCTACGATAAATTGTGTTAATTCATAAGTTTTGTTAGCCAATCTTTTTGCACGAGCCGACCATTGAGCATCGTCTGCAAAAACTTTTTCATATTCGCGGAACATATAAGCACAAGAACCAGAAGGACAGACAATATATTCAGCATCATCAAATGCTGTTATCATGTTTTTCATTGCTTCCTTTGCTTCTTTAACATAGCCGGAGTTGTAGGTAGGTTGCCCGCAGCAAATTTGCCCTTTTGGAAATATGACTTCACAGCCAAGATGTTCTAGAAGTTCTACAGTTGCTTTGCCCACATTTGTTTGAAACATATCTACTAAACATGTTGCGAAAAGAGAGACTTTCATGTTTGTTCATCTCCTACTGTTTAATTAATATTTACGAATAAATTAAGATCGCAGCAATTAATGCAGGAATTGCCGCCACAAGAGGCCCAATTACTGAAACGAAAAATATATGTTTGTAGGCATCTTTATGTGTTAAACCTATAACTGCCAGTACAGTAATAACAGCACCATTGTGTGGTAATGAATCTAAACTACCGGAGGCAATTGTCGCAATGCGATGAAGTGCCTCTGGATCAACGCCTAAATCTAAATAAGTTTGAGCTAGTGTTTCCATCGCAATTCCAAGTCCACCAGAGGCAGTACCCGTAATCCCTGCAAGTGCCGCAATAGCGACATAAAGAGAAATTAAAGGACTTCCTGGTATGTTGGCCAGCATTTCTGTTATTACTCCAAAACCAGCTGTCACTGCAATAACGGTGCCGTAACCAACATCAGCGCTTGTATTGACGATTGGTAAAACAGTATTTGTTGCTCCTACATTAATTGCTTGTAATTTGTTGTCTATGTATTTCCAAAAGATAACGATGGAAACAAGCACCGTGAGTATTAATGTGTAGAGAATATCTACTTTAAAAACGTTTAATGTAACAATTAAGAAGATTGGTGGCAAAATACTTAAGATAAAAGGTGGTAATTTTCTCTCGCTTGCCTCAAAAGCTTTTGAATCCTGTTTTTCTGGATTTTTCATATTTTCATAAGTTTCACCACGCGCCTCAGATTTAGACAATTGACGCTTTAAATAGAAGCAATTAAAAAGAATAATGGTAATTGTAGCAACAATCCCAACAACCGGTGCTGCAGTAGCTGTTGTCCCTAAATATTTCGTTGGGATAATGTTTTGTACAGATGGTGAACCAGGAAGCATAGTCATCGTAAAGGTTGCCATGCCAAAGAAAAATGCTCCTGTAAATAGATGCCAAGGTATATTCATAGCTTTAAATAATGGCTTAGCTATTGGTAAAATAGCGAAAATAACAACGTATGTATTAATGCCACCTAATGTTAAAAAAGCACAAATGATGACGACTGCCATTAGCGCGTTAAATTTACTATGACGTCCCATAATATTTAAAAGTTTTTCTGCTATTGCACGAGCAGCGCCACTATCATCCATAAATTTACCGAAAATTGCGGCAAATAAGAAGATGAGGTAGTAATTTTTCATAAAGTTTATGAACCCGCTCATATAGTTGTCCTGTAGTGAATCTAAAATAGGCATTTGATTTAAAATGATGACGATTAAACTGGCAATTGGCGCAATAATAATGATACTGAAACCACGTAGTGCTAGAAAAATTAATAAAGCCAGTGAAGCAATAATCGTAAACAAACTCCACATTTCCATTCCTGTTAAGCCCCCCTTGCTTAATACAAATATTCTGAAAATTCAACAAGTAGGGTTTAGTATAACAATGAATACTAATAAAATACTATGTAAAAACAGACAAAGATAAGAACTACACTTTGTCTGTTTTGGCCAACTTTGCGTTTTGTAAGTAGGAAAGCATATAGATTGCGAGATTTAATTCAAACATAGTTTTCCCGTTTTGTTCATCAATTTCTATCAATGAAAAAATTGTCTGAAGTCTATATTTGATGGTGTTTAGGTGTACAAAGCATGCCTCGGCTGTTTGTTTGCGATTCTGATTATTCTCGAAAAATACCTTTAATGTATATAACAAATCAGTTTTATGCTGTTTGTCATATTTGATAATGGGTCCAAGTTTCATCTCTACATATTCTGCCATTTCCTGTGGGTCGGTATTTAAGAAAAGGGTGTAAGGTCCAAGCTTATCGTAGGATAAAATGAACGGTGCTTGTTCGAGTGTTTGTAAATAGTCTATGCACTTTTTTGAGTCCCGGTAAGAACTGGAGATATTTTCAATTGTGTCGAAGTGTCTCCCAAGGCCAACCATAAACGAAAGTGAATGGTACTTTTTAGAATCCTGATCGAGGAGCTTGAAAAAATGTTGAATGCTTTCTTTAAATTGTTCAACTGGTTCTCTTAGATTGTTCATAAATAAAAAATGGTAGTGCGAATCATGTTCTGAGATGAAAACTGGTAAGGAAAATAAACGTGTTAAACGATAGAGTAGCTTACTAAATTGTTGCTGCTTTTTTTTAGTTTGAGCAACACCATACTTACTTCCTTCAAGCTGTAGAGTAGCACATAAATAATGGGTAGCTTGTTGGGCCTCTTGGCGTTTATAAAAGGCATTAAAATTCAAGTTTAGTAGCTGTTGTAACAAATAACCATCATATTTAAAAGAAATTTCAAGCTCTTTTTCCTCCTCTGCTAATTGTAAGGCGAAAAGAGCGCTTGCCTGTTCTACTGCGAATAAATCTAGAGGATCCATCTGTAAATGGTGATCCATAACAATCAACAGTATTCCTATAACACCCCGCTCTATATGGATGGGAAACAAATAGCTTACATACATTTCATGGTTGATTGGTATATGTACTTGATGTCGCACGCACTGCTGAACAACTGTATGAAGATGCTCTGATTCTTGCTCTTTTAAAATTTCGGTTGCAAGCTTTGCTGTTGAAGAAGATGCGACAAGTAAATCGTAAAAATCAGTGATAATAGCTACAGACTGTCCTAGTAAGGAAGCGAGTGTATCAATCATTTCGTTTAGTCGACCTCGTGTTAAAGAGACACGTGTTAAAGCATTATAAATACGTTTAGAACGCTCATTTTGAGTAAATAATTTTGCGTTTTCGATGGCAATCGAGGACTGATTTGCAAATGCTTGTAGCATTGTTAAATCACTATTTTCAAACTGTGTATCTCCTGAAAAGTTAACAATCGTTAACACGCCTATACATGAATTACTTTTATCAAGAAGCGGAGCACAAACAGCACTTTTCGGGTAAGTAAAATCACCGACTGCTTTTGTATAGTTTTCTTCATACTGTGGAAATAAATCGGCCATGTTTTCAGTTACATCATCGCTAGAGTGGAATCTAAATGCCTTCTTTTGAGAGAACACTTTTCCAGTCATCCCTTCATTTGAGGCAAGGTGAATTTTCTTCAAGTAAGCTAGATCATAACCAATAGCATGCTTAGCAATTAGACGATTTGTTTCTGTATTTAACATAAACAGCACACCTGCATCAGCACCTTTAATCACATGGAGTACTTCACTAATAAGTTTTTCTAACACTTGGTCTATATCGAGTGTTGAGGTTAGGACCTGCGCAGCGTTAACCAAGCTCATTAATTGTTTTTCGGTATTTATCATAAACAGCTCCTCATGTGTATTGCTAAATTTTATTTTACAGTGCCATATAGAAGATAGCGAACTGTTAATTAGCGAAAAATAAAGAATCTGCTGAAAAAAGTAAGCAGATTCTTGTTATTAACCCTATTTATAGATGTTTTTGGAGTGATTAGTCGTTGCTTTCTTTGTAGCGATTACTTTTTTTACAATCGGGATCACGATAGGTGCTAATTTTACGGCGGTTTTAACAACTTTAGATACTTTCATAAAAATCCAGCTCCTTTGACTATTAGTACTACTGTTCAATGCCGTAATGAAACTTATCGGATAACGCGAACGGCTTGAACAATATTCCAAATGACGATTCCTAGAGTGATGAGTAAGTAAATTGCCATTGAAGCAAACCAGATGATAAGAAACGTAGTGCTGTCTGAGTTCGAGTCAAAATTGTTCAATGATAAGGTTGAGAAAATAAAGACGGCAAAGAAGATAATTCCAAACACGAATGGAATTAAATGTGATATAAGTGCTCGGATAGAGTTTTTCTTTACGTAGTCATCTTTTGAAACAAAGTACACTACTAATGGCACAATAACAGGTGCGAAAAAAATACTGAGATAACTAAAGGCAGATAAAGTTTTTTGGTTCTCCATAGTTGTACCTCCTTTTTTTATATTTACGCATGAAAAGCGGGAAAGTTTCAAAAAAAAGTTGGGAGAGGTTGTAATCATCACCATGTTTTCGTACAATGAGGTTGTTCAAATAATTTAGATGTAACGACCACAAGGGGAGCTGATGATGTCAGCTGAGACTGGGCACGTAATGCCTTGACTCTTTGAACCTGTAAGTTAACGCTTGCGTAGGGATGTGGATAGAAACTGACACTTTTACGATGTGAGGCTCTGTCCTGGCATCGTTTTTCTTTATACAGCCGAAAGCGTGCCGAATGAAGATGAAAGCATTTGATGTCAGATAGGGACATATCAGCGCATTTCTATTCCTTCTCTTGTATCCTACATCGGAACAAAGGAGAGAATAATATGGACAATAAACGATTATTAATGCTTGTGGAAATTGCGATATTCGCAGCGATTGGCCTTGTGCTCGATCAAGTTTCCTTTAAAGTATGGGCACAAGGTGGTTCTGTTAGCCTTGTGATGGTGCCAATTATTTTAATAGCATTCCGTTGGGGCCTTATTCCAGGGCTAACAACGGGCTTACTAATTGGTGTTATGCAGACAATGTTTGGTGCTACAATTGTACATTGGCTTCAAGGATTACTCGATTATGGTGTTGCCTTCACAGTAGTTGGTTTAGCAGCGGTTGTTCGCCAACCAGTGCTAGAAGCTGCCAAAAATTTAAACAAAACAAAAATGGCGCTTTATATTATTTTAGGAACTGTATTCGCAGGGTTTTTACGTTATGCTGCACATACAACTGCTGGCGCTGTATTTTTCTCAGAGTATGCTGGCGATCAAAATGCATGGATCTATTCAATCATCTATAATGGTACATATATGCTGCCAGCAACGATTTTAACAGCAATTGTCGGAGTCCTGTTATTTACAGCAGCTCCTCAATTAATGCAACGAAAATCATAATTATTATGCCCTTCACATGAGTGGAGGGTTTTTTTAGCCAGTTAGGGATG
Organism: Lysinibacillus sp. RS11; assembly: GCF_042019215.1. NCBI lineage: Bacteria > Bacillati > Bacillota > Bacilli > Caryophanales > Bacillaceae > Lysinibacillus > Lysinibacillus sp. RS11. Next base: position 4,177,644 of record NZ_CP168124.1, on the reverse strand, counting down.
ACATTTGTTGAAAAGTATACAATGTATATAAGTTGATCTTCGTTCCGACTGTACGCCCCTAGGAAAGCGCCCAGTCGGAATGGAAATCAACCACACGTTAAGATGATGAGCCTGTTTTTTAGCACTTTACAATTTATAATGGCATATAATAATTAAAGCGTTTAGCGTTTTTTGTATAAAAAGTTATGTTATATTAATGAATAGATATTAGATGAAAGGGACGTTAAAAAAATGATCGTAAAAACGCAAGAAGAGATTGAAGCCTTTAAAAAAATCGGCCGTATTTGTGCTGAAATTCGTGAAGCAATGAAGGCAGCTACAAAACCAGGAGTAACAACACTTGAACTAGATGAAATTGCAGGCCGTATGTTTGCTGAGGCAGGAGCAATTTCTGGACCTAAAGGGGAATATGATTTCCCAGGATACACATGTATTAGTGTGAATGAGGAAGTGGCACATGGTATTCCAGGTAAACGTGTGATTGAAGAGGGAGATATCGTAAACATTGATGTATCTGGTTCATTAAATGGCTACTTTGCAGATACGGGCATTTCATTTGTAGTTGGTAAAGGCTATGAAGATAAAGAAAAACTGTGTCGTATAGCTAAAAGTGCTTTTGATCGTGCGATGACAAAAGTAAAAGCTGGCTCAAAATTAAACCAAATCGGAAAAGCTGTTGAACGTGAAGCATATGCCAATGATTTAACAGTGATTATGAACCTAACAGGTCATGGTTTAGGTCGTTCGTTACACGATGAGCCAAATCATATTTTAAACTATTATGATGCATGGGATTCTACAATTATGAAAGAGGGTATGGTACTTGCAGTCGAGCCCTTCATCTCAGCTAAAGCGGAGCATATTGTCGAAGCTGGTGATGGCTGGACATTCGTTACGCCAGACAAATCATTAGTTGCCCAAATTGAGCATTCCATTATCGTTACAAAGGATAAACCAATCATTTTAACAACATTAGATGAAGAATAATATACTTAGTTATGTAAAGACTAAAAATCCTGCAAACCAATTTATTTTTGGTAGGCAGGATTTTTTTTAATAAATAATATACCGACAAGTAGCACACCACATAAAAATAAGGCTGCCGTTGTCACAAGTAGCTCATCCAAACCATTATGTAATGCGACTCCAACATAGGACCAGATAAATACACTGGGATACATAATATCAAAATGGTGGAATCGAATATGTAGCGCTATTGCGACTCCGATTGTCAGTAAAATAACTGCCCAAAGTGGATTACTAAGGCCAAAACCGTTCCATTGATAAGATGTTAGCGTAAAGCTTACGTTAGTCATTAGTATAAATGTAACCCATGCCAAGTAAATCGAGAAGGGTATACGACCTGAAGGTGAGTTATCGCTGTGAGGATACGTATTGTACAACAAAAATAAATACAGTACTAAAATAAACATACTGGCGATTGTCACGATAAATAGTTCGTGATGCCAAACAACAATTGTTAACGCCTGCATGATACATATGCTACTAAAGAGAACAGTCTGTTTAATAGTTGTCTTTTTAATATTCATGACTAACCAATAACCAAGTAACATGTAAATCACAATCCAAATCACATAGCTAGCATTAAAAGGTGCAAATATTACAGGAAAACGATTTGAGATTTCTAACGAAGATTGACCGTTTATTTTCATGAAATAGGATGTAAAGGTTAGGATAAGTGAGACAATAAAAGTTACTGTCATCAAAATAAATCGAGGCATGTTTTCCTCTCCCTTCGTGTTAAATTGTATAGGGAAAAGACAAATAAGTATAGGACTGTGACATAATAATTTCATTATAACGGAAAATTCCAACAATGTATCGTGTTATTTCGATCAATTATGCCTCGGCATAATTGCGTCCGGAATCGGCTTTGTGCTAAGGCCTGCAAATGTTTTTGTGCGAAAGCGTAGTGCTAACGTAGCGGCAGCAACGTGTCTTTGTCTGTGCGAAAGCGAAGCGACAGCAAAAGGGTTTTAACTGCGCGAAAGCGTACCGGCAGCGGCAACACAGCACCGATGTAGGTCAGTTAGCCGTTATCGCATGGATGCGATGATTTTAGGCTAACATCCCCTAAGAATTCTTTTCTGATTCCGTGACATCTGCCGGGGGCTTTGGGCCAACAAGATGTTGGTCACTCAGTCGTTGCCACAGGACGTGGCGTTTTTAGACTGAGTTCCTCTATTTCAGCGGATGTATGTACACTCGCTGAAATAAGCTAAAATTATCTACAATTTACCATTTGCATAGGCATGCATATATTTCTTTAGTACAATAAGGGTATTCAAATGTAAGGAGTGAAGTTTTAATGACTCAAAATTTAAATACTCTAGATCTATCAATTGAACTAGATAAAAAAATGTATAAAAAGAAATTAAAAGTACTCCAATATGAAATGTTAAATGCTCAACAGTTTTTATTAAACAATAAAATTGGACTAATTTTAGTGTTTGAAGGTATGGATGCTGCTGGAAAAGGTGGCGCTATTAAACGTCTAATTGAGCGTGCTGATCCACGTGGTTATATCGTACATCCAATTTCAGCACCTCAGCCTCATGAACTACGCTACAATTATTTACAACGCTTTTGGAGAAAACTTCCGCAACATGGACAAGTAGCTATTTTCGATCGTTCTTGGTATGGTCGTGTATTAGTTGAGCGTATTGAAGGATTTGCAACAAAAGAAGAGTGGTCTCGTGCATACGAAGAAATTAATAATTTTGAGAAGATTTTAACAGCAGGGGATTATATTATCATTAAGTTTTGGCTTCATGTATCTGATGAGGAGCAGCTTAAACGTTTTAAAGAACGTGAGAATGATCCATATAAGTCTTGGAAGCTAACGGATGAAGACTGGCGTAATCGTGAAAAAACACCTCAGTATATGGATGCTGCAAATGAAATGTTTGAGAAGACAGATAAGAAAAATGCTCCTTGGATTCTAGTGCCAGGTAACGATAAAAAATATGCGCGTGTACAAGTGCTACAAGAAACAATTGCACATATCGAACGTGAGGCAAAAAAACGCGGCCTTCATTTAACAAATGTCTTAGACAAAACGCATTTAGAAGAGGCTGAATCTTCTAGTCTTGAAATGCTAGAAGAGAAACCTAAAAAACAAAAGCAAAAAATTAAATAATGATATCGATGCTGTAACAACGAGATGTTTTAGTTGTAGCAGCATCTTTTTTTACATACAATTAAAGTAAAACTTAAAAAATGAATTCAAGCATTAAAATGTAATGACAATTTGCGGAAGGTTAGTGTGGAGAAATGGTGCTTAAGATTTGGAGATTATTGAGGAAAAAGGGTGAAAATGTGGTATCAATTCAAGGGGGCAAATGCTACATTCGCACATTTCAAGAAAAAGATGCACAAAGTTTAACTGGTCTCGTAAGCCGTAATAAATACTTTTGGTCTACATACGAGCCTTTACAGCGACCTGATTATTATACAATTGATGCTCAATATAAAAAAATTCAAGAAAGCTTATACCTAATGGACTCAAAGCGGGAATATACTTTCGGTATTTTTGAGCTGGGTACAAATAATTTAATAGGACATATTGCTCTTTATGCCGTCAAACGTTTACCATACTCAAGTGCATTTGTTGGTTATGCGATGGATGAAATTTATGTAGGGAAGGGGATTGTGACAGAAGCAGTTAATATGGTCGTGCAATTTGCTTTTGAACAAGTAGGCTTACATCGTGTAGAGGCTTATGTCTCAACACAAAATAATGCTTCTATCCGCGTTTTAGAAAAGTCAGGATTTCAGCGTGAAGGTCTTTTAAGAAAGCTTCTGTACATTAATGGTCAATGGGTGGATCATTATATGTATGCACGTTTAGAGGATTAAAAAAGAATCGTCTATCTTTCGAACAATGAAAGATAGACGATTCTTTTTCTAACTATTGTTTATTACCGTCTTCGAGTAAATCAAGTCGACCTGTATTTGGGTCAATTACTAAGCCATGAACAGGTACGTCTTTAACCATTAACGGGTGATTTCGAATTGTATCAACACTTTTCTTTACACTTGTTGCTACGTCGCCAAAGCCACGTAAAAATTCTTTTAAATCAAGACCTGAATATTCCATCATTTTTATGGTTTCAGGGTTAATCCCTCTAGCAACCATTTTACTTAGCATTGCTTCTGGGTCAACTGCACTCATACCGCAGTCGTAATGACCAACAACATAAACCTCATCTGCTTGTAGTTCATAAACAGCTACAAGTAAACTACGCATTATTGCACCAAATGGGTGACTAACTAATGCGCCGGCACTTTTAACGATTTTAACGTCGCCGTTACGTAAATTCATAGCTTTAGGTAACAGCTCTACAAGACGAGTATCCATACAAGATAACACAACGATGCGTTTATCAGGATACTTTGTTGTAATAAAAGGCTCATATTTTTTTTCTTGAACGAAATCTACATTAAACTTTAGAATATCTTGTAACATTGACATGAAGAATTACTCCCTTCCCTACAAAAATATTTTAGATCAAATCTTTAAATATGCAAATAATAATGACAATATTCACGCAATTTTATGAAAAAAAAAGAAATTAAGTAATGTATTTAGGGAATCGAAATAATTGAAAAAATCAAATTTCACATGGGAGTAATTCCCCTGCTCAAAACAGGACGTGGTGTGCTTAGGCTGAGTTCCTCTATTCCAGTAGGTGTTTGAATACCTGTTGAAAAGGGACCACATCCACATTCATCACACAATCTTTTAGGGTGGTATTCTTCTATTGAATAAAGAAAAAAACAGCTATGTTTTCTAATAGCTGTTTTTTTAATGAAATTAATATTTTTCTTTTGGCATTGGATCTACAGTTACTGAAGATTTAGTATCTAAACCGACTTGTAAGTAGTGGATGAAGAATCCTAGAGAAATTAGTAAAACTGCTGAAAAACCTAATACAGTCGTCATGAACATAATAAAAGCTCCCCTCTACTAAAATAATCTACAATATTATCTTATAGTAATTATACAATAGGTTAATGGGAAATTGTAAGGATAATTTATGACATTCACAACATACCTAGTCTAGAATAATATAGAAGGAACAAATTGCTTGAATTGCCTAGTTACCCTTGTGGTAAACAAGTCTATTTGCCCGTCTGTAGTAAAACCGTCTATATTCAATTGCTTAGAACCAATCATAAAGTCTACATGTGTCAAGCTAAGTCCATTTGTCAGTAGCTCCCTTCGCATTCGCGCAAAAAACAACGTGCCGCTGCCGCTTCGCATTCGCGCAAAAAACATCTGTTTGCCTAAAGCCTTTCTCCGATTCCGGACGCAATTATGCCGAGATATAATCGATAGTATCGATCGAACAGCTTATATAGAGGTACTGATTTTTTTTTATTTACTCCTGCTTTCATCAGCTAGTTCGATATGTTTTAGTAATTTTGTGTCGAATAATAATAACAAAATCTTAACTTTTTTCAATTAAAGACAATTTAGTGTACTATTCTTAATCCAATATAATCAAATGTGGTCGAAAAATGAATAAAAAGTAATTATTACATCGAAAAATTTGTGAAATACATTTATACTATATTAAACATTTGGAAAAATAGACGAAATAAAGTTTAATAGGAGATTTGGAGGTCTAAAAATGGATTTATCGTCGGTAGTAGGGTTAATTTTAGCGTTTATTGCGCTATTAACAGGGATGGTACTAAAGGGTGTAAATTTAAGTGCGTTTTATAACCCAGCAGCCATTCTAATTATCATCTTCGGTACGATTTCAGCAGTAACGATTGCCTTCCCAATGAAGGAGTTAAAGCGAGTACCAAAGCTATTTAAAAATATTTTTAAAGAAACAAAATTAGCAGATGATATTGAGATTATTAAGATGTTTTCACAATGGGCAGATTTGGCTCGCCGTGAAGGTCTCTTAGCGCTTGAGAGTAAAGCTTCAGAGATTGAAGACCCATTTTTAAAAAATGGACTTACATTAGCAATTGATGGACAAAATGCGGACTATATTCGTGATGTCTTAACAGAAGAAGTAGAAGCGATGGAAGAACGCCATGCAAGTGGTGCGCTAATCTTCACACAAGCTGGTACATATGCTCCGACATTAGGGGTACTTGGTGCGGTAGTAGGGTTAATTGCCGCATTATCAGATATGAATGATATCGATAAATTAGGGCATGCCATTTCAGCTGCCTTCATGGCTACATTATTAGGGATTTTTACAGGTTACGTATTATGGCATCCATTTGCCAATAAATTAAAACGTAAATCTGCTTTAGAAGTAAAACAAAAACGTTTGATGATTGAAGGTATCCTTTCCGTATTAGAAGGGGAGGCACCACGTGTTATTGAACAAAAATTATCTTCTTATTTAACAATGGAAGAACGTCGTCAAATTTCGGATGAAAGCGGGGCGGGCGGCCTTGGCAAAGAAAGCTAAGAAAAAAAAGCATGAGGAACACGTTGATGAGTCTTGGTTAGTGCCGTACGCTGATATTTTGACGCTGTTATTAGCATTATTTATTGTACTGTTTGCATCCAGTTCAGTAGACCAAGAGAAGCTAGATAAAATGTCAGCAGTGTTTACTCAGGTATTTGATGGTGGCACAGGCTTTTTAGAGCAACCTGCACCGATACAAAGTCCGAATGCAGAAAGTGACCAACAACCACAACAAAATTCTGCATATTTAAAGGATCAAAAAGAGTTAGCTGAAATTAAAGATAGTGTTGATAATTTCATCGCTGTTAATGAGATGGAAGGTCAATTTGCAACAGAGATGACTGATGAAGGTTTACTTGTAACAATTCGTGATAGTATTCTGTTTGATCCAGGGAAAGCGGATGTTAAACCAGAATATATTCCGGTTGTGGAGGAACTTGCGGATGTATTAGTATCTAATCCACCACGTAGCATTGTCATCACGGGGCATACAGATAATGTTCCAGCAGGACCTAATTTCTCATCAAATATGGAGTTATCAGTAATGCGTGCTTCAAAATTCTATCTGGTTCTATTGAATAGTAATTCTCAATTAAAGTCTGAGAACATTAGTGCTAAAGGTTATGGCGAAAACAAAGCTATTGCTCCGAATGATACTCCTGAGGGTCGTGCGAAAAATCGACGTGTAGAAGTGTTAATTCAACCTCTTGTAGAAGAGGACGGCTCTGCCGCAAAAAAAGCTGAATAAGTTGAAACGTTAACCAATAAGGTCTTTAAAACCAAAAAGCTATTAGCAATACTTATGCTAATAGCTTTTTATCTTTTTTAGCTTTATTTGGATAGGGAAGCTTTCTTATTTACGTAATGAGCCTAATTCAGCAACAATGGCTTGCATCTCACTTGGACTAAATGTGTTGCGCTTCATGACCATTTCGTATAAATAGACTAGGTCTTCGTAGTTAGCTTCATCGAAATTTTCTGATTTCATTGCATCAACATTAACCATGCGAAGTTTGTCTTTCATTTGATCGACCATATAAATAACGTTTTCTTTTGACGGTACTGATAAATCCATTTGTTTAAACCTACCTTTCGTAATCCTCGAAAATATCATTTCATTGAATAAAAAAAATGTCAACACTGAATTTGGGCATTGCTTTAAAAATAGACTGTTATTGGGTAGAATAAGGGCAGTAAGTAGTTTAGTCATTTTAAAGGAATATACATTTACCAGGCAGGAGGTATTTAATATGGGACGAAGTAAATTATTAGCATCTATCGTAGTAGGTGCCGCAGTTGGTGCTGCATTAAGTATGTTTGACCGTGCAACGCGTGAAAAAACTATCGCTACAACGAAAAAAATGAAAGAGTCAATCTCGTACTATGCAGCCAATCGAGAGGAGTTACAGGTACTAGTGGAGGAAAAAGTATTGGCCGCTAAAGTGCTATGTGAAAGTGTATCAGAAAATGTCAACACAATCGTTGACAAAGTTGATGAATTTAAAGAATTACCTTCTACAATCGAAGGCATGATTAATGAAACGAAATCAGCCTTTTCTTTACCTGATAAAGAATAGTTGTCGTATAGGAGGGAATTTGTTTGGAAAAGAAAAAAGCATCTATACATACAGCGGTCGGTGTGGTGAAATCATTTGTCTCACCAGACGAAGACACTGTAGATGTAATGACATCAAAGGGCTTTATGCAAGATTTGATACTACGCTTACAGCGAGTGGAAGTATCAGCTCTTGCCGCGCAGTTGGCTTATTTCTTTTTACTATCTTTTTTCCCGCTACTAATTGTTCTAGTCACATTATTACCATATTTGAATTTCGATACGACGCAAGTGTATGCATTTCTAGTGAATGTTATGCCAGATGAGGTATATAGGCTTATTGAAGATACATTAAATGAAATTTTAACAATCCGTAATAGTAGTTTATTATCCATTGGGGTGCTTGGAACAATATGGTCTGCTTCCAAAGGAGTTAATGCGTTGATTAGAGCCTTGAACAAGGCCTACGATACAGAGACTAGGGGGAGTATCATAGATCGAGGGTTGTCCCTTGTATTCACTATAGCATTTGTCATTGTTATTGCTGTCGCTCTACTTTTACCGGTTTTTGGGCAACAAATTGGGCATTTCTTATTTTCTATAGTTGGCATTGAAGAACAGTTTGAAATTATCTGGGAAAGATTACGCTGGTCGATGCCACTACTACTTATTTTTATAGTATTAATGGGAATCTATTGGGTTGTTCCGAATACAAGTCCTCGTTTGAAGTTAATAGGTGTTTGGCCGGGAGCATTATTTTCAACTCTTGCCTGGCTGGCGGTCACATATGTTTTTTCCTTTTATATTAGTAATTTTGCAAATTATTCCGCTACATATGGCAGTATTGGTGGGGTTATTATTTTAATGCTTTGGCTATATTTCACGGGGATTATTTTAATTTTCGGTGGCATTTTAAATGCGACTATGCAGAAAAAAGCATTGCAAAAAGAATTTATTAAGCATGAGACTTTAACAAATAATTAGCAATTTCAAAAAGAACAGCCTCGATATCACGTTTTGTGATACGAGGCTGTTTGTTTTATCCCGCTTTAACGGGCAGTAATAAAGTGAAGCATAAAGGTGGGGTAAAAACTGCCCGTAAAAGCCCGATTGGTGAAGACTAATAATCAGTGGGGATTGAAGAGAGCCCCCACTGATTAAGTTTCACTTTATCCCGCTTTAACGGGCAGTAATAAAGTGAAGCATAAAGGTGGGGTAAAAACTGCCCGTAAAGCCCGATTGGTGAAGACTAATAATCAGTGGGGATTGAAGAGAGCCCCCACTGATTAAGTTTCACTTTATCCCGCTTTAACGGGCAGTAATAAAGTGAAGCATAAAGGTGGGGTAAAAACTGCCCGTAAAAGCCCGATTGGTGAAGACTAATAATCAGTGGGGATTGAAGAGAGCCCCCACTGATTAAGTTTCACTTTATCCCGCTTTAACGGGCAGTAATAAAGTGAAGCGTAAAGGTGGGGGAGAACTGCCCGTAAAAGCCCGATTGGTGAAGGCTAATAATTAGTGGTGGTTAAACGTTTTTATTCAGCATACGTAAGCCGTTTAAAATAACTAAAATGGTACTTCCTTCATGTCCAATTACACCTAGAGGTAAGTCAACGATTTGTAAAAAATTTGAGGCTATTAGTAATACAATAATCCCGATAGAGAAGATGATGTTTTGCTTAACGATCCGCTGCATTTTACGTGATAAACGTACTGCATAGGCAATTTTTGATAAGTCGTTTTTCATTAAAACAACATCTGCTGTTTCTAGTGCAACGTCTGTACCTTCTCCCATAGCAATCCCAGTAGTTGCTGTTGCTAATGCAGGTGCATCATTAATACCATCTCCGACCATCCCTACATATTTATGTTGAGAAAGAAGTCGTTTCATCTCCGTCACCTTTGTTTCAGGGAGACATTCAGCAACGTATTCCGTCACGCCTGCTTCTTTGGCAATAACCTTCGCTGTTTTCTCGTTGTCACCTGTCAGCATGACGACATTAATGCCTAGCTCTTTTAGTAAGGCTACTGCTTTTTTCGCTTCATTACGAACGGTATCTTTTAAAGCTGTTAATGCGACAATGCCGTTTTTGTCACGAATGAAAATAACTGTTTTGCCTTCTGCAGCAAGTTTTGTTGCTACGCCATCTGCAAAATTCTCAGCTTCCTCTGCGCCTACAAAATCAGGTTTCCCAACTTGATATTCTATATGATCAACATACCCTTTGATGCCCCAACCTGGGATATCTTCAATAGTGGCCTGTGGAAACTTTGTAAGACCTTCAGCCTTTGCATATGAAGTAATGGCTTGTGCAAGTGGATGATTCGATTGCGATTCAATACCAACTAGGGTAGCCAGCGCCGTTTCTCGTTCTATTCCTTCTCGAACAATAAAATCAGTCACAATTGGTTTTCCTTGTGTTAATGTACCTGTTTTATCGACAGCTAGAGTACGCAATACACTTAGATGCTCTAAATGTAAACCGCCTTTAAATAGCACACCGTTTTTTGCACCGTTTGAAATTGCTGCTAAAGTAGCGGGCATGATGGCTGCTACAAGGGCACAAGGAGATGCAACAACTAAAAGTACCATTGCACGGTAGAATGTTGTTGTCCAGTCCCAACCAAGTAAAAAATGTGGTAGGAACATCATTAGAGCAACAGTAAGTAGCACAATTTTTACATACGTACCTTCGAATTTTTCTATGAACTGTTGAGAAGGTGATTTCTCACTTTGTGCATTTTGGACAAGTGTAATAATTTTTTGGAATAGTGTTTCGGAATTTGGTTTAGTCATTTCCATTGTAATGGCACCGTTTAAGTTAACAGTACCTGCAAATACTTCATCGCCTTCACGTTTTGCAACTGGCAATGGCTCACCACTAATGGCCGATTCGTCAATAGAAGATTGCCCTTTAAAAATTACTCCGTCTGCCGGTACTCGTTCACCGGGTTTTATGAGCAGGTGATCGCCAATTTGTAATGTAGAGACAGAAACTTTCATTGGTTCAAAGTCACCACGAACAAGCCAAGCCTCTTCAGGTTGTAAATTCATGAGTGCGGAAATTTCACGATGACTTTTATTCATTGCATATGTTTCGAGAGCGCCACTTACAGCAAAAATGAAAATAAGAATAGCACCCTCCGTCCAATAACCAATTGCTGCCGAACCGATTGCGGCTAATACCATCAGTAGTTCGACATTGAGTTTCCTCTCTTCAATGGTTTCTTCAATACCTTCTTTAGCTTTAGCAAATCCACCAACGCAAAATGCAACAATATATAAAAGAACAGAAGATGTTGTTTGTTCGTTAGTATCTAAACGCCATGCAAGAAAAATGAGCAAACCAGCTAAAAGGGCAGCAATTAATTCTGCATGTTCTTTTGCTTTCTCAATTATATTATAATTTTCTCGATTAGAATGTTCCATCTTTATCCCTCCTGATAATGAAAATCAATATCAAAACCTTTATAAAACAATATTTTTGAATGTTGATTAATTGAAAATAGCTTTCAGTTAACTTGTTTCTAATTTAGAATTATTATAACAAAGGTATTTAGGAAAAGAAAGTAAAAAATTTGAAGGGAATTTTTTATAGAGGTGGATAAAAGCAGTCCTAGATTGAGATTGAGGTGATTATAAGGTTTTTGAAATAATTTTGAACATAAGAAAAGCACAGATTATCCATTAGGAATATTCTGTGCTTTTCGAATTTGTGCAGTGAATTACCCTACTTTAGGAATTACTGCATATTTAATTTTAAACTCTTTTTGTAGTGTGGCTGCCGCCACAGCTAAAATAATCATTACTGCTATTCGAAGTAAAAGGAATTTTTTCTTTATTAGAAAACTCTTTCTGCGTGTAGCGCAAGTTTTTCTAGTGATGATTTGTCTACGTCTGCATGTAGAGAGTTACCGTGAGAGTCCATTGTTACAACAGCTGTGAACTTCTCAACGTTTAAGTGCCACATCGCTTCTGGAACACCGAATTCCATTAGATCAACGCCATCTACACCTTTAATGCAGTCGGCATAGTATTGAGCAGCACCGCCGATTGCATTTAAGTAAACGCCGCCATGCTCTTCTAAAGCAGCAAGTGTTTTTGGTCCCATACCACCTTTACCGATTACAGCACGGATACCAAATTTTTTCATGATGTCACCTTGGTATGGCTCCTCACGAATAGAAGTAGTCGGACCAGCTGCTTTAACTGTCCAGTTGCCTTCTTCATCTTTTGCCATTACAGGGCCACAGTGATAAATAACTTGTCCATTAAGATCAACTGGAGCATCGTGACTCATTAAGTGATGGTGAATTGCGTCACGACCAGTATACATACGACCAGTAATAGATACAACGTCACCAACTTTTAGAGCACGAATTTGTTCTTCAGTAATTGGTGCAGTAAGTTCTACTGTATTTGTAGAAGTATCTTCTGTTGTTGCTGCAACTTCATCTTCTTTAAATGTAATTTTTTCGCCTTCTTGGTAGTGCCATTTAATAATGTCGCCAGTTTGAGGATCGATGTCCACAGCCATACGACGGTATGCCCAGCAGTTATAAGCAACTGATACGTAGAATGATGCAGGGATACGGTGCATCACACCAATTTTACAGCCAAGTAATGTTGCTTCACCACCGAAGCCCATTGTACCGATACCAAATGTGTTTGCAGTTTTCACTACATATTCTTCTAATTTAGCAAGATCAGCATTTGGATTTGTATCTTCCACATGACGGAATAACTGCTCTTTCGCTAAGTCGTAACCAGAAGAGCGGTCACCACCGATACCTACACCGATAAAGCCAGCTGAACAGCCTTGACCTTGAGCTTGGTATACTGAGTGAATGATACATTTACGGATACCATCTAAGTCACGACCAGCGCGGCCAAGACCTTCAAGTTCACATGGTAGGCTGTATTGAATGTTTTTGTTTTCACAGCCGCCACCTTTAAGGATTAACTTAATTGTGATGTAGTCTTTTTCCCATTGTTCGAATTTCATAACAGGTAGACCTTCACCAAGGTTATTTCCGCTGTTTTCACCAGTTAATGAATCAACAGCATTTGGACGTAATTTTGCGTCAGCAGATGTATCGTTAATAGCTTTTTTAATAGCTTCTTTAATTTCTAATTGGTTTACACCAACAGGAGTATAAATTTTGAATGTTGGTAGACCCGTATCTTGACAGATTGGTGATACATTATCTTCTGCCATAATAATATTGTTTGAGATTGTGTCTAAACTCATTGCAGCACGAGTACCAGCATTTTCAGCATCTTTAGCTTTCTTAATTGCACGACGTACGTCTTTTGGTAGATTAGTAGATGTTTCTGTAATTAAATCGTAAAGACTTTTCTCCAAAGTTTGGATATTCATTTGGTATTGCCCCCCATAGAAAATTTGATTATTTCCACGTTACATTATACTCTTTTCAACTAATGAAAAAAAGAGTACAACTCATTGTGGTCGGAATTAAAGGCCTATTGTCAAAAAGAGGTAATTTTAATATAAAATTATGTTAATAAAGTTTTATCTATCGTTAAGCAATTATTAAGATAATTAAAGCAGGGGAATAAACAATATCTTAAAAAGAGTAATAGTAGGAAACGAAGGCATTTTCCGAGAAGGTGATCACTTTTAGGGCGGAGGCTGATCAAATGTCCAGAGCGGTCATTTTATTTAAGCACTTAGTTGACTATTTCTATCGATGAACGAAGGTTTCCTTCTTTATACAAAAGATATAATTTCATCAAAATAAAGATTGATAAAAAAGAACATTTGTTCTATAATGATACTAAATCTACTTTAGGAGGTTATATATGAAGCTACTTAATTTACCTGAAGCATTTGAACAATATAGGACAGTAATAGAGGAAACGATTCAGCCAACCATATTTATTGAAACGGAAGAACGAAAAACATCTCTATTTGAAAGTAAGTTTGCAGGCGATCCGTATTTTCCGTTGTCAATGGAATATCCGAAAAGTTCTGAAGGGCAACCATTAAAATTACTGGCACAAATTAATTTTGCAGATGTACCTAAGCATTTACCGCATTTCCCTGAAGAGGGAATCTTACAGTTTTATATTGATGGCTACGATGATGTGCTAGGGATGGACTTTGATAATGGTCAAAATCAGGAAGGCTTCCGCGTCATTTTCCACGAGCGTATTGTCAGTGATGAGTCGCAATTAGTACAAGACTTCTCATTTGTTGAAGCGAAAGAAGAAGAATTTTACTTTCCAGTGGAAAAGGAAATGGCATTGTCTTTTGAAACAAGATATGAACCATTATCAGCAAATGACTTTAGAAGTGAAAAAACATTTGCGAAGATCCTTGCTAATATAGAAGACAATGATAATTTAGTAGACTCATTTTATGAAGCATTAAATAGTACAGGTCATAAAATCGGGGGATATCCATTCTTTACCCAGGAAGATCCGAGAGCTTATGGGGACTATACAGATTCAACAGTCTTGTTGCTTCAGATTGACAGTGTAGGCGATCATATTCTGTGGGGGGATGTCGGGGTCGGCAACTTTTTCATTACAGAGGATGAGCTGAAACGTAAAGATTTTAGTAAAGTTCTTTATAATTGGGATTGCTATTAAATAACAGAAGATAAAAGCAAGTGGAAAATGATCTCCACTTGCTTTTATCAGTTATTTTTCACGAGCGTTAAATTGCTCCATTTTGTCTTCTAAATCATCCATCATTTGAATTAAACGATCAATATCCTCTAATTCAGTTGTTTCAGGATCAATCGCATCTAAAACTTCTAAAAATATTTCAAGACGTTCTCTTAAGTAATTCACTTGCTGCTTTTTATCATTGATTGGATTTGACATACATACACCTCATTTCGTCCCCTCCATAGTAGCTGATTTGGGACTAAATTTCAATGCTTAGGTAAACACCTAGGACTATGCGATTATTTTAAAAAAATAATAGACAGAATATTTACAATATTGATTCTGTGTGTTAAATTAATATTAAGAAAAAGTAAAGGAGCTGATTTTAAAAGTCCTAAAAACTCTAACTCGAAAAGGAGGGAGTTTAAACAAGTACTCGGCCAATGTAAAAGCCGAAATTCGTGTTTATACAATTAAATGGAGATAAGTGTTAGTTAGGCCTTAGCGTAAAATCACATGTGGTGAGCGCTAAGGCTTTTTGGTATGCTGTTATTTGGAAAAAAGACTTGATGTTGGAGGAAAAAATGACATACTTCTCAGATTACAGCAAAAAAAGATTTGCCATTTTAGTGTTAATTGTATCTATATCAGGCTTTTCACAAGGGATGCTTTTACCACTGATTTCAATTATTTTCGAACGTGATGGAGTATCCTCCGCGTTGAATGGATTGAATGCAACAGGTCTATACATAGGAACTTTATTAATCTCACCGTTTATCGAGCAACCATTAAGAAGATGGGGCTATAAACCGATTATTTTAATTGGCGGTGCACTTGTCTTCGCTTCACTATTAGCATTTCCTTTATGGAAGAGTGTAACTTTTTGGTTTATCCTTCGCTTACTCATTGGGGTAGGGGATCATGCATTACACTTTGCAACACAGACGTGGATTACAAGCACCTCAGATTATAAAAGCTTAGGGAAGGGTATGGCGATTTACGGCTTGTCCTTTAGCACGGGCTTTGCAGTTGGTCCATTAATGGTAAAACTAATACAAATTTCAGAGGCATTACCGTTTATTGTGTCCTCTATTATGTGCTTATTCGCGTGGTCTTTTGTATTCCTCTTACAAAATGAAAAGCCAGAGCGTTTAACGGGAGACTTACATGCAAGAGGCTGGCAGCGTTATAAAATGGCCATTGTATTTGGATGGATTGCATTTTTAGGTCCATTCGTTTATGGGTTTTTAGAATCATCATTAAATGCGCTGTTCCCAGTTTATGCCTTACGTAAAGATTTCGATGTAAATATGATTCCTATTATTTTATCAGTCTTTACATTTGGTGGGATTTTAACACAAGTGCCACTTGGAGCCATAGGGGATAAAGTAGGACGACGTAATGTCTTAATGATCGGCTCGTTTGGAGGAGCTGTTATTTTTGGCATTGCAAGCTTTTTGGAGCATTCACAAATGGCAGTAGCCGTAGCATTTTTCTTTACAGGAACACTAGTCGGTTCAATGTTTTCATTAGGGATTACCTATATGGCTGATTTAACACCAAAGGAACTACTGCCTACCGGAAATCTCCTTTGCGGCATTGCACTAAGTATTGGTAGCTTAACAGGACCATTTTTAGGTGGCATTTATTTAGAATATGTAAAAAATTATAGCCTTCTTTTACTGGTAGCAATGCTTTTACTAGCTGTAGCCACTGTTTTACTAGTATTTGGACGAAATAAAAATAAGCGACCAGTGTCGGTGTAAGAGGCATTGTCTTTTGGAAATTATCCTTGAAGACGCTCGGGGAATCAGAAGAATTACTCAGCTCGGAGACTTTTTTTAGAGAAAATAAAAAGAGCGGGGCTCATCTCCCGCTCATAAAACAAAAAACGCCCAGCAAATCCGTGCTGTTATGGCGTTCTTTGCGTGACAAGGATGTTCCGTCCAAGTCACATAGGTTTGGCACCTAGAATCATATTATACAGACAAGTTTTCATAAAATCAAATAAAATTAGTAGATAGGTAATATTTGGACTTTGCATTTCTATCTCTATATAATAGAAGAACACTCGCTTAGATTACTAATTATTTTAAGGAGATTAAATTATGACTGACTATAAAAAAATATCGATTCATCGTGCATTAACAGAGTTAAAGATGCTAAATCACCGCATTGAAGCAGCAACGAATGAAGTGAGTGCAGTGTTAGCCAATCGTAAAAGTAATAGCAAAATTAATGGTATAGAAATGCAAGAATATGAAAAGCAAATGCAAGCTTCATACGATAAAGTAGTTAGCTTAATTGACTACCGCAACCGAATTAAGGCACTAGTTGTAGAGTCCAATGCTAAAACAAAAGTAATTGTAGGAAAAGAAGAAATGACTGTAGCAGAAGCGATTGAACGCAAACAGTCCATTCAATATGAAAAGGAACTGTTAGAAGTCATGCAACAGCAATATCGTTCAGCGGTAAATACGGTTGCTAAAGAAAATGATGCGTTGCCAGCAAAGCTAGAAACGTATTTAGTGAATATATTAGGAAATAAAGAAAAACAATCTCCAGAAGAAGTAAAGTTACATACGGAGACATTTATGAAAAGAAACGAGTACGAGTTAATTGATCCGATGAATGTTAAAAAGAAAATTGAAGCGTTAAATAATCGAATTGAAGAATTTGAATCAGAGGTCGACGCGGTATTATCGGAATCAAACGCAACGACATTTATTGAAGTGCAAGCGTAACTAAATATGCATGGCCTAGCGAAAACGGAAAACGAAAAGTCGCTCGCGCTTCAAGGCATGTGTGCGAGTTAAAACCTTAAACATGCCTTACAACAATTGATGCTTTAAACAAACTAAGTTGAAAGCTCAAAGATAAAAGTTGAAAGACCAAAGTTTACGTTTCAAAGTTCTTTTAATTAAAGTTAAAAACTTAAAGTATAAAAATCTTTTAAATCCTGGGTTATTGGTTAAGGTGCTGATTTTTCTGGACCGTCCGTCATCCACCAGGCAGCTTGAGCTGTGCAGTACATATAAAAATAAACAATGAGGGCGTCTCTTAATTTAAGGAGACGCCTTTTTTTGCTGGTATTTAATTTGTTTCTATTTAATATATTTTTCTTTCTACCTTTATATACGGCTACAAGCACTATAACTTTATTGCCTTTAAGAAATAATATATTTTTATTGATAATTGATAAAGATCGAGAGTTTTATCAAAAGTTGTTCAATTTCCCGAAAAAACTGATTTTTAAAATGTTATAGCTAAAGCTATGGTACTTATATAACCATAAATGAGCACTTTGACTATTTTAATGCCAAACTATATAGAGTTAATAATACTTTCCTAAAGGCTTATATCATTCCAATAAAAGGTTTTAAACAAAAATTCCATGAAATCAGTAATTTAACCGTATTTTACAATGGTGAATATAGTGTAGATACTTATACAGAATTACATGTAAAAGAATCCAATTTAGGTACTTTTCAAGTAAGTTACTATTCAAATGGACAAGAAATAGCTAATGAAATAACAAAAGATACATTTATAACGGCAAAAGAATACCAGGAACAGGAAGATTCAGATTCTGTATTATCTCATATCCAATTTTTCAAACAAAGGGAGTTAATTGGGGAGGTATAGCAAAATGTTTAGGTATAAGCTGGAGTGTCGGTGCAGTATTGGCTGCTGTATGCGGAACAGCCTGTGTTCTATCAGCAGGAACGGCTTGTGTTATTTGTATAGGTGCATATTTGGGGTTTGACATTGCTTCAATAACAGGGTGTATAGCAGGCAATCCGGTTAAAAAAAGAGGGGTTATATGTACTGGTATAATTTTGTCTCGATGTTTTGGTTTTTAATAGGGCTAATTCTGTTAATTAGCATTACTGTATATAATAAGCGATATAAAAAAGGTGAAAGAGGAGTAGCTGTAGCATTTTTGCTCTTTGCTAATATGTCTACCTTTGTGGCAATTGGTATTAGAAATAAAGTCTCTTTAATATTCTATTTACTATCATTTATTTTAGTATGTATCGCATTAATATTGATTTTGAAAAACTATAAAATGGACAAATATTGAAAATGAGAGTTATCTACTATACAAATTTCTGTATTAATGGTTCAACAATTGCAAAGGACGTCCCAAATAATATTTGAGACGTCCTTTTTCATCACTATTTATTTTTCAACACAAGCTTTGCCACGCATTCCACCTGCGCCGTCTGTGCAAACATATCCACAGGCTGAATATACTCCACATCATAAAGCTTCGTTAATTCGTTTAAATCCTTCGCCAATGTTGAAGGATTACAAGACGTATAAACAAAGCGCTTCGGTTTTAACTTCAACACCGTACGAATGAACTCAGGTGCTAGACCTGTGCGTGGTGGGTCTACTGTAATAACATCTGGTGTGAATCCTTCTTTGCGCCATTTTGCTAATACATTTTCTGCAGTGCCGACTGCGTATTTTGTATGTTTGAAGCCATGATTTCGGGCGTTTTTACGTGCATCCTGAATGCTTTCTGGAATAACATCCATTCCACGAACTTCTTTCGCTTTGTCAGCTAGCCATAGACCGATTGTCCCAACACCACAGTAAGCATCAACAACTGTTTCTTTGCCTGTTAATGCTGCGGCTTTTTTGATTTCATCATAGAGATGAACGGTTTGTGTTGGATTCAGTTGGAAAAAGGCGCGAGCTGATAAATCAAAGGCTAATTCGCCAAGCTCCTCATGAATCGTATCTTTACCATCGAGAACAATCGTTTCATCGCCAAAGATTAACGATGTTTTCTCATGGTTAATATTTTGTGCAATCGATACGATACTTGGGTCGATTTTCTTTATACGTGTAATGAGTTCCGCTAGATGTGGAATTTCCTTACGTGTTGTGACGAGCACGACTTGTGTTTCACCCGTACGAATTCCTGTACGTACAACAATCGTACGTACTAATCCATCAAGTGTACGACCATCGTAAATAGTAATATTTAGTTTTTGCAAAATTTTACGTGTCGCCACCGTAATTTTTGATGTAACTGGGTGTTGGACAAGGCAATCATTGATGTTCAGTAACTTGTTACTTCCTTCCGCAAATAGCCCTGCATAGACACGCTTACCTTCTTTACGTACTTGATATTGACTTTTGTTACGATAATTCCATGGATTTTCCATCCCTAGCGTTTTGCGCACGTCAACTGTGTTAGCTAAAGGCTTAGCATAGCGTTCTAATGCTTGAATAACGATATCACGCTTTTCGATTAGCTGTTTTTCATAGGTCATATGCTGAAGCTGACAGCCACCACATTCGTTGTAAACGGAGCAAGGTGCTTCCTGACGATATTTTGAAGCTTTGCGAATTGCTAATATTTCAGCTTCGGCAAAGTTTCGCTGTGTTTTCGTCACTTGTGCTGTAATTTCTTCACCAGGAATTGCGCCTTTTACGAATATAACGTTGCGTTTATAAAAGCCTACTCCTTCGCCATTAATACCAAGTCTTTTTATTGTTAGTGGGAATTTTTGTCCTACTTCCATTGTTGTTTGTTGCGTCAAGCGTTCCACGTCCCTGTTCTTTTAATATCATCTCCCCATTATAACTAAGGAGTAGACGATTGCAAAGCGACAGGGAAATCTTCGTGTTCTAAAACTAAATCGTCAAGGGATAAAAATGTATAGCCTTGTTTTTTCGCTTCAGCAATAAACATCGGAAGTGCTTCTGCATTATCTTGAGCAACTGTATGCATTAAAATTACAGCACCAGGGTGTAGCTGTTCCATTAGTGCATTATACGCATAATCTGCACCACGTCGTTCATCTCTTACCCAGTCTTTAAAGGCAACAGACCAAAAAATATGACGATAGCCTGCAGCATTGCCTACCTCTAATACTTTCGCATTAAATGTACCTTCAGGTGGTCGGGCATATGTTGTACGTTCAATGCCTGTTAATTCACGTAACTTATCGTCGAGTTTCTTCCATTCAGTACGCATACCATCGGGAGTTAGCCTCGCCATATTTGGGTGTCCGTATGAATGGTTACCAATAGTATGTCCATCTTTAACCATGCGTTTCACTAAATCACTGGCGCTTTCTAAGTAATGACCAGTTAAAAAGAAGGTAGCTGGTACGTTTTCCTTCTTCAGAGTATCCAAAATACTTTCTGTAAAGCCATTCTCATAGCCGTTATCAAAGGTTAAATACGCAACCTTTTTATCAGGCTTACCTTTATAAATAGCATCATATTGCTCAAGTAGCTGATCAAGCTGAGCTCCAGCCTCGGCTTGTTCACCGTTTTTTGCTCGTTTAAAGCCCCAGTTGTATTCATCAGAGCTAAAAGCAGAAAATGGATTAAAGCTAATTGCTGCGGCAATAATAAAAGTAGCGATTGTTGCTCCTACTATATGCTGTTTCCACATAAAAACGCATCCTTTCTTTTTCATTAGGATGCGTTATATTCAAAAAAATATCCGACTAGATCCTACAATAAATCTTTAAGTGCGTCGTTTAAATGTGGGAAATTAAATGTAAAATGATGTTTTTCTAAGACAGTAGGTAGCACGTGCTGACCTTCTAATACAAGCGTGCTTTGCTCACCTAACACTAAACGCATTGCAACGCTTGGTACCGGCATCCAATGGCGTTTTCCCATTACACTTGCAATTGTTATTCCGAAATCCTTCATGCGTGTAGCATGAGGTGCAGTAACATTAAAAGGGCCATGAATATCATTATTCGTAATTGCAAAATATATAGCTCGTGCTACGTCCTCGACATGAACCCATGAAAGCCATTGTTCACCTGAACCTATTGTGCCTCCGATATGCAATTTATATGGTAGTAACATGGAAGGAAGTGCACCACTGGTACGACCTAAAATAACACCAAAACGTGCAAGGGCAACTTGAACCCCTAATTTCTCAGCACGTTTTGCATGGCGTTCCCAATCATAAACTGTCGTGCCTAAAAAATCAGTTGCATAGTCTGTGGAGTCTTCGGTATAGATAGTCGTTGTAGAAGTAGGATAAATCCCGACAGCACTTGCATTGACAAGCACTTTTGGCTTTGAGGTAAGATGTTCCATAATACGTACTATTTCAAGTGTCGCTTCCATACGACTTGTATAAATGGCTTTCTTCTGTTTTTTTGTCCAACGTCCATTATTTAAAGAAATTCCTGCTAAATTAACAAATGCATCGACATTATCTAACAACTGTTCAGGTCGTGTATTTTGTTGTAGCCATTGTACATATTGAATATCGTTTTCACGACCTGATTTGTTCCGGGTTAAAATAATGATTTCATGTCCTTTTTCCTGCAATAGCTTTGTAAGAGCTCTCCCTACAAAACCAGTACCACCTGCAATAACAATCTTCATAAGAATTCCTCCCTTTTTTAAACTACTCTATATGAGCAAGTTTACCATCTATCTAATTACCAATGTCTGAAATGGATATCCGCGGAAGGGAAGTAAATATCCGCGCGTTACGTGAAAATATCCGCGGAAGGGAAGTGGATATCCGCGCGCGACGAGAAAATACCCGCGGAAGGGAAGCGAATATCCGCGCGCGACGAGAAAATACCCGCGGAAGGGAAGTAAATATCCGCGCGCGACAGGAAAATACCCGTGGAAGAGAAGCGAAATTTGGATGATGAGTAATCATTAAAACCAATTTCCAGGGAAGTTGGTTTTTATCCATTCCTGTCTAGTGGAATGGTCAGTATAGAAATCAATCAAATAACGGAGAGAACTTCTGAAATGGCGAATAGAACTATGAGTGATGGATAGAACCTTCGAAATCGTGGATAGAACTGCCAAAGTGATGGATAGGACCTTCGAAATCGTGGATAGAACTGCCAAAGTGGTGGATAGAACCCCAAAAATCGTGGATAGAACCCCCAAATCCGCGCGCGACGAGAAAATACCCGCGAACATGCGAATACTGTAGGGAAAAAGCAATACCCACGAAAAATGTTATAATGGTGATTAGCGAGGTGTTACCAATGCGTATTATTACGAAAATTGCACGTCAAAAAAACAATCCAGAACGTTATAATATATATTTGAACGAAGAATATGCTTTTCCTGTAGATGAGGCAATTCTCCTTCAATTTGGATTAACAAAGGGGAAAGTGCTTGAGGAATTTGATATACAGGAAATTGCATATGAGGATGAGATTCGAAAAGCTTTTAATAAAGGGCTAAATTTTTTATCTTATCAAATGCGGAGTGAGCATGAAGTAAAGAAAAAGCTTCTCACATTAGAATTTGGGGAGGCAGTTATTTTAGAGGCTATACAAAAGTTGAAATCATATGGCTTTTTAAATGATGAAACTTACTCCAAAGCATTACTCGATACGAAAAAGGCTACTATGAAAAAAGGTCCTAAAGCGATTAGACAAGATCTTATGAAAAAGGGGATTGATAAGAGCTTACAGGATGAGGTACTTGCTACATATAGTCATGAGGAACAGGTAAAACTTGCGACACAGTTGGCTGACAAGGTCGTTCGATCAGAAAAAAAGAAAACGCCAACACAAGTAAAAGCTAAAATTCAAGATTTTTTAATGCGAAAAGGGTATTCTTTTACTGTTGTAGATGAGGTGCTGGGGCAAATAGAGCTTGAACAAGGTGAAGATGAATGGCAACAGCTACTTAATGTACAAGGCGAAAAAGTTTGGAAAAAGTACTCATCGAAGTATACTGGTTATGAACTGAAAATGAAAATAAAGCAGGTGCTCTATCAAAAGGGTTTTCCTATAGAGGTTATCGATCGTTTTATAGAAGAAAAGGAGAATGAGGAATGAACGAAAAAAATTATGCTGTAATGTCAGAGCATGAATTACGAGAAGAAATAGCCATGCTTAAGGAAAAAGCACGTAAGGCGGAGCAGCTAGGAATCATTAATGAATTTGCAGTGTATGAGCGTAAGGCTTTAATGGCGGCTGCGTATTTAGTGGATTTAGATACAATAATTCCTGGAGAGATGTATCGTATAGACGGCTCGGAAAATGAATTTTTTCAAGTAGATTATTTAAAAGGACGCTTTGCTTGGGGACATCGTTTAGGCGGCGAAAAATATCAAGAAGCTCTACCCGTTTCAATTCTATCTCCAATAAAGGTGGGCAAATAAGTGGAAGAAAAAATCGAAAAGCTTACAGCAGAGTTACTTGCAAAAAATCCACAGATGTCCGTAGGCCGTGCACGAGTATGGATTGAACTTTTATGGAGTGATTTTGAATCAACTGATTCAAAGGACTAAAACCTATATATGAAAACCTTGATTTAGAGGGGATTCTTAATTGAATCCTCTCTTTTTGTTTTGTCCAAAACTCGTTTGAGCGAGTATAAACAGGCATTAGGCTCAAAGTGTTTCCTAGATTCTTAGTGGTCTAGGGAGGTTGTAAGCAAGACAACAAGAGCTTTACTTACATAATCAATTTTAAAAGAAGGAATAAAAATGGAAAAGAAAATTTTAACACTAACAATTGATGTATTAATGACGTTAGAAGAAGCACAAAAACTTCAAACAATGTACTCTCAGCAACTTGAAGCTATTACTTTAATTAGCGATAGAAGTGAACTTACAACACTTGATGTTGAGTATTCAGAGATTGAAGGAATCAAACAATGATAAGAAACAGAATTAGAGAAAGTATAAAAATGAAAACACAGGCTGATATAGTACGCATTGCTGAATAAAAGATTCAATCTACGCAATTTGAATCCTTTATTCATGCGTAACACTAGCAGATTTACTTTACTGTTAACGCAAGCTTCTAGAAGCATTTGACGAGCCTGTGAGCGTAGATAGTTGAATTGAGTAGAGTAGTAGAGGAATCATTTACTCAGATTGTTTGATTGGTGCTACAAAGCCATATGTTGAGCTACATCTTTCTTAAAAAACACACTGCCATTAGATGGTATAGCGTGTTTTTGTTTTGTATAGACAATACTAATTTAAATGTTAATCTTTATATAATAAATATTATTAATAAATGGTTAACTCTTTAATATAATCTTTATTATATGTAAAAGCAATAATTAAACATGTCGTTTTTGTGAACTTTTATGTTTTTTTCTTGAGAAGTTGTGAAAGGTAGGGTATTATGATTGTCACACAGCAAGATGAAGGGAATATATGTTCCTTTTAGGAGTCGCTTGTTTTGTGACAGGAGGTAAGCGACTTTACTAATTAAAATATAAAAACTAATAGAATCGAGGAACATTAATGGCAACAAATACTAATGAAATAAGCAAGAAGAAACAAAAGCAGACTGCGATAGTACGTAATCAGTTTGTTGAAAATGACATTGATTTGTCTTTATTAGATGCAGGGGTATCACTTTTTTCTTCATTCGAACAAGCTCTAAAGCGAACGAAAACAGATGAATATTATATCGCTAAGGGCATTGAATATCGACTAGATTTAGTTGAAAAAGATGGCGCACAAATAAGAATAGCACCTAGATATGCTTTGATTAATGTTATTAAAGTTGATGATGATTTTTGGCAAGCATGGATTAAACAGCAAGGCATTTTTGAAAGAACAGGTCTAGAAGCTGATAAACCATCTATACACAGACCAAATCCCGATGGTCACTATGAAATTGGAAATATTGCTGTTTTACCATTGGGAGAGCATTTGCAGGAACACGCTCAACCTGTAATAGTGCTTGATACAGACACTGTGACGCTTACTACTTACAGAAGCCAAACAGCGTTTCAAGATGCTGAAAACGTTAGCAAATATCGAGTTGGGGAAATGAACCAAGCCTTTCGTGATGATGAACTTTCTGTACAAAGAAAGCAACAAGCGAGGAAGGAATTGGCTGATAAAAACAAAGTGTATTTTGAAAGTTTGACGTAATGATAAGTGAAGCACCTTTCTTTTGAGAGGTGCTTTTCCTTCTATGAGGTTCCTAGAAAATATCTTACACAATAATTGAGATTGATAAAAATTGATTTATTTAAAAATGTGAGGTTTTTCAAATGTTTTAATAAAATAATTCACTCAAAAGTGAAACATGAAAGGACAGAAAAATGTGACTAACAATTTCATTCAAACTCAACAAGAAATTGTTGATAAAGTAAGCAAAATCAATTCTACATCACATCAAAGCCTTGTATCGTATGACACATTGGAAATCAATGCAAAGCTATCCCACACCGAAATAGTAGCAGTTTTTAGTCTTATTAAGGAATCTCATTTCTATCCTGACCAAAGCTACAGATACGTGTTCCATCATAAAGAAGCAGGTTTCACATTGAAAATGCTACAGCATGATTTTGCAAGACGTACACAATATACAGCTAAAATAACGATACACAGAGCGTTCTATGAAGCTGATAGCACAGGCTATTTACATGAAGTTATTAACTTGTATCGTGACAAATGGTGCGTCAAGAACGCTCATATAGCTTTTGACTTCCTGACTAACAAGGATAACAGCGTAATAATCAAACACCATTTAAACGTCAAAGGCTCAAAGATTACGGACTTAAAACATCATGTAACAGACTACATAGGCTCATTAAAGTATGCAACTAGAGCAGGAGCAAGATTACTAGCTAACTATGATAGAAACGAACGTGAACAATCACGCAACAAAGAATCTGATTATGCCTTTGCCAATCGCTTAGAAGCTCGTTTATCCTTTGCTACAGATGAAATCATGTTCAATGCATTTGCTGAAAACGATGAACAGACTCATACCATCATTAGTAGTCGTTTGGAAGCCTTGCTTTTCATTGTAGACCTAGATGAAATGGTAGGTTGTTCTGCTATGCTCATGCGGTCATTCAAAGCTATTCAACGTGATATTAACAAAATTAACGAATATAAGAAGCGTAAGAGCAAGAACAAGCTTTTAGCAGATATAAAACGTGTAGCAAAGCTCAATCGTTTCAATTTTGAGTTAGCTTATAAAAACAACAGAAAAACACTCACAGAGCCTTTTGACGAGGTTGTGAGTGTTGACATTGGTTTAGTTTTAGAATCACAACAGTTGGCATAATCGCACGTTGACATGCTATGAGGTGAATTGAGGTAGGCAATTACTCATTTCACTTCATTTCAGAGCAACTGTGAACCTAGCATTACTTAAAAGGTAGTTTATCAAATAGAGGTAGTAAGTAATCTTTTATAGCTGTTCCAATAGTAATTAAAGAGCTTGTCTTCCCTAGGACATCACCGAAACGAGGGTAAATATTATCATCTTGATTTTCATCAATAATGGACTTGTTTATAGCTATAGAGCCGATTGTTTGTTCGAGAGCTTTTCTCAATACTTCTTCACCCCAAAATTTATATCTATCAAGAGCATCTTTAATGAGGATTAAATTATTAATTAAAATATCTTGAACATCTTTAGGTAATGGTGATTCTGCAATGCTATGAATTAAATCGTTTACTTCATTAAGAATTTCGTCAACTTTTTCGTTATCTACCTTGCTTTCGTTCAAATCGTATTGATAATAAATTAATTCTCCAATGAAATATAAAGCAGTTAAAGTTTCTTCGTCTATTGAATCAGTAAACTTATGCATATTTCCATCAAAATTAATATCGAAAATAGCATCTTGAATTTTCAATAAGAATCTTTTATTTTTTTCAGTGTTTAGTCGCTCATTCTGTTCAACTAAATTAAGTGTTTCGTTAAACAAATTTAGCAATCCACTAATATTCCGCATGAGAGCAAGAGGGTCATCTCTATCAATTTTAAAGATTCTTGCCCAAGATGATGCGTATGAATCAAATGCATTTGTATTATCATAGGTTTCTCTCAAGATAGAATGAAGTTTTAAAGCAGGATTTTCCATAATTCCTTTTAACTCCTATAATGTATTTTTGTCACATTACAGGATAGCACAGGTAAATGTTCGTTGTATATAGTTGATTTATAGAAGAAATGCTACTCAGAAGTTTGTTTGTTACCTTCACACGATACGATAAGGTCTAAACTGCTACCAATCCAATTCATCATTTATGCTAGAGGAATCACACTATAAACCTGTATTAGTTGCTCTATTGCATAGATAGATAAAGAGTAGCGGTACATAAGGGTAAATGTATCAATATCTAAATTGTGTGATTGTGTATAGATAAATTCATGGAAGAACTAAAGTCTTTACGATAGCTGATAAGTTGTGTTTACATTAAACAATTATTAAAGAAGTACCGAATTGTTGATGACTGTTCTGTACACAGCGCTCAACGCAATCGAGTAACCAACTATTCACATGGTCATTTCTCGATAAATGAGAGAGCGTTGTATAGAACTCGAATGACCGCAGATAGAGCCGTGCTACTTGTATTCATACGTTGTATGGCTTTTTGTAGATGCAGTTCCGCTTCAATGAATCATCTTTTTTGTTTCGATTTGGAGATACGATAATATATTGAAATTATTTGAAAATACATGTATTATATCAAAATACCAATTATGTGTATTTTTAAATAAAATTGTAATTATAATTAAGGAGCAACTTAGATGACTGAAAAACAAAAGAATTGGTTAATGGCAACAACAATATTAGTAATAATCGTTGTTAGCGCATTAATATATGTTAACGACTATAAGGAACATGCGGTATTAAACAAACAAGAGAGAGAAGCTTATAACACTTATCTTCAATATTTGGATAATTACAGGGAAAATAACAGTTATACCAAAGAAATAGCTGATATCTTAGGAGCTTATGAATTTTATCAAAATATGAGTTATGAAGGCGAAGTATTAAAGTATATACAAGATTCGGTTGAAGATGATATTAATACGGACTTACTATTATATCTACACACTGATAATGTTACAATTCCAAAGAATCAAATGGAAAAGTTTAAGGAAATTGTATCTCAAGATTTTGTTTTAGAAAGTAATAAAGATAAATTCAATAAAATTAAAGCAAGCCAAATTCACTAGGTGAACCGAATGATAAAACTACTTCTGTAAGTTCATTAGGTACTTCGTCGATATGGTTCTATGATATATGACAGTTTATTTTGAAAAAGGAGAAGTTGAAAGGGTTGTTTATTAAAACAATCCCTTTTTGATTAGACCGTTTAATACAGATTTTTTTAACGATAGTTTTTTAAAAGCGATTATATATCTATTCGTCAGATAGTGCTCAAATTGCTCTGATAGTTTCGGTGGTGTCGCAACTTTTAAGTATCGACACCGAAAGTCCGATGCAGTGATATCAAGGTATCAAACGGTGTCGCAATTAAGTGTCATAAATGAACGTGAAAAGAGGAACTGAAATGACAGTATATGGATATGCTCGTGTATCAACAGTTGGACAAGACCTAGAAGCGCAGATTCAACAGCTAGAGCAAAATGGAGCTAGTATTATTTATCAAGAAAAGTTCACAGGTACTAAAACAGACAGACCACAATTCAACGAGCTTCTAAATGTTCTAAAAGAAGGTGATACGCTTATGGTCACTAAACTAGACCGTTTTGCTCGTTCAGCGTGGCAAGGAAGTAAATTAGTTAATGAATTGGTTGAGTGTGGTATAAAGGTAAACATTTTAAATATCGGTCTTTTGGACAACACACCTGCTTCTAAACTGATTAAAAATATTTTTCTTGCTTTCGCTGAGTTTGAGCGTGACATGATTGTTGAGCGTACACAGGAAGGTAAAGCAATAGCAAAGCAGAATCCAAACTATCGTGAAGGTCGTAAACCTACATACACAAAGGCACAGCTTGACCATGCTATGGAACTAAAAGAAACTCATTCGTTCAAGCAGGTTGAAGCAAAAACAAAAATTAGCATGAGTACCTTAAAACGTGAAGCAAAGATACGCAAAGCACAGGAATCACAGTAGTTACCTAAACGTAACCTTTAGGATTTATCCCTTGATTTATACGGCTTTAACCCGCTTCGTTTGTTGCTATCGTGAAGCCGTAAAATCATCGTTTTATTGAGCAGTTACGGAACGTGTCAGATGGCGTGTAAGAGGGGCATAGCAGGTTCGTAGCGTGTCCCTAGAAGCTGAGTTGATATATTGGTCAGTTAAGGTCAGGAGCGTGTCAGGTGGATGATTGGAGTGTTACATAGCATGGGTGATAGAGGGGGCGTAGTTTCCGATAATTGGATGATGATGAATGAGGAATCCAAGCTAGCTACTACACGCACACCACGAGGGAAAGAAAACGAAACGATATGATGGAATAACGGTTGCAAATATCCAAGGGATAGTGTTTAATAAAGTGTATGTTTTAGTATTTAGTGTGAAAGGTTGAAGTTCTGACTATGGTTGATTATGGATTAGAAAAAGGTATTAAAACAGTTGTTTATGCTCGTGTATCAACGGAAGATGAGAAACAGTTAAACTCATTTGAAGCTCAAGAAGCGTACTATAAAGAATTTTGTGAGGAACAGGGGTATAAATTCTTACATACATATAAAGACCAAAAAAGTGGTAAAAATGCAGATAGAGATGCGTTTCAAGAGATGCTAAAAGATGCAGGTATAGAAGCAGAACAAGGTGAGATAGAAAAAAACTTTAATTTTAAATTGTTGAAGAAGAAGCCAAAGTTTAACCTCATTATAGTTAAAGATGTTGCCCGTTTTGCTCGTAATATGTCAGATACATCGAGGTTGATAAATCTACTAAAGTTAAATTCAGTGTATGTTCTGTTTGAAACACAAGGTATTTGTACCAATGGGGATAGTTATGAAACGATATTACCTATCTACAGTTTTTTAGCAGAAAATGAATCAAGAGCTAATTCGAAGCGCCAAAGGTTTGCGATGAAGTATCGAATTAAAAATGGCATTTTCACAGGTAATGCTTTACCTTTTGGATACGAACGAGATGAAAATAATACTATTGTGGTCAATGAGGAAAAAGCTAAAATCGTTCGCTATGTCTTTGAAAGGGCAATAGACATAGGGAGTCGTATGATAGCTCGTGAACTGAATGAAAAAGGTTGGAAAACTGAAACAGGTATAGCATGGGGAGCTTCTCAAGTACACCAAATTCTCGAAAAGAAAGCTTATTACGGTAATCCCGAAATCAACAAGTATCATACACCGCAACTTAATGCGAAAACTAAGCGAGTGAAAGGCAACGAAGTAGAAACAGAAGGAAAGCTACCTGTTATTGTTCCTAAAGAACTCTATGATGAAGCTAGGGAAGCTATACAAGCTCGTACCTCAACGAGTGGCATTGGTCAAAGACAACCAAAGACAGAAGATATATTTCATCGCAAAGTAAAGTGTGGTTGCTGTGGCGGTATGTACACACGCAAACGTACTATTGCTAAGCGTAAAAACAAAGAAGCTAAGGAATACTACAGCTATTATTGCTTGAATAAGAATAAGAAATCTGTTTGTACTAATAAGCGCACTGTAGCAGATAATGTCCTTAAAAAACTAGTATGTAGTGCTACACCTGTTGTTCATGTAAAATTAGGTTTTGGTGATACTTATTCTCGAATTGCCCATGCAATTGAACAAATGAAAAAGCGCCACGATAGCGTAATTAAAGTGTTAAATGCACAATGTGATGAGATTGAAACACATATGGAGCAGTTAGAGGAAAGCTATTTTGCTGAAAAAGTAGAAGCAATGCGTAGCCGTATAGCCAAAAGAATAGAAGTTTTAACTGACCAAAAGACTGAAATTGTTCAAAAAATCAACAAGCTGACTTTCGAGAATCTTGATTATTACCTTCAAGAAGCACATGACCGCAAGAAGCAGATTGAAGAAAGCTCAAAGGCTGAACTTACAGATGATGATAAAATTGCTTTAGTGAAGGAAATCTTTGTGTATGATGATGATACATTTGATTTCAGCTACTACACACCAAATTACAACGACATTATTATGGAGCTGAATGAGCTACTTGACGATGACTTGAAGATAAATGAAAGTAGCTTAATCGAAGAAAGAGGAAATAAATATAAATTTGTTTATGAAAATAAACAGTTTATCAATGCTGATGAATATTTCCAATATGACAGTGTTGAAGAATATGAAGAAATTCAATATCAAATGAATGAATTGGCTAGGGAAAAAGCCAATTTACATTAAGAATCTATAGTATAGGTTTTTGTTTTGTGAATCAACATCTGCTAAAGCTGGCTATAGCTATCGTGGGGCAGATTATACTGAAAATTTAGTACGCCAATTAATTACTAGCTATGGTGATAAGTTGCATGCATTTGCAGGACGCAATCCTAAATACTCACATTTACTTGATGCTAGCGATGATATGGTGCAATAACAAAACCCTGACCAAAGCTGGTCAGGGTTTGCTATTTAATTACTTGCGCCAATCTGTAATTTTTTCTGGAGTTTATCTTCTGTAAAAATCCAGCCAGTATATGAAGTGATAATCTCGTTGTCATCGTTTAAATGAGCGACAGCAACGAAAGGATAGCGATTATCACTACGGTAACGCAGATCAATTAATCTCACTTCTGTTAAGCCATTTTCAAGCTCTGAAATTTCCCACCGATATAATGGCGAAAATGAAGTGAATGCAGCGAGATTGCGATCTTTCATGGCTGTTTCAATAAGAGGCGTTTTTGGTAAAGGTTCTATTTCGAATTTATCGTAAATATTAACAGTTCGCCCGTATGCACGACCAACATAATAATGTGTTTTTGATTTTGCAGCAATTCGCCAGTGGAAGAATCGCATTGTAGGAGCTACAATTACATACTCCTCATCCTGAATGGTATTATGCACAGCTTTCTTAACAGCTTTTTGAACTGCAAAACGTAAAATATAGTAAATGATGATAATGACATACATGATGCCAAATGTCCAAATTGGATTTGCACCAAATACCCAAAGTAAAATGCCAAGACAATGTAGTGTAAAAATAATAGGATCAAATGTATTAATGACACCAAGTGCAACCCATTTGCTAGAAAATGGTCGGAATGCTTGTGTACCATAAGCATTGAAGATATCGACAAAGACGTGAAGTACTACAGCTAAAAACGTCCAAAGCCATAAATGAAACACATTGGCATCTTGAAAAATAAATGATAAAACTGCTGTAATTAAGATGGGCCAAATCGCTACTGCTGGTATTGAATGTGTAATTCCACGATGATGTCGAATATAAACAGCGTTGTTGCGTAGTTTTAATACTGTATCGACATCAGGCGCCTGTGAGCCAATAATCGTACCTGCAATTACTGCAGTAAATGTCATTGAATGATTTGCTATTACGGGATCGGCTAAAGCAAGACCACCGAGTGCAATACCCATAACGAAATGTGTACCTGAATCCAAAAATATCCACTCCTAGTATGCATAAAATTAGAGTACAATTTGCATACATGTATATTTCAATAATTCGTAATACCTGATATTTACTTCATGAACATTTGTGCTGAATATGGGTTTAAGACCGTTTCACACAAATGATCTTTTCTTAATTGTATACCCTTTTTACCATAATTTAAATCGTAAATACACTGGAGGTCATTGTGAATTATCCATATGTAACAGAATTTCGACAATCTTTAGTCGAATGGTTTAATGTTGAGAAACGTGATTTACCTTGGAGGCATACTACGGATCCATATCAAATATGGGTATCGGAAGTGATGCTACAGCAAACACGTGTCGACACAGTTATTCCTTATTACAATCGCTTTATGGAAAGTTTTCCAACATTAGAATTGCTCGCCGAAGCACCACAAGAATATTTATTGAAGCATTGGGAAGGCTTAGGCTACTATTCCCGTGCACGTAACTTACAAGCGGGTGTTCGCGAGGTATTAGAGAACTACGGTGGGGTAGTACCCGATAATCGCCATGAAATTTCAAAAATAAAAGGTGTAGGTCCGTATACTGCTGGAGCTATTTTAAGTATTGCCTATAATAAACCCGAACATGCAGTTGATGGCAATGTTATGCGTGTTTTAAGTCGTGTGCTTACTATTCATGATGATATAGCACTTCCAAAGACTAAAAAGATTTTTGAAGCGGCAGTTGAAGAACTTATAGATCCTGAAAATGCATCGTCCTTCAATCAAGGTTTAATGGAGCTTGGGGCGCTTATTTGTACACCGATTTCCCCCAAGTGCTTATTATGTCCAGTTCGGGAATATTGTATTGCATTTAATGAAGGTGAGCCCGAAAAACTGCCTGTTAAATCTAAAAAAGTAAAGATGAAGCATATCACATATGATGTTCTTGTATGTAAAGATGACAAAGGTCGAATTTTATTGGAGCAGCGTCCAGCAGAGGGTTTATTAGCTAATCTATGGCAGTTTCCGATGCTTGAACATGGTAAAGATTCAATAGATACTTTTATGAATGACTACGCTATAAAAGTTCAATCTCAACAGGATTTGCTAACATTTAAACATGTTTTTTCACATTTAACATGGCATCTAAATAGCTATTTTATGAAATGTAATTCAACAGTAAAGGGCGAATGGCTGACTCGCGAACAGATAGAGTTATTACCAATGCCTGTTCCAATGCTGAAAATTTGGCAAGAAATAAAGGATTAATCGACAAAATTATTTTTATAAAAATTTATGGGCATAAAAACATTTACCTCGGTACACAATAATTAGCGTGGAGGTGAATGATCATGAAAAAGAACAACAACCAAAATTTCCAGCCAAATAAAAACATGCAACGTCAAAGTCAAGAATTTGGTTATGAAACAGACGTTACTGAAGTGCAAAAGCAAAATGCTAAAGCAGAGCAAAAGAAAGCTTCAGCTTCAGGAAACTTCAAAAAAACTAACCAAGACCTTGGTGAATAACACTTTGTAATTGCATAGCTGCATTTACCTCTAAGGAGCTGTCTAAATCGAAAAGATTTAAAAAAGGCAGCTCCTTTTTAATTCTATTTTGAAAAACGGGACTAGTGAGAAACTTAAACGCTCAGGCAGACGAAAGAACTGCTCGGGTCAAGAAAAGAACCGTCAGCTCCGAGTAAAAATTAAAAAAAATTACAATTGGGTTATTGTTTTGATTAAATTTGCTTCAAATTCACAAAATTTTGTACAAATTTAAAAGAGCGCAGGGAAATTTGTGGTTTTCTAACTACACCTTTCGCGTACACATTGCTATAATATACTAGAGACTGCTAGATTTAGGTAGCATAGACGAAAAGGTGGGCTTCAAAAATGGCAATACCGGTAGAAGGAGAAACGATACAAATACATAGTTATAAGCACAATGGCCGTATCCACCGTGTTTGGCAAGAAACAATGGTGTTAAAAGGAACGAAAAATATCATTATCGGTGCGAATGAACGGACACTTGTGACAGAATCCGATGGTCGTACGTGGCTAACGAGAGAGCCTTCTATTTGTTATTTCCATGCGGAGCACTGGTTTAACATCATCTGCATGCTACGTGAGGACGGTGTGTATTATTATTGTAATCTAAGCTCACCATTTGTTTTCGATAATAATGCCATTAAATATATTGACTATGATTTGGATATAAAAGTTTTTCCTGACATGTCTTTTTCACTCCTAGATGAGGATGAATATGAGTTGCATCGGAAGGAAATGTCTTATCCAGATGTCATTGATAAAATTTTAAAGCGCAATGTCGATAAATTAATTAGCTGGATTCAACAAAAAAGAGGACCCTTTGCACCTGATTTCATCGATGCCTGGACAAATCGATATAAGTTTCAGCTCGATATGCAAGCAGATGATTGTTAATAGCACCTATTAGTTTTACTAATGGGTGTTTTTTTATGGCGTGAATGGGCTATTCTAATTCCAAAATAGTTAGCGACAAAGTTATATTAACTGTACTTCAAACGAAATATTGCTATAATACGTTTGGGCATTCAGTTTTGGATGTCTGTTTCTTTTTGTGTGGCAAAGTGATCGGTCAAATGATAATCACGTAATGAGATACTCAATTTTTGCCATGAGGCTTTTTGATAAGGATGTGAAATGGATTGGGTAGCATAAAGCGTTATATGAAGTTTGTAAAACCATATACATTGGAAATTATTTTAACAATATTAATCGGTATAGTGAAATTTGCAATTCCGTTATTTATCCCGTTACTCATAAAAATTGTGTTAGATGATATAATCGCTGCAGACAATCTAACGGATGCTGAGAAAACGAAAGAGCTGTTTTACTGGTTAGGTGGTACGATCATTGTATTCTTTATTATTCGACCACCGATTGAATATTACCGTCAATATTTTGCTCAACATGTTAGTAACAAAGTGCTTTTTGATATTCGACAACAAATATATGCGCATTTACAGCGACTAAGTTTAAGGTACTATGCAAATACAAGAGCTGGCGATGTTATTTCAAGAGTTGTTAATGATGTGGAACAAACAAAAACCTTTGTCATGACAGGCTTAATGAATATTTGGCTCGATCTTGCGACAATCGTTATTGCTATCGGTATTATGTTTGCCATGGATGTTAAGCTGACGCTAGTAGCACTAGTTGCATTCCCGTTCTATGCATTTAGTGTGAAGTACTTCTTTGGTAAACTTCGGTCTTTGACACGTAAACGTTCGCAAGCACTTGCAGGTGTACAAAGTTATTTACATGAACGTGTAGCTGGAATGAGCATTATTAAGAGCTTCACACTAGAAAAACATGAACAAAAATTATTTGATGAAGCAAATGGTGAATTTTTAGAGAAGGCACTGGACCATACAAAATGGAATGCTAAATCCTTTGCAGTAGTAAATACAATCACGGATGTAGCACCTCTCTTAGTAATTGCTTATGCAGGTTATCAGGTTATTAATGGTTCTCTTTCAGTTGGAACGATGGTTGCCTTTATTGCTTATATAGAACGCCTTTATGGTCCACTCCGTCGTCTTGTAAGTTCATCAACGATGTTAACACAGTCCATTGCATCGATGGATCGAATGTTTGAATTAATAGACGAACCATATGAAGTAGTAAACAAGGCGAATGCGTTAGAGCTACCTCGGGCAAATGGTGAGGTCCGCTTTGACAATGTGAACTTTCAATATGAAGCTGATGGCTCACAAATTTTAAACAATATTAATTTCACTATTAATGCTGGAGAGACAGTAGCGTTTGTTGGTATGAGCGGTGGAGGTAAATCAACCATTATTAGTTTGATTCCACGCTTTTACGATACAACAAATGGGACAGTGCGTATTGATGGATATGATGTTCAAGATGTAACTTTACATTCTTTACGCTCACAAATTGGCATAGTTCTACAGGATAATATCTTGTTTAGTGATTCAGTAAAAGAGAATATTTTAATGGGCAAGCCAGATGCGTCTGATGAAGAGGTCATTGCTGCTGCCAAGGCGGCAAATGCACATGATTTTATAATGAGCTTGCCAAATGGCTATGACACAAAGGTCGGGGAACGCGGTGTGAAGTTATCAGGTGGCCAAAAGCAACGAGTAGCGATCGCTCGTGTATTTTTAAAAAATCCACCTATCTTAATACTAGATGAAGCAACCTCTGCATTGGATTTAGAAAGTGAAGCGCTTATTCAAGAATCACTAGATGCACTTGCGCATGAGCGTACAACAATTATTATTGCTCACAGACTTTCTACAATTACACATGCTGATAAAATTCTTGTTATCGATCATGGACAATTAATTGAAAGTGGTACACACGAGCAATTAATGCAAAAAGAGGGGACATACTACAATTTATTCCAAGTGCAACATTTAGATTGAGATATTCAAGTTAAAGACTCTGAGGATGCATATGCGTTAATAGTAAATAAACTATAAAAAGTCTTCCATTTAAATGTAAATGGGAGGCTATTTTTTTGTTATCTTTATAAATTACTTTCGTTTAATAAGATATTATTAATACAAAAATCGAATGATGTAGAAAATTTATGTTTATTGAAGAATAATAATGATTGAAAGAGTAATATTTTTTAGATAGAATTATCTGAAAATATAGAAAAAAGTGATAGTTAGAGTAGGTTTTTTAGGGCAGATGTAATTAAGTAAAATATAGGTAGGATGGGGCGATTGATCATGAGGAAAAAGTTGCTAGAAGTAAAAGGTTTAAAGACAACCTTTTTTACAGATGATGGACAAATTCCTGCCGTAGATGATATTGATTTTTCTGTACATGAGGGAGAAATTTTAGGGATTGTAGGGGAATCAGGAAGCGGTAAAAGTGTCACCTCTTTATCTATTATGGGATTAATACCATCACCACCAGGAAAAATAACGGGTGGAGACATACTATTAGATGGCAAAAATCTCGCGACATTATCTGATAAACAAATGCAGA
Source organism: Lysinibacillus sp. RS11 (assembly GCF_042019215.1). Classification (NCBI taxonomy): domain Bacteria; kingdom Bacillati; phylum Bacillota; class Bacilli; order Caryophanales; family Bacillaceae; genus Lysinibacillus; species Lysinibacillus sp. RS11. The sequence continues at coordinate 4,139,755 of NZ_CP168124.1, read as the reverse complement.
AAATTCGTGGAAAAGATGTGGCGATGATTTTTCAGGAGCCTATGACATCCTTAAATCCTTTATTTACTATTGGAGACCAGCTAAAAGAGGCGATTTTAATTCATAATCCGAAGTGGTCGAAAAAGAAAGCCTTTGCAAGGGCAGTAGAAATTATGAAGCTTGTAGGTTTACCGCGTGCTGAGGAATTATTAAAAGATTATCCTCATCAATTATCAGGTGGAATGCGACAACGGGTTATGATTGCGATGGCACTTGTCTGTGATCCGAAGGTATTAATTGCTGATGAACCGACTACTGCATTAGATGTTACGATTCAAGCTCAAATCTTGCAGCTTATGAAAGATTTAAATAAACGTTTAAATACAGCTGTGTTATTAATAACACATGATTTAGGTGTTGTAGCAGAAACATGCGAGCGTGTAATTGTCATGTATGCTGGTCAGATTGTAGAGGAGGCGCCTATTCAAGAGATATTCGCAAATCCGAAGCATCCTTATACACAAGGACTTATTAAATCTGTACCTGATATGCGTTATAAAAAGGACAATCTTTACTCTATACCGGGTAGTGTACCAAAACCAGGAAGTGTTCAGGTAGGCTGTCGTTTTGCAGCGCGTTGCGAATTTGTGATGGATCGTTGTGTACAAGAAACACCACCTTTATATGAAGCAGCAGAGCAGCATAAATCCAGATGTTTTTTACTAGGGAAACAGGAGGTGGAGCAACGTGTCGAAAGTGTTATTGAAGGTTGATGGCTTAAAAAAGTATTTTCCGATTCGGAAAGGCATCCTTAATACACAGGTTGGTGATGTAAAGGCAGTAGATGATGTTTCCTTTGAGGTTTTTGAAGGGGAAACCTTAGGCATTGTAGGGGAGTCGGGATGTGGCAAATCAACTACTGGTCGACTCTTAATGCGATTACTTGAGCCAACAGAGGGGAAAATTGAATTTGCAGGCAAAATGATTTCAGAATTATCCAACAACGAAATGCGTAAAGCACGTAGGGATATTCAAATGATTTTCCAAGATCCTTATGCCTCTCTTAACCCGAGACATAATATTGGGAAAATATTAGAGGAGCCTCTTATTGTTCATGGAATAGGCAATGCAAAGGAACGGAAACAAAAAGTTTTAGAGCTTCTCGAAATCGTAGGGTTAAATGAATACCATGTGAAACGGTACCCACATCAATTTAGTGGTGGTCAAAGACAGCGTATTGGTATTGCCCGTGCACTTATGACGAATCCTCGTATGGTTATTGCGGACGAGCCCGTTTCTGCACTCGATGTGTCCATACAGGCCCAGGTATTGAATTTATTGCAAAACTTACAAAAGGACCTGAAGTTAACTTATATTTTTATCTCCCATGATTTGGGGGTTGTACGCCATATTAGTAATCGGGTAGGTGTGATGTATTTAGGGAAGTTAGTAGAGCTTACGGCTAGCGAGGATTTATATGCTGAGCCACTTCACCCTTATACACAGGCACTGCTATCCTCGGTACCTGTTCCAGATCCTACGTTTGAACGTGAACAGCTCATTATTTCTGGAGATATTCCAAGTGCTTCAAATCCGCCAGGTGGTTGCACTTTCCATACGAGATGCCCTTTTAAAAAGGAAGAATGTTCTCAAGAAGTTCCAAAAATGCAAGAAGTGAAGCCGGGTCATTATGTTGCTTGCCATCTTTATCCCGCAATCCAACATTCAATGATATAAAAAAACTTAGGGGGAAAATCAATGAAGAAAAAGAAGCTTTGGACTCTGGGTGTAATGCTTATCCTTGTTCTCTCGACAATCTTAGCTGCTTGTGGTGGCTCAGATACTAAGGATACGGGTAGTAAAGATACTTCAACTGGTGGCGATACAGCTAGTAGTGGTGAACCAAAAACATTAGTATATGGTCGTGGTGGAGATTCAACTGCTCTTGATCCAGCGACAGTGACAGAAGGTGAATCGTTTAAAGTTACGGTTAACATCTATGAGACTCTAATTAACTTTGGAGAGAAAGATGTAACATTGCAACCAGGTCTAGCAAAATCTTGGGAACCTTCAGAGGATGGTCTAACGTACACGATGCAACTTGAAGAAGGGGTTAAGTTCCATGACGGTACTGATTTTAATGCTGAAGCAGTCGTGAAAAATTTTGAGCGCTGGAAAGCTGGTGCTGATAAATTCCCATACTACCACTCTCAATTTACTATGGGTGGGAAGCAAATAGTTGAATCAATTACTGCAGAAGGTGATTATACAGTTATTTTTAAACTAGCTCAACCACAAGCAACGTTCTTGAAAAACTTAGCGATGTCACCATTTGCTATTGCTTCACCAGCAGCATTTGAAAAGAATGATGAGGCACTTAAAGATCATCCAGTAGGTACTGGTCCATTCAAATTTGTAGAGTGGAAACGAAATGATTCTATCACAATTGAGAAAAACCCTGATTACCGTATTGCAGATTTACCGAAAATAGATAAAGTTATTTTCCGTTCAATCCCAGATAACTCAGCTCGCTTAAATGCTCTAAATAATGGTGAGGTTGATGTAGCTGATGGCCTAAGCCCTTCAGATAAAGCTTCAATCGAATCCAATGCAAATTTACAATTAATCGAACGTCCATCTATGAATGTTGGCTATCTTGGACTAACGGTAACACGTCCACCGTTCGATAATGTAAAAGTCCGTCAAGCAGTAAACTATGCAATCGATAAACAAGCATTAGTAGATGCATTTTTTGAAGGATTAGGTGAGCCAGCAAAAAATCCAATGCCTCCATTAATTGCAGGCTACAACGATGAGGTTAAAGGCTATGAATATGATCCAGAAAAAGCAAAATCATTATTAGCTGAGGCAGGCTATGATGGTAAAGAAATCGAACTATGGGCTATGCCTGTGCCACGTCCGTACATGCCTGATGGTCAAAAAATTGCGGAAGCTATTCAAAAGAATTTAGCAGATGTTGGTATGAAATCTAAGATTGTAACGTTTGAATGGGCTACGTATTTAGATAAGGCGGAAAATGGAGAGGCGGATGCGTTCTTACTTGGTTGGACAGGTGACAACGGAGATGCGGATAATTTCCTTTACACTTTATTAGACGGTGATAATATTGGCTCTAACAACTATACGTTCTATGACAACAAAGAACTACACAAACTATTAGTGGCTGCACAAACAGAAATGGATGAGGACAAGCGTAATGAACTTTACAAGCAAGCTCAAGAGATTATCTCTAAGGATGCTCCTTGGGTTCCACTTGCTCACTCTACTCCAATTTTAGCTGGGAACACTAAAGTTACAAACTATATTGCACATCCAACAGGTTCTGACCGTTTAGATGTAGTAGATATGCAGTAGATAGTAGAATTCTATTTTAATATGGATTTAGAAGAATCTGCTTGCTTTTCTGCGGGTAAGCCGTAGAAATCTCGCAGATTCTTTTTACTAAAGAATTATATGAAAATACTCGTTTTTTGGTAGGCTAGAGTTATTTTTTTATGTGACGCATCATCAAAAGTTGGGAATGCCATTGTTAAAACGCCATGTATATAAGTTGATTGGAGTGGAGACAGGGCGACTCCTTGGGGATCAGCGTCAGAGGAACGAAGGCTAAAACCATCACGTCCTGTGATAACGCCTTCGTGACCAACATCCTGTTGCCCCGAGACCCTGGAGCGAAGCGAAGCGGCTCATCGGACGCCCCCAGGAAAGCGCCCAGTCGGAACGGAAATCAACCCCACATTATGGTGACAATCCTCTAATTTAAAAAAGTGGACAAAAACGATTAATCAATATACCTGATGCAAAAGTATATTATGAAAATAACAGAGGGGTGAAGAAGATGCTTCACTATATGGGAAGACGTGTATTTCAATTAATCCCAGTTTTGCTTGGAATGACTTTTATCGTCTTTATGTTAATTCGTGCAATCCCTGGTAACCCAGCGCAAGTAATTTTAGGGCAACAGGCAACGAAAGAGGCGGTCGAAGCATTAAACGCAAGTTTAGGATTAGATGAGCCATGGTATACGCAATATGTTAGTTATTTAGGTGGCATTTTTCAGGGGGATTTAGGGATATCACTACGAACTAAGTTACCTGTTTCCGAGGAAATAATTCCATATTTAGCAGCAACAGCTGAGCTCGCACTATTTGCAATGATTATCGCAGTGGTAGTTGGAGTGAACGCTGGAATTATTTCGGCATGGTTTCAAAACTCCTGGTTTGATTATGTAGTAATGGTTGTTGCTTTAGTTGGGGTGTCCGTGCCCGTTTTCTGGCTTGGTTTGATGGAACAGTGGGCCTTTAGTAATCAGCTTGGTTGGTTTCCAACGTCTGGACGAGAGGATGTACGAGATCCGATAACTTCCATTACTCATTTTTATTTACTGGATACGCTTATACAAGGACGCTTTGATCAATTTATTGAGGTTTTAAAGAGATTAGTATTGCCGGGGATGGCACTTGCGACAATTCCGATGGCGATTATCGCAAGGATCACTAGGTCGTCGATGCTTGAAGTCATGCGCTCTGACTATGTACGTACAGCACGGGCGAAGGGACAAAAAATGTTTATTGTAGTGTATAAACATGCTTTGAAAAATGCAGTGATTCCAGTGTTAACAGTTATCGGTTTGCAAACAGGTTTATTGCTTGGTGGTGCAATTTTAACAGAGACAATTTTCAGCTGGCCTGGAATTGGTCGTTATATTTATGATGCCATTGGCTTCCGAGATTATCCTGTTATTCAATCAGGTATTTTAGTAATTGCTTTTATTTTTATCATGATTAACTTGATTGTGGATTTACTGTATACAGTGATCGATCCACGGATTAAATACAAGTAGAGGGGAGATGCGATAATGACTGGAGCGATAAATATAAAAACAGAGGCAGCACCAAGTCGTGAACGTGCGTCAGGTCCTTGGAGAGAAGGCTGGCGTAGCTTTAAAAAGAGCAAAATTTCCCTAGTAGGTGCAGGTATTGTACTATTTTTCATTTTAATTGCTATATTTGGTCCGATGATAGCTCCTGAAGGTAGTAATGAACAAAATTTAACGAATCGTTTATTAGCACCGTCAAGTGAGCATTGGTTTGGCACTGATGACTTTGGTCGGGATATTTTTTCTAGAATCATACATGGCGCTCGTATTTCTTTATCGGTAGGCTTTTTTTCGGTTATTCTTTCTGTGGTTGTAGGTAGTTTACTTGGTATTATTGCGGGTTATTATGGAAGATGGATTGATACGATTATTTCGCGTATTTTCGATATTTTGTTAGCGTTCCCTAGTATTTTACTAGCTATTGCAGTTGTAGCAGTACTTGGGCCATCATTACAAAATGCATTGATTGCTATTGCGATTATTAATGTACCGAACTTTGGACGCTTAATTCGTTCGAAAGTATTGAGTGTTAAAGAAGAGGAATATATCGTTGCAGCAAAGGCGATTGGAATGCGTGATTCACGAATCTTATTCTCGCATATTTTACCCAACTCAATGACGCCAATCATCGTACAAGGAACGCTAGCAATAGCGACAGCGATTATTGAAGCAGCAGCACTAGGTTTCCTTGGATTAGGAGCTCAAGCACCATCACCAGAGTGGGGTAAAATGCTTGCGGATGCACGTATCTATTTATTAAAGGCACCGTGGACGATGATTTTCCCAGGCTTGGCTATTATGTTGACGGTTCTTGGATTTAATCTAATGGGGGATGGTCTGCGTGATGCACTTGACCCAAAAATGAAAAGTTAACAGAAAGGGCGAAGTATTGGATATTTCCAACCCTTCGCCCTTTTGTATGATTTTAGCTACTAAATAAATTCCTCTTCAAATTCCACATTGATTTCATGACCATGATGAGTCTGATACGACACGATGAGCGTATCTAAATGCTCTAGGTTTTCTTCATAATCTAAAATACGCGATAAAATATAAAGCAAGTGATAGCTTGAGAATTCTGTATCGCCTTCATCATGTGCATACGTTATTTGTTTAATGAATATTTCCATCAACTCATTGCGCTGAACATAATCAATGTTTTTACTCCACTCTGAATGTTCAGGCTTTAATTTCCCGGTATATTTTAACAATAGCTGCTCATGGTAAGTCAGCAGGAAATCAAGTCGCTCTTGAATCATTAAATGAAATTGTGTTGGTAGCTGTGCTAATTCATTTTCATGATTATGAAGACGCTGAAGCAGCTCCAAGCTTTTCTTTGACGTTGTGATCATTTGGCGATAAACGACCAATTTACGTGCTTTTACATACTTTTTATTTTTTAAGTAATTACGCTCTTCCTTATAAAAATCATACAGTGTATCAACTCGTTGCATACGATCCTTAAATTTGCTTAATGCTCCTTTTGTAGACGTATGTTCAGATGCCTGACGTACAGCAAGTCTCGTCCAGCGAATTATATCATCCTGTAAAAAGTAAATTTTACGGAAAAGCTTTACTTCATATTTTGGTGGCAGGAATAATAGGTTGACGACAAATGCTGCTAACACCCCAACTAAAATGGTAATAAAGCGAATAAGGCCAAATGTAATGAAGTCATCACCCTGAATCTCCATAATTGCTACAACTGTGACAAGTGCTAGAGACAACGATTTTTCAAGTTTAAATTTTAACATTAAGCCAATAGCAGTAATGACGGCAATGCCGACTGCTACTACATGGTGACCAAAAAGTAAGCCGAAAATGACCGCGATGGTAGCACCTATAATATTGGCCTGTACTTGCTCAACGATCGTTTGATAGGAGCGATAAATAGATGGCTGAATCGCAAAGATAGCTGCAATTCCAGCAAAAACAGGTGAAGGTAACTCTAGCAACTCAGCAATAAATAGTGCGAACACAATGGCTACACCAGTTTTAAATACACGGGCACCTAATTTCATAGAAAATGGATGTCCTTTCTGTCTAAAATTTTAACTTCTTTATGCCGAGGCATAATTGATGCTTCTTTACATTATAGAAGGAAGTGTTCATAAAATACATAGATTTGTATGTCATTTAAATGAAAAAGACGACTCTTAGGAGAGTCGCCTTTCATTTATAGTTGTAGTTAATCGAAGACGCTGTTTTCGTCAACACTAAATTGCTCTATTCACGATGAGGCAAAAGTGCCCCTTTCAGCTTGAAAGCAACTGTTGATCAGACTTGTGTAATTAGATCATTACAATTGAGAAAATGCGTTATCTACTGCTTTAATTGTTTCAAGAATATCTGCTTCTGTATGTTCTGTTGTTAAGAACCATGCTTCATATTTCGATGGAGCTAAATTAACCCCTTGTTCAAGCATTAATTTAAAGAAACGGCCGAAGATTTCACCGTCTGAGTTTTCAGCCTGCTCATAGTTTTCTACTTTCACATCTGTAAAGTAAATTGTAAGAGCCCCTTTAAGACGATTAACAGTAATTGTTACATCATGTTTTTGCGCGGCAGCCAAGATACCTTCCTCTAAAATGCCTCCGAGACGGTCCATTTCATCATAAATACCTGGCGTTTGTAATACTTCTAGGCAGGCAATACCAGCTTGCATGGATGCAGGATTTCCGGCCATTGTACCTGCTTGGTAGGCAGGACCAAGTGGAGCAACTGTATCCATAATTTCCTTGCGGCCACCATATGCACCGATTGGTAAACCACCACCGATTACTTTACCAAGTGCAGTAAGGTCAGGTGTTAAGCCTAATAAGTTTTGAGCACCACCATAGTGGAAGCGGAATGCAGTAATCACTTCATCGTAAATTGTTAATGCACCTTTTTCCTTGGCTGTTGCATGAACTAATTCTAGGAAGCCTGGGTTTGGTTCTACGATACCGAAGTTTCCAACGATAGGCTCTATTAAAATAGCAGCAATTTGATCGCCCCATTTATCCATTGCTTCCGTAAATGCTTTAGGGTTATTAAATGGTACAGTAATAACTTCTTCTGCTGTTGAAGTTGTAACACCTGCTGAGTCTGGTGTTCCTAATGTTGCAGGACCAGAGCCAGCAGCTACTAATACTAAGTCAAAGTGACCGTGATAACAGCCAGCAAACTTCATAACTTTTGTACGACCAGTGTAAGCACGAGCGACACGAATTGTTGTCATGACAGCTTCTGTACCAGAGTTATTAAAGCGTACTTTATCCATTGATGGAATTGCTTCTTTTAGCATTTTTGCAAAAGTAACCTCGTATTCAGTTGGAGTACCAAATAAAGTGCCGTTTTCAGCAGCGTTTGTAATTGCTTTTGCGATATGTGGATGACCGTGACCAGTAACGATTGGGCCGTAAGCTGCTAGATAGTCGATATAACGGTTGCCATCAACATCCCAAAAATAAGCACCTTTCCCACGGACCATGGCAACAGGTGAGCCACCGCCAACTGCTTTATAAGAACGAGAAGGGCTATTTACACCACCAACGATATGCTGTAGCGCTTCTGCGTGTACTGCCTCAGATTTTGTGTGATTCATATATATTGCCTCCTTAATTTTTATACTTCATCTATTGTAGACCTATCAGTGAAAGAAATCCAAAGAAATTAAGGAATATGACTTGTTTTGTTTCTTAGAGTAAAATGAATCATACAGAGGAGGAGATTGATATGACTTTAATAGAAGGAAAAAAAGCACCAGATTTTTCCCTTGTGAATGAAAAAGGAGAAATTGTAAAGTTAGCGGATTATAAGGGACAAAATGTTATTTTATATTTTTATCCTAAAGATATGACACCAGGCTGTACGACGGAGGCATGTGACTTCCGTGATAAGCATGAAGATTTTAGTCAATTAAATGCAGTTGTACTTGGCATTAGTCCTGACGATGAAAAAAAGCATACAAAATTTATAGATAAGCACGGATTACCATTTTCATTATTAGTGGATGAAGATCATGCAGTGGCAGAGGCGTATGGAGTATGGGTGCTGAAGAAAATGTATGGACGTGAATATATGGGGATTGAACGTTCAACATTTTTAATTGATATAGAAGGAAATTTGGTAAAGGCTTGGCGTAAAGTACGTGTGAAAAATCATATTGAAGAAGTATATACATATTTAGCGGAATGGGAGGCAAAGCAATGAGAGTTTATTTTACATTTGAACCAAGACCAGACTTACGCGAACCACTGGTAGCACAATTTCCACAAGTTGATTTTATTTTTGAAAATGGTTTATCAAACGATGAGCTACAAAAAGCAGATGTGCTTGTAACATATGGTGAAGATTTAAATGATGAAAATATTCAGTATGCCATAAATCTTAAGTGGATTTTTGTAGCTTCAGCGGGGATAGAAAAAATGCCAGCTCAAGCCATTGTTGAACGAGGGATTTTAGTTTCAAATGTGCGTGGCATTCATAAAACACCAATGGCAGAATCGATGCTCGCCCATATTTTAGCGATTAAGCGTGCACTGCCTTGGATGTATGAGCAGCAAAAGAAAAGCGAATGGTCAAAAAAAGCGAAACAAACCGAGTTGCGTGATAGTACAGCACTTATTTTAGGACCAGGAGCGATCGGCTCGGAAGTAGGTCGTTTATTGCAAGCTTTTGGTGTTACGACAATAGGCTGTAACCGTTCAGGGAAAGAATCGGCTTATATGAATGACATGGTGAGCTTTGATCGATTAATCGAAGTGTTACCCAAGGCTGATATTGTCATTTCTGTATTACCTAAAACAGCAGAGACTACACACTTATTGAAAGAAGAACATTTTAAAGCGATGAAAAAAGATGCTATATTTATGAATTTTGGTCGTGGAAACTTAGTAGAGGATAATGTTCTGGTTCATGCTATTCAATCAGGTGAAATTGGTTATGCTGTTTTAGATGTATTTGAACAAGAACCTTTAGCTACTAATCATCCTTTATGGACTTTACCGAATGTTATTGTATCTCCACATATTTCAAGTCACTCATACCGATATGTTGAACGTAGCTTAGAGATCTTTAAGCCAAGTTTAGAGAAGTGGTTGCGTGGTGAAACAGATTTAGAAAATGTAATGGATTTATCAAGGGGCTATTGAAGCGGTATAAGAATCGTTTTTTAGCATTTATCATTATTTTTCAAAATGGGGCCAGTAATGTATTAAGCAATAGATATCGTATGTCCCTATATATTTAAATGTTATTGATTTAGAAAATGTACGAATGTTGACAGAAGTAAGTCTAATTCGATACACTATTTATAACTATTATAAAGTAATAATATTTATGAAAGAGGTGCATGACGATGTCTGCAACGCATTTACAGGATGCACTTGACACGTTAAAAACAACTGGTGTACGTATTACTCCTCAGCGTCATGCGATTTTAGAATATTTAATTCAATCTATGGCACATCCAACGGCGGATGAAATTTATAAAGCACTTGAAGGGAAATTCCCGAATATGAGTGTAGCGACTGTCTATAATAATCTTCGCGTATTCCGTGAAGTTGGTTTAGTGAAAGAACTAACATTTGGTGATGCTTCAAGTCGCTTTGATTTCATTACAAATGATCATTATCATATGATTTGTGAATGCTGTGGGAAAATAGTCGATTTCCATTATCCTGGTCTCGATGAAATTGAACATTTTGCATCACAAGTAACAGGCTATGATGTGCATTCGCATCGTTTAGAGATTTACGGTACTTGTCCATCGTGTAAAGATGAATCTGCAAAGGTGTAATGAAAAATCCTAGCTCTTATATAAGGGCTAGGATTTTTTTGGCTTATTATAAGATTGGTCGAACTCTTTTCCTTCTAGAGTTGGATCCAGCGTTAATGGTTCATTGCAGTACATACACATATCTACACGGCCTAATACTTTTGTGTGCTTATGGCAATTAGGACATTCTACTTGAACGGCTCGCGCTGAGAGAAGGCCAATCCATGCATATACGACTGTACTACCAATAATACAAAGTACACCAAGGGACATGAAAATTAATACTAGAATAGGACTGTTTTTAAAGAAGATTCCCCCATACATAACTACAAAGCCGATAAAAATAAGTGCTAATGCGAATGAACGAATTTTATTAATTTTACTTTTGTAAGGTTTCATTTATCATCTTGCCTCCCAATCTAAAATCTACTATAACACATAAGAACAAAGTATTTTAGCTTTGAGAGTATAGAAAGAAGGAATACTTTTAGAGTATGTCGAAATTTTAACGAAATCGATTTCGCCTTGGCGTAATTGTTTTGTCGCTGCGCTTTCGCGCAGATCAACAATTCGTCCGGATTTTCAATAGTGCTCAGTCCTGCAGATGTTTTTTGCGCGAAAGCGTAGCGACAGCAGCACCGATGCAGGTCAGTTAGCCGTTTTCGCAGGATGCGAAGATTTTAGGCTAACATCCTTAAATTCATTCCTTTGAAAATCCGTGACATCCGCTGAATGAAGATAAAAGGTTATAAGCAAATAGAGGAGGGCTGAACATGGAGCAAGTTTTACGTCCGATATACCAGGAACGTGCAAGTCAGTCGAATACATTAGGCGTTATTTTAGTAGAAAAACGTGAGGAACAAAGTAATGTTACAGATACTTTTGATACAGTCTTACTTATTATTGTAAAAGAAGCGGAAAAGCCAGTCTTTACGAAACATTACGTATATGAAGGGAATAAAGTAGCTTTACATACTGTTAGTGAGAAAATAATACGAAAATGGTTACTAATTGGCTCAAATAAAAAAGTGGTCGATTGGATTTTCTTTGGTAGAGTATTATTTGATCGTAATGAATTTCTTCATAAATTAAAAATTGAATTACAGGAGTTTCCGTTTAGCGGTCGTAAAATTAAAACGGGTATTCAATTCTCAAAATTAATTCGACGTTATTTAGAAGGGAAAGAGTACTTTGATAAGGGTAGTTATCTTGATGCTTATAATCATGTAGTAGATTCGTTGCATCATTTAGGGCGTTTATCCATTATTGATAGTGGACTTTATCCGGAAGTAACTGTTTGGGCACAAGTGAAAAAAATCGAGCCGGCGATTTATAAGTTATATGAGGAGCTTGTAACGAGTAATGAGCCGATTGAAAAACGATTAGAGTTATTGTTTTTAGCAAGTGAGTTTTTAATACATTCGCGTACTCGAGACGGCGCTCAACATATTTTAGAGGTAATGCAAGCAAAAGAAAGTTGGACAATTCAGGAATTGCACGACCATGATGAGCTTATGAATTATTCAGTGGATTTAGAAGTGTTTATAGAATATTTAGTGGATAAAGGCTATATTCAAATTGAACCTGTCGTTGCGAAAAGCGAAATGATATTCCACCGTCATTATAAGGTAAATAAAGAAGCTCTAGAAATAGAGCAAGGACTGTAGTATGCTAAATATCGAGGTATAAAAAATACCTCGATATTTTTTAAAAAAAGTTGTTGACGACTAATATATTGATATTGTATTATATTAATTGTCGCTAAGACATAACAAAACAACTCAAGGAAATGAAGAAAAAAACTTTTTAAAAAAAGTTGTTGACATGATTTGAGTGAGATGTTAATATAAAGAAGTCGCCGAAAACGAGCGATGGTAAATGAACCTTGAAAACTGAACAAGCAAAACGTAATCAATAAAGTTTTTAGTAGCTAACCTTGAGTTAGTGAACGAAACAAAATTTTGGACATCAAACATGATGCCAGCAAAACAATTTGAGCTAATCAAATTTCTTTTTATGGAGAGTTTGATCCTGGCTCAGGACGAACGCTGGCGGCGTGCCTAATACATGCAAGTCGAGCGAACAGAGAAGGAGCTTGCTCCTTTGACGTTAGCGGCGGACGGGTGAGTAACACGTGGGCGACCTACCTTATAGTTTGGGATAACTCCGGGAAACCGGGGCTAATACCGAATAATCTATTTTACTTCATGGTGAAATACTGAAAGACGGTTTCGGCTGTCGCTATAAGATGGGCCCGCGGCGCATTAGCTAGTTGGTGAGGTAACGGCTCACCAAGGCGACGATGCGTAGCCGACCTGAGAGGGTGATCGGCCACACTGGGACTGAGACACGGCCCAGACTCCTACGGGAGGCAGCAGTAGGGAATCTTCCACAATGGGCGAAAGCCTGATGGAGCAACGCCGCGTGAGTGAAGAAGGTTTTCGGATCGTAAAACTCTGTTGTAAGGGAAGAACAAGTACAGTAGTAACTGGCTGTACCTTGACGGTACCTTATTAGAAAGCCACGGCTAACTACGTGCCAGCAGCCGCGGTAATACGTAGGTGGCAAGCGTTGTCCGGAATTATTGGGCGTAAAGCGCGCGCAGGCGGTCCTTTAAGTCTGATGTGAAAGCCCACGGCTCAACCGTGGAGGGTCATTGGAAACTGGGGGACTTGAGTGCAGAAGAGGAAAGTGGAATTCCAAGTGTAGCGGTGAAATGCGTAGAGATTTGGAGGAACACCAGTGGCGAAGGCGACTTTCTGGTCTGTAACTGACGCTGAGGCGCGAAAGCGTGGGGAGCAAACAGGATTAGATACCCTGGTAGTCCACGCCGTAAACGATGAGTGCTAAGTGTTAGGGGGTTTCCGCCCCTTAGTGCTGCAGCTAACGCATTAAGCACTCCGCCTGGGGAGTACGGTCGCAAGACTGAAACTCAAAGGAATTGACGGGGGCCCGCACAAGCGGTGGAGCATGTGGTTTAATTCGAAGCAACGCGAAGAACCTTACCAGGTCTTGACATCCCGTTGACCACTGTAGAGATATGGTTTTCCCTTCGGGGACAACGGTGACAGGTGGTGCATGGTTGTCGTCAGCTCGTGTCGTGAGATGTTGGGTTAAGTCCCGCAACGAGCGCAACCCTTGATCTTAGTTGCCATCATTTAGTTGGGCACTCTAAGGTGACTGCCGGTGACAAACCGGAGGAAGGTGGGGATGACGTCAAATCATCATGCCCCTTATGACCTGGGCTACACACGTGCTACAATGGACGATACAAACGGTTGCCAACTCGCGAGAGGGAGCTAATCCGATAAAGTCGTTCTCAGTTCGGATTGTAGGCTGCAACTCGCCTACATGAAGCCGGAATCGCTAGTAATCGCGGATCAGCATGCCGCGGTGAATACGTTCCCGGGCCTTGTACACACCGCCCGTCACACCACGAGAGTTTGTAACACCCGAAGTCGGTGGGGTAACCTTTTGGAGCCAGCCGCCGAAGGTGGGATAGATGATTGGGGTGAAGTCGTAACAAGGTAGCCGTATCGGAAGGTGCGGCTGGATCACCTCCTTTCTAAGGATATTTTCGGAATACAAACCTAGGGTTTGTAAGATTACGTTTTGCGTTCAGTTTTGAAGGTTCATTCTTCTGAATGAAATACTTCAAAACTTGTTCTTTGAAAACTGGATAAAACGACATTGAAATTGTAACAAACACATTTATTTTTTAAGTTTTTTTTATAGGCTTAATAACTTGGTTAAGTTATTAAGGGCGCACGGCGAATGCCTTGGCACTAGGAGCCGAAGAAGGACGGCACTAACACCGATATGCTTCGGGGAGCTGTAAGTGAGCTTTGATCCGGAGATTTCCGAATGGGGGAACCCACTACGTTTAATCGCGTAGTATCTTGACGTGAATACATAGCGTCTTGAAGGCAGACCCAGGGAACTGAAACATCTAAGTACCTGGAGGAAGAGAAAGAAAAATCGATTCCCTGAGTAGCGGCGAGCGAAACGGGAAGAGCCCAAACCAAGAGGCTTGCCTCTTGGGGTTGTAGGACACTCTATACGGAGTTACAAAAGAGCGAGTTAGATGAAGCGACTTGGAAAGGTCCGCCAGAGCA